>JANPJR010000056.1:0-2334 GCA_031425615.1 Cytophagales bacterium
GGAAGAGGTACCCTGCATGCTCATTTTTTAATATGGGTGACGGATATGAATAAATCAAGAGCAAAATTACATAATGCAAATAGTAGTGTAGGAGCCGAAGCAAAAATAAAGAAATTTATGGATGGCATTTCCAGCACAAAATGCTTTTTCAACAATAATATAGAACGTGATAGTTCTACAAGTGGCGTTCGCAAACGATTTCACCATACTTGTAAGAACTGTAATTATGGATTGCCACAGTACCCAGATGATATTGGTCTACGGAAACTGCGTTTGTACAGTAGAGACGATGAATTTGTTATAGGATGTCACCACTGCGAACACAAATTTAGTTATCCAAGTTCACAAGACTGCCATTTAAAAGATTGGATCCAGGTTCCAAGTTTCGGGTCCGTTAATGACGAGCCTAGAGTGAAAAGATTAAAAGCTATGGCTATTGAATTCCAAAAAAACAAACATCAAACAGAAGTTTCGAATTTTGTCATTGACTTTGGATACAACACACATATTCATACATCATCGTGCTTTAAAAATAACAAACGAGATAAAAAAAAAGCGTTTGCGGATAATGGTGGTGAGTGTAGATATCGATTCCCTCAGAGACAAAAGAAAAAAACCGTCATTCAGAATGTAACAGATGAACCCAAACCATGGTACATGTGGTATGGTACCTATGAAATGAGGCACATTAAAGAAATATGTCATAAACGAAAAGCGTACGACGCTTTCCAAAATATGTGCTGTCCAGTCATAAGTCATTCTAAATTGACCTGTAATACAAACATAGCATTTATAATGCCTGGTCCAATTGGTGGATATTGTTTTCACTATACAATGAAAGGAACTCAAGATGACGATACGGAACCATATGCAAAAGTTAAAGCGTCCATGGAGAAAATATTGTCTGAGATGAAATACGAGGAAAACGACAATCAAGAAGCAGCACGCCGAATTCTTTACGCTTCATTTTGTCACCAAGCAGATAATAGTATTCGGCCAACAATGGCTGCATATCTATTAAGAAACAAGTCGCGCTTTATTTTCTCGCATGATATCATTTGGTGTCCCCTGATGGATTTAAGATTGTTGACAATGGGCGAAGACATAACCGTAAGAGTTTCGTTTTACAAACAGAGTCCATTTTGGCAATGTAACGCGATGCATTATTTGTGTCGTCCACTGTCATTAGAAAATATAAATCCGTTCCAATTCTATTCTGAATATGAAGTTTTGCGATACTCGAAAACGGTTATGGAAACAAGAAGAGGAAGTAGACTCATCGAAACAAACCACTTCAGGCACCCTTCGTTTAATGAAAATGAGAAGGTTTGTGATCAGATCGTTGTTAAAAGATATAATAAAGTACTTCTGCAAATATACCAATACACTTTCAGCGAAGCCGCTAACTTTGAATGTAATATTTTACTGGACGAACTTCCAATCAGTGATGAAATTGAAGAATATAGCCATATGGTACTTTTATTGTTTTGTCCATACAGGTGCTCGAATGACTTAAAAATCAATGATTCATATAACAAACGACTTCGTCAATTAATTAATTCACATCAATTATGTAAAATGCATTGTGATGTTTTACAAAATATACAAGACTGTAAATCTAATGATTTTAGATTTACTATAACCAACGATGATTTAGATCGAGCTACGGAACCATTTCATACACCCAGAAACGCCAATGAAATGCCAGGTGACCATGATATCTTAGAACTCGCTGAAGTTACTTCTGATTATAATCCAACAGATGATTTCGATATCGCAGATTTATTGTTAATAAATGACCAAGAAACGTCATTAGAAGAATTCGATATGACAAATACGGAAGACCTTGATTTTGATATAAATAAAATCCGGGACAAAAGTGGACCCATATGTGGTTATCAATGTTTACCCATTTTGACAGGACACGAAGCAAATGATGAGTCATATTTGCAACTAAATAATTTCATACAAGTGTCGCGACAACCCAATGATTCTCGAATTCGACAGCCTGACGATCTACAAGAAATTGAAATGACTGTCGATAAAATGTTTGTAATTATGAACTTTCCACATGACTATCTACTGAGTCTAAATGAAATAATTGGATCGAATGAAAACGTAGATGTTCAACCTGCCAACGGAAAAGCCGAAAGTATCGTTAACTGGGCTTCAAAATGCAAATTAGATGACAAGCAGAAGCAAGCTTTCGAAGTTATTACAGGATATTATATACTATCGTATGTCTACTCTATTACAGATTTTAGAAGCCATCACTATCAAAGTGACTACGTCATAAGGGAAAAAGAGAAATTAGAACTACTAGTTGGAAAAGAA
>JANPJR010000057.1:0-46357 GCA_031425615.1 Cytophagales bacterium
AAAAGATTGATTGAAATAGCAATCTATGATAATTGCCACAATGCAAAAGAGCCTTACGACATTTTTAAAGGTGGAATCGCAAAGGAGTACCAGAACATGGGAATTGAAGAAGTAATCCAAAAAATAACCAAAAAAGAATAACCATGACAGGACAACAAATAATTGACCTAATCCGAGAAAACGGATTAGAGGATTTTGAAATAAATATCTCGTTCTCCGAGATTGACCCTACGCCTGACGCACCTTGGGGAGGGTACAATGTAAGGCGTTTTGAAATCACAGGACTTGGGGATATTGGGCATAGTGATAAAACTTTTAAAATGGGAATAAAGGAAATTTAGCCCCCAAAAACTATGAACTTATATAAAATAATCGTCAAGCATTTTGCGTATGACGATTCTTGTACCGCTACATGGGCATACACAACTGCTGAAAATGAAAGCGAGTTATTGGACAAAATCTTTGAAAATCCCACTTATTGGGCTAATAAAGACATTGATCATATTTACTATATTTTGCCAAATGAATATTTGGCAGGATTAGAATTAGGGGACGAAAACCACACATATTTTGAGTGGCAAGAAGACTTAATTTTGGACGCTTGGAAAAAATATATCATTTCCACAAAAGGAGAATTAGGCTCAGAATGGGCAGATTACGACTCTTTGGTACTTGGCAAAACGCACTATGGTTGGGAATTGGTAAAAGAAAGAATTTCGCCAATTGAAATTGAAACTTTAAAGGATTTGAAAATTGTTATGTAAGAATACAACCATTCCTCAAAACTTTTATGGATACTAATGATTTGATAGACGATAAAAATTTAAACCTGTGGGAATTTTTATTAAAAAATTGCAATATTGGGGTGGTAAGAGAAAAAAGAACAGAATACTTTGTAGAGTCTCGTCAAAACGAATCAACTATTTTTGTGCCATATGATAATCTAAATCCAGCATTCTTTACACATGAGCTCTTACACATTTATCTACGAGTAAAAAACATTTTCGTTGGTGGGCATTTAAAAGGTTTAGTATTGGGTGATAATGAATTATTCAAGATATTTAATTATAAATTACTTGAACACATAGGAAATTGTTTAGACCATATTAAAATGTTTCCTGAGTTTGTAAAACTTGGGTATGGAGAAAATGAGTTTATTATGGATTATCATATTAAAAAAATCAATGAGGGTGAATTGATAGATATAAAAAAGTATTATTTTATAAATTTCGCTTTTTTTTGGAAGATATATAATGGCAAAGCTATAAATTATTATATAGGAAAATATTTCTCCATTAAAGCTTGCCCTAATAAAAATTTCAATTATAATTTAGAATTAAACGAATTAAAAAATATTGATAAACAATTATTTCAAATACTTGAATCTTTTCTGGAAGATTGGAGAGATTTTAATATTACAATTGATGATTACCACTCTTTTACACACGAATTTGTTTTAAAAATTAAGGCATGGATTAAACCAAAATACATAAAATAATCAACTAAAATATAGCTTTTATTATTGTGCTTGTTTAGTTGATTTTTAAATCCTGGAGATGCTAAAATAAAAACAAAACAAGATGACAGACCAAACTAAAAAATGGCTAATGTACCAAAAAAACGCTTCCAGATGTTGAAAGCGTTTTTTTACCCTAAAAATTCACAAATTGTTAATTTATTCACAGATTGTGAAATTTTAACTTTCCAAAATTTTCCTTGCCCTTTCCATCAGCTCATCGTTGAGAACAGTCGCATATCTTTGTGTCATAGTCACGTTGCTGTGCCCTAAAAGTTTTTGCACATCAGTTATTGCAAGTCCTTTACCAAGCATGTGTGTTGCGTAACTGTGTCTTGCACTATGAAAAGTGATAGCCTTCCAAAGAGGGACGATTTTTTCTATTTTTTCTGTGCCCACATATTTTGTAAGAGTTACTTCCTCCTCGAAAAGTTTTGAGTGTTTGAGAATTGCCTCTAAAATACAGTTATATAAGTTTGTACCAACCTTTATTTTTTGAATTATTTTTCTATTTTTATCCGTGTTTACTTCCCCATTTTTATCCTTCCCATACAATTCAATGATTTCCAAACATATATTGTTGAGCGGAATTTCAATGACATAATTGGTTTTTTCACGAATAATTGAAAGTGTATTGCGTTGGGTAATATTGGAAATTTTCATGTTGTTGATTTCATTTCTTGCAAGTCCTGTAAAAAATGAAAATATGAAACTATTTATGACCTTGTGATACACAACTTTCGACTTGAGTGTTACTTTTTTACCATTGAATGTGTATTTTATCTCCGAAAAAGGTATTTCATACAACCCAAGTGCTTGCTTTTCTGAAAATATAATATGCTTTTCTGGTGGAACATCCAAATTTTTCCAAAGTCGGAGTTTTGGATTATCTGTGATATAATCTGTATAATCCAAAAAATATTGGAGGATGGTCTTTATTTTGGTTATGTATAAGTTTATTGTGCTGTTATTTAAGCCTTTTTTGATGAGAAAATTTAGGAAAGGCACATAAAAATTTTCGTAGTCAAATTTCTTACATTTCTCTTGCTTAAAAAAAGCTTCTACCATAGCTTTTGCAGAACTGTAAGAGGTTTTAGTAACTTTTTTCAAAGTATTTTTTTTGAGTTCAACGAACTTATCGAAAAGTTCAGGCAATATAAAATTTTGTTTATTTGTATTTATTCCAATTTTTTTGGTAAATGTGTCTTGCCAATCTTTGACCTCAAAAGTTTTGTGACCATTTTTTATGGCTTGTGTTTTGAGGTCTCTGGCTATTTCGCTTAAGAGAGATTGTATTGTGTCAATATGGTTATTGATTTGGAGGGCTTTTGTGGTGTTACCTCTTGCACGTTGTGTTTTTGGATTCCATTCCTTTTCTGATATTTTTTCAGACAGGTAATGTTTAAACTCGCCTTTTCCGTGTTTACACCTTGCAAAAATATTTTGGTCAAAAACATTTTTCTTTTTTTCGATATAAAAATTGATTGTTGCCATATTTTTTTATATTTTTGGGTTAAATTATAAGTAAAATTACCAAATTTTGAGCAAAAAGAAAAAAATAGGGCGTGATTTAGGGCTATAAATTGAAAAACATTTTTAACACATTGATTATCAATACTTTATCTTGTTGTGTATATTTTTATTTAAAATATAATCATTGGTCTTAGCGGAAGGCTAAGACCAATTAAGCGTTACAATTTTAAAATTATTCTCTAATTTAAGATTATTTTTCTAAAAAAAATAATTCCCAATTCCCTTAGTTTCTTTTCATTTGTTGTTCTCTGTGTGAATCCAATTTTAGAAAAATAAATAAAAGTATCGTAAAAGCCCACAAAGACGAACCGCCATAACTCAAAAAAGGCAATGGGATACCTACCACAGGAAATAAGCCAAGTGTCATAGCAAGGTTTATCATAAAATGGAAAAACAGAATACACGCCACACAATAGCCATAAATACGTGCAAATTTGTCTTGTTGGCGTTCTGCCATCATGAGTAATCTTTGCAACAAAAATAAATATGTCAAAATCATGGTTGCACTGCCAAGCCAACCATATTCTTCGCCTACAGTACAAAAAATAAAATCAGTGGTTTGCTCAGGCACATAATTTAATTTGGTTTGTGTGCCTTGCAAAAAACCTTTCCCTGACAATCCGCCAGAGCCTATTGCGACCAAAGAATGTTTAAGATTGTAGCGTATGCCTTGTGCTATTGGGTCTATTTCTTTGTCAATAAGCACCATAATACGATTTTTTTGATGCGGTTTTAATACATTTTCAAAAATATATTTGCTGCTTATGGCATATATTACCAAAAAAGTAGCAATCCCTAATACCAAAACGACTTGCGTATTGTTTCTTTTTTTGAGCAATAATAATATTAATAATGCAATTGATAAAATAGGCAACACCAAATAATATACTACTTGGGTTTGAGGCACAAACAACGCCAATACAAAAAGAATTATCAAAAATATTGTCCCAAATATTGCCCAAGAAGGCAAAAACCCTTCTCTATACAATACCAATGCAAATACTGAAAAAACCATTGCAGAACCAGCATCACCTTGCAAACCAATAAAAAATACAGGTATTGCCAAGATAAAACCTGCATAGTATAAAGTTTCTTGTTTAGGAATTAAAAAAGGTGGAATCCCAATTCCCAACATTACACTACGCAAAGGACTGCCTATGCCTGTATGTTGGGGCGGAATAGTGAGATACTTGGAAAGGGCTAAAGCAGTGCCTATTTTGGCAAATTCGGAAGGTTGCAATGTAAAACTACCTATTGCAAGCCATGAGCGATTGCCTTTGATTTCTTTGCCAAAAACCAATACCAACAACAATAAAAATATAGCTCCTACATAAAATAAAAATGCGTAGGTGTCAAATAAACTATAATCTATGGTAAGAATTATAATAATAAGCACTAAGGATGTGCCTATAAATATAAGTTGTCGGGTAGAACTTAAAGACATATCCAAGAAAACTTTGCCCGAAGTAGCATCATATTCTGCTGCAAAAATATTGACAAAGCCAAATAATACCAACAGCATATAAAGTAATACCGAAATGGTATCTAAACCTGCATTAAGACTGATTTTACGATTTTCCACGAATGAATTTTATTTTTGAACTGCCAAACCCACAAGGTTTTGAAAAATCTTGTGGGTTTTAGAATATTGTTTGAAGAAAAATAATTACTTATTTTATCGTTTTTTCTGTGTTAAAAATATAAATTGACATGAATTTATAAAAACTGACAACTTTGAGGACTTCAAAAAATTACTTCAAAAAATTATTTCTTTTCAAAATCATTTCTTCCATAAAACGTAAATCATTATCATTTTCAAAAATTTTGAAAGGTAATTCTATAAATTGGGCAGGGGAGAGGAATATCAGAAAAGCGTCTGCAGTTTTTTCTACTCTTTTGACAGATTTCCATTCTATTTTCATGCCTTCTTTTGCATTTATTTTCATTAAAATTTCTTTGCTTGTTATTTCATAAGAAAATTTCTCAAACATTGGTTTTAATTGAGGTAATTGGGGCGCACCTGTAAATTGTATCCACCAAAACGCATACCAAAGCCATGCTCCAAGTGGTGCAAATATAAATATCCAATAATTGAAATATACAAACCAAAGCAATAAATTAAATGCAATTACGCCTCCAAATATTGCCAAAGGTTGCCACCATTTGTTTTTGAGTATATCACGCATACACACTTTGCGGTATGTGAGTGGTGAAAGTTGATGTTTTTTGGTTTTGATTATCATTTTTGAAAAGTTTTTTTTAGTTATAAGTCTTTTCAGTTATCAGTTTTTTCAGTAAACAGCTTTTATTTATAAAAAAAATACTGATTACTGAATTAACCGAAAAAACTAAACGAACTAACTACTGAATTAATTAAACTAACTGGCTACTGAACTAACTAAAAAAAACTACTTCGCATACGCCACAGCGCGTTTTTCACGAATAACAGTAATTTTTACTTGTCCAGGATATTGCATTTCTTTCTCTATTTTTTGTGAAACATCATGCGCAAGTTGTGTAGCTTTATCGTCATTCATGGCATCAGCATCTACAATAATACGCAATTCACGCCCTGCTTGTATAGCATAACATTTGCTCACGCCCTCAAAATTTTGGGCTAATTGTTCCAAATCTTTCAAACGTTGGATATACGAATCCAACATTTCACGTCTTGCCCCAGGTCTTGCCCCTGATATAGCATCACAGGCTTGAATAATAGGCGAAATCAAAGAAGTCATTTCTATTTCGTCATGATGCGCACCTATGGCATTGCATACTTCTGGGTGTTCTTTATATTTTTGGGCAAACTGCATACCAAGCAATGCGTGGGGTAGTTCGGGATTGTCAGGGATTACTTTTCCAATATCGTGTAGCAATCCTGCACGTTTGGCAAGTTTGACATTAAGCCCAAGCTCTGCAGCCATAGTAGCACACATTTTGGCAACTTCTCTTGAATGTTGTAGGAGATTTTGTCCATAAGACGACCTATAACGCATACGTCCTACAAGTTTAATCAATTCTGGGTGAAGCCCTTGTATGCCCAAATCTATCGTTGTTCTTTCGCCCAATTCAATTACTTCTTCTTCTAATGCTTTGGTTGTTTTTTGGACAATTTCTTCAATGCGTGTAGGGTGAATACGTCCATCCATAACAAGTTTTTGCAAAGATAACCTTGCAATTTCCCTGCGAATAGGGTCAAACCCTGATATTAAAATTGCTTCTGGTGTATCATCTACAATAAATTCAACACCTGTTGCAGCTTCCAACGCCCTTATATTGCGTCCTTCTCTACCAATAATTTTGCCTTTTATTTCATCATTTTCAAGGTGAAATACGGTTACAGCATTTTCTATGGCGTGTTCTGTTGCGGTGCGTTGTATGGTTTCAATTACGAGTTTTTTGGCGGTTTTTGCAGCAGATATTTTTGCTTCGTCTATGATGTCTTTTGTCATAGAACTTGCTTTTGCTTCAGCTTCAAGTCTGATAGTTTCTATGAGTTGTGTTTTGGCTTGTTCGGAAGTAAGTTGTGCTATTTTTTCCAATACATCTTTTTGGCTTGCTTTCATTTTATCCACTTCATCACGTTTTGCGGTAAGGGTTTCCGCTTGTTTCATGAGGCTATCTTTGATGGTGTCAAGCTCAGTTTCACGTTTTTTGATTTGTTCTGCTTGTTTTTGGAGGTGTTGTTCTTTTTGTTTTACTTTGGTTTCCTGTGCCAATACTAATTGTTTTTTGCGATTTTCTTCGGTTTCTGCATCACGTTTTATTTTGGCTTGCATTTCCTTCATTTCAAGCGTTTTTTCCCTTTTCATGTTTTCGGTTTCCTGTTTGGCTTCTTGTTTGAGGATTTCAGCTTTGCGTTCAGCTTCTTTTATAAGCTGGTTCATTTGTTTTTGGCTATCTTCTTTTTGTTTATCGAGGGTTTGTTTGAGCAATGAGCGGTCTATTTGAATACCCGCTACTACGCCTACGCCCACTATCACAAGGGCGAGAACTATATATATAATGTATTCCATTGGTGTTTAATAAAAATAATATAAAATTTTGAAAAAATGAGAATAAACAAATTTTATACAGATTTTTAAAAAAAATTAAAAATAATCTGTATAAAACAACACCTTTTATGACAAAATATATAAGATTAAAAATGTGGTAAAACACACAAAAAAAGAAAATACCTATAAACAAACTAATACGTTTTGAGTTTTTTGTCAAAAGAATATACTTTTATATGGTTCTTTATACTTTTTCTTACGATTTTTTAAAATAAAAATACATAAAAGAAAGCCTTAAAAATTATTAAAAATATAACAATTCTAATGAAAAATACTTAAAAAACCCTTAAAAATATTATACCTCAACTAATAAAACAATGCCTAAAAACCACAAAATTTCTAAATTTTTTAGTGGGAATTATTACAATTTTTGGAATATAAAAAAAAATACGCAAAAAATATGAAAAATACTACAAGAATACGACTGAAATAATTGTACTAAAACAATCTTGTAGCAACAAAAGAAAAAAGTGAAAAATTTTATAGTTTTTTACAATTTTTTTACAATTTTTTCGTGAAAAACATTTTTTTAGGCAATTTTTATAAAAAAAATTAATATGTAAGGTTTTATTTATTCGTTTTAAACACAAGTATTTGCCTTGTATTTAATAATATGTTCAGGGATTTTATTTCTATTTTTATAAAAAATTATTTAAAAAATAATAATTTACCAAAAATAAAAGCATGAATATTTATATTTTTCTCCAAATGGAGCTGTTTTTTCTTGTTTTGGTAGGAAATTTTTCCTTGTGTGCCTTGTACCTCTGTACTTTGTCAGGTTGGGCAAAGCAATATTAATACTTTTTTTTAAATTTACAAAATTTTCATATTTTTTTGCATCAAAGTTCAAAGATAAAGGCTTAAAACTTCATTGTTTTTATCAAATAATAATTTTTTGGCAGAAAAATATCATTTTCCAATGTTTCGTTTTCCAAAGTTTGCCAAGTAGCAATAGGTTTTAGCAAAATTGGTGTTTTTGTGGTTTCATTTACAAAAATTTGGATTGGCATTTTGAAATCCTTTACTTGTGCATTCCAACGATATTCCAATGTTTTTTTGCCTTTTTTCTTTGTAATTTTATATTCCAACACAGGAATTTGTGGTTTTCTGAGGTATTGATTGAAAAAATAATCATAGTTTTCTCCCAAAGCTTTGTTCATATAATCCGTCATCATTTTGGTATCTACAACTTTGTGTCTAAAATCTTTTGAAATATTTTTGAGCATAGCAAACCATTTTTCATCTTGATTAACCACATTTCTAAGCGTATGTAATATAGACGCACCTTTTCCATAAATATCAGTTCCCTCGCCATTCACACCCAAGTCACCAATAAGTGCTTTGGTGTTGCTACCTTGCCCAAAATATCCACCCAAATATGCATAACCTGCTTCTTTGCCTTTCATACATTCCACATAGAGCCCTTCGGTATAAGTACAAAAACTTTCGTGAATCCACATTTCTGCGTGGTCGCTACAACTAATATTATTGCCCCAATATTCATGTCCTGTTTCATGAATAATAATATAATCAAAAAAATTGCCTTGTCCTGTGCCTGTGATGTCATAGCCTTGATACCCATTTACATAACCATTTCCGTAGGCGATTGCTCCTTGATGTTCCATGCCCAAATAAGGCGTTTCCACCAATGCAAAGCCATCTTTCCAAAAAGGATATTTACCAAATAAATTTTCATAACACGCCAACATAGGTTTTACTTGTTGAAATTGTTTTTTGGCTTTTTCCAAATTTTCGGGCAACACATAATAATCTAAGGGCATTTTTTCGCCATCTTGTGCGGTGTATTCTTCTGAAAATTGTACATATTCGCCAATGTTGAGCGTAATATTATAATTGTTAATCGGATAACTTACGCGCCAATCAAAAACGGTTGTATTTTCTTTTTCTTTTTTTTCTTTCAAATTTCCATTTGATACACAAGTAAGCCCTTTTGGTACTTCTGCCACAATACGCACACTATCAGGTTCATCAGAAAGGTGGTCTTTGTTTGGAAACCACACACTTGCCCCAAGCCCTTCACACGACAATCCTACCCAATCTTTGCCTTTGCGGTCTTTTTTCCATGAAAAACCACCGTCCCAAGGTGCCCTCACCGCAGGGCGAGGGAAACCGTTGTACTTAATTTCCATTTTTTGTATGGTATTTTTGGCTTGTTTTTGGGGAAAATCCACAAAAATTGCATTGCCCTCGCGTGTATATTTGAGTAGTTTTCCGTTTTGGATAATGCTTTCAATGTTCATATTTTCAAATAAATCTACTTGCAAACGGTTAAAATCATTGACTACTTTGTAGGTAATAATGTTTTTGCCTTCAATAAATTTTTTATCAATAACCACATTCACATACAAATCATAATGTAATACATCATAACAAGTACGCACCGCAGAAAGCGAGCCTCGCAAGGAGTCTTGGCGTGTATAGGATTGAGAAAAAGCATTTTTTGGGGAAAATGTAGCTAAAAATATGCTAAAAACAACTAAAAATAAATATCGCATTTTTGAGAATTAGGAATAGAAAATTAAGAATGAGGAATTAAGAATTAAGAATTAAGAATTATTTTTAAAATTACGCAAAAAAAACCTTTTTATTTCTGTAAAAAGGTTTTTTATTCATTTTCTGGTAAAATTAGATATTAATTTTTACTCAAAATATACAAGTTGTGGTTCTCTTTGGTCTTTGCCTAAGAAATTGAAACGCATACCTACTGCTTCACCATCACGTTCTATTGGGCTTACATTCACATAAAAATCAGAATGTGGTGCATTGCTATATGTATTATTTTGACCTGTGCGTGATAAATTAATGATGTTACCATATTGCCAACGCACAGATTTATCTTGTGGATTTGTTTCAATAATTTTAAAATTTGGGGTACGATTTTTATACCAAAAATATACGCCTGCGCCTGCTACTGCTAATCCTAACAGTAAACTAATTTTCTTTTTTGTGCTTTTTTTACCCATGATTTTAATAATTTTTATGATTTTTTTAAGTTAAACTTTCAGGTAGATTAAAATTGCAAATACTTTTTGATAAAAAATTCTCATATTGCTATTTAAAGGTACAAAAATAAACCTTTTTTTTTAGAAATCTGTATGAATTTTTATAAAAGTCAAAAAAATCAAAAATAAAATTAGGGCATTACTGCTATTACTTTAAGTTCTATTGCTATGGGCGTAGGCAGGCAATTTATTTCTACAGTAGTTCTACAAGGCTGATTTTCCTTAAAATATTCTGCATAAAGACGATTGTATGTTGCAAAATCTGCTTTCATATTGGTTAAAAAAACCGTTACATCTACGATTTTGTCCCAACTGCTCCCTGCTTCTTCCAAAATATAACGTACATTTTGAAAAACTGCATGACATTGCGATTCAAAATCATATTGCACAATATTGCCTTCTGCATCAAGTTCTACACCTTTGATACTTTTCTCACCACGTTGGCGAGGTCCCACACCCGACAAAAATAAAAGATTGCCCACTTGACGCGCATGTGGATATAACCCTACGGGTTCTGGTGCTTTGGAAGAATTGAAAATAGACATCTGTTTTGAAAGTTTATTCGGTAATGAGTTTGTTTAGTAGTCAAAGTTAATTAGTTTTTTTCAATTTTCATGCCTTTTTCCTATATTCTTCTTGTCTTTTCTTTACCTTTTTACCACTTTAAACGCCATATTTCTGCCATGCCCTTGCATAATAGCAAGATTTATCCATGACAACCCAAAATATTCTAATAATTGGGCTTTGTCATCACCACCAAAATCCCAACAAGTTGCAAAACCTGCATCAAGTGCTAATTTTTGGGCAATTTCTTTGCCTTTTTGGCTGTTGCCTGCTACAAACATATCTATACCTTCGCCTTCATACACAGGATTTGCCATATTTTCAAAACCTGTTGTATTAAAACATTTTACGATTTCACATTCGGGCAAAAAATGCCTAAATGCTTCAAAAGAATTGTTAAATCCTTCGGGTTTGGTGCGTATGCTGTTCGTGGCATCTATGATTATTTTACCTTTTGCAACGTCTTTTATTTGCGTTGCAATGCTTTCAGTAGCTTGTGGCACAACTGCTACGAGTATAATATCTGCTTCTGTGGCACTTTGCACAATATCATGGAGCGAAGTATTTGGGTTTTGAAGGAGATGTTTATCTTCAAATTTGGTAACATCTCTTGTTCCCAAAAAAATTTGGTGTCCAGCTTTCGCCCATTGTGTTGCCAATGCACCACCAACATTGCCTGTGCCTATAATTGCGATTTTCATATAATAAAATTGCCCCCAGCCCCCAAATGGGGAGCATCTATGTTAAAAAAGTTCCCCTTTGGGGGTTAGGTTTTTTTTTACATTAAATATCCATTTTCAGTTTGCATTTTTGGAGGAATATCAGTGTCGTCCAATAATTCTTTCAAATCACGCTCAATATCTCTACAAAGGGCAGAAATTGGTACATCTTGTATGCGATTTTCAAAAGGATTTTCATTAACCATGCCTATTTTTTCGGTTATGACAAACACAAAAGTAATCAATAACGAAAATGGAATAAGCATAAAACCAATATTTCCTTTGGAAAAAGTGTCAATTACACCAAACGGAAATAAATACACAAAAATACGCACAAACAAAAATGTAAAATAACTATATTGGCGTGGTGTAGGTATGGTTTTGATGCCTTCATAGCAATTTGTCATCTGTGTAGTGAGTTGCAATAAGCAACCTTCCAACTGAAAACTATCAAATCCCTGCAATGTGCCATTTGCCATAGCTTTGTATATTTCTGTACCTTGAATTTTGAGTAAATAGCTTGGTTTATTGTCTTTTTGGGCTAATAATTGCCAAGTTTCATTGTCCAAAAATGTTTTTACAACATCATAATCATGTTGTCCTCTGAGTTTGAGGCGTAACAAATGCACAAAAGCAATCTGCCTATAAATCATATTTTTGATAAAAGCATCTGCTTTTTGTTTGTCATAATTGGGTGTATGTGCATGTGAATTAACAAATGTAATAATCAATCTTGTAAATACACGACTTTGATTTTGAATTTGTACCCAATAATTACTCGCTTGTGTCCAACGCCCAAAAGAAGAACTATTGCGAAAACCCAAAAAAAAGGCAGTTGCAGAACCCAATACACTCAAAGGTGCAAATGGAATGGCTATATGCGTAAATTTTTGGTAAAAAAACAAATAAAAAACACTTACAGAAAGCACCAATGTAACCAACAATTCAAGCCAAATGTAAGACAAGATTTTTATAGGGTCAAAGTATTTTTTGGTAATCATGCTAAATTTTAGAATTGAATTTTGAGTTAAAATTGAGTATTTTTTTATGTTACTTTTTTAAAGCATAAGAAAACCCAAATGTAACAATCGTATCTTCTTGTTTTTGAGAAATTGCAATCGCACTTTCATACGTATATAATATGTTTGCAACAATACTAAAATTTTTAGGTAATATAAAATCTGCACCTGCGTCTATTTGCCAACGTATATTTTCGCTTCTCTCAAAAGAAGGTTGCACATACCCATCATAATGAACAATTATTTTTTTGTCAAACACAAAATGTTTTCCAAAAATCCATGCAGTTGCTCTTGTAGTTGCGATAATATTGCTGTTGTTTTGGGTATAAAAATCACTGTTAAACACATAGTTTTTAAACCTTGTTTCTTCATAAATACCTGAAATTGCAAATTTTAAAGTATGATTTTTGCTTTTTATGCCTTGCCAAGTAATGCCAATACCTGTAAAATATCGCATATCAATTTCACGTCTAAAATTGGTAGAAATAAATCCCATCACAAAAGGGTAAAATATTTGGTGTGGGTTGTAATACAAAAAATTCCGACTAAAAACATCTTCATCAGCTTTTCGTTTAAAAATTTCTTGGTACAAAAAAGAATTTTGACTTTTACAAACCCATTTTTTTTTGACTGAAGCAGACAAATCCAATTTTGCCCTTATTGCCAATAAATCTACATTGCCTGATTGCCAAGAACTTATAATTGTATTTTTTGTTTGGAAAGTAAGTGTATCACTTTCATTTATTTGGGCAAAAATAGGGAATTTCCAAACCAAAATAACATAAATCAAATAAAAGCAAATTTGGAAAGCATCTTAAAATATTTTAGGCTAAAATTTTTAAAGTTTTGAAAAATCCATAGCTAAAAAATGGGTTTTATCCATTTTTTGATTTTTTAAATATTATTTTATACTATTTAAGCATTTGACATTAAGCCTATTTTATTGCCCTCAGTATCAATAATAACCGCAGAAAATCCAAATTTACCCAAGTCTATGCGTGGTATGATGACTTTTCCACCTGCATTTTCTACTTTATCAACTGCATCTTGCAACGCTCCAAACGCATTGAGATAGATTACACCGCCTTCATCTGTGGGTTTCAAATCTGGACGCACTACGATAGAACCGCCAACTGCTTCGCCTGTGCCAAAAGGCACATTGAACAAAATAAGTTCACCTTGCCCAAAAGTGCCTTTGCGTACATTGCCATGCAAAATTGTGTGATAGAAATGATATGCTCTTTCCAAATCCAATGCTGGAATTTCAAACCATTGTATTGCATTCATAAAAATAAAGAATTTAAGGTTTTTTGTTTTTTAGTTTTTTTATGATTATTCTCCCAACGCTTTGATAATCAATTCCGCAGTTTCTGCACCACTAAAATTTTGTTGTCCTGTGATAAGGTTGCCATCACGTATGGCAAAACCTTTCCACAAGCCCGCTTGTACATAATTTGCCCCTATTTTTTTCATTTCATCTTCAATACGCCAATTCATCAAATGTGTGCCACGAGGCAAAAGATTATAAGACCACACTGCTTCATCAGCAAAATCTTCTTCTACATTGGCAAAACCTGTTATGGTTTTTCCTTTTGCCAAATACTCGCCATTGCTCAATTTGGCATATTTTAATATTGCGACACCATGACAAAGTGCAGAGGTAATTTTTCCATTTTCATAAAATTCCACAAATTTTTTGTGTAAATCTGTTGCTTTTTCAAAGCTAAACATAGGCGATTGTCCGCCTGCTACCACAATTGCATCAAAATCTTTCAGATTGATTTCTGATACTTTTTTAGTGTTTTCAATCAAGGCTTTGAGTGCAGGTGTATGTATAAAACCTTGACTTATCAAATCAGATGCAGAATATCCACTTGCGTCATTTGGGTCGCTCATGGCATCACCTTCACACTTGCCACCATTAGGGCTAAAAATTTCTACTTCGTAGCCTTTTTCTACAAAAGCATGATAAGGGTGTGTCAATTCACTCCACCAAAAACCTACGCCCCATTGTGTAACTGTTGAAACAGAAGGATTGGCAATTACAAGTGCGATTTTTTTTGGTTTGTGTGCGATATTTGGATTTTTGAGGCTCATAAAAAATTATGTTTTTTGGTATTTTTTTAAAATAATATATTCTTTTGTTTGAATAATATACACAAAAGTAAAATATATAATAATTTTGCACAATAACTTACTTTATAGTATAATACTTACTTTTTGGGTAGTAATATGCTTACTTTGAAGTAAGAAATTTGCTATTTTTACCAAAATACATTTTTTCACATTTGTTAATTTTTTGTTAATAAAAAATTAACAAGAAAAATAAAGGAAAAGTCAAAAGAAATACAACAAGAAAATAAAAAAGAAATGAAAAAAAACTAATTCCTAATTCTTAATTTCCCATTCCTAATTAACTTTATGCCTTCATTCACATTTAGAGAAAAAAACTACAACAATCCTGTTGAACTTGCCCTTGATATTATTGGCGGAAAATACAAAATGCCTATTCTTTGGCGTGTCAAAGATAAGGCATGGCGTTATGGCGAATTGAAAAAAAGTATTGGTAAAATCACCCACAAAATGCTCACAGAACAGTTGCGAGAGTTGGAAAAAGATGGATTGATACACAGAGAAGTATATCCCAAAATTCCCCCAAAAGTGGAATATAGTATCACCGAAAAAGGTAAAAATGCGATTCCTGCAATAGAAACGCTTAGAAGTTTTGGAGCGTTTTTTTTGAGTACAGAATATTAGGTATTTTGTTTAATTCGATTTTTAATATCCATATTTTTTCAATATTCTTTCAAAGAATTTTAAATCTGTATTTTTTTGTTTTATGTTTGTTAAAGTATCTGCTTTTAGTTTATTTCTTTTTTCCCATTTTAATTTGTAGTTCTTATATTCTAAAAATTTAGAAAGGCTATGGGTAAACAACAAATGAGCGTGGAAGGTGTCCTGCGGGCAGAAAGTCGGAGACTTTCGGAATAGAAAGTCCAAGTCACAGACTTGAACTAAACTATGCATGTTTTTAGGAAGACTTGGACGAGAGAGGAAATAGAAATGTTTTTTATTCAAAATAATAATAAACTTGCGAGAGTGGGGGAAGATATGAGATAGTATCATTTAATATAGGGTCATCTTTATTTATTCTTATCCCATTCTCATAATAATTAACCTGAATATTTTTATTATTTTTCACTTCTATTTCATCACCATGTTGATTCGTATCTGTAAAATTAATTTTATAATTTTTCTCATAAAAAAAACTATATCTTTGAAATATATCTTTTAAAGATTTCCCAAATACATAATTTAATTTTATAGTTAATAGAAATCCTTTGGATAAATGTGTTGTATCATTTTTTATTTTATATAATGTTGCTTCTGCGTTATATAAACTCCTAATGATGTGATTATTATTTGTTTTTAATAATTTTTCATTAAACTCAAAGAAAATATTTATATTTTTCAATGAATTATTTTCTTGTGAGTTAATAATTAATAATTTTTTTATATCTTCCTGAATTCTAATATTTAGAAATAAAGTTGTTTTAGAATTATAATTTGGACAACTTACTTCTTTATCATTATTATTATGGTGTATTTCCATATATTCCAAAAAACATTGTGTTATTTTTTTTGAATCATTATTTACACCACAAGACATTTGAATTAAAATTGTAAAAAGTAATATTATTATCTGTATTTTCTTCATTCCATTATATAATTTGGTTAGCAAAAGTATATTTTCACTCTCTCCATTTCGTCCCAGTTTTCCCCTCAAAAACGAAAAAATCGTTTAGTTCAAGATTTCAGTTTTGGACTTTTTTTTTCGAAAGTCTGAGGCTTGCGTCAAACTACTACCTTTTTTAAAGTGGAAGAATGGGACTAAATGGGCATGTAACCTGATTTTGTATGGTTTATCTAATGTCCAATTTTCATACACACAATAGGAATTTTAATTTTACTCCTCACAATCTTATCATTATTCATAGCAGGAATCCATTTTGGCGATTTTTTTATTGCAATTACCATATTTTCGTCATTTTCATTGATTAGAGGATTTTTGATAAAAGCTTTAATATTTGACAAAGAACCATCTTTTTCTACAATAAATTCAATTACTCTTTTTCCATCTATTCCCATTCTAATAAATTCCTTTGGAAATTCATAATTATCCTTAATAAATCTCATAAGTTCTTTATAACCCCCATAAAATTCCGCTTTTTTATCCACTTCATTCATTTCATATATTTTATCATCATCTTGTGCAGAAAGATTATTGTTATTTCCAAAAAAAGAAATAATAGACAAGAATAAAATTAGTTTTTTCATGATATTATAGTTTTATTTTTATAGGAAAAGTAATACGATTTTTTAGAACTTGTCCTCTTCGCCTTGCAGGTTGCCATTTTGATATAAGTTTTATTACATGCATAGCTTCTGCATCACATTCAGGAGATAAGCCTTTGAGGATTTATATATCAGAAGTAGTGCTATCTTTTTCTACAATAAGTTGAAATGAAATTGTGCCTTCTATGTACATTTTTTTAGGGTATTTATAATTTTCTTTTATAAATTTTTGAAATGCTTCATAACCGCCTATATAATTTGCTCTTTCTATATCATCAATTATGGAATTTATTTTACCTTGTCCAAAAACATTATTATTTACAAAAAAGAAAATAATAAATAAATAAAGGCGTTAGTGTTTTTTTCATAAGTTGAAAGGTCATTAAATTGTATTTGTTTGACTAAACCCAAAAATTGGCTTTTTTATTAAAAAATATTTTATAAAAATGCTTTTCCTTTGTTAATTTTTTTTGGGCTAAATAAAAAATTGCTCAAAAATAACCATTTTTCTAAAAAAACTACTCTAAAATTGCAGATAAGAGCCTTTGTGTATAAATGTGTTTTGGATTTGCATAAATATTTTCTTTTAAATCATATTTCTCCATTTCGTCCCAGTCTTCCCCCTCAAAAACGAAAAAATCGTTTAGTTCAAGGCTTAAGTCTTAAACTAAACCGTGTGTGGGTTTTTAGGAAGACTTGGACGCAATGGGGTGCATTGTAATTGAAGTTTTTATACATTTTCAATGTGTTTTTTTCTTAAAAAAATCATAGCCTAAAATCCTTATAAGGGTTTAAAATCCTTATAAGCGTTAAACTACGATTTATACAATTATTTCAATTATGATGTACTTAGTGTAATTGCTAAATATTTTTAAAATTTTAATATTCCTGTAACCCAATACGTTGTATTTTCCCAGCCTGCTGTGCCTGGCGAAGAATCTGCTCCGCCTGCGTTGCTATTCATTGGGTAGAGGTTGGTATTATTATTAAGATTTTTAACATTGAGATTTAGTTCAAAATTTTTAGTAAAACTATAACCCCCACCTACATTTATGACAAGTCCGCCATTGGCTTTGTTGCCTGATGGTGAATACCATTTGCTATAATATAAAATATTGGTTGCAAAATGTAATTTTTCGGTAAATTTTGACATAAAATTCAAACGTGTAACCATTTCAGGAAAAGCTTTATGGTGCAAAGAACTATCTTTGTCAGAGGCAAGATACATACTATTTCCACCTCGTGCAATACCTTTTTGTTCAGCAGTTGCCTCAACAATGCGTACAATACTTTGTGTGAGTTGTATATTAAACTTAGGTTGGGTATATGCTAAGGCAATTTCCGCACCTACTTGGGCAAAACTACCAGGTGTGTTTTTGAAATACCAATAACCATTCCAATCGCCAGGAATATCTGTGCCTACATTGACCATAGGAAACTGTGCTGGGTCTTTGTAAATTACACTTACATCAATTACATTTTTTATACTACTATAAAATAATGTACTATTTAAACTAAAATTCTTTAAAAATTTATAATTTGTTGCCCATTCAATATTGGTAATGCTTTCTGGTTGTATGGTTTTGATATTTTTTTCATTAGGAATATTCGCAGTTTCTACTTGGCTATAATTGGTTGCCCTAAGAAAACCATCATTGCGATAACCTCCTGAATAATGCAGACCTACTGCTCCCCTAAAACCAGATTGTGCAGAAAGACGGAATGTAAGGTTTTCATTAGGTGTATAAATTGCCCCAATCCTTGAAGAGATATTATCGCCCCAAAAAGGGTGTTTATCAAAACGAATTGCCCCAAAAATATCTAATTGTTCATTTATGCTATACACATTTTCTGCAAAAACGCTCAACAATAAAATATCTTTTTGGTATGACATGGTAAGTTTGTCATTGGCAGTAATTGGGTCAAAAGTACCAATTTTGTTTGCAATAAAATTACTTCCATCATTGTTTTTTCTACCCATTTCAAAAAAACGTCCTTCAAAACCAATTGCTAATCTATTGTTTGGAATTAAATCATTCAGGTTAAAAATGCTTTTCAAACTGTAACGATTTTCTGCAGTTCCGCCCATATTTACGCCTGAAAGCGAGGAGAGAAAATAGTTGTCTTGTGTGGCAGTTATGGTAGTTTTGTTGCTAATATTATCTGTAATTTTTAAGTTGTAGCCCAAACTTACCGAAAAAATATCTTGTTTTAATACTTCTCTATCGCGGTAAAAGTTGTATAAATCACGTTTTTGGGTAGATTTTAAGATGTCCAAACTAAAATTTTTGTATTCAATTTGGCTTATAAAAGTTGTATTTGTAGTTCTACGCAAGCGGTGCCCCATATCTGCTACTTTACCACCATTAGCACCTTGATTGCCTTGTTCTGCTATCCAGCCTTCATTTCTCAATGTTTGCCCATAGTAATCAATACCTGTAATATTGGTGTAAGATTTTACGCCTTTGATGTTGAGTGCAAAAGATAAATTGGCATTAAAATAACCATCTTTTCCTACAGAAACGCCCAATCCGCTACTGCCTGTGGTTTCATTTCTGCCACTTTTGGTTACCACATTAATAACCCCCAACAATGCACCTTGTCCCAATGTTACAGAGCCAGGGCCTCGTATAACTTCTACACGATCAATAAAATCCATATTGGGCGAATTGAGAAAAGCGTCAGGAGGTCCCCAAAAAAATTCGGTATTGAGGTTATTGCCATTTATCAAAAACAATACTTTAGAATTATTATCTGGTGCTAATCCACGAAAACCGCTTATAATATCGTCTTGGTCTTCTACCGCAAAATATCCAGGCACAAATAACATGAGCGCTTCTGAGAGTGTTCTTGCTCCACTATATTTGATTTGTTCTGCGGTAATAACTGTAATAGAGGCAGGTTGTTTTTTTGCATCAGATATGACATTGGACGCAATATTGATTTCTTTAGTTTCTTCAGGTCTAAATTTTAAAATTTCTTCTGCATTGGGTCTAAAAAATCCACTTGTATCTTCTTGAGCTTGTAATTTTGGTAAATTAAAGCAAACAAAAAGGGCTAAAAAAATAAGTTGTAAAAATTTTCTCATAAAATTATCTTTTTATTAAAAATTATGGATAACACAAATTTAGAAATGCAATATGATAATTTTTTTATAATTTTACAATTATTAAGTATCTATTAAACAAAATATAAAAATAATATTTTTTTCATTGTGTTTGAGATAAATTAAATTTTACTCTTTTATCCAAATCTATTAAAAAACTAATAATTTCATCTACATTCAACGTGTGGTCAATCGTAGTAATTTTGAGGGCAGCAGCAGGCATTGTATCTATAAGACATTCTTTTGGGTCTTGCACAATGGTAAGACCGCCTTTTTCATGGATTTTTTGCATGCCTATTGCCCCATCACGGTTTGCACCAGAAAGCAATATCCCAACCAAACGGTTACGGTAAGCATAAGAAGCAGTTTGCAATAAAATATCAATTGCTGGGCGTGAGTTATTGATGAGTTCATCTGTTGCAAGCGTAAAAGTATTGCCTAATTCAACGCCCAAATGATAATTGGCTGGTGCAAGATATATATTATTACGCTTTATGGGTTCTTTGTCCAAAGGCTCTTTTATAGGAATTGTACTTTTGATATTCAAAGCCTCTACAAAGCCATGCCTTACATGCCTTAACCTATGCAAACACATAATTATAGGCAATTCAAAATCAGTGGGTAAACTACTCAATAATTTGCTTATTATTTGAAAACTTCCCGCAGAACCGCCTATTACAATGGCTCTGTAGTGCCCTTCTGTTCTAAATTTGGTCATAGCTTTTTGATTAACGATTTTTTTCTATTTTTTTTGATAACACAATGATTTACAATAACTTAAAAAATCAAATCACAATTTTTCAACTTGTTCTTTTTTAATCCTGTAACTACTATGATAACATCAGTTGTAAAACCTTGTTTTTTCATATTTTGAGCAATTTCAAAAGGCTTTTCAAGTTTTGCTTCATGTACTTTTTCCTCTAATTTTTCCATTGCTTGGTTAAATTCTTTTTCTAATCCGCTTTAAAAATTTTTAAATGAAACGAGACATTTTTAAAGGATTTTAAAGCAAAATACAAAATAAACTTAAAACAGCTATTGCACAAAAATATAAAAAATGCAATATAAAACAAAAAATTAAAAATGGTATTTTTTTACTATTTTTTATCTATCATTTTATTTTTTTTAGCAAAAAACATTAAAAATTTTTTGATTTCAAATGTATTTTGGACTTTTTTTCACAAAAAAAGGGACACATACGTACTTTTCAGCTTAAAATTGCGTCTAAGATTAAAAGAAATAAAATTTAAAAAATAGCAAGTTTAAAAAAAATAAAAATGAAAAAAAAATTACAAAACAACATAACCCAAAAAACAACCGAAAAATTACCAAAAAAATTATATTATTTTGGGAAAATATGCTTTATTTTTATGCTAAGCCTTTTTTTTTCACAAAATATATTTTCACAAACAGAAGATAAAATAGAAAATAAAACGGAAAATAAAACAGAAGATATAAAAAATAAATTTGAGAAAATAATTATTGAAAATATAAATATTCAAGGCAATAAACGTACAAAAGCATGGGTAATTTTGAGGGAATTGGACATACAAAAAGGCGATACAATACAAGCCAAAAACTTGGATAGCCTTGTAAAACTCAACCAACAAAGAATTTTTAACACACAATTATTTTTAGATGCAAAAATACATACAATTACCAAAGAAAATTTGGTAACAATAGATATCCAATTAAAAGAACGTTGGTATATTTTTCCAATTCCAATTTTTGAGCTTTCTGACCGCAATTTTAGTGAATGGTGGAATACCTATAATCACGACTTCAATCGCATAAATTATGGTATCAGACTTGGCTGGGACAACATAACAGGACGAAAAGATGAATTGGATTTGATTATTCAAAGCGGATTTAGCCAACGTTTTGTAATAAGTTACAAATATCCATATTTGGATAAAAAACGCAGAATTGGGCTTGAAATGCAAGCAAGTTATATCCAAAATAAAACAGTAGCATACCGTACCCAAGAGCATAAATTATTGTTCCTTAAAACAAATGATGTATTACGTGAGCGTTTTGAAAGTAGAATTTCAGTAAATTATCGTAAAAACTTTTTCACAACACACCAATTTACCGCACAATATCGCCAAAATGCTGTTAATGATACTTTATTAGAATATAATCCATTTTATTATGCCCCAGAAAAAAACACTCAAAAAAACTTTAATATCTCGTATTCAGGCAAATATGATTATAGAGATGTGCAGGCTTACGCATTGAAAGGTTTGATTATTAGTTGGAATTTTAATAAAAATTTTGGGGAATATGCCAAAAATATTGGTGTAGGATTTGGTGTTACAAAATATTTGGATTTGGGCAAAAAATGGTATAGCGCCCACCTTTTAAGGGTTTATTATAGCGATTGGTTTGGCTATCAACCTTATACACAAGCAGAAGCATTGGGGTATGGGCAAGAAAGTTTGAGGGGGTATGATTTGTATGTGATTGATGGACAAAGTTATTTTTTACAAAAAAACACCCTAAAACTTCAAATTTTTGATAAAAAATACAAACTTTTTCCCAAAATCTCTGCCCTCAATAATTTACCAATTACGGTTTATCTGACTGCTTTTACAGATTTTGGTTTTGTAAAAGATGATTTTTTTACGCAATATAATTCCACATTCAATAATACTTTTTTATATAGCACTGGTGTTGGTCTTGATATAATCACATTTTATAATATGGTACTTTCCTTTAATCTTGCCCAAAATAAACGCCAAGAAAGAGGGTTTTTCTTTAATTTTAATAGTATATTTTAGAAGGATAAAAGCCCCCTAACCCCCAAATAGGGAATTTTAACTAAAAATAAATTAAAAATGGGAGGATTAAAAATTATGGTTTAAAATTTCTTTGGAATAGCCATACAAACCCTCCTAAAACGAAAAGTTGGGTCGTTTATATCCTGTAATGAGCCTGACATAGTAACATCATACACCAATAAACCATCTTTATAACTTATTATCCTGGCATAAGTTGTTGCACCATCTTCTATGTTAGTGATGTAATGAAACTGCCCTACTTTTTGTACTTTTGTATTTTTTACGTGAGAACGACTCATAAAAACCAATTCGGGAGGGGAATTTTCTCTTGGTTTATTGGCGTAATAACGCTCTTGTTCGCCATTAGGCAAATAACGTGTTATCGCAAAATTATTGGGAATAGGCATCAAATCTGTTATAAATTTTTTATCACCATAATCATAACTATCAAGCACTGCCCAATCGTATTTGCGCAAGGTATCTGTAAAATTATCAGGAATTTCGGAAGGCTGTCTATTGGGCAATATCGTTTTGTCCCAACCCTTATTGTAAAACGCCTCCATAGACCTATAATATACAAATGTTGCAGACTCAGTAGGTATGTTTTGTTTTTGAGCAAATATATTATTTGCATATAAAAATGCAAAAAATAAGGTTAAAAAACAGGTTTTTTTCATATAAAAAACAGGTTTTTTTTTTACAAAAATTAAAAATAAATAAAAAGACAATTTGTAGTGTGTTTAATTTTACATACTAAGTTTTACATACTAAATTTGTGGAATTTTATAACAAATTCTTATAATAAATTCTTATAGTTTTTTAAACCTCATTCATTTTGATTTCCTCAACAACTTTCTCAAAATCAACGCTTTTACACCTCCGCATACCGTTTTCGTTTATGTTGATGCCTATTTTTTGGTGGGCGGTAAGCATTTCCACACACAAAACATGGCTTGATATTCATTGGTGGCACACCGCCCAAATGTTTTTGATTTGGCATTTACTGGTTTATCCTGCGAGTCATGCGTATAATTCGTATTTTGACAAAGATGAGGAAAGTATTGGCGGGCTTGAAAAACCACCTTTGGCTACAAAAGATTTATATTATGTTGCCAATTTTTTAGATTTTACAGCGATTTTGTGGGCAATTTGGGTGCATTATTTGTTTGGATTAGGCGTAGCAGTGTATATTTTGGTATCACGTGCTTATAGTTACGACAAAATTCGCCTCAAAAAATATCCTTTTTTGAGTTGGCTTGTTGTGGGACTTTTTCAAGGTGCTTGGGTGGTTTGGTGTGTGGGATATGTGCTGGATTCCAAATTTTATTTGATTGAAGGGCTTTTGAGTTCTTTGATGTTGTGGGCTTCTTATCCATTGACACAAATTTATCAACACAGCGAGGACAAAAAACGTGGTGACATCACATTAAGTCTTTTTTTGGGCATTAGAGGCACATTTTTGTTTGCAATTATTGGATTTTTGTTTGCAGGAATAGGTTTTAGCGTTTATTTTTTTGGTGATATGATGTTGTTGATGGCTTTTCATATTACACTTTTTCCAGTTGTGGGCTTTTTTTTATTTTGGGCAAATAAAACCTTAAAAAATCCAAAAGAAGCAAATTTTAAAAATGCAATGCGTATGAATATACTTTCTGCTACGTGTTTAAACATTTTTTTTATGGGAAAAATATTTTGGTAAATGCCTTTTGTTTTTTAATCCAAATTTTTTAATATTTTTTTGTAAAAAAATTAAACTTAAAAATATAAATTTCGTAAAGATTTAAAATAACCCAAGTTATCAGTTATCAGTTTTTTAAGTTGTCAGTGTTTATAAATTTACTAAAATTTATCTTTCAATATAAAAAACGATAAAATAAATGGCTATTTTGCTTAAAAAATATCAAAATTTTAATTTTAAAAATAATATAATATCAAAATTGAGCTAAAAATTTTAAAAATAATATGAAAATCAATTCTTTCCACAAAACTATTTTACTTTTGGGTACAATTTTGGTGTTTTTAGGTTCTTTTATATCAAAAGAAACCACAAAAGACCGTACTGACCTCCTCGCAAGGGCATGGATAATGTCAGAAATGCAAGTACAAGGTAAAAAATATTCTGAAAAAATGCTTGAACGCCAAAGAAAAAATGGCATGATAACCGTTTTACATTTTCGCAAAAATGGTACTTGTGAAGTAAAAATTACGTCTTCCAAAAACAAAAAAAATCTTAAAAATATGTGGAGATTTGAAGACAATCAACAAAAACTTATTATTGCACCTGCCAATGAGCCTGAACAAGTTTTTTTTATTGAAAAATTAAGCAGTAAAAAAATGGTGCTTTCTATGACAGAAGGCAAAGAAAAACAGATTTTTGCGTATAAAGAAGTGAAAGAATAGCCCCAGCCCCAAAGGGAGCAAATACAAAAATCTAATCCATTTCAAAAATATAAATATTGTCTTTGTGCAATGCTCAATGCTTGTGTAAAGGCAATATTTTTGTTTTGTGCTTAAAAAAATATCAACTTATGTTCAAAATACAAATTTACAAAAACTAATAACCTAAAAACTGATAACTGGCAACTTACATTATCATTTTTATTTATTTTTGAAAAGTCGTAATAAAATTTGGTTTTCATTTACTTATTGTATAGATTTGAATATGAAAAAACGCCCTCAAAACCCAAGTGAGGGAACACAAAAAACGCTTTTTTTTGGGAAAAAAGCAAAAAACTGAAAACGACTATGGATTTTTTATGGAATAATCCGCTTACCCAAATGTCAGGAGGCTTGTTTTTAGGTATGTATGGGGCAATTATCGCAGGTTCAATCGCCATCAACGAAATCACAAAATCAGTTATCAAAGGACGAAGCAACCAAAAAAAGCTCAAAATGCCCAATTTGAGCAATACGTACAATGCTTCAAGCACAATGTACCAAATAGCGTACTTACGTAAAGGAAATGCAGGCGTAAGTGAAATGATTTTGCTTAAACTTATTCAAGAAGGCTACCTCAAACGCAACATTGAAGATGATGACATCATAGAACAAAATCCTACACCACCACCACTGAATAAATTGAGCAAATTGGAACTTGATGTATTTGATTGCTTTACGCACCCACTTTCTACACGTTGGGCTTTTGAAAATAAAATGGTGCAAGATGTTACGATGGAAGCAAGCAAACATTATGAAACACAACTTATCAATAATGGGCTTATTA
Organism: Cytophagales bacterium; assembly: GCA_031425615.1. Classification (GTDB taxonomy): domain Bacteria; phylum Bacteroidota; class Bacteroidia; order Cytophagales; family Microscillaceae; genus JAAFIN01. The sequence goes on from JANPJR010000057.1 coordinate 25,895, forward strand.
TTTCCGAACAAAGTAAAAATACCATTAACAATATAACCACTGTAACTACGCTGAGTGTGTTGGCATTAGGTGTATATAGATTGAGTATTGCATTGATGGCAGGCAAAACCAATGTCATTTTTTTGATACTGATGATGCTTTTAGGTGCAAGTATCGTGTACGCTTTGGGACAAACAAAACGCATTACTGAAATTGGTAAACAATATTTGAAAGACCTTAGAATGGCGTTTTTCCCACTCAAAGACAAAATCCAAAGCGAATATGTTGATGCTAAACTTGAAGGTGCAACTTCGGTATATTTGCCCGTAGTAAGTGTATTTGGACTTACTGCTCTCGCACCTACTACCGCTTATAGCCAAATAGCACAAAATTCCAGAGATGGAAGCAAAAGTAGTTTTGGGTGCGGTAGCAGTAGTGGTGATGGTGGAAGTGGCGGTGATGGTGGAAGTAGTAGCGGTTGTGGAGGCTGTGGAGGTGGTTGTGGGGGTGGTTGTGGAGGTTAAAATCGTTTGAATTTATTTTTAAAATAAAGAAAAAACATACTTTACAAACGTTCAAGTGTGTTTTTTTTTATGTTTTGGCTACATTTTATATACATTGTATTTTCAAAAAACCTTTCTTCAAAACAAAAAATCATTAACCCAAAATGAAAAAACTTCTCCTTTTATTATTTCTGTGTTTATTATTTACTTTTACATTTTCAGTACTTTTTGCTCAAAATAAATCTACGAATATAAAACCACCCAAAGATTTTGCAGGGAAATTGATGTTTTATGAACAACTGTTGCACCAAGAATGGGATTTTGAAGAAAATATTGAAGAAAAAAAATTGAAACAAGAACGAATAAAATTACAAAAAGATGCAATTTTTATAAACAATTTTTTTTTGTCTTTGGTGCGTTTTGTAAATAAACAACAAGCAGAATTAACCAAAAAAATTGATTTTTTTGAAAAACAAAGACAAGATTCTTTGGCAAAAATAAATGGCATAGATGACCAAGCATTAGAAAAAAACTTGCGAGAAATACATACTTTTAGAGAAAGTAGCAAATTATTTGAAGAACGCAAAATCGCTTTTGAAAAACGTAAAAAGACATTGGAAGAAAGTAAAACCCCAAAATTTGTTTATAGGCGTGATACAAATGCACTTGTATTTGAATATGACCCACTTTTAGAGCCTTATTACATTTCCCATGTGTTTGAACAAGATTCAAATGGTACAAAAAGGCATGAAAGCAGAGAGTATTTTTTGGAAGATGAAAACGTAGATAAGATTTTGAGTAATATAAATGAAAAAATAAATAAAGATTCAAATAATGAAGATGAAGATTATCATTTTGTACCACTTTCTCATAATAAAAAAATATTTAATGTGGATTCTTCCCAAAGAAACATTAAAATTATTGAAGAGGAAAGACCAAAATCCAAATTTAATTATGAATCTTTGTATTTTAAGAAAGATAGCATTATAATTGGTAGGCGTTCCTTTCATAAAAATCATAAGTTTCATGCAAAATGTAGGTTTGTATTGATACAAGGAAAGAATACAAAGCAAGGCAAAAAATATTTGGATTTGCACTATGGAGATTCGCCTCTGAACTTCCACAGGATAGAAATTTTGGAAATTACCAAAGAAAAATTGGTTTTTGGTGTTTGTGATAATCCTGATTTTACCAAATTAAATCATTGTGTTTACCACAGCAGAAATTTCTTAGATAGACAAAAAATGAAAGAATTAGAATTAGAATTTAGAAAAAGGCATTAAAAATTGGTAATTATTTAGCTCAAATTTTAAAAGAAGTATTTTTGTATTAATTCCCCCTTGTGGGTTAGGGGGCTAAATGACTACAAATTACCTAAATTTTATTTCCAAAAATTTCATAAATATCTTCTTGGAATCTTTTTAAAAGTGCTTCTTCCATGCGGTGTAAACCTGCGACATTAGCGATTTCGGTAATGACACTGATAAATTTTTGTATAATATTTTCGTCTAAACCTTTGATATTTTTGCGAATAAGGTACAAAGCGTGTTCATAAGTGCTTTCTACGTCCAAAATAATCATATCATCAATAATTTTGAAACGTTCTTCTGCCAACCAATCAAAATCGCCAAGTTGCGTTTTGATAACTTTTCTAAAAGTTTCTCTTTCTTCTTGCATGAGGATATTGTCAGCTTTGGCAATTACGTATGCAAGTTGTCCAATAGTGCTATATAAATTGGCAACTTCTGGTGCGAGTTGGATTTTTTCACTGCGTTTTGAGGCGTGTATTTTGATGACATCATCTTCAAAACGGTCAATAATTTTGCGTTCTGATTCACTCACACCCATTACAGACGCTACTTGTTCCAAGATATAAATAAATTTGCGAATCAAAACCCTATTAAGTGCAATTTTATTTTCCTCCATAATTTGAAGTGCTATCAAATAGCTTGCTTCCATATCTTTTAGTTGTGGAGGGTCTCTATGGATTTGCGTAAAACGTATTTGTGCAATCCTGCCATGTGTGCCAAGTGCTTCACGTATGGTTTTTTGGAAAATATCTACTTCTGCGGTTGAAACTTCATCATCTGCCAATGAAATGGCATACGCCAATTCTGCTACCGCAATATATAAATTTAATTCTTCTTGTGTTGGATTTATCATTAAATAAAGGTTTTGTATCTTTTTATGTATAAAATATAATATTTCAGTAGAAAGTAGAGGTAGGGTTGCCCTGCCAATCGTTGGAAAAACCAACCGAAAAAATTAACCGAAAAGGGCAGAAGCAAGCCTTACCCATACATATCATTTGCAATCAATCTAAACAAATACATTTTTTTGAAAAATGCAATAAACTGATTACTGAATAAACTGATAATACTATTCCACTTTTTTCTTCATACGCAAGTTAAGCAATTCTACAAAAAGTGAAAATGCCATCGCAAAATAAATATAACCTTTTGGCACTTCTATCTCTTTGTGGTTAAAATGCACTGATTCCGCAATCAAAAGCATACCAATTAGCAATAAAAATGACAACGCTAATACCTTTACAGTAGGATTATTTTCTACAAAATCGCCTATAAATTTAGCAAAAGCCAATGTAAGTAATACCGAAATCAATACCGCAGCAATCATAATCTCCACATCTTTCGCGAGTCCTACCGCAGTAAGCACAGAATCCAATGAAAACACAATATTTAATATTACAATTTGAAAAACAGCAGTGCCTAAACCCATTACTTTTTTACTTTTGCCATTGCTTTCATGCCCATGTTCTTCTAAGCCTTCTACTTTTGCATGAATTTCTTTTGTGCTACTATATATCAAAAACAACCCACCTGCGAGCAACACCATGCCTTTTTGGGTAATGTGGATATGATTTGAAAACATTTCAAAACTTATCAATTCTTGTTTTAATCCAATAAGCCATGTAATTACAAACAAAAGCAATACACGAGGCAAAACTGCCAAAATAAGTCCCCAATTTCGGGCTTTTGCTTGTTGTTCTGGTGCTACTTTCGCAGAAAGAATCGCAATAAAAACAATATTATCAATACCTAAAACCACTTCTGTAAGCGTTAAAGTTACCAAACTAATGAGATTATCAAAAGTAAATAGATAATCAAATGGTGTGGCTAAAAGTATAGTAGCAAAAAGTAGCATGTTTAAAAAATATAGTAAAAAATAGATTAAAAAAATACATTAAAAAATATCAATAATAAAAAATAATATTTTGCCTAAAAATTTAAATTAAAAAAGTAAATATTTACAAAAACAAATATAAAATTTTATACAAAAATAGGAATAGTTTTTAGATTTACAAATAATTATACTTTTTATATGCTTTTTAAATTTAGGGATTTTTGTTTTTCCTATAATTTTTCCATAAGGTTTTTTTTATAAAGTTTTTAACAAGGTTTTTTAATACCTTTATTTTTTTTGTAATTATTCAAGCATTTTTTTTACAAATATTTTACAGCAAAATAAAAAACAAAAATGATTACATTGTAATTGGAATAAGTGTATAAATTGGTTCAACCTTTGCAAGAGTTTTTAACCCTTGTAAAGGTTTGTGCAACGTTTTTCTTATAAAAATACATTTTAAAAAAATATACATTTTCTTTGATTACACCGTACTGATAACTTAAAACTGACAACTTACATTATGTTTGATTTAGATAAATGGCAGGAAATTCTTGCAACCATGCAAAAAAATAAATTACGCACATTTCTTACTGCTTTTGGCGTATTTTGGGGAATTTTTATGCTTGTAATGCTATTGGGGGCGGGGAGAGGCATGCAAAATGGTGTTGAAAAAGAATTTAGTGAAGAAGCTAAAAATGCTTTTTGGGTTTGGTCTTACAAAACTTCTATTCCTGCATACGGATTAAAAGCAGGGCGAAATATCCAATTTACAAACCAAGATTTGGAAAATCTAAAAGTAAAAATGACCAGTAGCGAAATTGTAACCCCTCGCAATAATCTGAGAGGCGAATATGTCATCAAATACAAAGATAAAAATGGGGCTTTTAGGGTAATGGGGGGTACTGGAGATTTTATGGAAATGAATGGTGAAAAACTCAATAAAGGGCGTTTGCTCAATAAAACCGATAACCAAGAAAGGCGAAAAATTATTGTATTGGGCGAAAGAGCAAAAAACGTTGTTTTTGGAAAAGATATAGATGCAATAGGCAAATATGTAGATGTAAAAGGTGTTTATTTTCAAGTAGTGGGCATTTATAATTCCAAAGAAAATGGCGGTAGAAATGAAGAACGTGCTTATATTCCTTTTTCTACCATGCAAAACACTTTTGGGCAACTCAATCAAGTACAACTTATTGGACTTACCAGCAAAAGCAACGCAAATTTTGAACAAGTAACACAAGAAATCAAAAATGTATTGGCAACACAACACAAATTTGACCCAAAAGATACACAAGCAGTTGGCGTAAATAGCAACGAAGAACAAGTACGCAAGTTTTTGGGATTATTCTCTGCCATACGTACTTTTGTATGGATTGTAGGCATAGGCACACTTATTGCAGGAATTGTGGGTGTGAGTAATATTATGCTTATCATTGTGAAAGAACGCACCAAAGAAATAGGTGTAAGAAAAGCACTTGGTGCTACACCTATGTCAGTTGTAAGTATGATTTTGCAAGAATCTATCGTGATAACTGCTTTTTCAGGGTATTTGGGGTTAATGGCTGGGGCTGGATTGTTGAGTTTGTTGGAGTGGTTGGTGGAAATGGTAGAACAACAAGGTGGAAGTGTGCCTTATTTTTATCGTCCCGAGATTGATTTGAGTGTAGCCATAAGTGCAATATTGCTTTTGGTGCTTGCTGGAGCTATTGCTGGTCTTGTACCTGCGTTAAAAGCTGCATATATTAAACCCATCGAAGCGTTGAGGGCGGATTAATTTTTTAGTTTTTTTAGGTACCAGTCTTTTCAGTTCCTAAAAAAATTCAATTATTTTTTTATGTAAAAAATAAAGTTTTTTAAATTCAATTAAGACAAAATTTTCGCGCTACTATACAAATTTTAAAAAAACACATTCAGAACGCAGAAAAAAGGCTTTTTTTAAATAGTTTTTACTGAAAAACAATTCTTTTATTTGGAAAATTAAAACAGATATGGTGTTTAACGCTGTTTTGAGTTTGTAATTTTTCAAAAAATCGGAGTCAGACCTCCATAAACTACGGTACAGACCCAATTTTTTGAAAAATGGAATTAAAAATATTTGTTTAAATCGTTTTAAAGCACTTTTTTTTAATTCTAAAAAAATATATAGCAGTAAGATATTTTTACTTAAAATATGATTTTAAAAAACGAATTACTGAAAAAACCCTGACTACTGAAAACTAAAATCTATGCCTACATTTTTCATTTTTTTGAAAGTTTTGTTTATCAACATTATTGCAACTATTTTCTTTGCTATTGTGATAAGTAATTATTATGGTGGGCAATTATTTGGTATGAATATGGCAGTTTTTGCTATTTTGTTATTGTTGCCAACAATCATGTTGGTTTTCAATGCGGTAATGTTTGCCCTTGCCAAATTTCAATATTTACAAGTTACTGAAACGTATATATATGGTGCTTTTTGTTTTTTTTGGGGGATAATTGCAATTTCTATTTTTTCAAAATAAAAGCATATTTTAAAATCCGTTTTAATCTACATTATCCCTGTTCCTTTTTCTCAAAGTTAAGCACGCAGATAACGCAGATTTTACGGATTTACGCAGATTTTTACACTGTATTTTTTAATACCTTTTCTTAATAACTTCCCAAATATTTTCTACTTCCCCATTCAAGCATAAGCAAAAGCATCAACAAGAAAAAAATCCATTTAAGATTGATAACTTCTGAAATATCTTCGGTGCTGTGGATTAAATTTGGTTTTCTGCTTTCTAATATTGCTTTTTTGAATGCCTCAAATTGGTTTTGGGTAAAAAATTTGCCTTGTGTTTTTTGGCTTAATTGTTTGAGTAAATTATGGTCAGCAGTTGCAGTAAGGGCTTCAAGTTGGAGCGATTTTATGACAAATTCACCAGATACTTGTTCTGTTTTACCATTCAGTTGACAAGTTGCATTGTAGCGATAAATGCCTTTTGGCAAGCCTGATATATCAAAACGTGTATTTCCCTCCGCAGATGTAAAAGTGTAAGTGCGTGTTTTGCCTTCGCTATCGCTTATTGTAAGGTTTATTTTTTTGTCATACACACGTTCAAAAATATCGTTATAGGTTTCGCTTTCAAACACTACTTTTTCATAATCTAAAAACTCATCTTGCGTTGGATAAACCCTAAGTTTGCGTTTGTCATCTTTTATCGTCAAATATTGAAATAATTTACTTGTCCATTCTTCAAATGTAAGATGTTCATTTTTGAGGTTATATTCTTCCAAACGCCATTGCCAAAGCCCTTCGCCTGCCAAAATTGCAGTTTTTGGGTTAGAATTTTCCACCAATAAAAGCGGTCTTTCAGTACGCACATTGCCTACACGCTGGGAGAGAATTACATCACTGTTATTATTTGTGATATATTCGCCAAAAGGCACAGATAGGGGAGGATATTTTTCAAAAAAATTGATTTTCCCAATATCCAAATTAAATTTGGTAAAAGTTTTATTAAAAATCGCAGTTACTTGGTCAGTTCTACCGCCTCGCCCTGATATTTTGAGGGCATTATTTTGGCTATTGAAGGCTAATAAATCTGATTGTCCGCCCAAAATAAACATTTTTGGGACACTTTTATATTTTGTCAAAAGGTCATTTCCTACGCCTGAAAGGTTTGGGATTTGATAAAAAATAACCAAATCATATTTTTCTTCCTTCAATTCGTTAATTGTAGGAATATACATATTAAAGCTATAATTTTCGTTTTTTTCAATCGCACTTTTCAATGCTTTTATATCAGGATGTGGTGCTGATGCTACCAATAATATTTTTTCTTTGCCATCAATCACTTCCACATACACATCACGTACATTGTTTTGTAGGGTAAATTCTCCTTCTAAAGGTTGTACTTGAATGGTGTAATGTTGAATACCTTTTTGCTTTGCTTGTGTGTTAAAAGTAACTTGTTGGACATCATTATTACCTTTAAAACTAATGCTTTTTTGGGTAATTACTTGTCCATTTTGTGATAATACGACTTGTGTATTTGCATTTGAAAAACCGTTATTTTCTATTTCTGCCACCAACGGAAATTCATTGCCTAAATACGCTACTTTATTTGCCAACACCGTTTGTAAACTTATATCTCGTTTTGGAGTAGTGTCGCCAAGTGCCATGCTATACACTGGGGAACGAAGTGTAAGAAATGTAGGCGAAATACCTTGGTTGTGTATGCCATCAGATACCAAAATTATTTTGTCCAAATTCCTGTTTTCGTAATTATTTTGTATATCTGTAAGCATTTGGCTCAAAGGTGTTGCAGTCACAGAAAAAGGTATTTTGGCAATTGTTTTTGGGTTTGCATTTTCCAAAGATTGAAATTTTACATCAATATCTTGTTTTTGTAAATCTTGTGCAAGGTTTTCTAAATTTTTGTACAAATTTCTTACTGCATTTGTGTCATTGCCAAGCGTAATAGATTGCGAATTATCCAATGCAAAAACAACTGTTGGGCGTTCTTCTTGGTTTTTTATTTGCCTCAAAAAAGGACTTAATAACAATAAAATACAAATAATGGTAACAAGCCCAAAACGCAATCCTGCTAATGTGTAGTTGGTTTTTTTGTTCCAAGTATGGTGTTTTCCGCTATACAACGCCCACGCATACATTGCTCCTACGCCCACACATACGATTAGCCACCACCACGAAGATTCACTTAATAATACAAATTTATTCATTTGCTATTTTTCTTAAAAAAATTATAATTATTTAGCTCCCTAACCCCCAAAGGGAATTAATACAAAAAAAGTTTTATTAAAAAATAAAAAAGACCTTTATGGTCTTAATGTCTTGCTAAAATATTTATAGGTCTTAGCTCTTAGCGGGACGCTAAGACGAATGAGGACTAATGAGGCTAAATTTTGTTTAGGGAAGTTATAAGAAAAAGACAATAATTTCTAATTCTTAATTTCTAATTTATTTTATTCTACTTATTCTACTTGCACTACAAAAGCACCTTTAAACCCTGCTTTTTCTACTTTTTTGGCTAATTCTTCTGCACGTTCTTGAGTATATTCATGCCCAATAAGATATTTATAACGATATTTTCCATTTTCGGTTTCTATGATTTCTACTTTTTCTTCAAGTTCTTCAAAGCGTTTATTTTCAGCAGAAATAGGTTTTTCAGTCGCTAATAATTGTACTTTGTACACTGTTTTTCTTTTTTCTTTGTCTTGGATATTTGGAATTTGGAGGTATGCCTTTATCGCACGATACATGGCAGAAGCCATCAAATCTTGTCCTTTTTCAGTGTTTAAATATTTTTCTTCTTCTGGGTTGCTCATGTAGCCACATTCTACCAAAATACTTGGCATATCTACATATTGGAGTACATAAAGGTTATGTCCACGTTCTTTATTATCTACAATTCCCCTAAATTTTCGTTTAAGTTTTTCTGAAAATTCTTTTTTCATTAATTCTGCCAATTTCACACTTGCATCAAGCGGTGAGCCATATACGTGTACTTCTGTGCCTGTGATTTTAGTATTTGGATTTGAATTGCAATGCACGCTGATAAATAAATCTGCTTTTTTGCTATTTGCAAAATCTGTTCTATCTGCCAAACTCACAAATCTATCTGTACTGCGTACATAATATACTTCTATATTAGCAATATTTTGGGTAAGATACGCCCCCAATTTTTGTGCAATAATAAGATTAAGGTCTTTTTCGTGTTTGTAAATGGCTTTACCTTTTGGCTTTCCTGGGTCTTCTCCGCCATGTCCAGCGTCTATTACAACGATTTTTTTAGAGATATTTAGTTTGACAAATTCTTTGTTCTTTTTTTCTTGTGTGTTTTTTGTTTTTTTTGTAATTTTTTTATTTTCTACGGTTTTCTTTTCTTGCGCATAGGTTTTTTGCGTAGTAAAAGATTGAAAAACAAGGATAAAACACAAAGGCAATGTATAAAAATATGTATAATAAGCAGATTTTCGCATGGGTATTGGTAATTAAAAACAATTAAAAAATGATTTTTAGATAATAAAAAAATTATTCTACACAAATTTGTAAACGAAAAAATATCATTTTTTATGTATAATATTAACATTTTGCAAATTTACAAGAATATCTCTCATATAATCAATAATCACACTAATTTTTTTCTTTGCTTTAAATTCCCTCAAAAATTATACAACCAATCCATCTTTCAGGCGAATAACCCTATTAGTAACATCAGCCACTTCTTGGTCATGCGTTACAATGATAACGGTTGCACCTGCTTTGTGAATTTCTTTGAATAAATCCATTACTTCGTCAGAGGTTTTGCTGTCCAATGCACCAGTTGGCTCATCAGCAAGGATAATTTTTGGTTTGGTGATTAATGCTCTTGCGAGTGCTACGCGCTGTTTTTGTCCGCCAGAAAGTTCATTTGGCGAATGATTAGCCCAATCAAGCAAGCCTACTTTATCCAAATATTCTAAGGCAATTTTTTGGCGTTGGCTTCTGCTTACTTTTTGGTAATAAAGAGGCAAAGCCACATTTTCCCACGCATTTTTAAAGGTCAATAAATTAAAAGATTGAAAAACAAACCCTATAAAACGATTGCGATAAAATGCGGATTGACTTGCAGAAAGGTTTTTCATCAATGTATCATTCAAATAATATTCGCCACTGTCATAATCGTCCAAAATACCCAAAATATTCAATAATGTACTTTTTCCTGAGCCTGAACTTCCCATAATAGACACCAATTCTCCCTCATAAATCTTTGCTTCAAGGTTTTTGAGTACGTGCAATTTGTGGTCTTTGCCAATGGAATAATATTTATTGATTGATTTCAAATCAATCATGGTTTTGGTAGCCATGTTTTTGTTGGGTTTTATTTTTTGAGGTTAGGGTTTTATTTTTTTTAATTGGTAAAAAAAAGGTGTGATTATTACATGAATTTGGGGATTTTTGTGGAAAAATGTTGTTCTAAAATTATTTCACTTAATTTAGCATTTTTTTTGTTTTAAATATAAATTGCAACAATTTTAGATGTATTATAAATAATAGCTGATTTTTTTATACAATTTTATTCAATAATATACATACATATTTGTTTTATATTTGCAGTATGGAAGCTAAGGAAGTTTTGACAAAATATAACATAAAATCTTTATAATCAATTATTTTTTTTACATGCCCAAATTGGACGTTAAATAAACGCCTGTTTCCTCACCTTCTAATACTACTTTTATATGTTCTTGTAAAGTAGTAGCAAGACTATACCCAATAAAATTAGCTTTCATAGGGAAATTTTGGTAATTTCTATTCACAAGTACCGCAATTTCTATTTTTTTAATCCTAATTTTCAAAAAAGGTTTAAGGCTGTATGCCAATGTTCTGCCTGTGTTGAGGACGTCATCTACAAGAATAATAGATTTTTCGGTTAATAAATTTTCTATAAATGTATAATCTGTTTGGTTTTGCGTTTGTGCATTAATTTCTACTGCAGTTTGCACAAGTTGGAATTTGTCAAGTTGCACTTCTATCAATGTTGTAGGTATTGGGCTAATCTGCACAAAAGCCTCTTGCAGTTTTTTGGCTAATGCGTAACCGCCTCCTGTAATGCCTGCGAAAATAATTTCTTTTTCTTGAAAATTATGTTCGTAAATTTCATACGCCATGCGTTTGATTTTTTGGGAAATCTGCGTAGGTGTAAGCAATATAATATCTGGTGTGGTATTCATAAATCAAGTTGTTAGTTTTTAAGTTGTAAGTTTTTGTAAGTTTGTAGTTTTAACATAAAAAATGACAAAATAAATGCTTATTTTTCTTAAAAAAGTATCAAAAATTTTATTTTTTTGAAAAAAGTTATAACACCCAACTTGGGTTATTGATATAAGCATTTTTTTTATAGAAAGCCACTGTTTCCAAAAGGAACAAACTGCCTTTAACTGAAAAAAACTAACAACTGAAAAATTGGTTACTTTTTTTTATTTTTTATATTTTTTCAATACAAATTCAATTTGTGATTGGTCAAGCCAACCCACAATTTTACGCAAAATTTTGCCATCAGGCGTAATAAAATAGTTTGTAGGAAATGCCTCTACTTTATAAAGTTCTTTGCTAATGTTTTTTTCGTCTGTGAGCATGGGGAAAGTTACCGAAAAATCTTTTTTAAATTTTTCTGATGCACTTTTGGGTTGCCCTACATTGACCGCCAAAAGCTCAAATTTTTCACCTTCTAAGGCTTTATAGGTTTCCTGCATACGTGGAAATTCTGCTCTACACGATTGACAGAAATCTGTCCAAAAATGCAACAACACTACTTTTCCCTTGTATTGTGCAAGTGTGTGCGATGTATTTTCCAAATCTTTAAAAGGAATTTCTGGGGCATTGCTTCCTTTGCCCAATTTTTTATCGCCACAACTTACCAGTAAAAACATAGGTAAAAATATAAAAATAGAATAAAAACGAAACATAGAAAGGGAATTAAGAATTAGGAATTAGAAATCAAAAAGCCAAAATGACTATAAACTGCTTAATTTTTTTGGTTATGCTCATATTTGTACGGAAAGTCTATTTTCAGAAACCCCACCCTCCCCAGAGGGGAGGGATTTATAAATAATTGATAATCAATGTATTATATCCCCATCCCTTTCGGGGATGGCAGGGGTGGGTTTCGTTCCGTATAAATCTTAGTAGAACCATTTTTTTTTAACCTTAAACTTTTTACCTCACAAATCCCCTATCATACCAACTTCTTTGGCGAGTAAGTTTGAGGTCTTGGAGCATAGAAGATTTTACATTAATACCAAAATTCCACGATTGAAATTGTCCGAAAGGGTTCCAATTAAAACGCATTTCCCAGCAATGAAGGTCTTTATAAATATCAATATTGGTAAAAGATAGGTTTTTGGCAGTAAAATCATACCCAGAGCGAAACACCATTTTCCACGTTTTGGTTAAACTAATATTCCCAGAAAAATTAAGTTGGTGCGAAATTATATCCGTTACAAAAGGGTTTGCTTTGCTGTATTGCATATTATAATTAACTTGTAATTGCCAAGGAATATCAAAATCAACATATTCATTAGGATTTTGTTTTATTTGTTTGAGTGCGTCTTGTTTTTGTTCAAGTGCTTGCTGGTCTTTGGCGTTGGCATTTCGCATATCTGTACCAAGATTTTTTTCTGCTTCATTTAGTTTATTTTCTGTATTTTTTTTGAATGATTTTGGGGTAAGGTCAAATGCAAATGCGACATTGGCATTGTTGATATTGCCCAATCCTTTGCCTGCCTGCCATGCGTAAGTATCAACAGCAAGCACACGTTTTATATTTGTGGTACTTTCAAAAGTTTCCCTATATGTATAAGGGTCTAATGAACCACTCATATTCAAATCAATCAAACCCAAAAGTTTTGTTCTGGCACTCAATCCAATCGTAGATAATTTGAATGTATCTTTTGTAGGTGCAAAAGAACCATTAAAAGAGAAATTATCCAAAATATTGATTTTGCGGGCTTGTGAGGTATCTGTTTGTCCTCTGAGTTTTGCTTCAAAAATATTTGCCACACTAAAATTTATGATAGCACTTTGTCCTGTACCAATGCTTGCAGCAGGCTCAAAACCTATAAAACGGGACATATTTTGTATTTTGCCTGCAGCATCTGTTTGAATTTCTTGTGTAAAACCAAATGAAGGGCGTGAAAAATCTGGTGCATAACTATATGTAATATTTGGATTGACAGTGTGACGAATTGCTTGAATTTTGCTTTTTTTACCAAATTTGAAAATCCCAAAAAACCTCGTATTCAATGTCATAGAAGCAGAAAAACCATACACACGTGCAAATCCTGCTACTGTATCTACACGTACTGCGTTGTTGGTTGGTAGCCATGTGTAAGCCAAAGAATTGGGGTACCAAGTTTCTTGGTAACTTAGCGTAGGATTTAAACTAAAATATTTTAATACTTTGATGGTCGTAGAAATCGGAATATTATGGCTTGCACCCATTTTGGCATTTCGGAGAATGTAATCCAAATTCCCCCCATTAAAATCAGGGACAATAGGTTGATTGTTAGCATCTAAAGGTAATTGTTGCAAATTTGATACTGCGAAACCAAATGAATTGCTTGGTGCTTGGTTTGAAAATCTTGCATCAGCCCTAAAAGTATAAGCGATACTAAGTTGTTTGATAAAATTGGGGGCAAAATCCAATTTTTTAAATAAGTAAATACGATTTACACCTATATTCATGCTGGGAAGTGCCACATTCATAATATTGGTATTACTGTTTTGGTCGTGCCTTGCGGACACGCTAAATGTTATCATAGAACCGCCAATATTAAAATTGGTGTTGTAACTAATAGAAGATGAAAAATTATTAGCAAGTTGGTTATTTGGGTTAAAATCATTTCTGCGGTTAAAACTTGTAGTACCCAAATTGACTGAAGCATTAAAACTTCCTCTGCCTCTTGGCACAGGTGTATGCGTCCAACTTATCCAAAAATCTTGGAATTCCTCCCTTGTGGCTTGTTCTCCTTGGTATCTTTTATTAAATCTAATATTTGCACTGCCCGACATGCGGTATTTTTTGGTGTATTGCAATGCCCCACTAAGTCCCCAAGAGCCATTTGTATAAATTTCACCCAAAAATTCTGCTGCCATATATTTATTTACTGCCCAATAATAACCACCTTGTCTGAGATAAAAACCTCTATCTACTGCCTCGCCATACGTAGGCACAATAATTCCTGACCTGCGTGTTTGTGTAAAAGGAAATATCCCAAAAATAAAACCCAAAGGCGTAGGCACATCTGCAATTACAAGATGAAAAGGACCTGCTACAATTTGTTTTTGGGGAATCATTTTAATTTTTTTTGCGCTAATATACCAATGAGGGTGTTTGAGGTTACACGTTGTATAACAACCGCCTCCTGCATACATTTCGCCTTCTCCGCCACGTTTGGCTACCCTGCTTGTGATGTATCCTTCGCCTTGTTTGGTAACAATGCCTTTTACAATGGCTTTTTGAGATTTGATATTGTAGAGAATTGAATCTGATTCATAATTGTCTTGTCCTTGTTTGAATATAGGTCTGCCAATCCATTTGCCAGTTGTGTCTTTTGTGCCTCTTGCGGTGATAAGGTTGTTGCGTTGGTCAAATTGAATTTGGGAAGCGGTGAGGTCTATATCACCATATTTGATGGAAGCCTCGCCATAAATATACACCGTTTCAGTGTCCAAATCCGTAACAATAGAATCACGCCCATAATAAATTACGGTAGTTGTGATGTCGCCTATTTTATTTTTATCTACTTTTATCGTATCAACCGTTTTTTTTTCTTTTTTGAGGGAATCCATTTTTGGCGTATTTTGTCCAAAAACATTTTGCCCAAAAATAAGAAACACAAACAATAAGGAAAATTGTAGATACACTAAAAAGGAATTAAAAAGAGAAAAAAATGGTTTCAAAATGGTATAAAGGCTTTTTTTAGTGGGATTAAAATCAATCATTAAAAAAAATTCTATTAAAAATTTCTCAAAATTAACCCCTTTTTTTTGATTTTTTTGAAATGTAAAAATTTTCAATGCCTTTTTAAAAGAAATTTAAGGAAATTTAAGAAATTTATGTAGTTTTTTAGCTACTAAACCAAAAGAGAAAACAAATACAAAAAATTATTTACACAAAATCCCTAATTCTTAATTTTCCATTCCTATATTCCCAATTTATGAACCCTCATTTACAAAAAATGTTTGACACTTTTGGAGGGCGTTTGCGTGTGCGAGCCTTAGGATTGTGCCTCCAAAACGATAAAATATTGCTTTGCAAACACCTTGCACATACAAGCACAGGTTTTTTGTGGGGGGCAATTGGTGGCGGTGTAGATTTTGGCGAAAGTTTGCATGATGCCCTTATGCGTGAATTTGCAGAAGAAGCAAATGTTGAAATAGAAGTTGTGCGGTTTTTATTTGTCCAAGAATATATACAAAACCCTTTGCACGCCATTGAAATTTTTTTTGAAGTAAAAATTAAAAATGGAACGCCTACACTTGGCTTTGATACAGAACTTGCTGCGTCTGAACAAGTTTTGAACGAAATTGCTTGGTTGTCTTTTGAAGATTTACAAAAACTACCAAAAGACAGTTTGCAAAAAGGCTTACTTCCTGACCAAAACCTACAAGAATTGTTTGAAAAACGTAATTATTTAGCACCTAACCACCCATAACTGTTAAATTTTTAGACTTTGGACATAGTTTTCCTTCTGTGCTTAAATTTTAGGTAGGCACAAAAGTAAAAAACAACTTCCAAAAGCAAAATACAGTTTTCATCCCTATTTCGTCCCACTCTTCCTAAAAATAAATCTACGGTTTAGTTCCGTTTTTTGTGTGTTTTTTGTTTTTCCTATTCTTAATTTCATATTTCGTAAAAAAAATTATTTAAAAAAAATTTGTTTGCAAAAAAAAAATATTTACTTTTGCATTTCAAATTAAATAATAGGGTACGTGATACCTTCTAAAATAGAACAATCGTAAATGCCTACCATACAACAGTTAATCCGTAAAGGGAGAAAAGCATTAGTAAGTAAATCAAAATCTCCCGCTCTCAATAGTTGCCCACAAAAACGTGGCACTTGTACGCGTGTATATACAACTACACCAAAAAAACCAAACTCTGCTATGCGTAAAGTAGCACGTGTGCGTTTGAGTACCCAAAAAGAAATAAATGCTTACATTCCAGGTGAAGGACACAACCTACAAGAACACTCTATTGTGCTTGTGCGTGGTGGTAGGGTAAAAGACCTTCCAGGTGTGCGTTATCATATTGTACGTGGTGCATTAGATACATCAGGTGTAAGTGGTCGTAATCAAGGTCGCTCAAAATATGGCACAAAACGTCCTAAACCAGGTCAAGTAGTTGCAAAAGGTAAAGGCGGAAAACCAGCACCAAAAGGCAAAAAATAATCAAACAAATACAAAAATCCTTAACCAAAAGGAATAATATCCTCATTTAAAAAGGAAATTAATACATCTTCATTACAAAAAAATCTACTACCCACAAATTAAGGTAGAATTATACTCATTATGAGAAAGAAAAAACCTGAAAAACGCTACCTTCTCCCTGACCCAAAATTTGGTAATGTGAAGGTTACAAAATTTGTAAATAACCTCATGGAGCGTGGCAAAAAGAGTATTGCATATAATATTTTTTATAACGCATTGGCTATTGCGGAGAAAAAAACTAACCTAAATGGCTTGGAAACTTGGGAAAAAGCCCTTGACAATATCATGCCTAACGTAGAGGTAAAAAGTCGTAGAGTTGGTGGTGCTACTTTTCAAGTGC
Organism: Cytophagales bacterium; assembly: GCA_031425615.1. GTDB lineage: Bacteria > Bacteroidota > Bacteroidia > Cytophagales > Microscillaceae > JAAFIN01. The sequence goes on from JANPJR010000057.1 coordinate 42,828, forward strand.
CTACCGAAGTACGCCCTGACCGCAAACTTGCTTTGGGTATCAAATGGATGATTAAATATGCACGCGCTCGCAACGAAAAATCAATGGAAGAACGTCTTGGTGCTGAAATCGTAGCAGCAGCTAAAGGTGAAGGTGCTTCTGTAAAGAAAAAAGATGAAACGCACCGCATGGCAGATGCTAACAAAGCATTCTCACATTTCCGTTTCTAATTTGGATAATTATATTTTCCAATAAAAAAAAGCCAAATTCTATATTGAATTTGGTTTTTTTTTAGCCAAAAATATGAAAGAATTGTATGAAAGAACTACACGATATTTTTTGCCAATCAAGTGGCGTATCTACTGATTCACGCAAAATAACCCAAAATTGTATTTTTTTTGCCCTCAAAGGCGAAAATTTTAATGGTAATCATTTTGCACTACAAGCACTTACACAAGGGGCAAAATGTGTTGTAATTGACGAAATTGTAGATGAATCGCTACATGAAATTATCACGCAAAAACCTGACAGTATTATAGTAGTCAAAAATGTGCTTCAAACACTCCAAGCACTTGCAAGATTTCATCGTGAGCAATTAAACACCAAAATATTGGCTGTAGGCGGTTCTAATGGGAAAACTACCACAAAAGAATTGATTTATAGGGTTTTGGCAACCAAATATCGTACTTTTGCCACACAAGGCAATTTTAATAATCACATTGGCGTACCACTTACATTATTACAAATCCCCACAGATTGCGAAATCGCAATCATAGAAATTGGGGCAAATCACGCAAAAGAAATACAAGAATTGTGCGAAATAGCATTGCCTGATTTGGGCGTAATTACCAATATTGGGTACGACCATTTGGAGGGTTTTGGTAGTATAGAAGGTGTAGCAAAAGCAAATGGCGAACTTTTTGATTTTTTAGCAAAAAAAGATAAACAAAATCAAAACCAAGAAAATAAAACGGTAGCTTTCCGCAATACACACGAAGATTTTTTGGCACAAATTACCCAAAATCTTTCGCAAGTATATACATATCCGCAAAAAAATGATTATTTTTGGCTTTCACAAAAAGAAAAAACTTTTTTTGTGGAATACACCAGAAATAACACCCAAAACCAAGCACAAATTGACAAAGATTTTTTTGTAAAAACACATTTATTTGGCAAACATAATTTTTATAATATTGCTACTGCATTGTGTATTGGGGCTTATTTTGGGGTTGATGAGGCAAAAGCTGACCATGCAATTAGCACCTATATTCCTACAAATAACCGTTCTCAAATATTGGAAAAAAATACAAATACCATTATTTTAGATGCCTACAATGCCAATCCGTCTTCTATGCAAAGTGCATTAGAAGCATTTGCAGAAATGCAAATAATAGATAAAATACCAGAAAAACCTTTAAAAAAAGTGGTTATTTTGGGGGAAATGCTTGAAATGGGTGAATATTCCGCCCAAATGCACGAAAATCTTGGGGAGTTTATTAATAATTTGAAACTTAAAAATTTAGCCTTTGATGATGTAGTTTTGTATGGCAATGATATGCAATTTGCCCTCAAATATTTGCCAAAAGCATATTATTTTACAGATAAATTTTCGTTGCACAATTGGATTTTAGATAAAAAATATACACATACGCATTTTTTGGTCAAAGGTTCTCGTGGTGCAAAATTAGAAACGATTTTAGATTTTTTTTATTAAATAAATAAATATAGTTGTCAGTTTTTTCAGTAAAGAATGCATTAAATTTAATTTGGACACCCCGATAAATTTGGGGACTATTTATAATGGATTTTTTTAAAAATCGGTTAAAACCCATGATGAATTAAAGATTAAATTACACATATTATTTTTCATTTATGCCTAAGACAACATTTGACTTTTGAACTTTGACCCTTTGAACTTTTGACCCTTTAAACTTTTAACCCTTTAAATTTTTTGACCCTTTGAACTTTTAAACCTTTTTATATGGATATTGCACTTATTGGTTATGGAAAAATGGGCAAAGAAATTGAAAAAATTGCTTTGCAACGTGGGCATAAAATTTCGCACCGATTTACAAATCGCCTTGCGTCTGATGTGTTTAAACTTAGAAAAGGAGAAACTGACCTTGTAATAGAGTTTAGCTCGCCAGAAAGTGCCTTCAAAAATGTAGCACATTGTCTACAACATCAAATCCCTACCGTTTGTGGTACTACAGGTTGGTATGCACACCTCAAAGAAGCAAAAGATATTTGCATAGCAAGAGAATCAGCTTTTTTTTATGCGTCTAATTTTAGTATTGGTGTTAATATTTTTTTTGAAGTAAGTAAATTTTTAGCAAAATTAATGAAAAACCAAGTGAATTATCAGCCAAATATTCATGAAACTCACCACATTGAGAAAAAAGATGCCCCATCTGGCACAGCGATTACATTGGCGGAAAAAATCATACAAGAAATGCCACAACTCCAACAATGGCTTGACGTTGCACAAGTTTCTGATGAGATTACTACGCAAAACCCTAACAACACTATTTTACCTATTCATTCAGAACGCTTGCCCAATGTTACAGGCACGCATACGCTTACCTTTTCTTCCGAAATAGATACCATAGATTTTACGCATACCGCACACAATCGCATTGGTTTTGCACTTGGGGCGGTGCTTGCAGGGGAATTTTTGCAAGGAAAAAAAGGTATTTTTACAATGGAAGATTTATTAAAATAGTTTAAGTGGTCAGTTTTTTCAGAAATCAGTTTTTTGTTGTAAATAATAGCTAATTTTTTTATACAAATTTATGTGAATTTATACATTTTTGTCATATTTTTGTAAAAAATAACCCTAAAAAATGCTGACTTTCAAACTCAATATCAAAGAAAATTCTCTGCAAAAAGAAGAAAAAACAATAATCAAAAATTATTGCGAAAATTATTCTTTTTTATTCAGAAAGTTATTTGTGAATTTTCAGATTTTGAAAGAAAATAAACAAGAATATTTGGATTTTAAAGATAAATACGAAAGAAAATATAATTTGGATAGTTGGTTTTTTGAAAGTTGTAAAAATGAGGTAGAAACCAAAATCGCACAAGAAAGCACACAAACCGAAAAAAGAGAAAGCAAAATAAAAAGTATTGAAAATGAACTAAAAAATACCATTTTTAACACAAAAAAAGAAAAAAGACGAAAATTTAATCTGCAAAATTCACTAAAATATTTACAAAAAAGAAAAACCAAAAAAATCACTTTTGGCGGAAAATACCTTTTACAAAAAATTAGTTTTTTGGCAAATGACAAACCAAAAAATGAAAATGAATTGAAAAAAACCAAAAAAGAGTTTCAAAAAAAACGAATTTTACCCATTTTTAGCATTGGCGAAGCCCCACAAAAAAGCAACAGAAAATTTGTATTTGATTTTACAAACAAAAAAATTACATTCAAACCAAACAAAAATACAAAAGTAAATTTTGAATTTAATTGCTCAAAAAATCAAGAAAAAACCCTGAAAAAACTCCAAAATTTTATTGGAAAAATGCCTTTTTCGGTAAGATTGGACAAG
>JANPJR010000058.1:0-6588 GCA_031425615.1 Cytophagales bacterium
GTGAATTTTATTTCCATAAGTATTTTTATATTGTGTTTATTTTAATACAAAAATACAAATAATGTTTTAAAATTACAATTAAAAATTTAAAAATAATTAAATAAAAATTTGTTTTTATGGAAATAAAACCTCAAATTTGCAGGGTGTTTATTTTATTGAGTTTAGTAACTTAAAGAATTTACAAATTCTGATAATAAAAAATCCTTTCTTTTTGAGAAAGGCTTTTTTTTGTTGAACGCACCAATCAATCCATTAAATAAAAGATGATACTCGTTTTTGATACTGAAGCAACAGGTTTAAATCCCTACAAAGGTTCCATCAAAGAACTTGCTTGGCAAGTTTTTACCATTGGTGGTGCACTTGAAAAAGAATGTTATTTTGTGGGCAATATCACAGAAGCTATCAAGGAATTTCAAAAAGATGTTGAGAAATCACATTATTTTGTGGGACACAATGTGGAGTTTGATATTTTGATAAGGGCAAAACATTTACCCAACGAATTAATAAGAAAAATGAATACACACAAAAGATGCACCATGAAAGAAAGTGCAGAGTTTATAGGTGTCAAAACAAGTTATGGGTAAAATTCCCAAAACTTTCAGAATTGTACCAAACACTATTTGGAGAAAATTTTGAATATGCACATAAAGCCCTTCCTGATACACAAGCCTGTGCTTCTTGTTTTTTTGAACTTTTGAATAGGAAAATTATTTCCTTATAAAACACAAAAGGCTTTCAATTTTGAAAGCCTTGTTGGTTATTTCTTTAAAAAGCCAAATGAATAGTACCAGGATTTATTTCAATACTTCTATCCACCTGAGTAAATGCAATATTAGCGGTAGTTTTACTTCTTTTTAAATATATAGCCTGCAATTTCAATAAACTCTCCATCACCAGTACCAAATCTTTTAATAGTTTCGCCAAGAAGTCCTTGTCCTCCAATCCCTTGCACAATAGCTAAATTATCATTTATTGGGTGGATACAAAATTGGAAATTTTCAACGTCTGGGATAGATGTTTTCCTACCTGATATAACTTTAAGCCCTTTGTATTCTGAAATTACAATCTCTTTCAAAAGAGGATATTCTTTTTCATTCAAATTATAAATCATATACTTACCTGAAATCTTATCCCATTTTGTTTTTGGGTTTTCAAAAGTAATTTTTTCACCACCAAATATTTTTCTTCCTGTTTTTGTGGACTTAGTGCCAATAATACTTCTTCCATAAATTTGCTCAACAAACAATCGCATTACCTTGACAGGATAAATGCCTAAAACCATATAGTCAAGTTGTAAGGTGCTATCGGACATTAAAGTTCCTCTCAATGTTTTATTTGCAGAAATTAAATCAACCTTATAATAGTTTTTCTTGGGTTTAATATTGATAATTCCATAACTGCTGGCATAATTACCTTCAAATAATTTTTTGAAATAGTCAGAATTTTTTGCTTTTTCTACCTTGTATTTAGTGTAATAATCTTTTTGGTATGAGATACTTTTTTTATCCAATAAGGCTAATAAAACTTTTTCTGTAATCTCAGTCAAAAAATCATTATTCATATCTGAATTGATAACTAAAACAATTCCTATTTTGAGTTCGGGAAGCAACCTAACCATAGACAAACAAGGCTTTTGTTCGCCACCGTGATAGACACTTTTGTATCCATAAAAATTATTGAGCCACCAAGTCAAGCCTAAGTGATTTGAAAACGCTAATTTGGTATCTTTGTTTTGTCTTTGAATGGCTTTTTCTACAAGCATTTTAGACAAAACTTGTTTACCCGAAATGTTTTTACCTTCATTCAAAAATACATAAGCAAATTTTGCTAAATCTTCTGTACTTGCTTGTAGCCCAAAAGCAGGCAAGTATCTGGTTGCATAAATCTTGGCTTCCGTCCCTTTTTCATACCCCTTTGTGTAGTTTAGCACAGAATCTTTGTGAAATGAGGCATTTGTCATTTGAAAAGCCTCAAATATTTCCTTTTTTACAAACTCACAATAGTCTTTTTGAAGGGTATATTTGGGCAAAAGCCCTAACATAGAAATACCAATGTCTGAGTATTGATAAACTTCTTTGGGTGGAGCAATTAAATAATTGTTTTTTTCTTCCTCAATTAGTCGATAGAAGTCAGTTGGCTTTGCAAAATCAGTGTATAAGTCTTTCAATCGGGTACGCGGGATACCTGCTTGTTGGGTCAATAAGTCAAATACTGAAAAAGGCTTATTTTCTTGAAAATGTTGTTTAATTTGAAAATCAGGTACATATTTCACAAAGGCACTATCCATATCGAGTTTTCCTAAGTCTTGTAATTTCAGCACACTTGCCATTGTGATAACTTTTGAAACAGAACCAAAGGGAAAAGCAGTTTTGGTAGTAACTAACTTTTTATTTGATTTGTCTGAGTAGCCAAAACCTTTGCTATAAATGATGCCTGTGCTATCAACTAATGCAATACTTGCACCAATAACTTTATGTTTTTTTAGTGCCAATTCCACAATTTCGTCTATTGAATTGGTTTTTTGTGCTTTACAACTTAAAATTGTAAGCAGATAAACCATTGTAATAATTATTTTTTTGAGCATTGTTCTGATGTATTTTTACCGTTAAAAACTATAACTAATGCCTACATAAATCCGCATAGTAGGTGGAAATTCTTTAAATAACCAATACTGATAATTTATTCTTTTTTCTGTGATGAGTCTTTGTGGTGTGGTATATAAATAAGTATAAGTTTTGCAACATAAACCTCTGTAGCCTATCTCGCCAAAAATCCCTTTTGGTTTCTTTCTAAAACGCATCCAAGCCCAAAATCTATTATTGGTAAAATATCTCTTTTTCATTTTTTCTACGTTATTTTGAAAAGAAGTAGGTTTAGGCAATGCTATTCCAAAATTTAACTCAACAAAAAACTTCTTCCAAATGGTTTTGTATGATACTTTCCTAAAACATAAAGTACATTTGTTTTAAAATGACTTTTTGAGTTGTTATTCCAAGTTCCTTTGTAATCATCATAGGCGAAATTTGTAATCAAACCATAATGTTTCTACTCAAAGCTAATTTTTGAATTGGAAAGTAAAGATTTTTCAATTCAATTATCAGCTCTCCAAATACTTCGTTAAGTGGAGGGTTGTGGTTGTCCGAAGCAAAAAATAATATTGAAAACAGATAAGATACACATTGAATACTTCATAAAAATGCGAAGATTATTGTTTTGCAAAGTTCTGAAACTACTTTTTATTTTTCATTTACATATGTAAAGGAATTATTTTTTAAGTAAGAAATTATTTTTTAAGTTTGGATAAGGTTTTCCTAATGCGACTTAGTTGAATAGGGCTTATTCCAAGATAGGAAGCAATATGGTATTGGGGAATCATTTGCTCTAATTGCGGAAATTGTTTTTTAAAATACTCATATCGGACATCAGCATTTAGTAATGCCATTTCAAGTTCTCTATTTTCTTTTTCTACAAAAGAGAGTTCTGCTGCTATTCTTGCAAATCTTTCCAAATCTGGATAGTTATTGTATAATTCTTTTATATTATGATAACTGGCTACCCAAAGCACACATTTTGTAAGTGATTGAAGATTTACTTTACTTGGCTTACCCGTAATTAGCGAAGCATACCCACAAGTTATGGTTGGTGGTATGTCAAAGGCTTTGTTGTATTCAGTGCCTGTATCATGTGTAATATATGTTCGTATAATACCCTCTTCCAAAAAAAACAACTCTTTTGAAACTTGTCCACTCTTGACTATGGTACAACTTTTATCTATTACCTTTTTTTCAAAAAGTGTTGATGTTGATAGGGCAATCTCTGTGTCTTTACTGATAGGCGAGATAGAGTTTATGTAGTTTAATAAATTGTTCATTGTTATCTTTCCTAATTTTTTTTGAATAAAATTATATCAAATTTACACATTGTAAAAAATTACTACTAACAGAAAAGTATTTGTATAAGGCAGACTTTGATAGCACTATGCCCAACCAACAAAGCACTAAACTAAATAAAAAGCACAAGGACTACTGTAAATTTTATACTTTATCTACATTCATTAGTTCGGTTTATTTATAGTTTGATTATCCAAATTTTTATTCTTTTCAAAAAATGATTTTTTTCCTTGCATCCACTTCGATTTAATTTTATAAATACAAAAAAATGTAGCATTCAGATTATTAGTTCTATATTGAACATACTTAGTATTCAAGCCCTGAATGTCTGTTAATCCCGAAACACCAACTACCCAAATATTTCCATGATAACCTACAAAGGCTCTGGCAATCCCTTTTAAAAAATAGTTGAAGCCCGTTTGATAAGAGGTATTACCTACATTTTCGTTATATTGTAATCCAATTGAGGCTGAAACACCTGCACTAACCTGCCAGCCTTTTTTACCTATTAAAAAAGTATAAGCATACCCAGGCGAAATAGAAAAGGTATAAAAACTTACGTTATTAACGTAGGCTTGTGGTTCAAAAGTTACAGAGGTATTTTGAGATATAAAATTAGAATCTCCTTTTGCTTGAAAATAACCCAATGAGCCTGTGAGTATAAAAGAACCTGCATTTTTTAATTGCTTTTTACTTTGAGAAAAAGCTGCATTATAAGAAAATCTTTCTGCGTTAAAAATATAGGATACATTTGCTGAAATGTTTCTTAGCCTTATATCATCTCTTTGTTCAAGTGTATTTCCAGAAAGTCTATTATTAATATTTTCAATAAAATAACCTTTATAATCTTGATAATACAAGTCATAAGTCAATTTTTTAGTCAAAGAAGAGTGCATCTGAAAATCTAAATATTTACTTTCAGTCTGTTTGCCACTAAAAAGTCTGTTTTGAGCCAGCCCAAAACTCCAACCTATGGATAAATCCTTAAATGCTACATCTATACTCAAGCTACTTCTTACAATTGGTCTGTACCAAATTGGTTGCAGATATTGTGTGATACCATTTATACGCGGGCTTAAAGTAAAATTCAAAGCACGATAAGTAATACCCGTTTTAATCGTAAAGTAATCATCAAAACTTTTAATATATAAGGTATCTTGGGCGTATGTATTGTTTTGAATAAAAAACAACATACAGCATATACATAACTTTTTCATAATTATAATAAAATCAGTTGTATGTTAATTGTGTCATTTTAAAATGGCATATAACGGTTTGAGGGCTTTGCGAAGGTGGGGATTTTTAACACAAAAGCCCAAATAATTACAAAAAGCCCCAATTATATTCCAAAGTTCAAACAAGCACTTCAACCCCGCTTTTGGCAATACCATGTTAGCAAGTGGCATATTTTAGTTTGGCATTTCTACTTTGTTAAGTGGGTGGTTAAAAAATAGTTCCATTTTGTCTATTATAATACTATCAATGTTATCGTCAAATTTTCGTGCAAATAAATTATTGCCTTCTAAAAGAAATTTAGCATCATCTTCTGTAAATGTTTTTGGTCTTAATTTTATATCTCCGTCAGGTATCCAAATAATGGCTCTTTTGTCGTTATTGATAAGTACTCCGTCAAATGAAGTATTCATAAGAACTGTTTGAAAAAATGATTCGTCCGCAATTAGCGTATTTTTGTAGTAATCTTCAAACTTTTTAGCTTCTCCACTATTACAAATAAACTCACAACATTGTCTTGTCAAAATCATCCATTGTCCACCGATATAAGGAACTACATCTTTTAAATAAGCTCTTTTATAAGTTATGTCACTAAAACCATCTACTGTTTCTGTAAAATGGTTTTCAATTCTGTTCATTGTTTCTGGTCTTACAGCCAACTGGTCAGCAATTTTTAGAAAGTTGTTGCCTTTATTTTTTGTAAGATATTCTCTAATTATTTTTTGAGATTTTAAAGGATAATCTTGTCCACTTAAATTGACAAAGAAATCCCACTCAACATTTAATTTTAATAGATAAATCATTCCATTAAGTTCTGCTTGAACCATACTATATCCACCCCAAACAATATTTTCACTTTCCAAAATGTAGGTACTTGGAAAATCAGTTAAAAAATCTTTTATGTCTTCATAAATTTCAATACTTGCTTTTTTATCTAAATGAATTAAGTAATGATTTTCTGGGTGATAAAGTGCTTTGAAAAGTCGCTTGAATTGTTCTGGAAACCTATGAACCAAAATAAAATAGGCAATTGTTATTTGATTTGAAATTGCATTTTCTGTTCTACTGTCGCTGTCTGCCATATCATTTTTTGTTTATATTAATTGTGATATTATTTAGTTTCGGTTGCTTCGTAATGCTTGCCGCTAACTTGCTAATTGTCGCAATATACACCCATTTTTATCCAAAAATAAAAAGTGTTTTGATAATTGGCAAATAAATCCCAAAAATATATTTTAAAATCATTTAAAGCCATAAAATAATTGCGTCAATCCGAGTAAAACAATACAAAATATGAATCGCTTTTTTTTATGCCTAAATAAAAAAAAGCCCATATTTTGATAAAAATATGAGCTTTTATTGGTTGTGTGTGAGAAATTTTATTCGAAGTTTCCAAAATCCTCATCTTCCTCGTCCAATGCACCCATTTTTTTGATTTGAAGATTTTTTTGTTCCGCTATTACCG
>JANPJR010000059.1:0-9128 GCA_031425615.1 Cytophagales bacterium
GTGAATTTTATTTCCATAAGTATTTTTATATTGTGTTTATTTTAATACAAAAATACAAATAATGTTTTAAAATTACAATTAAAAATTTAAAAATAATTAAATAAAAATTTGTTTTTATGGAAATAAAACCTCAAATTTGCAAAGTGTTTATTTTATTGAGTTTAACAACTTGAAGAATTTACAAATTCTGATAATAAAAAATCCTTTCTTTTTGAGAAAGGCTTTTTTTTATTGAATGCATCAATCAATCAATCCATTAAATAGAATTTGAACTTTTAGTAGGAAAACTATTTCTTTATAAACAAAAGAGGCTTTCAATTTTGAAAGCCTTTTGTTTTCTTTAACTTTATAAATAGTATGAACTTACACAAAATAGTACGCACCAACACCGACAAAAACTGTAGCAGACAACAAACCTTGTACTATGATTTTAGCTTAACTTAATGGGTGTGATGCAATGTTATATGCCATTTTTTTCTTTGTCAATTAAGTTGTCTGTATTCAACTGGTGTCATTCCTGTCTTGGATTTGAATAACCTGTTAAAGTATTGTGGATACTCAAAACCTAAGTTGTATGCAATTTCGTTTACCGTGTCGTTTGAGTTTAGCAGTTTATATTTTGCTTTTTCTATTACTTCAATTTGCAAATATTCTTTTGTTGTTTTTCCTGTTTCTTTTTTCAAAAGGTCTGTCAAGTAACTTGTAGAAAGGTTTAGTTGATTTGCAAAATAGTCAACAGTTGGCAATCCTTTTTCTGATAATAAATTTGATTGAAAATATTCACTAACCAATTGTTCAAACCTTGAAATAAAATCAGTATTTAGTTTTTGTCGAGTTAAAAATTGTCGTCCGTAAAAACGCTGTGAATAATTAAGTAACTGTTCAATGGCTGTAACTATCACGCCTTGACTAAACTGGTCAAGATTAGCTTTATATTCTTTCTCAATAGCATATATCAATTCGGTAAGGGTTTGTTTTTCACCTTCAGAAAGGTGTAAGGCTTCACTTACTGAATAAGAAAAGAAAGTAAATTCCTTTATTTTTTTTCCAAGCGAAGTGTTTGCAATTAAATTTGGGTGAAAGTACAAACCCCAACCTTGATATTGTGTCTGCTCATTAAATTCACCTACAGAAAATACTTGTTCAGGCGACATATACATCATAGTTCCTTCTTCAAAATCGTAATATTGTCTGCCATATTGCAATGATTTTGGTGAGGGACTTTTAAGGCTTATGACATAAAAGTCTGTTACGATTTTTATGTCATAATGTGCAGGATTTGCCACAACTTTTGAATAGTCAATGATTGTAATTAACGGATGTTTGGGTTTTTCATACCCAAGCACCTCGTGTAATTGACTAATTGACTTTATTTTTAAAAATTCAGTCATTTTATTTCCTGTTATAGTTTGATTGTCCCATTTTTTTTGAAACCTTAAACTGTTTCAGCATAAATTTATCAAAACCCCTATCACTAAGTAAAGAATGGATAATGGGTGTAATTTTTGCTAATGCTCCAATTTTGTAACGTGTTTTCGGTTTTTTCTTTTCCGCTGCTTTAAGAATTACACTTGCCACTCTTTCAGGTGTTAATACACCAAATGATTTATTCTTTGGGTCAAAAATGGCGTTTGACTGTGATACAAATTTTTCTCGGAAATCCTTATAAGTTCCGTCTGCCAATGGCTCAGGGTAAAGTTTGTTGGCTGTATTCATAAAGTTTGTATAAACCCCACCTGGTTTGATTAAAACAACTTCAATTCCAAACTGCCTAAGTTCTCCACGCAGTCCATCAGTAAAACTTTCCAATGCCCATTTTGATGCGTGGTAAGCACTTGCGCCTGGTGTTGTAAAATCGCCACCTACCGAACCAATGTTTATTATTCTGCCTGATTTCCTTGCTCTCATTTTTGGCAGAACGAGTTGTGTCATTCGCAGTAATCCGAAAACATTTACTTCAAATTGCTTTCGGATTTTATCAATTGAAAGTCCTTCAATTACGCCATTTTGACCATAGCCTGCGTTATTGACCAAAATGTCAACACCACCTATTTCATCTTCAATGCCTTTAATACGATTAACCATCATTTCATCATTCGTTACGTCTATATTACGAATGCGACAACCCAATTCTTCAAGGTCTTTCATATTGCTTGTGTCCTTGTCGGTAGCGTAAGTGATGTAGCCTTTCTTAACAAATGCTATCGCAGTTGCTTTACCAATGCCACTTGCTGCACCTGTAATTAAAACTGTTTTGGTGTTGTTAGTTGAAGTCTGTGCTTCAACGTTTCCTGTCCCAAAAAGGGATGAGATTAGACCGAGAATTGTCATTACTTTTTGCATTTTTTTTTATTGATTTAAAATGATAATGCAAAGGTAAGTGGTTATTTTTCAGTCGTATTATACAAAATAAGGCTTATTGTATACTTTTCCAGGATGTCAAGTAAATTATCAGTTATATGTTAATTGTGTCGTTTTAAAATGGCATATAACGGTTTGGGGGCTTTGCGAAGGTGGGGATTTTTAACACAAAAGCCCAAATAATTACAAAAAGCCCAAATTATATTCCAAAAGTTCAATTTAGCACTTCTACCCCCATTTTGCCAAACCCTTGTTATGCCTAGTGCCTTTTTCCATCTTTCATATTTTAATTCTTTGTTACAGATAAATACAAATCTATAATGGATTTATGTCTAGCTTCAACTTCTTTGATGTGTGCTTTTTCCACTTCTGCAACAAAGCTTTCTATAAAATCAAAATCTATTTTACCTTTATTCATTGGAAGTAGAACTACTGTATTATTAAAAACGCTTTCAAAATTTCTAACCAATACATTTTTGAAAACTTCTTGATGCTTATTTAGCAAACTTATAAAAAAATTTGCTCTTCGTTTATTTAGAGTGAATGTTTTAGGGATAGCTCTTTTAGTAAATTGACCTGCATAAAAATCTTTTTCCATATAGAAAAATTGCATTGCAATCATTCCAACTGCTAAACAACCACTTGGAATTTTGTGTTCATCATCTAAATAATCAACATAACCTGCAAATCCATTATTAAAAACTGTTCTGGTAAAATATGGGTATTCTCCATTCTCACTAAATACAAAACTATCTTTATTTAATTGTGGGTTGCCTTTAATTTCAAATAAATCACCTAATTTCATTTCACTCCATTTTATTTCGTTTATTTTGGCATAAAGCAATTTGTCAATTTCAATACTTTTATTATCATTTTCTTTGATTTCTATTTTTGAAATTTCATAACTCAAAGAATCTCCAATAGTTTTTTTGAAATCTTGTAAATTAGGTTTCGTGTCAATTGGTGCTGTTTGATTCCAATCTTCACCACTTAATGGGTCAATTACTCCTTCAAAATATTCTTGCTCAGAAAAAATATTTAGTTTGCTTTTACCAAAACGAACCAATTTTATTAGTTCGTCATAGCGTTCTTTTGCTTGGTTTGTGTCTCTAAGGTTGGTGCTTGCTTTTCTTCGATTAGTTCTTGTATAGCCATCATTAGAAAAATCAATAAACTTAACAATGTCATCTTTGTGATGTTTTTCGTTAACTTTAAATACATACACATTGGTTTGAACTATTGATTTTCCAATAAAAATATCAACTGGCATTTTAATACTGGCTAAAAGAGTATGTTTTTTTAAAATTGACCTATTGAAATCTTTTGCTCTGCCTGTTCCTGTTGAACTTTGAATAATTATAGCTCCATATCCTTTATTCATCATTCCAAGAGCTTTTTCTACAAAGTTCATTCCATTACCAAGTGCAGAGTAAGGTGGATTTAGAATAAAAGCATCCGCAGGAAAATCATTGTCAGTTTTACCAAAACCATATTTACCATCGAAATCCTTTGTTGAGTCTTTATTTAATATGTTTGAACTTCCATCACCCATTAAAATCATATTTAGGATAGCCAACATATACACTTGTGGAAGCAATTCAATACCTAATAGCTGTTCTGCTTTTATCTGAATTTCTTTTTTAGCTAGTTGTTCTGGGGAAGTAATTGTATTTTTGGCATCAATAAGCATTTCATTCATTGCAGCAACCAACAAGCCTGCTGAACCTGTTGCAAAGTCCCAAACATATGAATCTTTATTTACTCTTGCTAACTTTACTAAAAGTGTTGCAATGTAGGAAGGGGTAAGAACAACATCATTTAGCTTGTCTTGTGAAAATCCAAGCCAACCATACATTTCATTAAATAATTTTCCTGTAAAATCTGTTGTTAAGCCAATTTTGTAATAAATTCCTAAATCATCTACGATTTTTGTGAATACTCGTTTTAATTGGCTCTCTCCTTTTTCTACTTTATTTATGTTTTCAGTTGTAAGTGTGTTTTGTAAAGTTCTAATTATTAGGTCTTTTTTATCTTTTGGTAGTCCTTTTTGTTCTAAAAAGGCTGTAATTTTTCTTAAAATAATTTCACCATCAGTATTACCCTTTTCAGTAGAAGATTTCAATTCCGATTTTTCGAGTGGCGAAACTTTTCCTGGTATACCAAGAGTTGCAATAATTGAAGCTGCAACCAAATAAACTCTGTCATTTTCACCTAAACCTTTTTCGTTGTCATATATATCATTGTTTAGTTTTACTAAACTTATATCTATTTCCTTTTCTCGTTGCTCTTTGAGTTTGTTTAATTCATCTGGTGAAAGTTGTAGTGTCTTTACTTTATCAATAAACGCATCAAAAGATTTCTTAGCTAAAAATGAAAAATCAGAATACTCACCAACCTTTTGTCCAACACCGAAGTTGGATTTTGATACATAATAAACTCCAATTGAATATTGTATTTCTCCTTTTTCATCTTTGTATCCTGTCATACCAATAGCTATGATGTCTGTATAGCTAGTATGATGAAGTAAAGCATTTGCGTAATGAACAGCACCATTTACAGCATAAGAATTGATGTTCTTAAAATTAGGTTCATTTTTAGAAGTTCTGTTTTCAACTTGTCCGTCAGCATCAAGTTTTACTAATTTGTCTTTGTAACCTTTGTATTCAATAAGAATAGGGAAGAAGTTCAATTTTTTGTCTTGTAGCAAGATTTTGGCATCAGGTCTATTTGCACCTGCACCACCATTTTTTGAGAAATAGTCGGATAGTGCTTTGTCTATTTCAGCATTGATAGATTCTTGTTCTAGTTTATAGTCTAACTTGTAAGATTTTAGCCAACCATTAGCTAAGTCTGCAATATTTGGTTCTATTGATTGTGTTAGTGATTTCGCCATTAAATTGTCAATAAGTTAAGTCGCAAATTTACGATTTTAATTTCTGTTATTTGTCAGTCTGTTGAAGTTAGTACGGTGTCTCTTGGCATTGGGCATAACGGAAAAGCATTTGTGCAGGGCGGGCTTGATAGCACCATTGCCCCACAAAGCAGTAAACCAAATAGAAAGCACCAAAGTTCATATTTAGCACCTTAGCCCGCCTTGCACAAATGCAATGTTGCCTGCCGTTTTTCTTGTTCTTACTTAGGTCAGTTGATACGCACTTTCTTTGCAAAATTTCCTTTTGTAGTTCTGAAAACAACAAAATAAATTCCGCTTGTTAAGTCCGCACAGTCCACAGAAGTTGTGTCAAGGTTTAGTTCTATTTCTTTAATTTTTTGTCCTAAGGAATTAAACATTATAGCTGTTTTTTCAACAGAGAATTGGGCTGTTTTTATTGTAAATTGGGCTATCGCAGGATTTGGATATATCAATATTTTTAGTTCTTCAAGAGTTTGGTTATCAACAGATAGAACTGTATTTACAATTATTTGATTTGTTACATTGGTTGCAGTCAAATAATGGGTATTTCCTGCTTGTGATGCAGTAATTGATGCTGCCCCTGATGCTACTGCTGTCAATACGTTTCCTGATACAGAAACTATTGCGGGATTAGAACTGGTGAAGATTACTGGGTTTCCTGAAGCACCACCTGTAACACCTATAATTGTATAAGTATCCCCAACGTTTAAATTTGGAATAGAAGTAAAGCCGTTGATTACTTGTGGGAAGACAATTGCTGTATCAATTATTTCAACCCCTAAACTTTGAGAGCCTGCTAAATTGAATGAACCATTACCTGCCTGATTTGCCGTAACTCTGCTAAAACCAACTGCTACTGCTGTGACAATATTACCTGAAATACTTAAATTGGCATTGGTGTTTGTATAAACAATAGGATTACCTGAACCACCGCCAACCGTACCCGCAATTGTGAAGGTGCTACCAAGTTGCATTTTTTTAGGCAACCTAAATCCGCTTATGTTTTGAAATCCTTTTGCTTCGTCAAGCGATACATTAACGTTCCTTATACGTGGAAGCGCGGGCACATAAGTTGCATTACCTGCTTGTGTGGCCGTAATAGTTACAAGTCCGGGTTTTAAAAAAGTAATCACGTTGCCACTTACAGTAGCTGCCAATAAATCGGAACTGGTGAATACTACAGGATTGCCTGACGCACCACCAGTTACGCTTGTAATCGTTATTGTCTGTCCTACACGTTGGCGTGGTATGGCCGCAAAACCTGTAATGCTTTGGTTGAGTCTCGTGCCATTGGTAATAGTAATATCTAAACTCAGTTCGTCAGCATTTTCAAAATCTTCATTACCTCGCTGACTAGCCACAATTGTAACGATACCTGCACTGACTGCAGTAATAACATTTCCACTTACAGTTGCTATATTATTGTTAAAAGAAATATATTCAATAGGATTGCCTGAAGAGCCACCAGTTACGCCTGTAATGGTGTAGGTTTGTCCGACAACTAAATCGGGGATTGCCATAAAACCTGAAATTGTCTGTGGTATTTTAGGGGCACCAATGGTTAAAACTTGTACAAGATCAGTAGCAGGCGTATATAAATGATTTCCTGCTTGTGACGCAGTAATGTTTACAACTCCTTTTCTTGTAAGAGTAATTACATTTCCATATACTGAGGCAATAGAAGGATCACTACTTGTGAAAACGACAGGGAAACCCGATGATCCACCTGTGACCCCTGAGACAACGTAAGTTCCGCCTGCAGTTGATTGAAAAGGAATGGTACTAAACCCGTTGATGATTTGCGTTATTTTGGTTGGATTATCCACCACTGTTAAAGTTTGGTTTATATTATTGGCTGAAGAATAAGTAGCATTGCCCACTTGCGAGGCAATTATCTTGCAAACGCCAACATTTTTTATTGTAATAACATTCCCAGAAATAGTAGCAATGCTTGGGTCAGTGGTGTTGAATATTACAGGATTGCCTGACGCACCACCAGTTACGCCTGTAATGGTATAAGTTGCACCATTTTGGGTAGGTATCGCACTAAACCCTAATATGGTTTGGGCTATTTTGGCAGACTGATTTATGGCAGTATTTTTTTGAAAGTGAATGTTAAAATTGGAGTCACCAGCCACTTTGCTTACGATAAAGGCATCAGTATCTCCATCAGCATCAATATCGCAAAACCTGATTTTAGACCTACCCACCACGTTCAGTCCAAAAGTGTTTGCCTCTAAGTTGAAACTTGGATTAGAAGCAGAGCCTGTATTTCTAAAAAAGCGAAGCCCACCATTTGTAGTAACAAAACAATCTTGGTCTCCATCATTGTCAATATCCGCAAAGGAAGGAAAAGCAAATTGATATGTGCCAAAGCCACTAAAACCAAAAGGGTTGGTTTGCATAGGCGCAAAAGCAGGAACCAAACTTGTACCAGTATTTCTAAAGCAAAACACATCACCGCTGTATCCTCCCGCAAAAAGGTCTTGGTCGCCATCATTATCAATATCTATAAAATCAATAGATACGAAAGCTTCCTTTACTATATTATCAGAAGTAATGTTCCAGCCTAATACTCTACTTAAATCATTAGAAACATCATCAATGATTTCAGATGAGGCAAAAGAAGGATTAGTAGCGGTACCATTATTCTTATGAAACAGCATTTGAGTATCATCCATTTGGTAAATATCCAAATCTCCATCGTTATCAATATCCACAAAATCTAACCCTGAAACACTAGTGGGGGAACTTAACCCAAATGGATTCATGAGTACATTGGCAAAAACAGGATTTTGGGCATTGCCAATATTACGTGCAAAATACATTATACCGTAAGATGGGGCGAAATGATCCAAATCTCCATCGCCATCGATGTCAGCAAAGTACACCCTGTCGCTAACCAATGTTTTGCCTTCGTCTAAACCGAAAGGATTTACATCTATAGAACTGAAAGATTGGGAATTTATGTTTAGGCTAAACATAAAGAGAAGCCCAAACAAAGCGAATTTTAATACAAATTTATATTTAGTCATTATTATCTTGGTATTATGCTTTAAAAAATATTTATGGTTAAATTATATTTGTTGGTTACTACGCAAGGGATATTCACAAATTATGTTTTGATATCTACCCTATTATGTATAGCGTTAGGCATGAACTTTTAGAAAGTTATCTAAATAAGATATTATCTATATTTAGTGGTTGTGCTACTTTTGGAGTTGGTAAGACAATAAAATTTGCTTGTGGTGGCACTCTGAATTGATAAAAGGATTGCCAACTACTGATATGATACTAAACGTAAAAGTATCATTATGAATAGAGGCATTTGTCTAGAGAAAAGGTAGTGCTTGTCAAGACAAGAAAAAAACCAAAATTTTTTTTCTGCATTTCATAATTTGTTTTAATTTATAGTGCAAATATAGTGGTGATAAAAATCTGCTTACTAGACAAATGTCTAAAAATGTATAGTATAATTACTATTTTTCTCTTAGCCTGCCCAAATATCTTGGCGTGATACCGAGCATTGATGCTAGTATCATCAGGGCTTACGCATTTTTTTGAAAATATGTAAAAGTAGGCGTAAAAACTCTTAAAATGAGGTGTAAATTTGAATAAATATTTCATTTTGGTAAAATCTAAATAATTTAACAGCATTTTGAGACACTTTGAGTATAAAATCATTTTTTTTCGTAAATCCTGATGAATGAATAAAAGCCCATATTTTGATAAAAATATGAGCTTTTATTGGTTGTGTGTGAGAAATTTTATTCGAAGTTTCCAAAATCCTCATCTTCCTCGTCCAATGCACCCATTTTTTTGATTTGAAGATTTTTTTGTTCCGCTATTACCG
>JANPJR010000060.1:0-47268 GCA_031425615.1 Cytophagales bacterium
TGCGCATTTTGAAACTTCATAATACCATTTATATTCTTTTTTGACTTCTGCCACAAGTTTTTTATGTAAATCTATGCCTGTTGGGCGTTTTTCTTTATTTTCATAAGCATCTTTGCATACTTTTAATCCCCAATTATAGGCGTGTCTTGACACTCCTGCGTGTTGTTTCGCAAGTGTTGTTTCCGCATTATTGAAGTCCAAACGCATTTTATAGCTTTTGGTATAGCCCATTTTATGCCAAGTTTATTATTACAAATTTAACTATTTTTGAACAAAAAAACAAGTTTTATGTATTATATTATTTTAAATATTACACATTTTAACCTAAAAACCAATTAAAATGTATAATATTTTACAAAAATGTGTAGATATTTGATTACTAAATATTACCCTATTTTTACTCCCATTACCACTACGTCATCTATTTGCCTTTCGTGTCCTTTCCAATCAAGGAATTTTTGTTCAGAAAGTTGTTTTTGTTGTGCAAAAGGTAAATCATAAATACTAAATAAAAAATCACGAAATTGTTTACGTGTAAATTTTTTGTTTTCTTTGCCTCCAAATTGGTCTTGAAAACCATCAGAATACAAATATAATGTAACAGGACTATCACTATAATCAATTTCTTGTGCTTCGTATTTGTGTGTAGAGCGGTCAATATTATTCCAACCACCAACCGAAAGATTATCTGCTTTAAATTCGTGCATTTCGCCATTTTTCACAAAAAGCAAAGAATTTTTTGCCCCTGCAAAAGTAATTTTTTTTGTGTCCAAATCAATCAAACAAACCATCATATCCATACCATCACGATTTTTGCTTTCTTGTTGACTAAGTGCTTTTTGTATGCCTGCGTGCATTTCGTCCAATATTTCATTTGGGGCAAAAATCCCTCTATCCATCACGATTTGATTGAGCAAAGAATCACCAATCATGCTCATAAACGCACCTGGTACGCCATGACCTGTACAATCATTGGCAGAAATGATAATTTTGTTTTTATTTTTATAAAACCAATAAAAATCACCTGAAACCACATCTCTTGGGGCATAATACACAAAAAAATCTTCTACCAATGCCTGAATATCCGCCTCTTGTGGGAGCATCGCTTGTTGTATGCGTTGTGCATATTTGATACTGCTTTCTATGTGGGTGTTTTTCTTGGCGATTTCGTCATGTTGCAGTTGGATTTCGTGAGTTTTGGCTTCTATGGCTTCATTTTGGGTTAATATTTCCTCTTTTTGTTGCATAATTTCTGCATTTTGAAAGAGAATTGCCTCGTTTTTTAGGGTAAGTTGTTTATTGATTTTTTTGCGTTGTTGGTTATTATAAAAAAGCACAATCACAAGACTCATCACCAATGCCAAACTCACAAGCACCGCAGTAAGCACCGTATTTTTTACTTTTTTATCTTTTTGGAGAATGGTTATTTGTTGTTGTTGTTTTTCCAATTCATAAGATGTTTGAAGGTCTTGTATTTTTTTGGTGTTTTTATCATCAAAAATAGATTCTTTATTCAAAAGGTATAAATTTTGATAATAATACGCTTTTTCATAATTTTTGCGAATGGCATAAATATCTGAAAGGAGTTGGGAAGTTTCTGCAAAAAGTGCATCAAAATTAAATTTTTCTGCGATTACAGCACTTTTTTGGGCGTATATCAATGCACTATCAATTTTTTCAGATTTCAAATATGTTTCTGCAATACTCAAAAACGCATTTCCTACATTGGCATCATTGCCAATGCTTTCGTCAATATGCAAGGAATGGAAATAATACCAAAGTGCTTGTTGAAAATCATTTTTTTTGTGGGCGATATCACCCAAATTTTTTAGATTTTCTGCAATGCCTTCGTGTGCGTGCAAATTTTGGTTAATCTGTAATGCTTCTTCAAAGAGTTTTTCAGCTTCAGCGAGGTTTTCCTCTTGCACATACACTGCACCAAGATTATTGAGCGTAGAAGCAATGCCTTTTTCATTTTTATTTTTTTTGTCTATTTCCAATACTTTTAGGTAATTTTCCCTTGCTTTTTGTGTTTTTTTTTGCAAAAAATAAATATTACCAATATTGTTCAAACATTCTGCAATGCCTTTTGTGCGTTTTTTGAGTTCAAAAATCTTAATTGCATCTAAAAAATACGCCAATGCTTGCGAAAGATTGGATTGTTGAAGATACACCGCACCTATATTTTTGAATGCTTCTGCTTGTCCTATTTCGTCATCATTTTCTTGTGCCAAATCCAATGCCCTTTGTGCATAAAAACGTGCTTTTACAGGGTTTTTAAGGATAAATGTATGCGCAAGTTGGTTGTAGATTTCTATTTTTTGGAGATTTTTTACTTCTTCCAATTTGTGCAAAAGTGCATTCTCTTCTTGTGATTGGGTGGTAGTGTCTGCTACATTATCCACACTTTTGTCTTCTTGTGCCAATACATTGACACAACAGGACAAGGACATTATCCACACAAACCACAAAACTTTTACCCAAAATTTATACATCTTTTTTGTAAAATTCTTTATTTTTTTTTTCAAAACGAAAAAAAAGTATTTACAATATATGATAAATTTCTATGCCAAAAATTAAAATAATGAATTTTTGGCTGATTTTTTTTTGCTTATCTTATTTTACCAACAAAATGTAGTTTGTAAGATATGATTTTTATTACTATTATTTCCCTTTTCTTTTTTGGTAGTCTTGATATACTTTTCGGGGTGTAAATCTTGAATAAGAATCATGCAAATTGGTAGATAATGACCTATACAAAGGCAGTAAGAGGTCTTTATTGATTACAACAGATTCTTTACTATCTATCTTATCCATTACATCTTCACACGCTGATTTGGTTTTTTTATCCACATTTATTACTTCGTTTTTGATGAAATTATTATACAAATTTGTAAATATGCTTGTATCACCTGTGTCTATTGTTTTTTGGGTTAGGAAATAAGCGTCCAAATTTTCAGGGGAATCTTCTTGTTTCAAGAAATTATAAAATAAATCCCTCAATTCTGGGTCTTTCAAACGATAACCAATAGGGTCGTCATTTTTTTGGTTGTTGTGTTTTTTTACGTCCTCGACAGAAGCATTTATCCCTTTGCCCGCAAACACATTTCCCACAAACCTTTTTCCTGCTTTAAAGAATCCGCCCAAGCCTGCAAATTGTGTGGGGGCTGATTTTATAAATGGGTTGGTCGTGTTTTCGTTGCCCGATAAAAACGGATTTTGTTTTGTTTGGCTTACATTTTCGGTTTTTTGGTTGTTTGATTGGGTTTCGGTTTTCGGTTTTTTGAGTTGTATTTTCATGTAAAGGCGCTTTTTTTTATGAATGAATATTGAAATACGTAAAAAAATGAATTGAACACATTGCTATAAATGACTGCTTGAAAATCCCTTGATTGGGTTACACAAATAATCTACATGATTACCTCTACCTTATACCTTATGTCTGTTTGCGTATTCGTCTGTGAATATAAACCTATCCAAAGGATCTGTCATGTTCATAATTAGTTCATAATCAATATCATCAAGCAATGAAGTATCTATATCTTGTCCCAAAGGATTATTTTGTAACTTATCTGCCACAGTTATACATTTTTTTTGTATCTTTCCTGGTAGATTGACCTCGTTTTTTGATTTGGGTTTCAAATATGTGGTATACATATCCATAAACAATATGTGGTGTTTTTTGACTCTTTGTAATAGTTCATAACATTCGAGCGTTTCAACATTGTGTTCTTTTTCCAAAAATTCAGCAAACATATCCCTAAGTTTAGGATTTTTTAGGGCATATTGCACACTCATATTTCCGCCTGTTTCTTGTTCTTCTTGTTCTTGGTTTTTTCGTTCTTGTTCTTTACTTTTTTGTTCTTTTTTCTCAGCATTATGTTTTTTCACATCTTCTATTGAGGCGTTTATCCCTTTGCCCGCAAACACATTCCCTGCAAGCCTTTTACCTGCTTTCAAAAATCCCCCCAAACCTGCAAATTGTGCAGGAGCTGATTTTGTAAAGGGATTGGTTGTATTTTCGTTGCCTGACAAAAAAGGATTTTGTGATGTATTTTGTGTTTTTTCACTCACATTTTCGGTTTTTGTGGTATTTGATAGGGTTTGTGTTTTCTTTTTTTCAAGTTGTGTTTTCATAAAAAATTAAAATTTTTTGATATAAATATTTTTTTAAACAATGCTCAAATCAATGTAAAAGCATTTTATTTTCCAAAAAACAAGTAGGGACAAAATAGGGACAAGACAAAAAAAACAAAAAAAAGCCTTCTAAACTATAAAGGGAATTAATACAAAAAAAATAAGTGCATAAAAAAAAGGTTTCTCAATTTCTTGAAAAACCCCTTTTTAAAATTGCACAAATTTAAAAATGTAAGAAAAACACAGGAAAAACAAAAAACGTTTGAGTGTGAAGTGATATGGTTTTAGACAAAATCTTAGGGTAAAATTTCATCAAAATATTTATTATTTGTAAAAAATGTTGGGAAATCATTTTTAGAATAAATATAACCGTCAAATCTAACAAAAATTTAGCGAATTATTGTACGCTAAAAAAAGAAAACATAAATAAAAACATTAAAATAAATAACAGATAGTTTCTTCTGCTTGGTACAAAAGTATATAAGAGGTTTTTTCTTTCCAAAAAACAGGTAGGGACAAAATAGGGACAAGGCAAAAAAAATAGAATACCACAGAATATCTCATAAAAAATAGGGCTACCAAAACTCAAAAAATCTTTCCAGAAATGGAAAGATTTTTTTATTTATAATTACACACTTTTTGACATGACAAAAAACGCTGAAAAATAGTTATTTATGCTCACTTTTTAACTTTTTATTAAGCCTTGTTTTTGCTTTTCGCACACTATCAGGATTGATATTGAGCAAAGTTGCGATTTCTTTGATAGAGAGTTTGAGATGAAAATACGCACACAAGCGGATTTCGTTGGTGGTAAGTGTGTCATAATTTTTCTCCAAATCCTTAAAAAAATTTGGGTGAATTTTCTCAAAGTGGATTTTGAATTTATCCCAATCCGAAGTAAGATTGAGGTCATTTTGGAGAGTACTTTTTATTTCCTTGATGGTTTCATGATTTTTGGAATTATCATTTTGTGAAAGGTTTTGAATTTGTTTTTGGAGATTAGCCAACATTTCATTTTTTTGGTAGAGGTACATGGTGTTTGATGTCATTTCCCTTTCGTTTGCTTCTATTCTTTGCTCATTTGCTTCTATTTTTTCTTGGAGGCTTTGTTTTTCGTGTTTTTCTAAGGCAATTTCTGCCAAAATATATTCATTTTCAAGAGCAATAAATTGGTTTCTCGCAGTAATTTGTTCATTTTCTGCTTGTAAAGTGCTTGCTTCAAGTTGTTTTTCTTTGAGTTCTTCTTTCAAAAAATTCACACGTGCCACCAACGCAACTGCAAATGTGAGTGCTTGGGTCATTATGGCAAGATTGGGAAGTGCAAAAGCATGAATAGCGGTTTGGGTTGAATTATAAAAAAAATACAAAGCCAATACCAACATCATAAGCAAAGGCAAGGTATTAGCAATTAGAAAATATTTTCCCACCAAATACCCCTTTTTATAGGTTATAAAAGCCATATAAAACATCAGCAAAATAATTATTGCAACCAGTGCATTGCTTACATCTATGGTTTTTAACCCTACATAAAATAGCTTATTTATCGTAATTATGGTAATATCTATTGTAATAAACATGCCTAAAAGCCCAAAATACAAATAACGCAAACATTTATCCCAAAAGGGCAATACCATCTTTGAATTCAAATAATGCCTTGTAAATTGTATAAATCCTCCTATAACCACCAATATCGCAATATTTACCATAAAATCAGAAACACCAGCAGAGTACACATTCCCTTTTGGAGATAGGTAAACATAAAAAATATTGTTTCTAAAAAATAAATTTAAAAAACGACCTATACTTGTAACATACAACATACCTCCCACCAAAATAACAAGATAATATAAATATGTATGGTCTTTGAAAATAAAATAAATATATAAATTATACAAAAAAAACATTAATATTACCACCATAGTACTTACCCAAGCAGTATGCCTGTATTGCTCATAGGCATCATATTTAGATTTTTTTTCTATGGATATGTCAATAACTGTTGCAATATTTTGTGTGGATAAGGATTCTACTTTTATCTTCAAATAAAAAGTATCCTGTTTTTGCGCATATAATACTGCATTTATTCCTCCATAACTTCTTTCCAAGATTGGAGTTTTCATACCTGTTTGCTTATTTTCCCATTTTTTTGTATCATAATCATAATAATAAAATACGTTATCAAAAAAAGGAAACGTCCAAAATCTCACAGCTTGGCTTTGATGTGTGGGATTAT
Source organism: Cytophagales bacterium (assembly GCA_031425615.1). Classification (GTDB taxonomy): domain Bacteria; phylum Bacteroidota; class Bacteroidia; order Cytophagales; family Microscillaceae; genus JAAFIN01. The sequence continues at coordinate 6,371 of JANPJR010000060.1, forward strand.
ATGTACTAAATCGTACCCAATAATGTGTAAGCCCTTTAAAATTATATATTTTTTGACTTTTAAGATTTTGAGGGTGTTTTTTGAAAATCAAAGATTTGTCATGCAAAACCTGTTCAAATGTATAGTTTTTGTCAGGTAATGTTTCAAATAACGTTATATCTTCACGCATATCTTGAGACGAATACACATATTGGGCAAAAACAACCGAAGAATTGAAAAAGGGAAAAAGAAGATTGAGCGTAAGAAAAAACAAAAGAAAATAGTGTTTTTTAAGCATTAGAAGATTATATTAAAAAATGTTGTGTTATTGTGAAAACAGGTTTTAAATTAAATATCAAAAGTATAAAGATTTTTTGAAATATTGCTTTTTTTCTAATTCCCCCCATAAAATAAATGAATTTTTGATACACTATTTTTTTGTATATTTGTAAAAAACCTGAAAAATTTATTAAAAAAAAACTAATCCATAATTTATAACTCAGATGCAAACCATTCCGCACCACATTTCCGCAGTAACTGTTTTTGAAAAAGAGGCTCAAATTACACGAACAGCACAAATAAACCTCACAGCAGGCGAACACACGCTTATTTTTGATGATATGCCCACCACACTTCGTGAGAAAACCCTACAAGTTAATGGCATTGGACACGCTATTTTGAATGGTGTAAAATACCAAAAGGAATATCAAAATGTGGGCAAAAATGAGGCTTTTGAAGCATTAAAAAAACAAAAAAAAGAAATCCAAAATAGTATTACGCTTACAGAACAAAAAATAAAACGCCTACAACAAGAAAAGGTTTTTGTAGAAAATATTGCACAAAAAACCACTTCACCCTCCGAAAATAATACACAAACAGAACTCTCCACCGAAAAATGGCTAAATATGTTACAATTTTATCAACAAAATTTAGAGAAAATAGACGCACAACTTTGGGAAAACACACAAATATCAGAAAAACAAAAAGAAACCTTAGAAGAAGTGCGTTTTGCCACAGAACTCAACCAAACAACCAACAAAAACAACAAGGTAAAATGGCAAGTACATGTTACTGTACAAATGCTTTCGGAAGGCTCGCTTACGTTGTTGCTTTCTTATATTGTAGGTGATGCAGGTTGGATACCTATGTATGACCTACGCGTAGATACGCAAACCAAAAAAATGAATATTACCTACAACGCTTTTATCAAACAATATACAGGCGAAGATTGGGAAAATATAACACTCAAACTTTCTACTGCAAAACCTTCTATCAATGGCACACAACCCGAACTTTCGCCTTGGCGTGTAAGTATATATACGCCTACATTACGCTCACATGAAACTGACGTTTTTGCTGGTGCAGTAAATTCGCCTTCAATGGTTCAAATGCACAATATGATGCCAAAAAGAAGCCAAAAAGAAGAAGAAAGAGAAGAAGCAGACGATTTTTTGTCCATAGAAGGCGAAAAAGGAATGGAGGTAAATATCGCAACAGTAGATACCAAAACATCTTCGGTTTTTTTTGAAATTGGCGGATTACACACACTCAAATACAAAGACGATAAAAACAAAGTTACAATATTTGTGGGCGATTTTGAGGCTCATTTTAGGTATTCATGTGTCCCAAAACTTTCAAAATATGCCTACCTCAAAGCAAAAGTTGTAAATAATAGTGAATACCCTTTTTTGGCAGGTGAAAGCAATATTTTTTTGGATAATAATTTTGTGGCAACCGCCCAAATACCAACCGTTGCCCCAAGCGAAGATTTTTGGACATATCTTGGCATAGACGAAGGCATGAAAATAGAACACAAGTTTTTAAAAAAATATGAAACCAAAGAAACAGGATTTTTCTCCAAAAAAACTACTTCTTGGCTTTATGAATACGTAATCAAGGTCAAAAGTTTTAAAAAACAAGTAGAAGAATTGGTTATTTTTGACCAAATCCCCATTACCGAAAATTCTAATATCAAAATTACGCTTTTAGACCCTCCTTACAAAGAAGATACTGATAAATTGAAAAAAGATGAATGGAACTTCGTAGAATGGTTTTTTAATATAAAACCAAATGAAGAAATCATTATCCCATTCAAATTTTCGGTGGAATATCCCAATGATGCTATGCTGACAGGGATTTAAGGTTTTTTAGGATTTGCTAAGTTTTTATGTGCTTAGCAAATCCTTTGTCTTAAAAACAAACCCCTTCTAACCAATCATATATTTTGGGCAAAAAACCTTCAATATATTCAGGTTTGAGGTTTGAATATTCTTCGGGATTGCCCGTTTTAGAAAATTGAAATAAATGGTTTGCTTTTTTAAAGGTATAAAATTTTGCTTTTTTATTTTTCTTTAATGCTTTTTGCATAGCAGGCAAATTTTGTGTAGGCGAAACTTGTAAATCTTTTTCCCCAAAAACTGCAAAAACAGGGCATTTCAAACGTTCCAATGTAGGTGCAGGCTCATATTGCATAAAAAATTTTATCCAAGGCAATGACAAACTTTGTATAGAAATTTGTGCATATTCTTTGCTTTTTTGGTCAGTCATGCCACCTTTTTTGGCTTCTTCATAGAGAATTGTAAAAAGTTTTTTTGCTTTTTCTTTGTCTTTTATACTTTCAAATGCAATTTTAGAAAGGCGTTTTTCTTCTTCTATTTCTTTTTCCGAAGTACCATTTACACGTGCTATAAGTGCTTTTTGTTCATTCAATACCTCAAAACCATTTACACCTGTTCCACCCAATAATACCACAAATGCCACCAAATCGGGCAAACTTTCTGCCACCAAAGGGGCGATAATTCCGCCTTCGCTGTGTCCTATAATGCCTATTTTTTGCGCATCAACATTTTCTTGTTGGCTCAAAAATTTAACCCCACTCTCCACATCTTTTGCAAGTTCTTTTGTGGTATAAAGCATTACATTATTACCTTTTGATTCGCCTGTGCCCCTATCATCATATCGCAAAACTGCAATTCCACGCTCCACAAGATAATCAGAAAGAACTTTGAACATTGCAAAATCATTGATTTCACAATCACGAGCTTGTCCTCCGCTCCCACTTACGAGGATTACTGCAGGAAATTTTCCTTTGTTTTTTGAGGTATTTTTTAACTCATTTTTTGGCAAAGCCAATGTACCACCAAGTTTTATATTGTCAGTTTCATTGGTAAAGAAAACATTTTTTTCAGTATAAGGCAATTTTTCAAGGTCAATTTCTGTCAAAATTTTTCTATGTACCAAAAAAAATGAGCCAATAATTTGATTTTGTGTAAAAGAGCCTTTGATTTCGGTAAGTTGTGTTTGTGTATTTTTTTCGGTTTTCCCTTTAAAAACTGCTACACCAATACTTGCCCCAAGCGTAAAAAAAACACTATCTGGGGCTTTAAAAGATACATTTTGCAATTTTAGGCTTTTTGCTCCTTGTTGTGGAATATCCATTTTTGCAGAATTTTCATTGAGAAATTCCACAAACATTTTCAATTTTCCTTGCGTTTTGAGGTCAATAACGCCCTGCCATTGCCTAAACATATTTTTGGGAAATGTTTGTGCGTCAACGTTTTTTGTATCAATATTTTGTGCTTGTATAAAAGTTAATTTAAAAAAAACAAAAAGAAAAATTAAAAAACAAATTCTCATATATGTAAAAAAAATAGTAAAAATTTAATACCAGAAAAGCGTAAAAATTTCATTCAGAAAAAATAATTTTAAAGTTATCCATTTTCTTTAAAAAAAAGGCTAATTTTGTATAAAAAAAACTTTACTCGCACAAAAAACCTCAAAATTATGCAACATACTATTACAAAAAACGAAAAATACACCTTAATTACACTCCAAGAAGATAAAATAAACCCTGCTAATTCATCAGACTTAAAAACGTTATTTGTGGATTTGAACAGAAATGACACCATCAATTATATTTTAGATATGCAAGAAGTACGTTATATTGATTCTTCTGGTTTGAGTGCAATACTTGTAGGTAATCGCCTTTGCAACGAAAAAAATGGCACGCTTGTATTAACAGGTGTCAATGAAAATGTGGCTAAAATCATTCGTATATCACAGCTTGACCGTGTATTGGAAATTTTGCCTACAGTAGAAGAAGGTGTTGATTTAATTTTTATGAATGATTTAGAAAAAAATCTTTTGAGTGAAGATGAGGAAAATTAATAAATATTTTGTGTCAAAGTATTATCTGCCATGTTATCTATAATGTCATGTATTAAATAAATTTTTCTTTTTCAATGGACAACTCCTTAGATTTTCCTGCAAATTTTCCTATACAATACGCCAAAGAAAATGCTTTGCATGAGATTTTGGCACATTGGCAACAAAAACACCGATATTTTCATACAACTACACACCTCCAACATATTCTTTCCGCTATCAAAAATGATTTTGAACAAGGAAAAATCAGCCAAGAAGACAGAGAAATTTTGGATATATCTGCGTATTTACATGATGTAATTTATAACCCAAAAAAACAAGATAATGAACAACAATCTGCGGAACTTGTACGTTATTTTTTCCCAAAATTACCACAAGAAAAAATACAAATTGTTGAAAAAATTATCTTAGAAACCAAAAACCACGAAAGTACAAGTACACTTTCAACGTTGTTTTGTGGGTATGATATGCAGATTATTACGCATAGTTCATTGGGAGAATTGTGGGAATATGAAAGGCAAATTTTTAAGGAATTCCAATATTTAGATTATGCAATCTATAAAGCTGGTAGAATTTTTCTTTTAACCTCTTTTGCTAAAAAACACCCCGAAAATGCCCAAAATTTGCTTGCATTGGTAGAAATACTAAAAGTTTACCGCCCAAAAATAGGTGTTTATCCTGGTTCTTTCAATCCTTTTCACAAAGGACATCTCAATATCGTAGAAAAAGCAGAAAAAATTTTTGATAAAGTTATCATCACACGAGGCACAAACCCTGATAAAAATGCTCCTGCATTGGCTTCATTGGATATTCCTGCATTGGCATATAAACAAAAAGACAACTTTATGGGTTTTTTGACAGATTATGTCCAAACCAAAGAAAACGTGGCAGATATAACCATTATAAAAGGGCTTAGAAATGGTGATGATTTGGATTATGAAGTAAATCAACTCCGTTTTATGGAGGAAATGCAACCCAATGTAAAACTTATGTTTATCAACTGTGATAGGGATTTTGAGCATATAAGTTCCTCCGCTATCCGCAATTTGGATAAAATAAAAGCTGGATTTTCTGACAAATATTTACCTTAAAGTGTTGATGCTTTTGATACAAAAAAATATCCCAAAACCATAGGTTTTGGGATATTTGCATTTTTTAATATAAGAAAGATAATTGCGAATACAAGCATTAATTTTTTGAGCTAACCCAAATAATCCTTGTTATTTGTAATGCAATATTAAAAATTGTTTTTGAAATCCCACAAAATAACCTACGTTTTGAGGGGTTACAAAAGGGTTACAACATAAAAATATTGATTTTTTATAGGAATAATTATATTTTTTATATGTAAAATTATATTTAATAAGTTTTTATTTTAATCTTTTCATAAAATTATTTTTTGCTGCTTTCAAAAAAGGTTGATAAGGCATACTACTCATAATATTGATTTCTTCAAAAATGCTGGTTTCTTCGTCCAAAAACTTTAAAATTCTTTGAACAGGGTGTTTTTCAAACATTGTTTTAAAAATATCAGCAGGCAAGAGTAGCTTTTTTTCAAACACTTCTAACAATGTTGCATCATATAATAGAAATCGGTTTTTCCAAAATGTTGTGTTTACAAAAGGCAATTTTTCCAAGGCAAGTTGTGCAATAATAATATCCGCTTGTTTTTGGATATTTTGAAATGTATAACCTGTACTTGCTTTACTACAACCACCTGTTGTACCAATATTTATCACAAACGCTCCATTTTTTTTTGCAAAAGGCTCATCATACATCGGAATTATCCCAAATTCTTTTTCTAAAACCTCAAAATCTGTGATATTCAAAAAACGCATAATATATTGCTGGATCTCTTGCTCATACGCTTCCTTTTCTGCAATATTTTTGCTAAAAATTGTATATTCTATCAATGCTTCATGTTCAGAAAAAGGCAATACATACACAAATTTTGCTTCGCCTTTGGTTTGTGCCACCCTAAAATCCATAAAAGTTGCATTATTCACATCAAAAATAGGTTTTTCACTTTTGATAGTCCAACCCAAAAAATGTTGGAGATAATAATGATATTTTTTTTTGTTGATTTGGGCGGTAGGCATACTATTAAATACCCATTGCCCTTGATATGTTTTAATATCAGTATAAACATTTGCCCCAGAAGTTCCTGATTGCACATCTGTAATTTTTGCCATAATCCACTCAATATTTCCGCCCGTTTCGTTGTAAGTTTTTATTTTTTTTTTTATAAATTGATAAAAATCTTTACTTCTGAGCATCAAATATCTGTATGGTGCAATATCAAAACTTTGCTGAAAATCAGTGTGCATAAATGATAAGTTTTGCCAAGATTTATGCACAATTTCCTCAAAAATAAATGTACCTTTGTGCCACATTGACCAAGTGCGGTCATTTTGGTTTTTGGGGTTTTGGTCTATCAGTAAAATTTTTTTATCTTTGAAAAATGGATTTTCTGTCATCCTATACACCAAACTCAACGCTGACGCGCCTGCCCCTGCAAAAATATAATCGTATTGCATATTTTTAGTCTACTATTTTTGATTTATTTTTAGCCTATTTTTAATTAACGTGATTTTTGTTTTTTTTAGTAAAATTAAATGAATTTTTAGCAAATTTTTTGAAATCTATGATTTTTTTTAAATATTTAAGTGTTTTTTTACCTTCTATGGTCAAATTCTTTTTTGGTTTGGCTGCGGGCAAAGCTTTAAGGCTTTCATGGATAGAAACCTATTTACTCACGGTTAGTGGCATGATGGCTACAGTTGTGATTTTGGGTTTTTTGGGCAAAAAAAGTTTGGATTTTTTTAAAAAAGACAAAAAATTTAAAATGAGCAACAAAAAACGCAGATTGGTAAAAATATGGCGAAAATATGGCATTTTTGGCGTATCAATACTCACACCGCTTTTGCTTACGCCCATAGGTGGCACACTTGTAGCAGTAAGTTTTGGCGAAAAATTTGGCAAAATATGCTTTTATATGCTTTTAAGCGGTCTTTTTTGGGGAGCAGTGCTGTGTGCTGGGGTTTATTATATTTTTTAAAATTTTTCTAAAACCTCCTCAATATTTCCCCCAGCAAAAGCACATCTTCAAAAGAATTGTAGAGCGGAACAGGGGCAAAACGCATGACATTAGGCTCACGCCAATCTGTAATTACGCCATTTTGGGCAAGAAAATCAAAAATTTTGCGTCCATTTTCAGGAAAAAATATAGATAATTGGCAACCCCTTTCTGTTGGATTTTGGGGCGTAAGGATTCTAAAATTAAAACCCTTTTCTTGGTTAATTTTCTCTAATACAAACGCCAGATAAGCAGTTAATTTTATACTTTTTTCCCTCAAATTTTCCATACCTGCCTCTCTAAAAAGACTTATTGCTTCCCTATGTGACGCAAGCAACAAAATAGGCACGTTGCTCAACTGCCATGCATCAACATTTGGTTCAGGCACAAAACCTTTTTGCATTTTGAAACGTGTTTGTGCATCATGTCCCCACCAGCCCGCAAGGCGTGGGCGGTCAGTAACATGGTGTTTTTGGGCTACAAACATACCTCCAACACCTCCAGCACCAGAATTGAGATATTTATAAGAACACCAAACCGCAAAATCTACGCCCCATTTTCCAAGTTGCAAAGGCAGATTCCCAATCGTATGTGCCAAATCAAATCCTGCTATTGCACCAACTTTGTGGGTTTCTTGCGTAATTTTTTCTATATCAAAAAACTGTCCTGTATAATAATTTACGCCACCAAATAATACCAATGCCAATTCTTCATCTATTTCTTGAATTTTTGCCAAAATATCTGCTGTGCGAAGTGTATTTTCACCTTCACGAGGGGATATTTCTATGATTTCAATATCTGGATTCAACCCATGCCATTTTACGTGGGTTTCTAAAGCGTATTGGTCAGAGGGAAACGCACCTGCTTCCATGATTATTTTGGTACGTTTGGCTTGTGGGCGATAAAAACTGACCAGCAATAATTGCAAATTGACCGTAAGACTATTACAAGGAGCGACTTCATGAGGTTCTGCCCCCACTAAATACGCCAAATCATTTCTGAGAAAAATGTGATAATCTTTCCAAGGCATTTCGCCTGTAAAATGCCCTTCTACACCTTCATTTGCCCATTTTTGAAGTTCAAAATCTATTGCATTTTTAACTCTTTTTGGCATAAGCCCCAAAGAATTGCCTGTAAAATAAAGGGCATTTTTATGATGGATTTGTGGAAAATGAAATTCTTGGCGAAATTTCTGTAAAGCATCTGCTTGGTCTTGTACAAGTGCGTAATTGTGTGAAAATTCCATAAAAACAGAGAAAATTTTTGAGAAAATTTTAAAATTTGGGGAAAATTAAAAAAAATCTTACTGAAAAAAATGATAATTGAAACAACTAAAAATGCTAAATTAATAAAAAAAAAACCTTTCCACATGTTGTAAAAAGGTTTTTTTTATAAAAATACTACTATAATAATTACGCTACAACTGCTGTATCGTCTTTTGTTTCAACAGGTTCTACTTTTGGTACATCATTATTTTTCTTATCTTTACCACCACGACGACTGCGACGTGTTTTGCCTTTAGCTGCATCAACATTACCTGTAAGTGTTTCATTGAAATCTACAAGTTCCATCATACAAATTTCAGCATTATCACCCAAACGTGGTGCAAGTTTGATGATACGTGTGTAGCCACCTTTACGGTCGCCAATTTTTTCACCTACAACATCAAAAAGCTCTTTGGTGGAGTATTTATTTTGCAAATAGCTAAATGCAGTACGACGAGAATGCATACTATTTTCTTTTGACCTATTCAAAAGTGGTTCTACATATTTACGAAGTGCCTTCGCTTTGGCAAGGGTCGTAACAATACGTTTTTCCATGATAAGCGAGGAAGCCATATTAGAAAGCATTGCTTTGCGATGGCTTGCGGTGCGTCCTAAGTGGTTTATAGTCTTACCGTGTCTCATATTCTATAAAAAATTTTAGTCTTCGTTAATTTTATACTTATTCACGTCCATACCAAAGTACAGATTTTTTTCATGAACAAGGTTTTCAAGTTCCATTAATGATTTTTTACCGAAATTACGGAATTTCATCATATCATTAATTTCTAATTTTACCAAATCTCCCAAAATTTTAATTTCAGCAGATTTAAGGCAGTTATAAGCACGTACAGATAGCTCGAGGTCAGCGATAGGTGTTTTGAGGAGTTTTTTCATTTGTAAGAATTGCTCATCAACTTCTTCGGTATCTTCACCACGTTTGGTCATTTCGATAGAGAAATTTTGGTCAGAGAACAACATAAAATGTTGAATCAAGATATGTGCTGCACCTTTGAGGGCTTCTTCTGGGTGAATAGAGCCATCTGTTTCAATGTCCAAAATAAGTTTTTCGTAATCTGTTCTTTGTTCAACGCGTGTATTTTCAATGCTATATTTTACATTTTTGATTGGTGTAAAAATAGAATCTATTGAAATATAGCCTTCGCTTACAACTACAGGGCGGTTTTCTTCTGAAGGCACATAACCGCGACCTTTCTCCACATAAATTTCTATTTCAAAATCTATAGAGGTGTCTAAGTTACAGATAACCAAATCAGGGTTCAAAATCTCAAAAGAATTTGTAAATCTTGCAATATCACCAGCACAAAATACTTCTTGATTACGCACATATACCGTAATTTTATTTTCTGGCACCTCTTCCGTAATTTTTTTGAAACGTACTTGTTTGAGGTTAAGAATAATATCAGAAACATCTTGTACTACACCTTTGATGGCAGAAAATTCATGTTGCACGCCCGAAATACGCAACGAAGTAATGGCATAGCCTTCCAAAGAAGACAACAACACACGACGGATAGCGTTTCCAACCGTAACACCAAAGCCCCTTTCTAAAGGTTTGAACTCAAAAATTCCATTAAAATCAGTTGCTTTCTCCATCAAAACCTTATCAGGCATTTGGAATGATAATAAAGGCATAAAGGTTATATTGAGTTTTTAGGGTGGAAAAAATAAACAAATTTTTTGCAAAATTTTGCTGTTCTTTTGTTTATTTTTCTATTATTTATATTTTGTGCGATACTTGTGTTGAATATATTTTCCAAATAAATAAAAGCCATAAGGCAAAAATTATTTAGAGTAAAGCTCAACGATAAGTTGCACATTAATTTTTTCTGGAATTTGTTCACGTTCAGGATACATTACAAATTTTCCTGCAAAATCAGCTCCGTTCCACTCTAACCAATTAAACCTGCGTGCATTTGTGCCCGCGATACTGTGTGTAATAGCTTCAAGAGATTTTGATTTTTCACGTACTGCTACCACGTCGCCAGGGCGAAGGGTATAAGAAGGAATATTAACTACATCACCATTCACAAGAATATGTTTATGAGAAACAAGTTGTCTTGCGCCACGACGCGTTTTTGAAATACCTAAACGGTAAACTGTGTTGTCAAGGCGTGCTTCCAAGAATTTGAGGAGATTATCCCCTGTAATTCCGTCTTTGCGTGCAGCCTTTTTAAACAGATTCGAAAATTGACGCTCCAATACGCCATAGATGTATTTTGCTTTTTGTTTTTCTGCTAATTGTGTAGCATACTCAGACACTTTGCGACGTTTGCTTTTTCCGTGTTGACCTGGAGGATATTTTTTCTTGTCAACAGCTTTTTGATAGCCAAAGATTTGCTCATCAAATCTACGAGAAATTCTTGCTTTCGGACCTATATATCTTGCCATTGTATTTGGGATATAAGGTAATTAAATTCCTATAGAATCTAATTACAAAATTTGAGATGAAATAATAAATTAAAAATTGGTAAAAATTCTTGTTGGGAATTTTTGTAAAAATTTTAGGGTGCAAATATAAACAATTATTTTAATAATTTTACATATTACAATTAGACATTGTAATTAATTTAATTATTAATAAATATTTTTATTGATATTTATGATATTTATCATGTTGATATTTACACCGAATAATTTTTGCATTGTATTGTTTTGCTATTGCTTTTTTGTCGTTATTTATACATTACACACGACGACGTTTTGGAGGACGACAGCCATTATGTGGTAATGGTGTAACATCACGAATTGAAAGAACTTCCAAATCACATGCTTGTAAAGTACGGATAGCAGACTCACGTCCAGCACCAGGTCCTTTTACATATACTTCTACTTTACGTAGTCCAAGTGATTTAGCTACCTCTGCACAGTTTTTTGTGGCAACTTGTGCAGCGTAAGGGGTATTTTTTTTAGACCCTTTGAAACCCATTTTACCAGCAGAAGCCCAAGAAATTACTTGGCCTGACATGTTGGTAATAGAGATAATAATGTTGTTAAAAGAAGCCTTGATGTGTGCTTGTCCAAGAGATTCTACTACTACAACTCTTTTTTTGGCTTTATCTTTACGTTTTTGTTGGCTCATATAAGACAAATGTTATTATATTGTATTATTTGGTTGTATGTTTTTTATGATATTTGATAAGATGTTTTTATTTTTTAGAAAAAAATTTAAAACTAAAAATCAAATATCAAAATTAAATTATAACCGACACAATATATGAATTAGGTGTTATTTAGTTACTTTTTTCTTGTTAGCAACAGTTTTGCGTTTTCCTTTGCGAGTGCGTGCATTGTTTTTGGTTTTTTGACCACGCACAGGCAAGCCTTTGCGGTGTCTAATACCACGATAACAACCAATATCCATCAGACGTTTGATACTCAGTTGTACTTCAGATTTTAAAGCACCTTCTACTTTGTATTCATTGTTGATGATATTACGAATAGCGTTAGCTTCTTCGTCAGACCATTCTCCTGTTTTTTTGTCAAAAGACACTTCTGCTTTTTTCAAAATATAACGGGAGGAGCTACGACCAATTCCGTAGATGTAAGTGAGGCTTATTTCACCTCTTTTTTTGTCGGGTATATCTACCCCTGCGATACGTGCCATAATATATTAACCTTGACGTTGTTTATATCTTGGGTTTTTTTTGTTAATTACGTAAAGAACACCTTTACGACGTACAATGATGCAGTCTTCACTGCGTTTTTTTACAGATGCTTTAACTTTCATGTTTTTATTTTGCTTTAATTACATGTTTTGTTCATTTCACTAATGTTTATTTCGCTTATTTATATGATAGATGTTTTATATTGTATGAATTATATTTTATGTTTTTCATAATTTATAATTTCATTTTTTATAATTCACAATTCATATTTTTTATCGTTATGGGTCATCTATTGTCTTTTTATATTATTTATTTTTTATTGTTATTATAGACTATTTGTACCTATAAACGATTCTTGCTTTGGAGAGGTCATAAGGGGACATTTCAAGTTTTACTTTATCATCTGGTAATATTTTGATATAATTCAAACGCATTTTCCCAGAAATATGTGCTATTACTTGATGACCACTTTCTAATTCTACCCTAAACATTGCATTGGAGAGTGCTTCCAATACAGTTCCATCTTGTTCAATGGAAGATTGCTTTGCCATAATTTTAAATTATATTGTATAAACTGCGTCTATGTATGCAAAAGTAGTTAAAATTTCGGGTTTTCCATCATAAAAGGCTACTGTATGCTCAAAATGAGCGGAAGGTTTCTTATCTTTTGTAATAATAGTCCATTCGTCGTTAAGTTGTGTAACATCTTTTTTTCCCATATTTACCATAGGTTCTATGGCAATTACAAGTCCATCTTTCATGGGGCTGCCCATACCTTTTTTGCCAAAATTTGGCACTTCTGGCGCTTCGTGGAGGTTTCGTCCTATACCATGTCCTACCAATTCCCTTACAATACCATATCCTTTTTTTTCAATATAATTTTGAATGGCATAACTTATATCTCCCACCCTATTGTTGGGTAACATTTGCGCAATACCCAAATACAAGGATTCTTTGGTTGCAAGCAAAAGTGCTTTTTTTTCTTGTGATATTTCTCCCACACCATAAGTATAAGCACTATCGCTATGAAATCCATCAAGTATTACACCACAATCTATTGAAACTATATCCCCATCTTTAAGTTCATATTTGCTTGGAAAACCATGTACAACAGTTTCATTAACAGAAATACATAGTGAGCCAGGGAATAAGGTTTTTACACCCCCATCAAAATTTTTAAAAGAAGGGATTCCTCCATTATCTTTGATATATTCTTCTGCTCTTTTGTCTAATTCAATGGTTTTTATACCAGGTTGAATCATTTTTGCTACTTCTCCATGTGTCCTTCCAAGCAAATCCGCACTTTGTCTAATGAGGCTAATTTCTTCTTGTGTTTTATAAATAACACTTTTTTTTTGTGCAAATCCCATATTTAATACAATAATTATGCTACTGCTATGCCTGCCTCTCCTTGTACTTTTTCACTCTCCATGAGTCCATCATAACGACTTGAAAGCAAGTAACTGTTAATTTGCTGTAATGTATCCAAAATAACACCTACCATAATAAGCAAAGATGTACCACCAAAAAATTGTGCAAATTCTTGTTGAATACCAGCTTGTCCTGCGAAAGCAGGTATAACCGCTAACAATGCCAAGAATATCGCACCTGGAAATGTAATCAATGAAAGTACATTATCAATATAATCTGTAGTATCTTGACCTGGTTTTACGCCTGGTATAAAGCCATTTCCTCTTTTGATATCATCAGATATACGTATAGGGTCTACTTGAATGGCAGTATAAAAATATGTAAAAACAATAATCAAAAATGCAAATAACGCATTATAAGCAAAAGTTGTGGAACTATTAAACATTGTACCAAAACTCAAAGCCCATTCATTATTTGGCAACATCATGGGCACTAAGGCAGGAATAAACATCAATGCTTGTGCAAAAATAATAGGCATAACCCCTGCAGAATTTACTTTGATAGGGATATATTGGCGTTGTCCGCCATATACTTTATTGCCAATTACTTGTCTTGCATATTCTACTGGAATTTTTCTTACTGCTTGTGTAAGTGCTATTACCGCCAATACAACAAAGAAAAGTGCTACAATTTCAACCATAAATATAAGCAAATAACTTACATTTGTAGAGCGTATTGTAATCTCTTGTACCAAAGCTGTAGGAAATCTTGATACTATACCTATCATGATAAGCATAGAAATACCATTTCCGATACCTCTTTCAGTGATTCTTTCACCTAACCACATGCAAAACATGGTGCCAGTAGTAATCAAAATCATTGATTGAATAAGGAAAAATGTAGGATTAATTGTAACTGCTCCTGCATTTTCGGTCATAATAGTTGTAGTAAGATAACCTATTGATTGTGCGAGTGTGATAACAATGGTTAAGACACGTGTAATTTGGTTAAGCCTTTTACGTCCTGATTCACCATCTTTTTGCATTTTTTGGAAAGATGGTACAGCAACTTGTAATAGTTGCACAATAATAGAAGCAGAAATATAAGGCATTATACCCAATGCAAAGATAGAGCCTTTAAGAAAAGCCCCACCTAAGAAATTGTCTAATAAACCAAATACACCTCCCAAAGTTTTAAGTTTGGAAGGGTCAATACCAGGTAATACAATGGCACACCCAAAACGAAAAACCGCTAACAACAATAGAGTATAAAGAATACGGTTGCGTAGTTCTTCTATTTTAAAAATATTTTTGAGGGTGTCAAAAAACTTATTCATACCAAAAATTTAGATGTGGGTACAATTATTTTTCAATAGTGGTTGTTTTGCCACCAATGATGGTCGCTTTGCCACCAGCTTTTTCTATTGCTTCAACAGCTGTTTTAGAAAATGCGTGTGCTTTAATTTCTACAGGAGCAGTGATTTCGCCTGTAGCCAATACTTTTACAAGGTCTTTTTTGCTAACCAACCCATTTTTATACATCAATTCAGTGTCAATAATGGTTGCATTTGTTTTTTCAAAAAGTGTTTGTATAACATGCAAATTAATACCTTTGTATTCTACACGGTTAATGTTGGTAAAGCCAAATTTTGGCAACCTACGTTGAAGTGGCATTTGACCACCTTCAAAACCTACTTTGCGACTATATCCTGAGCGAGATTGTGCACCTTTATGCCCACGTCTCGCAGTACCACCGCCACCAGAGCCTTGACCACGACCAACTCGTCTATTATCTTTTACGGAACCCTTTGCGGGTTTTAAGCTATGCAAATTCATAAGATTCTTTGAAATTTGGATATTAAAAATAAAAAGGGAAAAAACACAAATATTGAAATGCTTGTGATATAGTTTTTGATAATATTGAAATAACTATTTTATATTATTTTTGTGTTATCGTTTTGGTACATTCTGCCAGCATTACCTAAAAAAATATTGTCAAAAACAGGGCAAAGTTAATACTTTTACCTATATTTTCATATATTTTTTAAATTTATATTGCTTTTATTTTTTATTTTTATCTCTTTTTATTTTTAACTGATTAAGCGATTTCTTCTACAGAAATCAAATGTGCTACTTTACGAATCATACCCGCAATTTGTGGTGTATTTTCTACTTCCACAGTACGGTTGATTTTACCCAATCCCAAAGCAACGATAGTACGTTTTTGAGTTTCTGGGCGTTTGATAGTGCTTCTTACTTGTTTAATTCTTACTTTAGCCATAATATATTGTTAGCCATTAAATACGGTTTTGAGTGATACTTGGCGTTGCATAGCAACCATGTGTGGTGCTTTCATTCTCATAAGTGCATCAAAAGTAGCTTTTACTACGTTATGAGCATTTGATGAGCCTTTGGATTTGGCTAATACGTCTTTGATGCCTGCACTTTCCAATACTGCACGCATTGCACCACCAGCAATAACACCAGTACCAGGTGCTGCAGGTTTGAGCAATATAAACCCACCACTATATTTCCCTTCTATTTCATGTGGGATAGTATTTTTGAGCAAAGGCACAGAAATAAGATTTTTCTTAGCATCTTGTTTTCCTTTTTCTATTGCATCACTTACTTCATTGGCTTTACCAAGTCCATAACCAACAATACCTTTTCCATCTCCTACTACTACAATAGCAGAGAAACTGAATCTACGTCCTCCTTTTACTACCTTTGCTACACGATTGATAGCTACCACTCTTTCTTTGGTCAAGCCTGCAATATTTTCAGCAGTTGGGCGTACAATGCGAGATTTTAAATTAGCTTTAATCATTTTGTTTTTTCACTAATGAGGGTTTAGAAAATAAGACCATTGCTACGCGCACTTTCTGCAAATGCCTTTACCTTGCCATGATAGAGATAGCCATTACGGTCAAATACCACGCTTGCTATGCCTTGTGCTTTTGCTTTTTCTGCGAGGAGTTTGCCTACTGCAGTTGCAGTTTCAATATTTGCAGATTTTGATTTAGGGTCAATATCTTTGGAAGATGCACTTACAAGGGTTACTTGTTTGATGTCATCTATTACTTGTGCATAAATTCCTGTATTGGAACGGAATACGCTGATGCGTGGTCTAACCGAGGTACCAGTTATTTTTTTACGGATACCTTTTTTTATTTTAATTCTTCTTTCTGATTTAGATACAGCCATAGTTTTAATTATTTTTTAGCAGTTTTACCAGCTTTGCGACGAACAGTTTCACCCAATACACGAATACCTTTGCCTTTGTAAGGTTCTACTTTACGCAATGATTTAATTTTCGCTGCGATATGCCCCAAGAGCTGTTTATCAGCAGATTCAACCGTTACGATAGGATTTTTACCTTTTTCTGTAACTGTGGATACTTTTACTTCTTGTGGAATGGTAAAATAAATAACGTGGGAATATCCCAAGCTAAGTTGCAACACATTTGTAGGTATTACTTCAGCCTTAAAACCTACCCCTACAACTTCAAGGTCTACTTTATAACCTTTTGTTACACCTTCTATCATGTTATTTACCAATGCACGCGAAAGACCATGCAAAGCACGATGTCTTTTTTGCTCAGTTGGTCTTGTAAAAGTAACTTCCCCGTTTTCAAAAGTAATATTGATATCAGGGTCAATAGCTTGTGTGAGCGTACCATTTGGTCCCTTAACCGTTATTACGTGATTAGCGTCGACTGTAAAAGTTACAGAAGCAGGGATAGCTATTGGTAATTTTCCAATTCTTGACATTGTTTTAAAAAAAGTAAAAACGTAATATCAATATACTTATAGTTTATATTTTGATAATTTATATTTCAATAAAAAACATTTAAAAATATCTATGTTATTACGTTGTGAATTGTGATAATTTTTTAATATACATAACACAGTACTTCTCCACCTACACCAAGTGTGCGGGCTTCTTTGTCTGTAATTACACCTTTTGAAGTAGAAATAACAGCAATACCAAGTCCATTGATTACACGAGGAAGGTTGTCTTTGTCCACATATTTACGCAATCCTGGGCGACTTACGCGTTGAAGGCTCAATATTGCAGAGTCTTTTGATTCAGGGTTATATTTCAAAGCGATTTTGATAGAACCTTGTGGGGTTTCTTTTTCAAATTTGTAGTTTTGGATATAGCCTTTTTCAAAAAGAACTCTTGTAATTTCTTTTTTAATATTTGACGCTGGTATTTCTACAATGCGATGGTTTGCACTAATGGCATTACGCAAGCGAGTCAAATAATCAGCGATAGGGTCAGTTAACATATAGATAAAAAGGGTTATTGCGTTCCTTAAAAATGGGAACGCAAAATTAGTGCTTTTTTTTAGAAAAAAAAATTTTTACCAGCTTGCTTTCATAAGTCCAGGAATTTTTCCATCAGAAGCCATTTCACGGAATACGTTACGACAAACACCAAATTTGCGCATATATCCTCTTGGGCGACCTGTCAGTAAGCATCTATTGTGTAAGCGGATAGGAGACGCATTTTTTGGCAATTTGTCCAATGCTGCGTAATTTCCTTCTGCTTTGAGTTTAGCACGTTTGTCTGCGTATCTCGCAACCACTTTTTCACGTTTGTTTTGGCGTGCTATCAAACATTTCTTAGCCATAGTATTTTTTTTATTTAAAAAATGATTAAAATGATGTTTGTTGCTTTTTTAGTTTTGTTTAAGGCTTGCAAAAGGCAATCCAAGTAATTTGAACAATTCAAAAGCCTCCTCATCTTTTTCTGTATTAGTTACGAAAGTAATATCCATGCCTGTAATACGTGCTACTTTATCAATGCTAATTTCAGGAAAAATGATTTGTTCTTTGATACCCAAAGTATAATTACCTCTTGAATCAAAACCTTTATCATTAATACCTTTGAAATCACGCACACGTGGCAAGGCGATAGTTACTAATCTATCCAAAAATTCGTACATAGTATTGCCCCTAAGCGTAACTTTTGCACCAATAGGCATTTTTGAACGAAGTTTAAAGTTAGAAATGTCTTTTTTTGACAATGTAGGCACAGCTTTTTGCCCTGTGATAGTTGTCAATTCATCAACACCAACATCAACTTGTTTTTTGTCTTGTATTGCAGTACCGATACCTTTATTGATAACAATTTTGGTAAGTTTTGGTACCTGCATAATGGATTTAAAACCGAATTTAGTTTTAAGGCTATCCATTATTTCATTTTTATATTTTTCTTTTAAACGCGGTATCATATAATCCCCTTATTCTTTGGTTTTTTTGGAGGTGTGTACTTTAAAATAACGTTGCAATTTACCATTTGCATCTCTTTTGCGTCCTGTGCGACGAGCGAGTCCTGTTTCAGGGTCTACAACCATTAAGTTGCTGATATGAATAGAAGCCTCTTGCTCTATGATTTCACCTTTTGGATTAGCAGAAGTAGGTTTTACGTGGCGTTTTACCATATTACGTTCTTCCACAACAGCACGCAATTCGGTGGTATCTACTTTTAGGATAATACCTTGTTTTCCTTTGTCTTTACCTGCAATGATAAGTACGTTGTCGCCTCTTTTTACATGCAGTTTTTTCGGTTTGTTTTTTGCTTTAGTATTCATAATGATTAAAGCACTTCGGGTGCTAAGGATACAATTTTCATAAACTGTTTTTCACGCAATTCACGTGCAACAGGACCAAAGATACGTGTACCACGAGGCTCATCATTATTATTGAGTAATACCGCAGCATTATCTTCAAAGCGAATATAAGAACCATCAGCACGACGCACAGGTTTGCGTGTGCGTACAATAACTGCTTTAGACACCGTGCCTTTTTTAAGGCTACTTGATGAAAGTGCAGCTTTCACAGTTACGACAATTTTGTCGCCTACTGTTGCAAATCTTTTGCGTGTACCGCCAAGTACACGAATACATAATACCTGTTTAGCCCCACTATTGTCAGCTACGTTGAGTCGGGATTCTTGTTGTATCATTTTTTTTAAGTATTTGAGGTGTTAAGATACAGGAATAACCTTATTTAGCTTTTTCTACAATAGAAACCAAGCGCCAGCACTTATTTTTGCTGAGAGGTCTACATTCCATAATACGCACTGTGTCTCCGATACCGCATTGTTCGGTTTCGTCATGCGCCATAAATTTTTTACTTTTAGAAAGGATTTTACCGTATTTCACGTGTTTGTATTTTGTTTCAACGCTTACAGTAATGGTTTTGTCCATTTTATCACTTACCACTTTACCTATCCTTTCTTTGCGTACATTTCTTTTAATTGTTTCCATATTAAGAAAGTTTTAGCTTTTGGAAAATTTTGTTTAAGAAACTTTAACCTCAGCTTGTTGTTTTTTCTGTTTCAATTCTTTTAATTCCGCTTGGCGTTGTTTGTTTCGCACTTTAAGTTCAGTAGAAATTTGTGCAATGTAACGACGTGTTGTGCGAATACGCATAGGATTTTTGAGTGGTGTAATAGCATGTGCAAATTTTAATTTTTGCAAATTTTCTCTTTCCGCTCTTAAAAGTGCCACCAACGCATCAAATGTCATGTTTCGGATTTCTTTATTAACTTCTGTCTTGTTCATGGTATTAATCTACGTAGTCCCTACGTACTACAAATTTAGTTCTTACTGATAATTTTTGTGCTGCCAAATACAAAGCGTGTTCAGCCACTTCGCGTGTAACACCTTCCAATTCAAATATAATACGTCCTGGTTGAACAGGTGCTACCCAGTATTCAGGTGCTCCTTTACCTTTACCCATACGAACCTCAGCAGGTTTTTTGGTAATTGGTTTATCAGGAAATACTCTAATCCAGATTTGTCCTTCACGTTTCATGGTACGTGAAATTGTCATACGACATGCCTCCAATTGACGTGAAGTGATGCGTACTGGTTCTAAAGATTTAAGGGCAAAAGAGCCAAAATCTAAGTTAGTTCCACGTGTTGCTAAACCACGAATACGTCCTTTTTGTTGTTTGCGGTACTTAGTTTTTTTAGGTTGTAACATAAAAAAAAGTTAAAAATTAAAATACGCTTTTCCTTTTTTTGTACTTTATGGTGGTTTTGTTTAATAAATTTATTTTATAAAATCTTTTTTACAAAAATCTATCATAAAATGCCAACATTTTCGGATTCTACCATAACACAATAAAATTGAAGGACATCCAGTAGGTTTCCCTCAATTTTTGTGGTATTGTTGCGTATTGTGGTTAGCGTTTTTTATTATTTCTATTGCTGTTGTTACTATTATTATTTCCACCATTACGATTGCGGTCTCCTCCTCCTTCATTACGATTGCGGTTATCGCCTTCGTTGCGTTTGCGGTCGTTTTTATTATTACTATTACGGTTATCGTTATAATTGTTATTTCTTCCGCCTTGTTGTCCTTGGTTTCTTTCAGTAGTCATAGAACCACCAGCATTAAGAGAAAGTTCTTGTTTTCCATAAACTTCTCTTTTGAAAATCCACACTTTCACGCCTATTTTTCCATAAACGGTTTGTGCTTCAGAGATTGCATAGTCTATATCTGCACGGATTGTATGCAAAGGTACTCTACCTTCTTTGTATTGTTCAGTACGTGCCATATCAGCACCTGCCAAACGACCAGAGAGTTTTACTTTGATACCTTGTGCAAAACGCATTGCATTTTGGATAGACTGTTTCATTGCACGTCTGTAAGAAACACGTCCTTCAAGTTGTTGTGCAATAGCTTCACCTACAAGTTTTGCATCAATTTCTGCGTGTTTGATTTCGTAGATATTGATTTGGATTTCTTTTCCAAACAATGCTTTCAACTCTGCACTAATATTGTTGATATCTTCTCCTCCTTTACCTATTACTACGCCTGGTCTTGCAGTATGGATTGTAATAATAACTTTTTGAGGTGTAACTTTTGGTGGGTTTCTCTCGATTACGATTTTAGAGATACTACCTTTGTTAGAAGCACGTTCTTGTGTTTTTCCTTTGCGATTTGTCTGAGCTGTATCTTTTTTAGCGTTGATACGTTGGTAAATATATTTGCGAATTTTAGTATCTTCGATGAGTCTTTGTGCAAACTCTTTGTTTCCACTTGCAAACCAGCTGGCTTCCCATCCGCGAATAATTCCCATTCTTAGACTGTTTGGATTTACTTTTTGTCCCATTATTTTAATGTTGGAATAGTGTTGGAATGGTTAATTACTTGGTTTGAATTGCTCTTGTATCTACTGTGATAGTAATATGGTTTGAGCGTTTGCGAATGCGATGTCCTCTACCTTGTGGTGCAGGGCGGAGTCTTTTGAGCATTCTTCCAGCATCTACAAATATTTCACTTATGAACAAATCTACATCATCAATATCAACTTGTTCGTTTTTGATTCTCCAATTGGCAATAGCAGATTTGAGTGCATTTGTAATGTATTTAGTACCAATTTTTGGCTCAAATTTAAGCAAATTAAGTGCATGAAATACATTTTTTCCTCTTACAAGGTCTGCTACAATACGCATTTTGCGTGGGGAGGTAGGCACTTCTCTGAGGCGGGCTGTTGCTGCGCCAAGATTGCCTGCGTTGGCTTCACGAAAATCTTTATCCGCTTGCTTTCTTTCGCGAATAATAACTGATTTTTTCTTTTTAATGTTGTTATTTTCTTCCATTTTATTGTGGATTATTTTTTCTTCTTGTCCTTTTTAGCAATATGCCCACGGAAGTTGCGTGTAGGAGAAAATTCACCCAAGCGGTGTCCTACCATGTTTTCAGTTACAAAAACGGGAATAAATTTATTGCCATTATGTACTGCGAAAGTGTGTCCTACGAAATCTGGAGAAATCATAGAGCGTCTTGACCATGTTTTGATAACATTTTTTTTGCCCGCCTCATTCATCACATCTACTTTTTTAAGCAAGTGGTGTTGAATATAGGGACCTTTTTTGAGAGAACGTGCCATTATTTTTTCTTTCTTGCTTTAATAAGTCTGTTAGAATATTTATTTTTCTTGCGGGTTTTAAGACCTTTAGTATAAAGACCTTTGCGAGAGCGAGGGTGTCCACCAGAAGCTCTACCTTCACCACCACCCATAGGATGGTCTACAGGGTTCATAGCTACCCCTCTTACACGTGGTCTGCGACCAAGCCATCTTTTACGACCTGCTTTACCAAGTCTTATATTCATGTGGTCAGCATTTGATACTGTCCCAACTGTTGCCATACAAGTAAGCAAAATCATGCGTGATTCACCTGAAGGCATTTTGAGGATAGCATATTTGCCCTCACGTCCAAGTAATTGTGCATAAGTACCTGCACTTCTTGCCAAAATACCACCTGTTCCAGGACGCATTTCAATATTATGTACCAATGTACCCAAAGGAATTTCGCCCAAAGGAAGTGCATTACCTACTTCTGGTGCTACACCTGTACCTGATACAATTTTAGTATCTACTTTTAAGCCATCTGGTGCAAGAATATATCTTTTTTCACCATCAACATAAAAGAGCAACGCAATACGAGCAGAACGATTAGGGTCATACTCAATCGTTTTCACTACCGCAGGCACACCTACTTTATCACGTTTAAAGTCAATGATACGGTACATACGTTTGTGTCCTCCGCCCATGTATCTCATAGCACGGTGTCCCATTGCATCACGTCCGCCACTTTTTTTCAGAGGAGCCAATAACGATTTTTCAGGTTTGCTTGCTGTGAGTTCTGCGAAATCAGGTGCAATACGGAACCTTAAACCAGGTGTTATTGGCTTCATTTTTTTTAAGCCCATACAAAAATAAGAGGTTGTTTTTTGTAAAATTTATATGAAAGAACGACATCTATACGAATTAAAACCTCTAAAATTGGCAGATATTCGTTCCAAAAATTATTTTTTATTCAGGTAAATTACCATATACATCAATAAACTGTCCTTCTTTTACTGTGATGTATGCTTTTTTATACATAGCAGTAAACCCGCTTACTTGTTTTCCATTGACAGTACGTGATTTTGGTTTTCCTTTATTAATAGATGTATTTACTGCATCTACTTCTACCCCATACATTTTAGAAACTGCATAAGCAATCTCCAATTTTGTAGCTTTCATGTCCACGATAAAGGCATATCTTTCTCTGATGCCTTGTTTGCTTGGTCTTTTGCCTTCTTTGTTGCCTCCTTTGTTACGTATTGGCATTTTACTAATTTTTTCAGTAAGCAAAGGGCGTTTTAAAATTTGTGTAATTTCCATTTTTTTATTTATGACTAAATTTTTATGGTTAAATTTTTTGAAACGTGTTAAAATAACATGTTAGAATTTGATATTTAATTTTTGATTAGTTTTATTAATCTTTAATTTTAAATACTGCTTCTAATTTTGCTATTGAACCCTCAGTAATGATAAGTTTTTTTGCTTTCAAGATTTCATACGTATTTACCAATGTAGAAGGCATTACTTCTGTTTTTTGTAAGTTGCGACTTGACAAATAAACATTTTTATTGACTTCTGTAGTAAGCAACAAAGTTCTTGTACCCAAAACAGACAAATCTGTCAAAAATTTGATATATTGTTTGGTATTTGGTGCGTTAAATGTAAAATCTTCTACAACGATAATTGCAGATTCTTTTGCTTTATAACTAAGGGCTGATTTACGTGCAACAAGTTTGAGTTTTTTATTCAATTTGAAGCGGTAATCACGTGGGCGAGGACCGAAAACACGTCCACCTCCTCTAAATACTGGAGATTTGATACTACCTGCGCGAGCGCCACCTGTACCTTTTTGTTTTTTGATTTTGCGTGTAGAGCCTTTTACCTCACTTCTTTCTTTGGTTTTGTGAGTGCCTTGTCTTTGGTTGGCAAGGAATTGCTTTACATCTAAATATATTGCGTGGTCGTTGAGGTCTGCTTGAAATATATCATCAGACAAATTGATAGTGCGACCTGTTGGTGTTCCTTGTAGGGAATATACTGCTACTTCCATTGTGCCTTATTTTAAAATCGTAATATATGATTGGTTGGCACCTGGTACGGAGCCACTAACTAAGATTGCGTTATCCTGTGGATATATGCGTAATACGCGTAAGCCTTTAACTGTTTTGCGGTTTCCGCCTGTGCGACCTGCCATGCGTATTCCTTTGAATACACGTGAAGGAAATGATGACGCACCAATAGAACCAGGGTGACGTGCACGGTTGTGCTGTCCGTGAGTAGTAGCACCTACACCACTAAATCCATGACGTTTTACAACGCCCTGAAAACCCTTACCTTTTGATTTGCCTACAACAGATATTTTGTCATTAAGTGAAAAAATATCCTCAACTTTTACCACATCACCCAATTTATATGTGTGATTGCCAAACGTTCTAAATTCTACAATTTTACGTTTTGGTGTAGTATTAGCTCTTTGGAAATGACCTTTCATAGCTTTGCTGGTGTTTTTTTCTTTTTTTTCACCATACGCAAGCTGTACTGCGTCATAACCGTCTTTCTCTTTGGTTTTTACTTGCGTAACTACGCAAGGACCAACTAATAAAAGCGTGCAAGGGATTTGCTTAACAGAGGCTTCTGTAGTTTCAAAAATGTTGGTCATTCCTAATTTTTTACCAATGATTCCTGACATCTTTCTAACTTGATGTTATGTTTTGTTAAATATAATATACTTTTTCCTTCTGAAAAAGCACCAACTTGGTTTTATTTCTCCAAAATGAATTGCAAAGTTAAACACAAAATTTTATTCTACAAGTTTTTTTTGAAAATATTTTTTAATTTATTTTTAATTCGCCTTTATTAATGAATTTTTTAACGAAATCAGTTAAAACCTATTACAATTCATAAAAAATCAAGTTGTCAGTTTTTATAAAATTACCCAATTTTTTGAAAAATGTTATTAAAAATATTGTGTTTAAATCGTTCCAAAGCATTTTTTTTTTAAAATTCTAAAAAGATGTATAGCATCAAGAATATTTTCAATCAATAGGGCTTTTACATTTAACCTAAACACATACTTTTAAAAAATCTACTCACATTTTTTATTTGTATTTTATAATTTACTTGTAATTTTTTAAAAAAAACTTTACTTATTTTTTGTGTTTTTCACTTTTATAAAAAACAAAACCAAAAAACGAAATAATCTAATGAATTTCCAAGAAAATATAAAAGAAGGCATGCGTGCTGTACGTGGCAATATGCTAAGGTCGGTGCTTACTGCATTGATTATTGCAATAGGCATTATGGCACTTGTAGGCATATTGACCGCAGTAGATAGTATTCA
Organism: Cytophagales bacterium; assembly: GCA_031425615.1. Classification (GTDB taxonomy): domain Bacteria; phylum Bacteroidota; class Bacteroidia; order Cytophagales; family Microscillaceae; genus JAAFIN01. Next base: position 32,065 of record JANPJR010000060.1, read on the forward strand.
AGTATCTGTCAATTCAAGTTTTGCACAATTTGGTGCAAATTCTTTTGAAATAGAAGCCCCTAATAATAACCAACGCATCAGAAGGAGTTTTGGTCCTCGCCCACCCGATAAAAATTATCCACCTATCTCCTACCGACAAGCGATTATGTATAAAGAACGCATGGGAAAATTTGGCTCTGTGGCACTTTCTACGACTGTGTCAGGCATTGCAGAAATAAAATTTGGGGCAAAAAAAACCAACCCCAATGTTACGATTACAGGCGTAAATGAAAATTATTTTTTGGCAAAAAACCTTGATATTGAATTGGGGCGTACCTTTTCTAATATAGAACTTGAACGTGGTGCTTATACCGCTATTTTGGGCAATGAAATTGCAAAAAATCTTTTTGGCAAACAATCACCTATTGGCAATAAAATCAATGTGAGAGGAAACGCTTTTTTGGTTATTGGTGTATTGGCATCAGAAGGTAGCGCACAAGGTGGCGGTGCAGATAGAAATGTACTTGTACCTTTGGAAACAGGTAGAATTTTGGCTACTGGTTTTGTGCCTACGATCAATATTACAACTGTATTGAACAATCCTTTGGAATTTGAAAATACAATGGGTGAAGCTACACAAATATTACGCACTATTCGCAAAGATATAATTGGTCAGCCCAATTCTTTTGAAATTTCTCGTAGTGAAAGTGCAGCAGAACGCCTTAATAATATTACAGGTTATCTGAAAGTGGGTGGCGGAATTGTAGGTTTTATTACGCTTTTGGGGGCTTCTATTGGACTTATGAATATTATGCTGGTGTCGGTTACAGAAAGGACACGTGAGATTGGTATTCGCAAAGCACTTGGGGCTACGCCTTATCGTATCAGACAACAGTTTTTGATTGAAGCAATTGTAATTTGTCAAATTGGTGGCATTTTTGGGATAATATTGGGTATTTTGATGGGCAATGCAGTGGCTTCTTTTATTAGTTCTGGTGGTTTTATTGTGCCTTGGTTTTGGATTGTGGTAGCATTGTTTGTGTGTGTATTTGTGGGCGTGGTGTCAGGTTGGTATCCTGCTTATCAAGCATCAAAACTTGACCCTATTGAATCGTTGAGGTTTGAGTAAATAAAAAGGTCGTTTCAAGGTCTTAGTTGGAGGCTAAGACCAATAAATGTCATTCAGATTTCAAAACTATCAAATCCTCCTAAAAACACCTCAAATACTCACGCATTTTCTCAATCAAATCATTTGTTTTTGCTTTGATGCTAAGTGTTTTGCTTCCTTTGTTTTCATAAAGTTCCACTAAAATATCACCTGTTTTCGTTTTGAAAAAAATACCTTTTTGCCACATAAAATGTATTCCTTCCAAATCCTGCAAATAACTCACATTGGACATCAAACATGGTTGTCCTCGTGTGGTGTCCTCACCACACGAAATTTGCCTAAAAAATATGTTTTCCACTAAAATTGTCAGAGTACCAATATTATTTTCCACACATTTTTTAAAAAAATCCGATTTTTTGAATACTTTTGCATCATAGAGATAAGTTAAGCCTAAGATTTTTATTAAACATAAATTTTTGTGTAAAGTGAAAAAAATGCTTGTCATTTTTTTGTTTAAAAATATTATTTTATTTTTAAATCCGCAAAAATATCAGCCTAAGCCTATTGCTCTATAAGTTAAGATTAAGATACTTATCTTTTTTTGCTAAAAATATAATCCAAGATGAAAGTTCGATTCTTTCCTACCGAACAAAGAAAAAAAGCATAAAATTCGGTGGTGGTTTAATGGTAAAGCAGGGACAAAAACTTCATATTTTGAGCACAAAAATTTTAGGTTTGTATCTACACAAGGATACACGATTTGATAGCTCAGTAGGTAGAGCATCTGACTTTTAATCAGAGGGACTCAGGTTCAAGCCCTGAATAAATCGCGGACAAACACAAGGTTATGTGTTTGTCCATTTTTGTTTTTAATCCCCTTTTGATTAAAATTTTTGAATTTCCACAAAACCAAATTATAATTTAGGAATACATTTTTTTTCAAAAATTTAGTGTTTTTTTTCATCGCTTTACAATTCCTCCTTTGGTAAAGGGGCTAAAAACTTAAAAATTTTAAACACTAAATATAATCAATTATTTTTATAGCTAAAAAAAAGAAGAAAAAAGCATCAAAAAAATATTCCTTTTACAAATTTTATTTATCTTGCTATAAAAAATAACATAATAATAAAAAATATAATAAACAATCAAAGAAATTTATGAGGTATTATAATCTAATAACCAATATATATTTTCCAAAAATATTATTTTTAGGAATTTTATTTGTCTTTTTTCAAAAAAACACTTTTGCACAACAATATAAATTCCCTGATAGTCCTTCGGATTTTATTACATACACAAGTGACCAACTTAAATTATTGAAGCGTCCTGAAGCATTGGCTTTGGCAGATAATTTTTCGCAAGCGTGGGGCGGTCTATCTTCTCAACACACCAAAATTATAGAAATATCTAAAAAACTCGTACCAGCACGCGTTGTGGTGCAGGGCGGATTTCAGCATTTTTTTAGGGCTTTGACTTTTTCCAAAAATGCTACTGCAACACAATTAGCAAGTTTTTTGGAAACTTCTGAAAAAGTAGCAGGTTTGAAAGATGTGCGTGAGATAAATTTTTTCTTTGAAAGAAGTGCAAATTTTTTTGAAAATAAAGCACTTTTTTTAAGCAAAAACAATAGAATGTATGCCACAGGAGGCGATTTTATCTTTCAATTTCTCACAGAAAAAGATGATAAACTACAAGCAGAATTTGCAAGCAGTGAAGAAGATAGCCTTTCCCAAAGCACCAAAGCCATTACAGGAGCGATATTAAAATTGACAAATACCAATCTTTATTTTTCCTCACCACAAGATTCTGTACCTATTGCAGGCACAAAAGGGCTTTTTTTATTGACCAAAAATATTTTTGTAGGAAAAGGCGGTAAATTTGATTGGAAAAGCGTAGAACTTGACCCAACCAAGGTTTTTTGTGAAATGGACGTGTATCAGTTTGATGTAGCGAGGGCATATCTCAAAGCCTCCAATGTAAAAATGACACACACAGATTTTTTCAAAACACCTATCAAAGGCGACATGGAATTTACTTCTCGCCCACGCAAAGATGCTAAATCAGCCCAATATCCACGTTTTATTTCTTTGGAAAATAATACAGTCGTTAATAATATCCTCCCAAATCTCAATTATAAGGGCGGATTTAGCTTAGAAGGTCGCAAATTTAGTTCTGCGTCCAAAAAAAGTGCTACTGCCATACTTACAGGCAAATCACCTACTGCAACCAAAAATGGCTATGACGCATTTAGGGTAGAATCACGCAAATTTTCTTTTAATGATTCTACAGTGGTTTCGCCAGAAGCACGTATTTCGGTATATTTTAATGTAGGCAAAGATTCTTTATTTCACAACAATTTAGAATTTACGTATGACACCAAACCCAAAAATAAAGAATTGGGCAATATAGAAATTCGCCTTGTACGTAACCGTAATTCTAATGCAAGTAGGGCACCGCTTGTGAATAATTTTCATAAATTTTATATGGATATTGATGCGTTGCGGTATTATCCCGAAAAAGATACATTGAATGGATATATGGTGTCAGGTGCTATCAAAGCAGATAGTTTACGCCCTGCATTGTTGGAGTCTTTTCATTATTTTAATGCAGACAGATACAACGATATGCGTGGTTTGACCAATTTTCACCCAATACAATTATTGGCTGGGTATAGTGATGACTTGAAGAAAAAAGGACAACCACACGAAAAATTCTCATTGGATTCACTTCTGCAATGGTCTGTAAAAGGTAAAAAAACGCAAGACGCACAAAAAAATCTTATCCAACAAAAAAGTATCGTCCAAAATGTAATGCTCAATCTCAAAGGGCAGGGATTCATAGAATACAACGAAGGCAATGGGAATATTGTGTTGTCGCCTCGCTTATTCCATAATGATGTATCCAATTTTTTTATGAAAGCAGTGGATAATGTGCAACGTGCACCAGTCAAAGAACAAGCAGGAAAAGGAGATTTGGAAGTATATAATACCCATGATTATGATGATTTTTTGGTGGTATCAGTCATGGGAGCAAAATTTGATAACATAAAAAAACAATATGACGCAAATACCGTATTGCCTAATATCAGTATGAAATTTGATGGTGACCAAAATGTAATGAAAGTGCGTGGCATAAGTCGTTTTTATGTAAGTCAAAAACTCAACTTGCAAGTTGTACCTGATACCTCTAAACAAGAGATTTCTATGTTCAAGGGCAATAGTATGTTTTTGGAAAAAGGAACAATTACAGTAGGGAATTTTAGGTTTATTGGACAAAAATTCTTTTTTGTATATGAATTATTTTTATTGGAAATGCCTTTTTTAGAAAAAATCCTTTTTGAGGTAGAAGAAGAAATGACTGAAGAAGAAAAGAAAAAAGACCAAGCAGAAAAAGCTAAAAACCCAAAATATAAAACCCCAAGAAGAAAAACACACCTCTATGGGCGTGAAGTTGCTTTTCAACCTGGACAAGTAGAAATCAATAACCCACTTAATAAATCAGGTTTGAAACGTGGCAAAATCTTAGAACAAGCAAACGCCCCAACTGAATGTAAAAACTACGAAGAATATCCTCGTCTTACAATTGAAGGTGGTGGAGAAATGTTTTTCCAAGAAAAATACCGCCAAGCATTGGCGTATGATAGCTTAAAACTTACAGGAAATGAAAGAGTAGAAGTAAGAAATAAAAAATTTAAAGTAGAGGAAATAGCCAAACGCAATGGAGCAGTGTTTGCGATTGACCCTATTTCTATGGATAGTCTTACCACCAAAAAACCTATTTTCCCTGGTTGGTTTATTTCTAATATTTTCCCGCCTATCAAAGAAAGTCTTATTCCAATGCCTTTCCCTGATACTACAATGGGTTTTGTGCATAAAGCACCAAAAATTGGCTATCCTTTGTACCCAATTGCTGAAAAAGTAAAAGGGGCAAAAATGACGTTTTCTACTGACCTTGTTATGCGAAATGAAGGGCTTTATGCAGGAGGTGAAATCAGTTATTTGACAACCAAATTCAAATCGCCTTCGTTTGTATTGATGCCTGACTCTGCGTCTGCTGATGATACAGAGTTTGATGTTGCTCTTGGCAAAGTAGGCAGTGCAGAATACCCACCAGCAAGTGGCAAAAAAGCACAACTAAGATGGGACGTAACCAATGACAATTTAATATTTATGAATAAAGAAGAAATTGCATTATTGGAAGCTGCCCACCAACCAAAAGAGATTTTTGACCCAAAATACAAAGAAAAATTATTTAGTGTGTATGACAAAGCCAATCCTATTGCCATCAGAGGTAGTCTTGTGCTTACTGCAAATGAGGGACTACAAGGTGAAGGCTCGTTGGTGCGTAAAGATTTTTCGTTATTATCAGTTGGTGATGAATTATTCAAATTTAAAATAAATGGTTTTAAAGCGGGTAATGTGGATTTACGTATTAATTCAAAAGATTTTGACCCTTATACCAAAGACGAAACTTTTTACAACAATTTCAATCCTGTCATGTTTGCCAATTTTGCAACTGTTGATTTTGATTTTAAAAATGGAAAAGCAGACATAAAACCTTCGCCACAATTTGCAGAAAATAGCACCATTGAATTTCCTTATGCCAAATATCGTACTTCTATGCGTGAAGCACTTTGGGATTTGAACAAGCAAAATATCAAAATGACAGGTGATTCTACAAGTTTCTTCGTATCTACTATTTATCAAGATGAAGAACAAGATGTAAGTTTTAGGGCAAATAAAGCCTTATATGATATTCCGAAATTGGTGCTTTCTTTGGAAGGGGTAAAAAAAATAAATTCTGCTGACGCAAGTATTTTGCCAAAAGGTGGCATTGCGACCATCAAACAAAATGCAGAAATCCAAGAATTTAAAGAAGCAAGGGTTTTGATTGATACACTCAACCAATATCACCGTTTATTTAATGCCAATATCCGCATCAAATCCAAAACCGAATTTGAAGGTGATGCCACCTATCAATTTACAAACGTCAAAAAAGATACGTTTAACATTAAATTTAGTAAATTCTCTTTCCTTATTGATGATGAAAAAACCACCAAAAAAGACCGAAAAGCAGGAAAAGAGAAAAAATATACCTTCGCTGAAGGTACAGTAGAAGAAACAGATAAATTTTATATCACATCAAGGGTAATTTATAAAGGACTTGTAAAAATGTATGCCAACAAAAAAGACCTTACACTTGATGGATTTATCAAATTGGAATTGAGTAGTAGAAAAGACTACAACAGTTGGTTGCCCTACAAAAGTGATAAAGGTGATGCGGTGTCATTGGACATTGAGGAGAAGAAACAAATTGGAAGTGATGTAATAAACTCAGGTTTGCATTTCAACGGTGCAAATGATATTTATACCACATTTCTTTCACCACAAGCATCACCTACCGACAAACATATATTCCTTACAAGCGGTTTATTGGATTACAACCCTGCTATCAACCAATTTAAAATTTCGCCACAAAAGAAAAGAGAAGGAAAAGCATTTACAGGCAATACATTGATTTTTGACGATTCAAAAGGTAGTCTTTATTTGGAAGGAAAACCCAATATTATTGATGAAGGACTTTCTAAGTTTTTGCAAATGGCTGGTATGGCGCGCATTGATGAAAAAGACGATAAAAATAAAAAATATGAGTTTGATTTGCTCCTAACAGTTGATGCTGATATATCAGGAAAAGCCTCTAAACAAATGGAAAAAGAACTTTTGGCGAAATTTAAAGCAAAAGGACTTAAATATGACCACGTAAACGACCCGCTTACATTTAAAATTGCAGAAATTGTAGGCGAAAAAAGTTACCGCCCTTATGTAGAAGATTTGACCGCCAACAAAGAACTCCTTACTTGGAAAGACAGGGAACTCCGAAAAATGCTTACGTTTGGCAAAATGGAATTTGTGTATTCTAATGAATACAAAGCATTTCATAGCGTAAATATTCCAAGATTACTTAGCACAGGCGACAAGATTATTGATGTGGAAACACCAGCCTACGCAGAAATTCGCAAAGGAGCAGGTGGCAATGGTGATGCTTTTACGCTTTATTTTCAGCCACATGGCGGACTTTGGTATTATTTTGAATATGAACAAAATGCTTGGTCAATGGTTTCTTCTGATGAATTATTCAATAAATATGTTGCCAGCAAAACCATTGCCCTCGCTGGTGTGGATAAAAAAGATGCTTTTATTGCCAAATTTAAAGAGGTGTATAAAGCACCAGCTTTGCCCGATTTTGTAGCCCCTGTAAAAGAGGAGAAAAAAGAAGAAGAAAAGAAAGAGGAGAAAAAAGAAGAAAAGAAAGAAGAAGAAAAGAAAGAGGAGAAATTTTAAAAGTTTTGCAAAGCAGTTGTCAATGTCGCAAGACTTGACAATATGTGGGTTTTTCTATGGCATTTTTGGTAACGAAAAATGTATTTTTCTTTTGGGAGTTATTTTTTACTTTTGTACTTACATTTTTCTAAACACCAATAACAGAAGAAAAAAATGCTTTGCATTTTGCAAGCGAGCGATTGCCATTTGATAGGTCGTAGCTAAAAGCTACGACCACAGTGGTTTATAAAACATCTGATTTTTAAAACTAAAAAACGCCCTAAATTTTCATTTAAGACGTTTTTCATGCTTTTTGGTTTTATTTCAAAATTATTGATTTGATATATTTATCCACATTAATTTTTCCACCTGCTTCTGGCACATCTACTTTAGTAGCAACCCAATGAACTCTTACTTTTTTGCCTATGTATTTATCAGGGTTTGCAGATATGGTTTCATAGGTTTTATCAGTCTTGATGACCATAAAACTCTTTTCTGCTTTTGCATTTTTTACTTTAAAATAAGCATAATCCCCTTGCTCAATTCCTGTAAAAGTACCTTCAAAAATTTGTTCTTTTTGAATAAAAACCTCAGATTTTGGTGTTTTCCTTTCACTTTGCACCAAGTCATATTTTGATTTTTCAATATTTTTGTAGGCAAATGCAGTACAAAATAGAAACAGAAACAACGAAATACCAAATTGTATTTTTTTCATATCATTAAATCATTTATTTTTTTAATAATTAAACTTTGTTGGTACTACATGATTTTACTTGATAGCAATTTTTGAAAGATACCATTTTCTTCTAAGCGAAGGTTTTTGCAAACCATTTGGTATGAAAAAAATACCAAGATTATCTATATTTTCAAGTAAAATCACTTAGAGCCACTTTGTTTCACAAATATATTTAAAAAAAAGTAAACCAAAAAATATTTTAATCAAAAATAGGGCTACCGCACCAAATTAAGAGGTTTTTAAGCATTTTAGAGGGGTATTTATAATTTTGAGGTAAAATAATCCATAAAAAACAACTTTTTTTGGTATTTTGAAGATAAAAAAATTACAAATTTATTTAAAAAACCTTCAAATTAGGTTCGAGAGACATTTTGATTTGGTGCGGAAGCCCTAATTCTTTATATGCCTTTGGCTAACTTTTACATGATAAGGCATAAAAATTATTTTTTTGAATGAATTTGAGCAATTATTTCAGATAACATAGTTTTTTTTTTAAGACTAAAATCATAACGTCCATTTTTACAAAAATATACATTAAAAAGGAAAAGGAAAAATCAACTTACAACGTAAATTTAAGCTAATTTTGGGTAGCGTATTTTTTTAAAACTTCTATGACTTCCAAAAAACCAAAAAAAACAACATTTTTCATGTATTTTTGCAAAATTCCTAATTTATAATTCTTAATTCCTAATTCTCAGAATGGACATCAAAAAAATATTCAAAGGCGAATTTTACACAGATGAAGCAATGCGTATGTTGTATGCAACAGATGCCTCTGCATACAAAGAAATGCCACAAGCAGTATGTATGCCCAAAAGCAATATAGATATTTATAACCTCATATTATATGCCCAAAAACACAAATTAGGACTAATTCCACGCACCGCAGGCACATCTTTAGCTGGTCAAGTCGTAGGCAATGGCATTGTAGTTGATGTGTCCAAACATTTTAATAAAATATTAGAAGTAAATCCACAAGAAAAATGGGTAAGGGTGCAAATGGGCGTTGTGAGAGATGAATTAAATAGGCATTTGGCAGAGTTTGGACTGATGTTTGCCCCTGAAACCTCTACCGCAAACCGTGCTATGATTGGCGGAATGATAGGCAATAACTCTTGTGGGGCTAATTCTATAGTATATGGCAGCACAAGAGAACATATATTGTCACTGAAAGGCTTTTTAAGCAATGGTGAAGAAGTAGAATTTTTAAAATTATCTTTGGAAAAATTAAAAGAAAAAGAAAATTTACCAAATTTAGAAGGGAAAATTTATAAAAATTTGGTGGAAATTTTGGAAAATGCAGAAACCCAAACCGAAATCCGAGAACATTTCCCAAAACCTAATATTCCACGCAGAAATACAGGTTATGCCCTTGATTTATTGCTTGAAACTTTACCTTTTACCCCAGAAAAACCTGATTTTGATGTATGTAAATTGATTGCAGGGTCAGAAGGAACACTACTTTTTGTTACAGAAGCCAAATTAAATTTGGTAAATATCCCCTCAAAGCACCGCACTTTGGTTTGTGGGCATTATAATAGCATTGATGAAAGCCTAAAAGCCAACTTAATTTGCTTAAAATATGCCCCTACCGCATCAGAATTGATAGACCATTATATTTTGGATTGTACCAAAGAAAATATTGAACAAAGTAAAAACCGTTTTTTCATAAAAGGCGACCCACAAGCAGTTTTGGTGGTGGAACTCATCAAAGAAACTGAAGAAGAACTACAACTTGCCACCAAAAACATGATAAATGACCTAAAAAATGCTGGTCTTGGCTATCATTTTCCTGTGTTGTATGGTGATGACATGAAAAAAATATGGGAATTGCGTAAAGCAGGTTTGGGTTTATTGGGTAATATCGTAGATGATGACCGTCCTGTGCCTGTAATTGAAGATACTGCGGTAGATGTCCAAGAATTACCTCAATATATTGCGGAATTTACCCAAATTCTTAAAAAATACAACCTCAATTCGGTACATTATGCACACGCGGGTTCGGGAGAATTACATTTACGCCCTATTCTCAACCTCAAAACAGAGAAAGGAAACCAACTTTTCCGCCAAATTGCACAAGAAATTGCCCAATTAGTCAAAAAATATCGCGGTTCTTTGAGTGGCGAACATGGTGATGGACGTTTGAGAGGCGAATTTATACCATTTATGTTGGGGGAAAAAAATTATGAATTATTAAAAAAAATAAAAAATACCTTTGACGAAGACAATATTTTTAACCCCAATAAAATCATAAATACGCCCCAAATGAATACACATTTGCGGTATATGCCACAACACCCACAACCCCTATATGATACAATATTTGATTTTTCGGACAAAGAAGGCATTGTAAAAGCTACCGAACTATGCAATGGCTCTGGTGATTGTCGCAAAAGCCACCTCACAGGTGGCACAATGTGTCCAAGTTACATGGCTACACGCCACGAAAAAGACACTACAAGGGCAAGGGCAAATATGCTCAGAGAAGTATTGACCAATCACACAGAAAATACGGAAAATCCCACAAAAAATAACCCTTTTACAGACGAAAAATTACATGAAGTATTAGATTTGTGTCTTGGTTGCAAAGGTTGCAAATCGGAATGTCCTTCTAATGTGGATATTACCAAAATGAAAGCAGAAACCCTACACCAAACGCACAAAACAAAAGGAATTTCGCTTAGAACACGTCTTATTGCCAATTTTTCAAATACCCAAAAACTCGCTTCTTTGTTGCCAAGCGCTTATAATTTATTATTAAAAAATAAATTTTCAGCACAAATCATCAAAAAACTTGCAGGTTTTGCTCCACAAAGAAGTTTGCCAGAAGTAGCACCGCAAAGCCTTAGGAATTGGTACAAAAATAACCACAAAAAACTCCCAAAAAGCACGCAAAAACGTGGCGCTTTGTACCTTTTTATTGATGAATTTACCAATTATAATGATGTAGAAATAGGCAAAAAAGCTATTCAACTGCTTTCTGCGTTGGGTTATGAAGTAAAAATCATTTCACACCCTGAAAGTGCCAGAACATATCTTTCAAAAGGGCTTTTGGAAGATGCAAAAACGATTGCAGAACAACAAATTACGCTTTTTTCGTCTTTGATTTCCGAAAATACACCGCTTGTAGGCATAGAACCCTCTGCAATTTTGGGTTTTAGAGATGAATATATTGACCTCACAAGAGGAGAAATGAAAGAAAAAGCCAAGAAATTAGCCAAAAATGTGCTTACAATGGAAGAGTTTTTTGCAAAAGAAGTAGACAACAATAAGATTTCTCAAAAAATCTTTACTACAGACAAAAAACACGTAAAACTGCATGGACATTGTCATCAAAAAGCACTTTCTTCGTTGGTGTATAGCAAAAAAATGCTAAGTTTATTAAAAAATTATATGGTACAGATAATTCCTTCAGGTTGTTGTGGTATGGCAGGAGCGTTTGGGTATGAAGCAGAACATTATGAATTGTCTATGAAAGTAGGCGAATTGGTGCTTTTTCCAACTATTCGTGAGCAAAATGAGGATACGATTATTGTAGCATCAGGCACAAGTTGCAGGCATCAAATCAAAGATGGCACTATGCGACATGCCCAACATATTGTAGAAGTACTTTGGGAAGGGCTTTTGAAGTAGAAAAAGAGAAGTTTAAAAAAGGCTACATAATCACAACTTTTTATTAAGCCTTTTTAAACCAAGTATTTTACGCTTTTGCAGTTTCGTCTGTTTTCAAACCATCTTTCATAATTTGGAAAGAGCGCGAAAAGAAACTATGCGTTTCATCGATTTCTTTATATTCTACTTTGAGCGGTATATCAGATGTATGTACAACCTGAATAAGTCTAATGCCTGCACCTTTGTTATGTTCTCTTTGAATCAACAAGTCTTTCGTAAAAACTTTTCAAAATGCCACAAGGCTGAGGAATAGTTAATTTATTGTTCCGCCCAAATCCTTGTTTAGTTATCCCGATGTTTATATTTTCGTCTTGTTGGATTTCTTACTGTTTCTGTTGTTTAAAACTACTGCCAACGAAAAGGCTTGGCGTTATTGGGGAATTAGCATTACGTCAGCCCATAACTGAAGCCCAATGATTGCAATATTGCTGATGTTTTATTCATAAGCCAAATTTATAACGTCAAGCTTGAACTGAAGCATGATAAAGAACAAATGATGAGGCAATATTCGTCAAGCCCTAATGTTGGCTGCAGGCATATTTTTTCAGTGTCATTTTCCGTGTGTTAATTTAATAACCTGCCCATTAATTGAGTTAATGATTATTAAAAATGTCCCTCCAGCCCAACCCTTTGGAAGTGTCCCAGTAATTACCCAATAATTTTTTATTAAGTATGTTTCGTAAGGTCTCTGTCTAACTATATTATCTTCTCCATAAATACCAAAAAGTATGGATTCTGCCACTTTGATTGCAGTACTTCCATTTGATATTAATGTGTCCACTAAAAGTTGTTTTGAGTTTTTGTCGAGTAAACATTTTTTCAACTCTTGTTTAGCATGCTCCAAGCCAAAAACTTGTTTGTTAGTTTTAGTTTGTCCACAAGAAGTTATAGAAAAAAAAATGCTGAAACTTAAAATGAATATATTTTTCATATTTCCCAATGTTCCATTATAAATGTCAAGTATAGTCGCAAAGTGGCTAACAATTATTTGTCGTATTTGTAGAGTAACTTTTAGGATGTCAAAAATGCTTGCAGCCAACGGTTTGCAACTTGGCGAAGTGGCGATTTTCAGCACAAATGTTCATGCGGAGAATCAAACTTTAATTAACCACAAATGTGCCTGCGGAGCAATGAACCGCCACTTTTGCTAAGCCCGTATTATAGCCAGTAGCTTTTCTTTCGAGTTACAATTACGTTACGCAACTCACATGGTAATTGAGCTTGTCGAAATTAAGGTCAACCAAATACTGGAATTTCAAAAGCTTTACTACATTCCTGATGTGTATGTTTCTGCTCTGCTTATAAAAGTAACCTTTTCACTAGTTTTAATCTCAAGGGAAACTATTCCACTATAGGCTTTATTAATAACACTTAAATCATCAATAAGCCTTTGCAAATAACCTAGTACCCAACTATTAGCACTACCAGTAAGTTTACCTTCGTTTATTTCCCAAGTATTTGTGTCACTAGAAAAATTGAATTGAACCCATTTGGTATTGTCAATAAAAATAACAACTGCAGCGTCAATCAGTGTTTTAGTTATGAGTGGACAATTTGAATCCAATTTTATAAAAACACTACATTGCTGATACCAATTATTCTCACATAAAATTTCATCATTATTATAGACGTTGTCCCAACCTAATACACTAATGTTAATATTTTTAATCCATTTTTTTTTGAAAAAATATTTCACACTATGAATTATAGGTTTAATTAAAAACGTTTTCATAATAAAAAAGAAAGCTCCAATGAAAGCGAAGATTTTAAAACTCAAAAAAGCATTACTTCCATTAGGAGCTATAATTGCAAAAAAAGCAAGTAAAGAGAAAAGTGCAACGCCAAAAATATCAATAATCCCCCAACCGTCGTTACGTCTGTCTAGTAAAGCATAGTATAATTTAAACTCCCTAAATTGTATTTTTTTATTTTTAGGTATAGGAGCTTTATAAAACTCTTTGGCTTTATTCTCACTGTTAATTTTATGAGCTTCTGTTATTAAAGAATTAAGTTTCTTATTTTTCATAATCGTTGTCCGAGTTCAAAATTACTTAAAAATTCGCCTTGTATTGTCAGTAAATTTTTCTATGGGGTATGGTGGTCGTTCTGCTATTGGCTATAACGGAAAAGTATTTATGAAGAAGAGGACTTAAAAGCACAAATGTTTCATTTACCACAAAAGCCACATCTAAGTTGCTAAGCATATTTTTACACAAATTTAGTTTTGATGTGCAAAGATACGAAAAAAGCACAAAAGCAAGTTTGTTTATAGGTTTTTAACTTAGAATATCTACAAATCTTATAATTTTATTTTCTTTCCAATCCATTATTTTTGCATAAGTACCATTATGATTTTTAGCCTTTTTGTTTTCGCAACCTTCGCAGGGTTTTTCAACTACTTTGTCATCTTCTTTGACAAATAGAATTAGAGTTTCTTCGGGTACTGCTTTACAACTCATAGGTATCACATATTTCAAACCGTCCATTTGAAATATATTCCAAACTATTATTTCTGCCATCTCTTTCCATAGTTCTAAACTTGGCGTTTCTTTAAATTTATCTTGGTAATACTCCATAAAAGTATATAGCAGATTTTCACGAGCAATGAGCAAACTGTCTCCTTGCCATTCATAACCGTATGAACTTTGAAAAGCAGTTTTTGTCCATTTTAGCCACTCCTCTTGAGTATCGCAGTATGCTGAAACGACACGCAACTTTTTATCCAAAAAACCTACACGCTCACTGATTGGCAGTAAATCCTGTTTGTTGGAAACAGGGTCATACCGAGAAACAATAAAAGGCGCTTCACCACAAGTGATTTCTAACTTGAGCAAGGCTACATATTCTTGCCAATTTTTTTCGTTTATTTGCATAGTATCACAAGCCTCATTCATTTGTTTGACAATGCTAAGTGGCGTAAATACCTCTGCTTTATCGCGTGTTCTTAGCAGTTGCTCCTCTTTGCTTTTGACCGCTCGTGGCTGAATTACACTTCCATTTGTTCCTGTTACCAAATCGGGCGTAATTGGTGCGCGTGTCACATACTTTTCCCCTTTGTGTTCATAAGAATCCGTAGCCCACAAAATATTATTGCCCGTAGTTTTATCTTGCAAAAGAATATCCAGAAGATTGTCGTTTTTTAAAAGATAATCCTCTCGTATGTCTATGCTTTGGGTATTTATTTCTTGATTTGTCATATCCTATTCCCATCTGGGTTATAATTTACTAAATTTAGATGTTTGGCTAAACAAAACCTTCAAGGTTTAAATCATTGGTATCTATTTAGGTCATAAAACTAAAAAATGGGTAGAAACCACCACCTGTGCAGTTCCAACCCTTAGGGTGCTGTAAAAAATTTCCAATTTTTTACAGCACCCTAAGGGTTGGAA
>JANPJR010000061.1:0-71564 GCA_031425615.1 Cytophagales bacterium
TGCCAGCTCAAAAACGTGTTCAAATTGTGGGTGTAAAAAAGAAAAATTATTGTTATCAGAAAGAATATTTGTTTGCCCAAGTTGCAAATTTGAGGCAGACAGAGATTTGAACGCAAGTATAAATCTTGCCAAGCAAGCGGTCAGTTAGCCCGCAAGTGTGGAGTGTCAAAAAACTTGCGTCTGATGACAAGGGGATACTATGAAGCACGAAGTAAATTGCAAATGTTAAAGTTTGTGTAAGTTTTATGTAACGGAACAAATGAATGAAACTGACCACTAAAAACTGACAACTTGGTATTAGTATGTAATTTCTAATGCTTCGCTGGTTTTCATATTAGAATTTAGGATTGATTTGTGTGTTTTTTCACCATCTTTTATGGTGATAGCAACTGTATTTGGTGGTTTTGAACCCAAATTTATGGCATGCAATACAAGGTTATTTTTACCATCAAAAAGTGTAATATCTAATTTGCGTTTTTTTCTTTTGAGTGTATAATTTTCAATAATTGGATTATTATTCAAAAACATAGAAATAATATCGCCATCTTCTATGCCTTCGTCCCATACTTCTATGGTAATCTTGCGGTTTTGTACTTTTATTTTATTTTTCCCAACGATTTCCCTGTCTTTGATTTTAGTGGTATTTTTGTCAATTTTCTCCTCTTTCTTTTCTTCTTTTTTCTCCTCTTTCTTTTCTTCTTTTTTCTCCTCTTTCTTTTCTTCTTTTTTTTCTTCTTCAAAAGTTGTCATTTTCCAATTTCTAATTTCATGTTTGCTATATGCAGCACCTGTGCTTGCAGTAAAACCAACCCAAAGTTGGGGCGTTGATAGGTTGAGTATTTGAGCAATGTTAAGCGATTTTTCCATGATATTGTAGCCATCTACACGCACAATAATTGTTTTTTGAGTGGTATAAATGATTTCTGCATTGTGCCATTTGCCATCTTTGAGGTCAAAAGGGAGGTTTGCGTTAATGGCTTTGCAAGTTTCCATATTGCTATTATTAGGGTTTTCACCGTTGGAATGTATGGCAATATGATTATCATTTAGTTCTTCATTTTTCCAAATATCAAACTCAATCGCAAGACTGCTTTTGATGTCGGTGTAGCCCATTCCACCGCCAACACCGCCAACATTATCAGGTTGGGTTTCGTTGTGTAGGACAAATGCAAGTCCATCTGCACCTTTGCGGATGGTATTATCCTCCCAACTCATGCCAAAATCTGACATACGAAAAGAAAATTCGGTTTTGAAACCATTTTTGATGTTAATTTTTTCTTTTGCGTACCAAAGTCCGCCCATTTGTGATTGTTCTGAAACTGTTAAAAATACGTTTTTTTGTTTTAAAAATGCACCCCCAGACAAAGAAAGGTACTCAAAACCACTAAAATTTTGGTAATTGAATATTTGGTTTGCTTTATAGGCAGATTTTTGTTGTGCAAAGGTTTTTTGAAAAAAAAACAACTGCGGAACACACACAAAAAAATAAAAATATACGCCAAGATAGGCATACAAATAAATGGTGTTTAAAAAATGTGATAAATAGGTTTTCATATTTTAATCGTAATTTTAAGTTTAAAAAAATAAGGACAAAATTTTTTGTTTTTAATAAGTATACACATTTTTTTTACAATCATTTCATAAAAATATGTTTTTAATTTTTTTGCAAAGTTTTTCTGAAAAATATGTATTAGATTTGCCTTTACCCTAAAATAGATTAAAATTTTTGTAAAAAAAAATCTTTAATTTTTAATTCCTTATTTTTAATTCCTTATTCTCAAAATGTCCTACATTGTTGGTATTTCTGGTGCGAGTGGTTCGGGCAAAACATCTGTTTTGCGTGAATTATTACGTAATTTTTCAAATGAAGAAGTGTGTCTTGTTTCACAAGACAATTATTACAAGCCTCGCCACGAACAAGAGGCAGACGAAAGGGGAGTCTTGAACTTTGATTTGCCTACTTCTTTGAATTTGGAGGAGTATATCAGGGATATTGCCATGCTCAAAAGTGGTGCAAAAGTCGTTAGGGAAGAATATACTTTTAACAAAGCTGACAAAACACCTCAGATTTTTACATTTTTGCCTGCTCCTGTGATTATTGTGGAAGGACTTTTTCTTTTCCATGAGCCAGACCTCAAAAACCTTTTTGATTTAAAGGTTTTTATAGATGTAGAAGACCATATACGCCTCAAAAGGCGTATTATTAGAGATAATGATGAACGTGGTTATCCCTTAGATGATGTGCTTTATAGGTATGAATATCACGTTTTTCCTGCTTATCAAAAATATATCATGCCTTATAAATATGAGGTTGATATGATTATTCCTAATAATCACCATTTTGAAAAAGGGGTGGAAGTGTTGGTGGCTTTTTTGAGGGAGAAAATAAGAAAGTAGTCAGTTTATTCAGTAATCAGTTTATTTAGTAGCCAGTTGTTTCAGTAGTCAGTTTTTTTTGGTTATTTTTTGTCAAAAAACTTTAAATTTTGTGGTTTTTAAAGGAAAAATAATAACTTGATTTAGTATTTTTTAGTATTTTTTTTAGTATTTTTTGTATTCAAAGTATAAGTTTAAACAAATTTACAAAAACCAACAACTTAAAAACGGACAACTTAATTAATTTATGCGATTTTAGTGTAATTTTGTGGATTGATTTAGACTATTTTTAACGACAACTAAAAAAACGTATTTATGCCTAATTTACCAAAAAAAACACCTACGCAGAGTATTACAACAATGACCGAATTGGTATTACCCAATGATACAAATACACTCAACAACCTCATGGGAGGGCGATTGTTGCATTTGATGGACATTGCTGCTGCGATTACTGCACAACGCCATTCTGAACGTATTGTGGTTACTGCTTCGGTGGACAATGTGTCTTTTTCAGAGCCTATCGCACTTGGAGATGTAGTTACGATTACTGCACAGGTTACACGTGCTTTCAATTCGTCAATGGAAGTATATTTGGAAGTAATTGCTGAAAATATTCCCGCAGGCAAAAAACAAACTACAAACAAAGCATTTTTTACGTTTGTGGCGGTTGACCAAATGGGTAAGCCTATTTATGTGCCAGAAGTTGAGCCAGAAACCGCAGAAGAAAAAGAGCGATTTGAAGGTGCATTGCGTCGCAGACAGCTTAGGCTTGTATTGGCAAAAAGAATGAAACCCGAAGATGCAACAGAATTAAAATCGTTATTTTCTTAGGAATGACAAAGTTTTTTTGCTACTGTATATTTTTTTTAATTTTTTAAAATGGTTTAAAAATAATATTTATAATAACAATTTTCAAAAATTTGAATCTGTTTTTGTCTATTTTGAATGTGTTTTTTAGAAAAATGTACAGTGGTAAGCCATACTTACTCTATAAACAAATATTATCAAAAGGTAAATAAAAATCTATTTCCTGATTATTTCCCAAATCTAAAAATACACTATTCCTGCCATTAACATTTTTAACAAAAGAGGAGTATTTCACTTCAATATCAACATCTGAGAATAATATCCTTCAAATGTATGTGTGATTTTAATTTGTGGAATGTATGTTTAAATTTTGGTACATTTTTAAAGATAATTTTTATAAATGGTTTTTTGACATGTCAAAATTTGTAAATTTATCAGGAAACCTACCCAAATAAATGACTGATTTACTTCGGAGTAAAAATATTCAATTAAAGTACATTCAAAAAAAATATCCTATTTTTTAATATATTTTAAACTATATTTTTAGTTATTTTTAAATATTTTTTATAGGTATTTGTGTTTTTATAAAAAAACTGTTATTTTTGCTTTTGTGAAATTGTACTTGACAATAACGCTGTGGGCATATAAAAATAAAACATTTTTTTAAAATTATTAGTTTATTGAGGAAAAATCATAAAAAACTTTTCAAAACTTTTAATCCTTTCTAAAAATGTTGACCGAAGAATACACAAAAATATACACAAAAGAACACATTAAAACGAATCAAACAAACAATATAAAGGCAGGTACAACGATTTTTATGGAAAATTTGCGATTGGAAGCTACACAAGATGGCTCTTTTACCTTATTTAGTAACCAATTTCAGGAAATTTATCATTCAAAATATGGTGCAGTGCAAGAGTCAAAACACGTATTTATACAAGAAGGATTGGCAAAAGCAAGTAAATTTTTTACTAAAAAAATAAATTTATTGGAAGTTGGTTGGGGAACAGGGCTTAATTTATTACTTACGTATCAATATTTAATACAAAATCCAGATATACATGTGCATTTTACTGCCTTAGAACCTATTGTTGTGCCTATTGAATTGATAGAAAAATTGCCTTATTGTACACAAATTGGCATGAAAAAAGATATTTTTTTAAATTTTCATCATTTGGAATGGAACAAAAAATATGATATATTGCCAAATCTTTCTATTGAAAAAATTAATGCAAACTTAGATGATTTTTATGCTGATTTTTGTAATTTTAATCATAATACAAATAATGATGACAAAAGTAATTTATATGATTTGATTTATTTTGACCCTTTTGCCTATAATAAACACCCCGAAATGTGGGAAATGGATTCGCTCCAGAAAATTGCACATATTGCCAATGAATATTGTTTTTTTGTAACATATAGTGCCAAAGGACAATTAAAACGTGATTTGCAAACACTTGGTTTTACCGTTGAAAATCCAAAAGGGGCATTGAATAAACGTGAAATGACAAGAGCGATAAAAATTAGGCACTAACCCACAAAGAAAGAAATGGGGGATTTTGTAAGATAGCAGTTATTTTAGTTCATTTATTTGTCAGTTATTGTAATTTTAAAAATTTAATTTATTTCTCGTATTTACTCCCCTTGGGCTGGGGGCTTTTAATTATTTTTATGAGTGAATTTAAACTTTGTGAAAATGGGCATTATTTCCCCCAAAATATAAAAGATTGTCCTTATTGTCCCAAACCAACAGGCACAAACATCAAAAAAGACATAGAAAATGACCTAAATTTGGGTAATAATTTTGGTAAAACACAAGTGTTTGGCGGTGGTGGATTTGGCGGAAAAATGGACAACCCAAAAGAAAATGAATCAGATTTTGGGGGTATGTTTGGCAATAATAATACAAACAACATAAATAATAACTTGAATCGTACCCAAATATTTGGTGGTGGTAATCAGGTTGAACCCAATTTTTTTGGTAATGCAAGCCCTTTCAAAGCGGAACCTGCAAGTCAAGGACGTAAATTGGTTGGGTGGCTTGTGTCATTTACGATAGACGTAAATGGCATAGATTTTCATTTATACGAAGGTCGTAATTTGATTGGAGGTGATGGTGGTTGTGATATTGTGGTGCAAAATGATAGAGCAGTTTCCAGTAGGCATCTTACAATCTTACATCGTATGGGGCAATTCAAATTTAAAGATGAATTTTCTACCAACGGAACATTTATCAATGATGTTTTTGTGGAAGAAGGCAATCTCAATGATGGTGATGTAATCCGTATTGGTGATACAGTTTTTAAGTTTAGGAGTATTGCTTAGTTTTAGTTGCTATTTTTAATCCATTTTATTTTTTTATTCAGAGCTGTTTATCCCCTTTGGGGGTTAGGGGCTTTTTTTTAATTATGCAAAACAACAATCGTTACGACCTTACAGGCAAAGTAGCCATCATCACAGGTGCAAGCAAAGGCATAGGCGAAGCCATCGCATACAGAATGGGCAAAGCTGGTGCAAAAATCGTGGTCAGCAGTAGAAAACAAGATGCAGTAGAAATCGTTGCACAAAAATTCCGAGCAGAAGGCATAGATGCTACTGCAATAGCTTGTCATGTAGGTGATATGCTCCAAAATGAAAATCTTGTAGCAAAAACCATAGAAATTTATGGTAGAGTAGATATTTTAGTTAATAATGCAGTTACAAACCCAATTTTTGGTGCAACTACGCAAGCGGATTTGGGTGCTTTTGACAAAATAATGGACGTGAATGTGAAAGCCCCTTTTTACCTCTCTAAATTGGTACAACCTTATATGCTCAAAAATGGCGGTGGCAACATTATCAATATTAGCAGTATCGCAGGGCTTACGCCTGATTTGGGGCTTGGGTTATATAGTGTGAGCAAAGCAAGTCTAAATATGCTCACAAAAGTTCTCGCAAAAGAGTGGGGCGTAGATAATATTAGGGTAAATAGTATTTGCCCTGGTGTCATCAAAACCAAACTTTCGGAAGCCCTCACAAGCAATGAACATATTGCCAATGAGCTTATCAGCAAACAAGCCCTAAAACATTTTGGCGAGCCTGATGATATTGCTGGTATTGCAATGTTGTTGGCTTCTGATGCTGGTAGTTATATCACAGGTGCAATATTAACTGCTGATGGCGGATTGACGATTTAATTAGGAATGGGGAATTAAGAATTACGAATAGAGAACTAATAGTTTTTTAAAGTATAAAAAAAGAATTTAATTGCGTTTTTTAACATTATTCAAAATATTATTTCAAAATAATTTAATAAAATATTTTGAAATTCATAATTCATAATTCCCTCTAATTCTCTCATAATGTTGTTCATACAAAGGCAATATCTGTGATATTTCAAAGCGTTTGGCTTGTTTGAGGGCATTTTTGCGGAATGTTGAGAGGTTTTCATTTTTTAATAAGAATAATGTATTTTTAACCATATCTTTCACATCACCTACTGGCGAGGTAAAACCTGTTTCACCATTAATATTTAATTCAGGTATTCCCCCTGCATTAGATGAAATAACAGGCACTTCACAAGCCATAGCTTCCAATGCAGCAAGTCCAAAACTTTCACTTTCGGAAGGCATCAAAAATACATCTGCAATAGATAAAACTTCCTCTACAGCGTCCAATTTACCCAAAAAACGCACATCTTCCTGCAAACCATAATCCTTACAAAGTTTTTCAATATGGATTTGTTCAGGCCCATCACCCACCAAAAGCAGTTTAGATTTTACCTCTTTTCGCACTTCATTGAATATTTCTACTACATCTTGTATACGTTTTACTTTGCGAAAATTAGAGGTATGCACCAATAATTTTTCATTATTTGGGCAAATTGCAGTTTTAAAATGAGTTTTTTCTAATTTTTTAAATCGCTCCAAATCTACAAAATTAGGAATTACATCTATTTCTTTTTCTATTTCAAAAAGATTACATGTATCTTGTTTTAGGCTTTCTGAAACGGTTGTAACGCCATCAGATTCGTTGATGCTAAACGTAACTACAGGCTCAAAAGACGCATCTTTGCCCACAAGTGTAATATCTGTGCCATGCAAAGTGGTAACAACAGGTAAAAAAATACCTTTTTTCTTCAAAATTTGCTTTGCCATATAAGCTGCAGAAGCGTGTGGAATGGCATAATGCACGTGCAATAAATCTAATTTTTCTTGTAAAACTACTTCTACAATTCTGCTTGCCAATGCTAATTCATAAGGAGGAGATTGAAAAAGGGGGTACGTAGGCACATATACCGCATGAAAAAAAAGATTTTCATTCAAAAAATTGAGCCTAACAGGTTGCGAATATGTAATAAAATGTACCTGATGACCTTTTTGTGCCAATGCTTTACCAAGTTCCGTAGCTACTACACCACTTCCGCCATACGTAGGATAACAAACAATACCAATTTTCACAAGATTTAAAAATAAATTTAAAAGATTATAAACTAAAATATGACTAAAATTTGTTGTTGTAATGTAATTTACAATCGTTGATACAAGTTGCATATTTTTTCCTAAGCAACATATTTTTTTTAGATATAGTTTTAATTTACAATGTTAAATTTTTATTAAAAATTTTTGAATTATCTTAAATTTTCAAAAAATAACAAAAAACCGCAAAAAAAACCGCAAAAAATGTATACTTTTTTTGCTTATTTACGTCTATACAAATAATAAATTCATAGCTTTTACATTAAAATATTTTTTTATAAAAACGAAAATGGAAACTAAAACTACCAATAAAATCACTTTGAGTGGTTGGCAAGAAGATGTAGACCAAATAAAATTGGCATTGTTGCAAATCAGTATGCTTAATTTGTCATTGCGAGAAGCAAAAAATAATGTGGAAAATTTGCTCAAAGATAATATTGTAAATATATTTACAAATGATAAAAATATAGCCTTTGATTTCGTAAAACAAGCAAATAAAATAGGCGCTTTTTGTACAATAAGCCAATAAATCATTTGTAAATACGTTAGTTCAATATGTATATGTTTTTTTAACCATTTAAAAAATAGAATTACAAAAAATAAAATGAAAAATCTCTTGAAAAATCCTTTAAAATATTATTCACTTTGTGTTTCTTTTTTAACTTTATTTTACTTTATTCCTACTAATGGAAATACACAAGTAAACCAAAAAGTAGAAAATTTTACGCTTGTAAATGCACAAGACGAAAAAAATGTTTCACTTAATGACTATCTTTCGCAATCTTTGGTGGTATTGGTGATTACAAGTGCTTCGTGTCCGTATAGCAATTCTTACAAAGAACGTATAGCAAATTTGGTTAAGAAATATGATAAAAGTGCAAAATTTTTATTTATAAACCCAGAAAGTACACAGGATATGCCCAAAATGCAAGAAGTAGCCAAAACCTATAATGCACCTTATCTTGTGGATAAAAGCCAAACCGTCAGTACGCTTTTGCAGGCAAGCAAAACGCCAGAAGTATTTGTATTACAAGCAAATGTTGGTAGTTTTTTCCTAAAATATCATGGTGCAATAGACGACAATCCGCAAGTAGCAGAAGATGTTACCAAAAAATATTTGGAAGATGCAATCCAAAATCTTCTTAATAAAAAAAATATTGACATGAATTACTACAAACCAACAGGTTGTATGATTAAAAAATAAATATTCATGAATACCTAAATATTTAAAAGTAAAGGTTTGAGAAAACAAGGTTTAAAAAAAATAAACTTTTGAATTTCTTAAACCTTATTTTTTTACTTTCTTTTTACTTTCATTCCTTCTGTAAAAATAAATGCAAAAAATCTTTCACAACTCCTTTTTTCCCTTTCAATAACCACGATAATTCATCAAAAATATAGTTTTCCAATGCTTTTACGATATGGGGCATGTCTATTTTTCCTTTTGTAGAACCACCATATCTTATATTTTCACTCTTACTACTATACATCTTTTAGGATTTAAAAAAAAGTGCTTTGAAACGATTTAGACAAAATATTTTTAATCACATTTTTCGAAAAATTGGGTCTGTACCGTAGTTTATGGAGGTCTGACTCCGATTTTTTGAAAAATTACAAACTGAAAACAGCGTTAAACACAATCTTTTTTTTCGTCTAAAAGGAGCCATCAATAAAAATGCTTTGCATTTTGCAAGTGAGACACTTGTGACGACAGTTCGTTGTAGCTAAAAGCTACAACCAAAGCAGTATATTACCTAATTTTAATCAAAGCCTTCACCCTCTGTTTTTTTCCTTTTTAATTTAATTTTTATAGGCGAAAAATCTTGATACAATGTTATTTTATTGTTTTCAGAGTGAGAGTCACGAAAAAATTTTAAGTAATTCCCTTTTTTTTTGTCGATTTTAAACGTTTCTTTCTGTTTTCCAATCCTAATTTCAATGGTTAAGAAATTATCATTTCTTTTTTTCCTTTCAGATAAATCCAAAGAAAAATAAGAGCGTACATAATGCGTTGCTTGAGAATGTAAATTCACAATGTTGTATGTGCTATCAGTATCCATTGTTAAAACCAAATCCATATCATATTTCCCTGTTATAGGATTCAAGGGAGGGAAATTCTATTTTGATATTGTTTCTATTTTTTTTATTATAGATTGAACCATTGGAAAGCCTCTTTTTCAGAGGTAAAATATTGTGTTTCAAATGAATTTTGATTTTCCTCCATAGTTTGCTCTATGCCAATAAACTCTATAATAATTTGCTCATAAACTTCTTTGGGGACAATAAAAGCTGTCTTTTTAAGTTCTTTTTTGTTTATACTAATTGGGATAAATATATTTTCTGCTGTCCACCCTTGTAAGTCGGGAGTAATAGGAAAAGTAAGATTGGGATAAACTGCATTGAAATGCAAAAGAGGTAGTTGTTGCATACAATTTACCACAATGAGCATATTTTCCTTGTACTGATCTTCGGACAATTCACCAAACCAACGTTGCACAATTAGATGTTCACTCTCATAATAGTCAAGTGAAACTGTTGAATTTTCAAATAGTCTTTTCATATTTTTGTTTTTTTTCTTACTACTATACAAATTTTAAAAAACACATTCAGAACGCAGAAAAAAGGCTTTTTTTAGTATTTTTTACTGAAAAATAATTCGTTTATTTGAAAAATTAAAACAAATATGATGTTTAACGCTGTTTTGAGTTTGTAATTTTTTAAAAAAATCGGAGTCAGACCTCCATAAACTACGGTACAGACCCAATTTTTTTGAAAAATGGCATTAAAAATATTTGTTTAAATCGTTTCAAAGCACTTTTTTTTAAATTCTAAAAAGATGTATAGTAGTAAGGTTTTTTTTAAATAGTCGCCAACAAAAAAGGCTTAGCGAAGGCAGGGATTTTTCAAAAATTTTTGCAAAGAAGCTACATCAGGCACAATAATATCATTGAACCAAGTTGTCATTTCGTCTGGTGTGTCTATAAATTCTATTTCTTCAATATCCTTCAACCGTTCTTGCAACATTTTATAGTTTCCTCTTTTCAGGGTTACACGCAAAGGTAATTTTTGTATAGTTGTCATTTTTTGAGGTTTTTTAGAAAAGTAATCCTAAAAAGTAAAATCAGCTTATATTTTTCCTAATTCTACTTAGCGACTGTTGCGTAATGCCTAAATAAGAGGCTAAATAAGAAAGTGGAATGCGTAGTGCAAGTTTAGGAAACTGTTCAAGAAAATTGATATAACGAGTTGTGGCATCTTCCGCGAGCATTGGACTTATGCGGTTTACTTTGTCCAAAAATGCTTTGGTAGTTATCTGGTTAGTTATTTTATCCCAACCAATAATAGTATTTGCAATATCTGTGAGATTTTTTCTTTTAAAAACAACTAATTCAACATCTGTAACTGCCTGAATATATTCACTTGATGGAATTTGATACGAAAAACTATTAAGGTCAACCAAAAAGTTATTCTCATCAATGAAATAGCGAGTTATTTCATTACCATCTTTGCTGTAATAACAAACTCTAAAAATACCTTTTGTTACAAATCCTACTTCATTTGCTGTTCTGCCTGCTTCTGAAAAATACTCACCAGCTTTTAAAAGCCTAATTTCCGTTTTTGAGGTAATCAGTTCAATCTGCTGTTGGGTTAGTGAGCCATATTGTAGAATGGTATCTATGAGTTGTTGCATTTTTGATTTGGTTTGGTTTGATAGCAAATTTAGGGCTAATGTGTAAAATTATACTTACCAAATGGTAAAAATAATGCAAATTATAGCGTTTGTAGAAACCACATTTTGGCAATACTTTGTTATGTGTCATTTTTCTTGTGCAATTTACCCATTTTTCAATATTTTGTCAGCAAGTATTGGTGAAATTATGGTTTATTTCAAACATAAAAAAGCCTTAGTAATTTTTGAAAGGCTTTTTTATGATTATTCTCTTTTCGCATAGTTTGTATATGTATCTCGTGCTGGTTTTTTGTATATGCTATATAATTTATTGAAAACCTGTCAGTTGTCTGGTTAATTCAACTAATTTTTTTCTGTTGTCAAGATTATATGAAAATGAATTTGTCTTTACAGGGTTTTGTCCACCCTTAAAATATTTGCCTGTTACTTTTGAAAGTTCATTAGAGTTGGTTAGATATAAAACCCTTTCTGCTGATTTTTCTGGGGTAATGGCAATAAATGACATACAAAATCTTACAAAACCTTGTAATGCACCTTTTGAAGTTTCCACTCCTAAATTAGTTTTTACAATACCAGGGTGAACTGCATTTACAGTAACATTAGTGTCTTTTAGTTGTTCAGCCAAGTCATAAGTGAACATCACATCTGCGACCTTAGATTGCAGATAAGCCATTACCCCATTATAACTTTTTTTACTGTTTATATCAATAAAATTGATTTTCGCAATAAAAGGAATAAGTGAAGCAACATTAATAATTCTTCCTTGTTTTGCATTTTTCAGTTCTTCCAATAGAAGATGTGAAAGCAAATAATGTGAAATATAATTGACTGCTAAGGTTTGTTCTATTCCTTCTTTGGTTTCAATTCTGTCGCTTGAAACTAAACCAGCACAGTTTATAAGAACGTCTAATTTATTGTGTTTTGTTTTGAAATCTGTCGCAAGATTTTTGATGTCATTTTGTAAAGAAAGGTCAGCATAAAGCAACTCAATGTTTGCCTTAGGCTTACTGTTCAATATTTCTTTTTTGAGTTCTTCCCCTTTCTGTTTATTTCTTGCAACAAGAAATAATTGATTTTCTGGTTTTGCTAATCCAAATGCTGTGGCTTTGCCAACCCCACTTGTTGCACCAGTTATGAGAATAATTTTATTTTCCATTTTATTTTTTTAAGTAAGATTTGAATTTGAGTTGCATTCTAATAATAGAATGTCTTAAACTGTCAGGTAAATATTTTACCATAAATTTTACATCATTTGCATCTGTACCAATAAAATATTTGAATGATGGATTATCCTCTCAAACTTTTTTTCCAGTTTTTAAAATACAATCCTTGTTCGGTTTCATACGCCAGCAAACCAACTTTTTTCTTTTCGCCTACATACAAAAGTCCTATTGTTTGTTTATCCCCTTTTTGCATAATAGGAATTTGCAAAGGCTCTACACCTACTTTTCCCCAATTGATTTCGTATTTAATTTCAATGATACTTTCGGGATAAGACTTTCCATACACCATTTTGACAGGATTCTTGATGATACCCCAAGAGTCATTAAGCCATAAAATATCTGTGCCTGATGTGTCTTTTTCAACTTTATCATAGCCAGATACAAAGTAGGTAAGATGTGGCAAAACGTCTATATCTTGTGTACAAACGCCTTGTTGAAAAGTACGAATACGAATAGTACGGTTACATATTGTCAGCCAAAAGTTTTGCTCTCCTGCTTCCTGATGAGGAGCGGATTCGTAACTTACCAATACTTCTAAGGCTTCCTTAAGGTCTTCCAAGTTATTGACTACTATTACTATAGATTCTCGGACTGCACCAGGTTGTACAAAAGCCTCCACAGTGTAAAATGAAAATGCGTTTTTATTCATACGTTTTTACCAAAATAATTTTTTATTATTTTTTTGCTCTTCAAAATTAATAAGATTTCTTTTTTGAGTTCTTCCCCTTTTTGTTTATTTCTTGCAACAAGAAATAATTGATTTTCTGGTTTTGCTAATTCAAATGCTGTGGCTTTGCCCACACCACTTGTAGCACCTGTTATCAAAATTATTTTATTTTCCATTTTATTTTTTTAAGTAAGATTTGAATTTAAGTTGCATTCTAATAATAGAATGCCTTAAACTGTCAGGTAAATATTTTACCATAAAATTTACAGCCTTTGCATCTGTACCAATAAAATATTTGAATGACGGATTAGAATCTTCCAATGCTTTTTTAAAAACTTTAGCTGCTTTGTCCGAATGAATACTACTTTTTTCTAAGGAAGCAGATAAAAGATTTGCTTGATAAATATTCTGTTGATATAAATCTTTACCTTCGTTGTCTAATTTTGAAAGACTTTCTTGTACTACTTCGTCTGTTCTTTTCCATATACCAGTTTTTACAGCACCTGGCAGAATAATAATAGTTTTGATACCATAAGGAGCTAATTCATAATTTAATGATTCTGTAAAACCTAAAATGGCAAACTTAGCAGCATTATAAAACTGAATAAACGGAAATGCGGAAATACTACCCACAGAGCCAACATTGATAATTCTTGCTTGATTTGGATTTTTGCTACCAAAAATTCTCAAAAGTGGTAAAAATTTTTTAGTCAGATTTGCCATTCCCCAAAAATGAGTATCCAAAAGTTGCCTTGCTTTTTCTTCATCAAAATACTCGGTAGGAACAGAATAGTTATTGCCTGCATTGTTGATAAGTGCCATTAAACCAATTTCCCCTACAATTTCTTTCACCAAATTAAAAGCATTATTTATATCCTCTGCTTTGGTTACATCTAAAATAATAGGATAAAGATTGGCTATATTTAATTCATCTAACTTATCAATAGCCTCTTTGCTCCTCACGCCTGCAAATACTTTATAGCCTGATTTTGCTAAAAGTATAGCGGTTGCTTCGCCCATACCTGATGAAGCACCTGTTATCAAAATGATTTTATTTTCCATTTTCTATTTGCTCTTTAATATTTTTAATTGACCTTTTCATATAGGTTCTGAAGTCGTGATTGATAAATGGCTTTAAGAAAAACCTTTTAAACCGACTTTTGGCATAAAAAGTATAAGTCCATTTGACTTCTGTTTTGTCACCATTGGCTTTAAACCACCATTGCCCAATACCATAAGAAGCAAAATGCCTTTGAAAACTACTAAATTCACTCACTTTATAAGCGAAATAAGTAGGTCTATCAAAATTGGTAAGTTCTTCTTTAAGCGTATCACCATTTGCAAAAAAAACAGTACGGTAAGAGCCTGGTGTTACCCAATCTCCTTTGTGAATTTTTGAGCCTTTGACAGCTGGAATGATGAAATACTTTTTTAGAATTTTTGGTAATACGTCTTCTGCTACTATAAAGTCATAGACTTTTTCTATGGGTGCATTAACTGTAAACTCTTCTGTGTGTGGGGTTGCTAATTTGTCCATTGGAGATATTTTGTTTTTGTCTTTTGATGTTTGAGCAAAAAGGCAATAAATACCACTCATACCAAACAAGACTATTGAAATAATTATTTTGCCTATCTTTTTCATTGTTTTATTTATTTTGATAAAGCAAAGGTCAGCATTTCAATTTTTTAAACATTTACCAAATGGTAAATAATGAAGTCAAGTTAAATTATTTTAAAGTTATTAACAGTCAATATCTTACATAAGACTGCCATTATTTACGACTATTTTACTGTAAAATAGTCGTAAATAATGGCAGTTCAAAAATCAAAATTTAGTGAACAGAAAAATGTTTGCAAAAGTTAGAATTAAATAGTAATTCCCTATAAACAAAGTTTACAAGGAATTACAAAACTCCAAAATCAGTATACCAGCCTGCTACTTTGGCAATATCTTGTTATATGTTATTTTTCTAATTTTCCGTTATTTTGTCCACCAATTTTTTTAAGATTGGAACAACTGTAAAACCTGTTGGTATTGACAAACAGCAACCAATTAAAAAGTCTCCAAACCAAATTTTTAAGAAGTTTTCTTGCCAACCAAGTCTAATAAGTGAAAGTCCAAAACTCATTACTGCTGTCATTGAAATGGATACAAGTAAAGCAAATAATATTGCTCCTTGCGTTTTTGAAAGTTTCATTGCCTCAATTTTGGTTGTTGTCTGTTGTAAATATTTTTGGATTTTTAATATAGGACATAACCCATATAATTACCAAAATGAGTATAGCAGGCAAAGTATTTCCTGGAATTTTTATATTGACAGCTATTGCCCCACCAAAGTAGGCTGTAAGTAATAAAAAACCTACTTTACAAGTTTTAGGTATCACATATAGTGTTAAACCTACCACCTCAATAAATGCAAGTAGATAAAGTTTATTTTCCAATTCAAGTTGTCTCATTTGTTCAACTACTTGGGGAATTTGGAATAATTTGCCTATAATGGTAAATCCAACTATTACTATGACAATTATTGTTGTAATTAATTCTTTCTTTTTCATATTTTTTAGTTTTAAATTAGTTCAATTCTTAAAAATCCACCAAAACTATTTTCATTGGTTTTATTTTTCCCATAAAAGTCAAAATTTGAACCAAGACCAAATTGAAAGTTTTTGTATGATGCCCCCAAACGCAACCATATATAACTACGGTCGTGAAAATCCTGTTTAGTGTTCTGGTCATATAATCCTTGCACTCTTGAATAAAGCCCCCAGCTTTTTGTAAACTTGGGTTTGTATTCAACTAATCCAAATAATTCAAAATTGTAAGTCTGTGTTAGGTCAATGCGTGGAAGAACTAATGCTAATAATTTTCTATTGGCAATGACATATTGTAGTCCCGCAGTTGGACGAAACCCATTCTTGAAGTGCATAGTAACACCTGCATTTACAGATAGCCCCTTCCAAATTCCAAATGTCAGCAGTTATGAAAGCCTGTGATAGGTATGAATTCTTTTGATTTTGCGAAGCATAATCACCTGTAAAACTGGAAACGTTAAAGAAGCCAAATCTACTTTTTGGCGAAAAATGCTTACTCACAATCATCTGAAAAACTAATCCGTTATTTCCTGCAAATATTTCAACGGGAACTGGCGGACTGATTTTAGGAGGTTTTACTTTTACACTGTCTATATTTTGAGCAAATAGATTATTTGCTGAAATAATGGTAAATACCAAAACAAATATTTTTTTCATCGTCTGTATGTTATTTTGTGACGATGCAAAGGTCTTTTAAATAATAAGGATATTGTAGGATAGAGTATGCCATTATTCGGACAAATCAATCATTTTAGCAAATTCAGTGGGTGTGTATCCTGTTTGCTTTTTAAAAAAACGCCCAAAATAAGAAGGGTCTTCAAAACCTAATGAAAAAGCAAGTTCACCTATGTTTTGCTTGCTTTGATGTATATGCACTTTGGCTTCCAAAATCAACATTTCATTGATAATAGAAGAAGAAGATTTATTTAGAACTGATTTAGTAATTTTATTTAGATGATTGGGGGTAATATTTAATTTGTTAGCATAAAACTCTACTGTGTGTTCCTTTGTGCAATAATTTGCAAGCAATTTTTTGAATGATATTACAATACCTTCAGCAGTTGAGAGTTTAGTCTTCTTGGTATGTTCTGATAAATAATTAATTTCTGTTAAAAAAGTATAGAGATAACTTTTAATTAAATCAAGATTAAAATTCTCATTATAAATTCGCTCTATTTGTTTTAAGAGATAGGTTAGTCTGTCAATTTCATTTATTTCAACTTTAAGTATGGGTGTTTGCATATATTCTGCAAATTTTGAATTAGTTGATAGTAAATAACTATCAGAGAAATGAAGATAAAAACCTTTAAGATTGTTTGAAATTTCAGATGTTGTTGTAATAAGCCCTTCGGGCAATATGAATAAACTATTCTTTTCTACTTTGAAGTTGTCAAGTCCTGTACTTCTTGTCATTTCACCATCAGTAAGAAGAATGATGTCATTAACCGTTTTTTTATGAGGGGGTAGTGGTAATTTTAATTTGTATGCCTGTTTTGAAATATCTTGAATAAAAAAGTCATTGAAGAAACCTTTGTCAAGTTTAAAATGGTCATAGTCCGATATTAAAAGTTGCCAGAATGTTGTTGGATTTAGAGTAGGTATAGGTTTCATTATTATCTATTGTTATTGTCTTAAAATGGCTACTAACATAACGGAAAAGTATTTATGAAGACTGTAGTTGAAAGCCCATAAAAAGCACTGTAGCACAAATTACGAACTTTTGCCTCTTCTTCATAAATACAATGTTATGTGCCATTTTTTGCAGCTTTACTTTTCACATTCTTGTTTGAGTAAATCAAGCCATTTTTGCATACCCTTTTCAAGGTTTTTATTAAATGACTTTTTGAAAAGCCATGCCAAAAAACCTTGCATACTTTCGTTCACTTCAACTGTTGTCTTACCATTATCTTCTGTAAGTGCCCAGTTGTGAATGGCAAACATACCAAAAGTTTTACCTGTCCAACCAAATTGATTGTTAGGATTAACGGTGTGCAAAGTTGAATGAATTTTTGCTCCCCCAGTTTTCCATTTAAAGGTTGTTTCTGGCTTCAACTCTCCGTTCAACTTGGGTTTGCTAATGTCAGTTTGCCAAGTTGCCCAGTTGTCAATATTGGTTAATACTGACCAAACTTTTTTACTATCTGCATTGATAGTGATTGTTTTGCTGCACTTTACAGGTGCATTGTGATTGATACTTTTCATCTCTTTTTTGTTTTGAGCAAACGCCACATTTGTTATGAGGATTATTGCAATGAATAAATTGAATTTTGACATTTTTACGATTGTTTTATTTAATTGAACAATGCAAAGTTCGGTACAAAATCAAAGTTTACTCTTGACAAAAATCAAGAAGTTTTTTCAGTCATTTTTTTTCTTATTCTGCTAAATGTTTCAGGAGTCATTCCAAGCATTGAAGCCAAATACTGCAATGGTACTTGATTGAAAAGTGCAGGATTAAAATTAAAAAGTTGTTCATATCTTTCTTCTGCTGAAAGAGTTAAATGTTGCAAAACTCTATCTTCTAAAACTGTAAAACACTTTGCAATAAACAATTTTTCAAGTTCTGCCCAACGTGGTACTAATTCTCCTATTTTTTTATAGTTGTTACTTTCAATTACATAAAGTTCACAATCAGTAAATGCTTGAATGTTCCACCTTGCAGGCTGTTTGAATACAAAACTTGCCAAATCAACTACAAAATATCCTTTGGTAGAAATCCACTTGGTTACTTCTTTTCCGTCAAGATAAACAAACTCTCTGATGATGCCTGTTTGCACAAAGCCTAATCTGTTTGAATAGCTGCCTGTTTTGAGGAAGTAATCTTCTTTTTTTAGCGTTTTCAATTCAAAAAAACCACTTATTATTGTCAGCTCGTTGTTGCTGACACCAAAATAAGTTTGTATATATTTTTCAAGTTCTATCATTATTTAAGGTGTTGTTTTAAAATAATACAAAATGGTTTGTTGGTTTTGCGAAGTTACAAATTTTAAAGATATTACCTATTGATTAGATGGCTAAAAATTATATTTTCTAACTTGCTGTATGAAATATTTTCAAATACTTCTATCGTTTCATAAAGA
Source organism: Cytophagales bacterium (assembly GCA_031425615.1). Taxonomy (GTDB): domain Bacteria; phylum Bacteroidota; class Bacteroidia; order Cytophagales; family Microscillaceae; genus JAAFIN01. Next base: position 18,903 of record JANPJR010000061.1, read on the forward strand.
TTATCATTACCTGCTAATAAATTATCTAATGAGACATAATATTTATTCGTTTCTCTATCATAAGTTGAAATATAAACCATATATATTTCATTAATATCTGAAAATCCAATAGCACACAAATCACCCTCCCAATAGTCGTTTATTTTTATTTGGGTAGGTTTAAATTTCTTTAAAAGTTTATTGACTACTAAGTTTATTGATTCGTCTTTTGGATTCATATAGCATTTGAATAATTGTACAAAACTATTAAAGTAAAGTAATTATTTTAATAGTTTTTAGTTTTATTTGAATTTACTTGTGAAACCAATACTTAAAAATATGCTTATGAGTACAAAGCCAACAATAAAAACAAGCCAAACATTCTTTTTTTCTGCTTCATTTGCCTTGCTTTTAACCAGTAGAAAATATCCTACTGCCAAATTGAGAAATGACCAAAATAAATTTACTATTGGTGGCGAAAGTCCTTTGCCTGGTGGATTTGAAAACGGTGTAGGGAACTCATTGCCCGAAATACTATTAATATAGTGCGGAATTGTGTTTGCTACGAACACGCCTGCTAAAAACAGGAACAGATAGTTATACCATTTCATATTAGTAGTTTTTTACAAGTGTGATTTTGTTTTTGTCGTCCAACACCAATATCAGTGTGAGAAAAGCAAAGAAAAGGGTTGCAGGAACTACATTTTGGGGTTGTACTGCCCCAAGATGACAGCCTATTGCACCTATCATAATCACCATAAGGCATATTACAGCGTAAGTTCTGAATTGAGGTAGCCACAAACCAATAACTCCCAATAGTTCAAAAAAACCAATGAGGCGAATAAACCAAACATCTAAATGAAGGGTTTGATTTTGTTGAATAGCTTCGGGAATAGCAAATGCTTTTCCACCGCCAGAAAATAAAAAGCCTAAAGAAGTTAGACCTAATACAGAAAAGAAAATTATGTTTTTTGCTTTCATTTTACAATCAGTTTAATTTATGATTGCAAAATTGGGCATAAATTATTTATTGGAATGTTCTAAAAAGTCCAAATTATGTTATTTGAAGTTCATTACTAAATTGCACAGGTGTTTGATTAAAATTTGATTTAAACAATTTGATAAAATGAGATAAATTTTCAAATCCACATTCAAAACAAACATCTGATATATTTTTATGAGGTACTTTTAATAATTGCTTTGCTTCTTTTAGTCTGCGTTGTTGTATCCACTGATGAGGAGTAATTTCAAATTCTTTTGTAAATTTTCTTTTAAATGTTGAGATACTTTCACCTGCTAAAAATGCCAATTCTGCAATTTTTAGATTTTCTCTATAATGATTTTCCATTAACAATTCAAGTGATATTTTATTTTTAGAGTTAAGACTTTCAATAAACTGTATAAACTCTTTTTTTTCTTTGGAATTTAGAAGAATTAAAAATAATTCATTCAGTTTCATCTCCAAAAGTCCTTCCCAGTTTATCTGTTTGGAATGTAGTTGGAAATATGTTTGAATTGAGTTTAGAAAAATTAAATTGAATGGTGATTGCGTAATTTTTAGAATTTGTAAAGATGTTTTGCTATCATTCGTAAATTTAATTTGCGGTAAAAGTTTATTTAACAGTTCATTTGAAAAATTTATTGATAAACTTTGGTATTTATTTTCATTATTGGATCTTTCTGTCATTAAATATTTACCAGCTTTTAATAAAAAACCTTCGTTTTCAGAGAGTTCAATTTTTTCAAATTCTGTAAAAATTTCTTTCCGTCCTTTCAATACAAATACAATTTTATTGTCAGAAAATTGCACGTTATTTTTTTCTGTTTCCTTGTCTGTTTCGTATAAAAACACTTCTACTGATGACAAATTATTTTTGCCATCAGTTTGAGAAGGTAATTTTTTTGTGGTCATTTTTAAAGTTTTTTAGAAAAGTAATCTTAAAAATAAAACAAAAAAGTATGAGTGTTTTTTATAAATCCTTTTCTTTTTATTTCATCAAAAGCTTCAAAAAAAGGAAAATACATTTTTCGTTACCAATAACTACACGCAAAAACGATATTTCTGTGTGTTCTATCATAATTGTATAATTTGTTTGCTGAAAAGTTAGTTGAGATTTTTTTAGCAATAATTTAAAAAACCTCTAAAAATCATTCCTTTGTAAATCAAATAAATTACTTATTTTAAGGGCTTTTTTTGTGCAAAAACCTTCGCCAAATGTGGTGCCAATGATGCGCCCCATTTCTCTTGCACGTCCCTCCAAAAAATTCATAAAATCAGGTGTAGAAATAGGTGTAGTAGGTTCTTGGATATTTTCAGTATTGTTTTCGGTGTGATTATTTCCTTTTTCTTCTACAAAAAATTGTGTTTTAAATGCCTTAATTGCCTGCATTTTCTTTTCCCAAAAAGGTGTAATATCCACTACAAATTGTGGCACATTGTAAAAATCTTGTATAAAATGATACACATTTTTAGGTCGCCAAGCATTTTGTACATTTTGGTTGTGGTCAAAAGTTTCTATTTTGCGTAATCCTGCCAAAAAACACGCATCAGCTACCAATTTAGACGCTTTACTATGGTCAATATGCCTATCTTCTAAGGCATTTGTAAGAACGATTTCGGGTTGGTATTGGCGAATTTTTTGGATAATTTTTAGTTGGTGGGCTTTATCATTTACAAAAAAACCATCAGCCATTTGGAGATTTTCTCTAAATTGAACCCCTAAGATTTTGGAAGCCATTTCTGCCTCTTGGTAACGTGTTTGCACAGTGCCACGCGTGCCAAGTTCGCCCTCTGTAAGGTCAATCATGCCTACCGTTTTGCCTTGTGCGATATGTGAAAGTATTGTGCCACCACAACAAAGTTCTGCATCATCAGGGTGTGCAGAAATAACCAATATATCAATTTTCATGTTTTTTTGAGTGTTTTTTTGTTTTTTTTCTTAAAAATTCCAGCTAAAAAAATTATTTTTTTCCTTTGTTCCCCAACAAAAAAATCAATGGAATATGAAGTCTTTTTCGCCATGCTTTTTCGCTGTGTTCTGCACCCTCAAACATTTTTGATGTCCAATTCGTTGCGTTAAATCCTTTTTTTTGCATAATATCATCTATTTTTTTTTGAAAAGGCGGGTACAAAGCGTCTAAGGTTGCAGTGCCATAATCAAAATATATAAAATGATTTTTGGGGTTTGGTAAATTTTTTTCTACATATTGCATAAAAACATTAGGAATTGGGTTATTTTCTGCCCTATGAATGCCTATCCAATGCGTTGAAAGGCACATTGCACCGCCAAATATTTTTGGATATTCACAGATTGCATACATAGAAATCAGCCCACCCATGCTGGAACCACCTATAAATGTATGCGATTTGTCAGTATATGTAGGGAAATTTTTATCAATAAAAGGTTTTAATTCTTTGACCAAAAATTTAAGATAGTTGTCAGATTGAATTTCGCCATCAAAAAGATTTTGTGTAGGGCTTCTTTTTGCTTTCATCAAAGAATCTTGTTGTACAGGAGTCAAATATTTGAAAGGTTTTTGTGGAAAATACTCGTTGTGTCTGCGTTTATTGCTATTCCAAATCCCCACCACAATACACGCTTGAATGTCATTATTTTGCAAAAGATTGCTCATAGTTTCATCTACACCCCATTCTTGTTTATTCCATGTAGTAGTAGAATCAAACAACATTTGCCCATCATGCAAGTATAAAACTGCGTATTTTTTAAATTTTTTAGATTTATTTTTTCCATTTTTATTGTCTTCATAACCTTCGGGCAACCACACATCAATATTGCGTGAGGGGAGAAAAGCAGACGAAAAATTTTCAAATCGCACAATTTTTCCTTTGCTTACTTGTGGAATTTGCTGGGCATGTATTTGTTGTAATGCAAAAAAAAGTAGCATATTTACACAAAATAAATACTTGAAAAATAAATATTTACGCATGTTGTTATTTGTTTTTTTGGATAGAATTTTTTTTTAATAAAAAAAGGGAAAACATGTAAATATTTAAAAAATCTCTTTCAACAAGATATTAAATTCTTTGTGATGTGTTTCCATTGTGCAATGACCACCACCTTGTATGATTTTGAGGGTTGCTTTTGGATATTTTTTGACAAACCGCTCCCCTACCGCTTTTGGCACCCATTTATCATTTTCGCCCCAAATAAGTGTTATTTTTCCTTGTAAATGTGTAAAATCCATTTTTACGTTGTCGCCATTATTGCGTGCCATTGCCAAGATGCCTCTTGTGATATTTTTATCTTGTTCAAAAGGCAAATAATAGCCTTGAACATCTTTTCCAATAGGTTTTTGGCTGTATGCACTTCCCAAAAGTTTTTCAAAATATGCAGGACTATACAAATAATTGGTTGCATAAACCTCTATCCAACGCACCAAAGGCGGATAAGCCAATACATAACCCAAGAAACCGCTTTGCATTTTTCCTGAATATGCACCACCAACCAACACGATTTTATCTGTATTTTCAGGATTTTGGTGTGCCATCGCGAGGGCTGTGCCTGCGCCCATAGAATGCCCTACAAGATGCCATTTTTTGATGTGAAATTTATCTGAATTTTTTGCTTTTTCTTCAATATTTTTTCCAATATTTTTTAACAACTTCCAAAATAATGTAGCTTTAAAACTATTTGAGTAGGATATTTTTGTTGATTTATCACTAAAACCAAACGCAGGCATATCTACCAATACCACAAAAAAACCTCTTTTTGTCAATGAATCCACATTTTTTTGCCAACAATAAGTATTACCCGCAAAACCATGCAACATTAATACACCTCTTTTTTCAGTTGAATCAGTTTTTTCAGTAGTCAGTTTTTTCAGTTCAGGGCTAAAAATCCTGTAATGCAAATTTACATGATCTATATTGGTAAATTCACTATTTTTATATAAAACCCTATTGTCTATTTTATCTTTTACATTCAAAGGGAAAAAATAAGGTAAAATAGACAAAATTATGAATGTAAAAATCAAAAAATAAAAGATTTTTGACAAGGCTTTTAATAAAATTTGCATAAAAAGTAGCGTTTAGATAATTTAGGGCTAAAACTACGCATAAAAATCATAACACATACCAATATGCAAAAAATTATAATCCATAATCCAAAAAAATTATGCTAACCAAAACCGTACATAATCCCCTTTTGGGTCATACATAGATGCTTGCTTTGAAATATTAAAGTAGCGGTTTTCACGTGGGTCATTGCCTACACCTGCGATATATGTCCAATTTCCCCAATTACTACACACATCATAATCCAATAATTGGCTTTCAAAGTATTTAGCGCCCCAAATCCAATCTACAAAAAGGTCTTTAACTAAGAAAGAAGCTACATTTTGTCTGCCACGATTGGACATAAAACCCGTTTGAGCCAATTCACGCATATTTGCATCTACAAAAGCTACGCCTGTATTGCCATTTTTCCATTTATCAAATAATAAAAGTTTTTTTGAAAAATCATCGTTTGAAATGTCAGTATTTGGAATGTCAGTATTTGTAAATTTTTCTTTAGGCAAATTTTTAATGCCTTTTACTTTAAAAATGGCATTTCCATATTTTTTTGCTACAAATTTAAAATAATCACGCCACAATAATTCAAAAATCAGCCAATAGGTAGATTCATTTTTAGTGCGTTTTTTTTCATACATTTGTGCTTGTTCATAAATATAGCGAGGCGAAAGACAACCAAGCGAAAGCCACACCGAAAATTTAGAAGAATAATCTGCTCCAAGCAATCCGTTGCGGGTTTCTTTATAAATTTTTAGTAAATCTTTTTCCCAAAAATACGTTCCCAAACGTGCTTTTCCTGCATCTTCGCCACCTAAAAAAGGCAAAACCGCTTTTTCAGAAATCTTAATTTCGCCCTCAAAACCCAATGCTAACAATGTTGGCAATGTGCCTATTTCAATATTAGGCAAAGGAAATTGTGTAGGTGTGGGAAAAGTTGGTCTAACTTTTACGTAATTTTCTACATTTTTCCTAAATTGTGTAAAAATATCAGGCAAACTACGCATAGGAAAAGGCAAATCGTCAATGTGATACAAGGTGCTACCCCAAAAACGTTGCATATTTATTTTATATTCCCAAAGTTTGTGTTCTACTTCGGTGTCTGTTTCGGTTTCTTCTTGGGTGATTTCTTGGTGTGTATATACCGCTTGACATTGTAAATCGTGGGCAATTTGGGGGATTATTTGTGTAGGGTTGCCTGTACGAATGATGAGATTTCCGCCTAATTTTTGGATATTTTGTTGTAAATTCTCTAAACTTTCTAATAAAAATTTGGCACGAAAAGCCCCCATTTTTTTAAATTGAGTTTCGTTTTTGTTTAATGCTCCTTCATTTAAATTTCCTGTATTTGATTTTTTATCTTTAAACACTACATTTTCAAATTGCCTTGTATCAATGCAATAACAAAGATACACATTAGGTGTTTTTTGGAGGGCTTTATAAATGGCTTCGTGGTCGTGTAAACGCAAATCATTGCGTAACCAAATCAAAATTTTTTGCATATTTTTAATATGTTATTTTATATGTGTTACTTTTTAATTTTCCTATATTTTATTTTAATACTTTTTCATCAATACTTTCAATACTTTCAAAAAATATTAAAAATATTTATAAAAACAACAAAATAATAGGTGTTGGGTTTTGGTTTTTGAAAAGTTTTTTAAGAATTTTTAGTGTAACTGCATATTTTTAAACATAAAAAAATGACAAGAAAATGACAAAAGTAGCATAACAAAATAAATTTTAAGCCAAAATTAACCGAAGAAGATAAATTTTACTTTAATATTTTCAAGAAAAAATTTAAAAAACTGTCATTTTGTCATTGTTTTTTTTTTTTTTCAAAAAAAAATCACTTGGCATAAGGGTTGCAAAATCAAATAATGTAAATAATCAAAGTTATGGGTTGTCAGTTTTTAGAAAAGTACAATTTATAACGAAATTAAATGAAAGACTTAAATACAAAAATTTAAGTGAGAAATTCAAGTAAAAAAATATAAAAAACTAAATTTGTTTATATAAACACATCTTAAACTTTTAATCAAAAAATTTTTAATCAAATAATCAAAAAATAATTAAAAAAACAATCATAAAACAATGGGAAAAATAATTGGTATTGACTTGGGTACAACCAACTCTTGCGTTGCGGTAATGGAAGGCAACGAACCTGTAGTAATTGCAAACAGTGAAGGCAGACGTACTACGCCTTCTATCGTGGGTTTTTTGGACAATGGAAAAGGCGAACGTAAAGTAGGTGATTCTGCAAAACGCCAAGCAATTACCAACCCAAAAAACACCGTTTTCTCTATCAAACGTTTCATGGGAAAAGGTTTTGATACTGTTACAAGCGAAATCTCAAACGTGCCTTATACTGTAGAATCTGGCAACAACAATACGCCAAGAGTACGCATAGGCGATAGACAATACAGCCCACAAGAAATCTCTGCAATGATTCTCCAAAAAATGAAACAAACCGCAGAAGAATATTTGGGTACTACTATCACCGAAGCAGTTATCACAGTGCCTGCGTATTTTGGTGATGCAGAACGCCAAGCAACCAAAGAAGCAGGTCAAATTGCTGGTTTAGATGTAAAACGTATTATCAACGAACCTACTGCTGCAGCGCTTGCTTATGGTTTGGACAAACGTAGCAAAGAAATGAAAATCGTAGTATTTGACCTTGGTGGTGGTACTTTTGATATTTCGGTGTTGGAACTTGGTGATGGTGTATTTGAAGTAAAATCTACCAACGGTGATGTGCGTTTGGGTGGTGATAATTTTGACGAAAGAATTATCCATTGGCTTGCTGATGAATTTAAAGCAGAACATAATGTAGATTTGCGTAAAGACCCTATGGCGTTGCAACGCTTAAAAGAAGCTGCAGAAAAAGCTAAAATTGAGCTTTCAAGTGGTGCTTCTACTGACATCAATCTGCCTTATATCATGCCTATTGATGGTATTCCACAACATTTAGTAAAACAACTTACAAGGGCTAAGTTTGAGCAACTTGTTGATGATTTGATTAGAAAAACCTTAGAACCTTGCAAAAAAGCACTCCAAGATGCTAAATTGACTACCGCAGACATTGACGAGGTTATCCTTGTAGGGGGTTCTACACGTATCCCAAAAATCCAAGAAGAGGTTGAGAAATTTTTTGGCAAAAAACCTTCAAAAGGTGTAAATCCTGACGAAGTAGTGGCAGTAGGTGCAGCAATTCAAGGTGGCGTTTTGACTGGTGAAGTAAAAGATGTATTGCTTTTGGACGTTACTCCGCTTTCTTTGGGTATTGAAACAATGGGCGGTATTTTTACCAAACTTATTGAGTCAAATACAACTATTCCAACCAAAAAATCTGAAACTTTTTCTACCGCAGCAGACAACCAACCTTCTGTTGAGTTGCACGTATTGCAGGGGGAAAGACCTTTGGCAAAAGATAACCGTACAATTGGACGTTTTAACCTTGAAGGTATTATGCCCGCTCCTCGTGGCGTGCCTCAAGTAGAAGTTACTTTTGATATTGATGCTAATGGTATCTTGAACGTATCTGCAAAAGATAAAGCTACCAACAGGGAACAAAAAATCAGAATTGAAGCATCATCTGGTATTTCAAAAGAAGAAATTGAAAAAATGCGTAGAGAAGCTGAAGCTAATGCAGAAGGCGACAAAATCGTAAAAGAACAAGCTGAAAAATTAAACCAAGCAGATTCATTGATTTTCCAAACTGAAAAACAACTCTCTGAATTTGGTGATAAACTTTCTGGAACACACCTTAATAATATCAAAGGTGCTTTGGAAACCCTTAAATCTGCTCATGCTAACAAAGACATCAACGCTATTGACCTCTCTACCAAAGCCCTCAATGATGCTTGGGGTGCTGCAAGCCAAGAAATGTATGCAAATACAGGAGCAACAGGTGGCAACCCTAACGCTGGTGGTGATACGGTAACTGATGTAGATTATGAAGATGTGAAGTAATTTTCAGTTTATTCAGTTGTTAGTTTTTTAAAATAAAAACCGCATTTAATTGATTTTAAATGCGGTTTTTTTTGTGGGAAGTTTTTGATTTTTTCTTTGATTTTTTATGCTTTTTTTAAAATTAAATTATTTATTTATCAAAGTAATTACTTATCTTATCAAAAACAGTTATTTACTTTTCTTTGTAGCTTGCTTACTTTTCTTTGTAGCTTGCTTACTTTTCTTTGTAGCTTGCTTACTTTTCTTTGTAGCTTGCTTACTTTTCTTTGTAGTTTACTTACTTTTCTTTGTAGCTTGCTTACTTTTCTTTGTAGCTTGCTTACTTTTCTTTGTAGCTTGATTACTTTTCTTTGTAGCTTGCTTACTTTTCTTTGTAGTTTACTTACTTTTCTTTGTAGCTTGCTTACTTTTCTTTGTAGCTTGATTACTTTTCTTTGTAGCTTGATTACTTTTCTTTGTAGCTTGATTAAAAAAAAATAAATTTCTGTACGCATTTACCCTTTCCCAAAAAAACGCATTAACTTTTTATATAAAAAGTCATATTATATTGATTTTAATACAAATTTTTATGGACACACACAAGAAAAGATTGCTTTTGGTGGGCTTAGAGCCTCCCGAAATAGACGCTATCAAGTCCAAGCTTGGTATGGATTGGTTATTGGTAGCGAGTGATATGTTGCCTAATATTAGGCTTGTAGAAGGGGTTTTGTATGTAGAAAGCCCTTGGCACCCTGATAAATATTTGCCTGTGGATAAGGTGATTTTTCATGGTATTTTTGAGCATGATTATGATTTTATTACGCTATTGGCGTTGTGGAATGGCGATTGTTTGCCCAATGCGTTGGGTATGATGGATTGTAGGCTCAGACACGCAGGGCTTGTGCGTGCTTTGCGTGTGAGCAAATTTGGCAATGTGCCACGTGGCATGTCTATCAAATCGGAAACGTGGGAAACAGACAAAGAAATCGTAGGAAAATGGGGCAATTGGCATTGTGGCGAGAATAAACACAAATTCACTGGGCAATGGGACACACAAGAAACCACTACTTTTGAGCCTTTTTTCAAAGGTGAAGCGGTTAGAATAATGTTGGTTGGTGATGAGGCGTGGCAAATAAAACTTACTGGGGACGATTGGCTCAAATCTATTCATCACCATCAAGCAGGTAGTATGCCTATTGATAATGAATTATTAGAAGATACCAAATGCCTTGCCCAACATTTTGGCTTGCAGATTATTGGTGTGGATTATATGGTAAATGACAAAGGCGAAAAATTATTTTTGGAGGTAAATCATATCCCTAATGTTACTGTTTTTCCTTTTGTTAATGAGATATTTATACAATATGCAATAGACTGGGTAAATGGGTTGAAGTAGTTAGTTTTTTTAGTTTTTAAAAAATAAAAAACCGCATTTAATTGATTTTAATTTTAAATGCGGTTTTTTGTGATAGATAAAAGAAGAAAATTATTTTTTCTCTTTCTGTGCTTTCATAGCATCTTTTATCATTTTTACACAATCAGGACATTGCATTCTTTTTGCGAATTTTAACATGGATTCACTATTAACAGTTTTAAGTGTCAAATCCGCCCCATTTTTAATATACAATGCCAACAATTCGGTATTTTTATTAGCAAGTGCAATGCCCAAAGGCGGTAGTTTCACTTTATTATTTACATTATTTACGTTGGCTTTATGTTTAATAAGTGCTTCTGCAGCTTCAAAACCTTCTTTAAGCCCTGCAGAATGTAATGGGCTAAACCCATTTTCACCATCTAAAATATTTACATTGGCACCTTTGCTCACTAAATAATTTATTACATCAACTCGGTTTTCTAACGCTGCTACGTGTAATGCACTTTCTTTTGTCCCAGTGTTTTTTGAGTTTACATCAACACCCTCTTGTTCAATCATTTTTTTGAGGACATCAAGTTTTCCATTTCTTGCTGCTTCAATCATGTCATTTTTTTTTGTTTGTGCTTCGTCTTGTGCATAAGCTAAGATAGAAAAGCAAAGGAACAGTAAAGAGAAAAATGTTTTTTTCATAAGAAAAATGTTTTAATTTTTAAGAATTTATAAATGTTTTAGTTAATTTTTTTATTTATATAAGGATTTCACATAATCCACTTGCAGAAATCCTTTTTGATTATCCGATTTTAACCCACATTTTTTTTCAAATTCTGCGATTAAAATTTTTGGAAGCTGGATATATGGTTCTTGTACATCTTTATATTTTTCTGCGAGGATTTCTGCTGATAAATCAGGACAAGAGAATTTAAAACAATGAGCAAACGCTTTATGCACTTTTTGACCAAGTCCAGGCAGTACATTTTCCTCTGTTTTTCGTTTTCGGAATACAAAATAATGAAAATCAGGTGTTCTAACATCTTGGAGTAAATTAATATATTCAGAAGAATATTTTAAGATGTCAAACCTATATTCTATATCATCTCTGTTGTCATGTAGTGCATATACAATTCCTTTGGTTGAATATGACCAAACATCTTTTACCAAAATTTTTCTTTTTGTTTTTTGATTTACTACAAAAACAAATAGATTATTTGGTTTTAGTTCAGTAGGTATTGTGTGAAGATTCCCAAAAATTGTGTCATTATTTCGTGTTACCAAAAACCCTTTGGTAGTCAAAAAATTAAAATCTTCTTCCACAGTGTCTTCTACAACTACGTCAGCAACAATGAAAGGGTTAGTTGTAGGTTTTGCATCTATGAATATATTTTCGCCAGATTCCCAACGTTTCATGTGTTCATCAAAAGCAAGCCTTTCTTTCTTTTTGGTGTTATACACTTCTTTTACCTCTTTTACTCTTGATTTATCCACATTTAAGGCTTCCATTTGTTGGAGTAATTTTTCTGCAGTTTCAAAATCGTCCCACAAAATACTCAATAAACAAGCATTTTGACAAGAAACGAAAACAAGATTTTTATTAGTTTTGTCTTCAGAAGTAGCAAGACTGTCTTTTGCTTTTATCCAAAAATCATAATATGGTTTTAATCGTTGTTTTTCTTTTTCGTATGGCATTTTAAAAGCTACTTTTTTTAAAATAGCTTCAGTAGAATCATTTGCACGTTCAAATGCCTTGTATGTTCCGTTTTTATCTTGGGTAATTCTGGCAAAATAGTATGTTTCTCTGTTTATTGTACTACCAAATGTACTTGAAATTTCTCGGATACCACCATTCAACAACGAAGAAAGTGCACATACTTTTATTTGAGGTTCAATCGTATACCTATGGACGTTAAACCAATTATTTGATGCCTGTTCAGCAGTTGTTGCAGGAGGAGTGGTGTAAGTAATTTCTTTGGAATAATCTTTTTGAAAATACACTTTTAGCTTATCTAACATACCAAAATATTCTGTAACTTCAATAAAAAGGTAACATTTTGCAACCACAGTATAGACAAAACCCTCTAATTCTTTGTCATCTTTTTTATATTTTATAGGCAATACTTTCGCTGAAATAATTGTAGGTTTTTGGGAAAATACCCTCATTGTTGCGTTTGAGCGTATTGAATTTTCCATTTTGAATCCATCAATTTTTATCTGTTCATCAGCAAAAGAGGTAGTCCAACCATTCATTGTCCGCATGTTTATTGGGAAAGGTTTTGTACCATGTTTTTCGTATGATACACTCATTTTTTCATTTTTGATTTTTTGGGCAAAAATAGGTAAAAATGTTACCAAACACATTTGTATAATAAGTATAGATATAAGTAGTTTTTTTAATTTCATAAGGGATTTAAAAATGTTTTTTTTTGATTTTGATAGTTTTTTTATGAAAAATTTAATTTCTATAAAATGTAATTATCGTTGAATAATAGAAAGTTGTTGTTGGAATATGAGGTCAATAATTTGTTTTTGGGTTTCTTGTGATTTGATTGATTTTTCATTTTTGGCTTTTTCTATTTGGCTTTTTTCTTCATATTTTTTGGCAATTTCATTAATCATTTCATCTCTATTTTTTTCGCAATCACTTTCATTGTGAATTTCGCCCAATTTTTCCAATGCTTCTTCATATTTTTGGGCAGCCATCGCAATTTTTGCTTTCAACAATAATTTTGCACATTCTTTTGATTGGTGTGCAAAAAATAATTCTTCTTGCATTTGCCCTACTTCTTTGGAACAGCTTATATCATCAGGAATCGCAGCAAGCATGATAAGTGCTTTCTCATAATTTTCTTTTTGTTCTTCTTTTTGGACTTTTTCCAAGATATTTTTACACTCCTTTTGATAATAATCTGCGATTTTAGCTTTGGTTTTCGTGCAAAATTCTGCAAATTGTTTATTATTTACTTTATTGATTGCTTGTCCGAAAGCCTCTTGGTGATTGCTTCCTGTGCCTGTAAGCGTAAAATTTTCTTTCAAGATAGTTGTATTCAAAAACCAATTTCTAAGTTCCAATTCCAATGTAAACCTACAAGCAGTAAGTTTTTGCATACCACTTTCAATCACTTGTACATCACCTTCCACAAAGTTGGATTTTAGCACAAAAGCGGTTTGCCAATCTTCTTTCAAATCATTGCTTTCTATGATGGATTTTAGTTTTTTTGACCAGTTTTTTACGCTGATTTTGTCATTATTTTCTGTTAAAACTTTAACAATAAAATTTTGTGCGGAAAGATTTTTGTAAAAAAATGAGATACAAAAAACAGATAAAAATGTAAATAAGGATACGAATTTTATATTTTTGGATAGCGAAAGATTTTTCATTGAAAAATAATTAATAAGGATTTAAGAAAATGGGAATGTAATTATTGAGAGAGATTATTGAAAAATAATTATTGAATCGTAATAAATATTTTGCTACCTTGTATATCCCTTGTACATTCTAATTTACTATTTTTAAGGAATTTTCTAAATTCTGCTACAAATTTTGCAGTACGATAATTGTTACCTTTTTCATCTTTGAGTGGTACTCTGATATCGTCAATAATCATTTTAGTTGCAGTTGTTCCTTGCACATGATAATATTTTTTGTAGGTATTTTGTCCAAGCCAATCCTCTATTAATTCTGATAGTAACTTATCGTTAATGGTCATATCCATATCGTTTTTGCTATCTTGTGCAAAGGTAATATTCATACTTAGGGAACGACCATTTTTCACGATTTCTCCAAATTTGATATTCATGGTATTCAAAAAATCATCAATACAAGAATCTACTGCTTTTTCAGTAAGTTTTGTATAATCTGTTGTATAAAATTTTGGTGAATTACATACTTTATTTGCCAAAGATTGTCCTGTAAAAGCATCATACGCGGTCAAAATCACTGTTACATAATTTCCCGAACCCGATTCTTGCAGATTTACTTCGGTTTCCACATAAATATCTGCCCCAGAAAGCTCAATAATTTGTTGTTTGAGAGAATTTTTATTGTCCATTTCTACCGCTTTCTCTGTTTGGGTTTGTTTCAATTTTGCCAAAAAGTCAGTAGTAGTAGCCCCTCTTTTGTCAAATCCTTCTTTTACTTTGGTAATACCTACACGCCTATTTACATCACTTTCCAGTATTGTTCTTAGGTTTTCATTTTCCTTTGCAAAAGGAATTACCATGATAGTAGGTTGTATAGTAGGTGTTTTAGTATTTTTTTCAATTTTGGTACTATCTTTTGGTTGATTTTGTGCTTGTACTGCGAAACTAAATGTTGCAAAGTAAAAAGCACAAAAAAGTATATGATTTAAAATTAGTTTTTTCATATTTTTAAAGTTTTTTTCAATAATCAGTTAATTCAGTGATTAGTTTTCCAGTAATCAGTTTTTTTAGTGGTTGGTTTTCTTAGTCAATTCAGCAATACGTTTTTTCGTTTTAATAAACTGCCAAATAATAAACTGAGAACTATTTTTTACATTTAATACCCAAATTTTCTAATAATTTGATTGTTTTCTAAATGCTTCCTAAGGGCATCCGTATTGATTTTGAAATAGAAAGTTGCTTGTTTTTCCTTTCTTACTTTTTTAGGTTTTGTATTAGAAGATATTTTCATCAAAAAATTTTTATATTTTTTCTGTTGAAAAAATGTAGTGTAAAATACTTCATTTTCTTGTCTGGAAGTCTTTTCATCTTCCACAAAAGGCTTATCCTGTGCAGTAGCTGGTAATCCTTGAAAAAGTAATACTTCAAATACTTTTTTTTCTGCTTCCTCGCTGGCAGTTTCCCAACCTTTTCCATACCCAACTACTTCCAAAAAAATTGTTCCTTTTTCGGTTTCACCGCCATAATTTACTTCTGCGGTGCGTTGATTTTGAGCTTTTATGGCATGGTTTGAAATGGAGGAAATTATTATAAAAAAAGCAATAATAAAAAAAAGTGGCTTCTGTGTTTTCATAACTTTGATTTTTTGTATTTATTTAGTTAAAGTGTAAAAATTGCTTTGCAGACAGTTATAAGATTTTTAAATACTTATAAGCGTTGTTACGAAGTTAAAATAATACGAATTATTTGCTCAACCTAAATAAATACGTTTTTTTTGATACGAATAATTAGGAGTGATAACAATTACAATAAAAACAAAGATTAATTTGTGACAACAATTTTTTTGTTGCCATTTAGTTTTTCAGCAAATTTTTTCTCTCCTTCTATTATTTCCCAAGTTGATTTTTCTTGTGTAGCATTTATATATTTTAGTGTGGCAATTTTGATTAGTCTTTCCATTTTTTTTCCGTCTATTTCTTCAAGTATGATTTCTGAAACAGTTAAGTTTTCATAAAAAAAAACTCCTTTACTATCTCCTGCATCAATGGTTACAATTTTCGGATTATTTTTTTTGTCTTTTTCATTCACTTCCAATACGTATGCTTTTATTGGAATTTGATTATTTTCTGTGTTTTTGAGTTTTAGATTTTTTACAATCATGCTCTGGATTTGGTCATATATTCCTTTAAAACCTTTATCGCTGATTGCACCATTACTTTCTTGTGTCAAATTTGTTTCATTGATAATACCTGTTGCAACTTCTATATTTTTAAATTGTATATCGTATCCAGTATAATAGCTTGTGTTTGGGTCTTCTTGTTTTAATTTTTTAAAATCTTTAATGTTTTTACCATCATTTGTAATAATTGTTTGGAAAGCACGTAAATCACCTGTCAAAAAATAATCAGCCCCAATACTTTTACCTTGTTCCAAAAGCTCAGAATTGGTTGTATTGCTATATTTTTGAGCTTCCCTTTCTTGCATAATCGTTTGCAATTTTTTTCGTTCCACAACTTTGATTTTTTTTTCCATGACCAGATGAGTTCTACATATTTCTTCCAAAATCAAACTTTCGACACTTTGGATATATTCTGTTTGGGAAAAAGGGGCAATACAATAACTTGTTTGTGTTGCTTGTATAAGTTCAATATCTAAAAAACCTTTTGCACCCAAAGGTGAACAATATACATTTATACCTTCATCAAGTCTTTTTTTGATATTTGTGGTTTGATTTTTAGATTCTATAGTAAATATTATTTTTTCATTTTTTTGTTTTACCTCTGATGCCTTTCCCAAAAAATCAAGTTTGATGACAGTTTTATTATTGATATTTAATTTTTTATAGGTAAAAAACTCATATTCTTTATACTTTCCTATGTCATAACTTTGTGCATCATCAATAGAGGTTTCTAAGGTGCGTTTTTCTGCTTGTGAAATAGGGTTAATTTTGAGTTTGAAAGGAAAGGCTTTTACCAAATCTTGTGATAAAGTTTCTGCCATTTTGCCAAAAATTTGTTGATAACACATTTTAAACGCATTTTCTTTAATGGTTTCTTCCACAAAATTACTATTCGGATTTAACCTCAAAAAATCTTCTATAAGCCCTTTTCTTGATATCAAATCAGATTCCATATTGTATAGTTGGTTGAATTTGATGGTGTTGGTTTGTACATCATAAACCTTTACACAAAATATCACATCTACCCCATATCTTATATTTTTTGCGTATTTTTCATCTGCTATAAAATTGCTACCAATCAATACCTTTGGTTTAATTTTAAAATATTCTATAGAGATAAGTTGTTTAAAAACTTCGCTTTGGGTATTATCTGATAATTGTATTCTTGAAAATTTCGCCAATTCTTTTTTTATAATTGTGTATGAATTTTCAACCAATTCTTTTTTTGCTTGATTTTTTTCAAACCATATAGGTAATACGCCAACACGAATATTTTTTGCTTGGTCTTGTGCTTGTATTTTATTTTGGGAAAAAATAAAAAAAGATAAAATTAAAAAAAGATAAGAGAATTGCATAGTGTTTTATAAATGGTAAGAAAAAATTGAAAAATTTTAATTTTTTGGTCTTACACAATAAGGTTTAATATTTTGGTTGATTCTTTCTTTAATTTTTTGGCTGCCTTTTGTGATTTTACAAACAGAAAAGTTGTCATTCTCAACATATAAAATTTTTAGTTCTCCGATTTTAACATCTCTTAAAACTTCTTTTCCTTCAAATGTTTCTAAAATTTGTTCCATTACCCAGAGCGTTTCTTTTGTGTTTAGTCCATTTTTTTTTCCGCCAGCTATCAATACTTCATCTTTTTTATCATTTTCAGTTAAAAATCTAATGATTTTTAGGGGACTCAATGGAAAATATTTTTGGACAAGTTGTTTAGTTATTTGCTTATTGAGCGGTGTTCCAAAATCAGATATTCTATCTTTGAATATTTCGTTTCCTAAAAGTTTTCCAGAGCCAACTTCATAAAAATTGATAGATAATGTTTTGGTTTTGAAATCGTGTAATCCTGTTATCAAATAATCAGCACCTATTGCAGTACCTTGTTTGGTAACATATCCATCAATAAAATCCTCTTTTTTTTGCAATTCTCGTTCTTTTTCTATGAGTGCTGTTTTTCCTCTATCAACTAATATAAACCTCAAATCATCAGAAAACACAGATGTTAGCCTGTCTTGCAAAATTTGTATTTCTTTTTGTTTTTGCTCAGGTGTATAATCGTATGTGTAGCTATCTGTATTTGTAAATTTTAGGATTGCAATTGATATTTTTTTGTCTATTTTTTCTTGTGAAAATGATTTATTTTGTTGAAAAAATATAAATAATAGAACAAAAATTATGATTTTGGAATAAAAATTTTTCATTTGTAAAATACACATTTTTAAAGATTTGACTATGTAGTGTTTCAAACTTTTCATAGTCAAAATCAATGATTTATAGTAAAAATTATTTTTGCAAAAAAAATTATTTACAACTACCATTTTCTACTATAATTTTTAAAGCATTTTTAAAATGTTCTTCTTTTGAAAAACCAATAGACAAAGATAGAGTGCTTTTAGGCAATTCATAACCATTTTCTTTGTTTTTAATTTTTTCCAATAACATTGGGCAATTAGCAAAATGTTTTGGGGCATTTTTTTGGGTAAGGGTTGTCAAGGCTTCTGTTCTTTTATCACCCTTTATGTATTTGCACAATTGTGAAACTGGGGGTTTGTCACTGATGATATAATAACGATATAAAATTACACTTTTATTCAATATATCCATTGACATATTTTCCATAATGTAAGTATTTTTATCTATGGTCAATCCTCCTTCGTCTGCTTGTTTTACTTCAAAATATTTTTTGGATGTTAGTAAACGAAAAGCAATAAAATTTTTACTTTTAAACGTTTTTTCTTTTTTCTCATCATTTTTATATTCTTCTCCTTTTGCCAAGTTAGCATTTTTTTCTGCAACTGTTAGACCATATGTTATATTTATTTTATCTGGTTCATCAAGCGGTTTGTAGGTGATAATACCTGTCAATGAATCTTTTTCATTCAAATACAGAACTCCCTCTTCGCTGAATACACGTTGCCCAATTTCTGTGTATTTCTCAAATTGTGCAAAAGAAAAACCAACAGACAAATAACAAGCAAAAAGGAATAGAAAGATTTTTTTCATAGGTTTAAATATTATTAGAAAGTGATATAAAATTTAGTAAAAAATTGATTTTTTTGCAAATGTATTGTTTTTTTTAAAAAAAAAACAATTTTCTAAGACAATTTTAGTGGAAACTAATACCTATTGCAAAAAAATCTTCTCTAAAATCTTTATTGTAATACCATAAGTAGGTATTACGCCTATCAAACCAAGACTACCAGAGGCTAATGTGCTGCCTGTAAGTAGCGGATTATCAGAGGCATAATACGCATAACGTACTACCACATCTTGGCTAATGCTTTTGCGGATAAATGCTTCTGCTTGGATAGCTTTTTGATAATGCGCCCCCTCCATTTCCAAACCTATGGCACTCCAAGACGAATTTTTAAAATATTCAAGCACATCACGATTTTGCAAAGAAGTGCCTAAAACTGTAATCATTGTGCCTTCAAATGCTTCTACAGTCAAATCCTCAAAATCTGCTTTGGTAAAATCATTTTTGAAAGGGTAATTATCCGCAGTTCCCTCAAAGACGTGTGCAGTAGGAATCATAATATCGCCTTTGTCGCCTGATAAAATACCTGCTTTTCCCATAATAGACACAGACATAAGGGGCATTTTTTGCTCTTGTTTGGGTATATTTTCTATTTCAGGCACAAGTTGAATAGGTTTTAGCAGTTCGTCCATGGTTTCGTAGGCTTGTTCTCCAAACGCATAATCCATCACAATCAGTACAGGAGCTTGTTGTGTATTAAGGTTTTGTGATTTTTCAGGAGAAATATTTAGTAGTTTTTGGAGAAAATTTGAAAATGGAATTTTTGAAGTATCAATAACTTGCACGCCTAAATTAGTCCCTGTTTTATCAGCGAGGGCAATCAGCCCATTTTGCAAAGCATAATCCATGACTTTTGCCATTTTTATTGCTTGATTTGGTTTGCGAAGTTCTAAGGCAATATCATAAATCGTAGCATTATCCGCAAATTCATCTCTGAGGGCATCTTTGGCGTATAGCGTATTAAGAAATGAATGAAGATTGGCACTTATAATATGGATTGGTCTTTGGTGTAGATTTTTTTCTACTAAGGTTTTTTTTATATTTGATGCCCATCTTTCTCCGTAGATGTGTTTTCCTATGCGTTCTCTGAGTGTAGGCGTAAAAGAAATTTCACGCATTTTTTGCTCAAAAAATTCTTCTGCTGACCTTTTTGCGAGCCAATACACAATATTAAAAAGTCCTGTATTATCTCTTGGATTTTCTGAAAAACGTTTGTAAGCGTCTTTTGTTTCTGCGAAAGTGCGTCCCAAAAGCGTACTAATATAGGAGAAAGCTTGGTCAAGATTTTGGTCATGTAATTGATTTTTATCCAAAATAATATCTTCCAAATAAATCCATTCCCTTGATGGATTTCCTTTTTCATCAAAGGCACGTTTGCGGATTTTTTCTGCTTCGTGGTACAAAAAAGTAAGGTGCGTAACCACATCATATATTTCACTTCTGCCACGTGTTACCTCAATAAACATTTGTTCTTTATCTACACGATAGCAATTTCTGACCCTTTTGGGCGGAATTATTACCTCAAAATTGGACAAAATGTATCCTTCATCAGAAATAAATTTAATAAATCTACACTCTTCCAAACCCTTTGGAAGTCGGTCTATGACATATACAAGCCCATTGAGTTCTACTTTTTCAGTATCAGGCATATCACCATATATTTCTGGGCTGAGTGTGAGCAATGCTTCACGAGCTACCTTGCCCGATTGTCCAGAAGGTCGGTATGCACCACTATTGAATAAGTGTCGCATTTCTGTAAATAATCTTTCTATCGCTGTGCGAGATTCTTGTGCTTTTGTAAAAGACATAGTTAATTAGGAATTAAGAATTGGGAATGGCTTTTTTGCAACAGTGAGTATTCTATTTTTTATTTATTTTTAAAACAAAATTCTTTTTTTATAAACAAATTCTTACTATTATACATCTTTTTAGAATTAAAAAAAGTGCTTTGAAACGATTTAAGCACAATATTTTTAATACTATTTTTCAAAAAAATTACAAACTGAAAACAGCGTTAAACATCATAAATATTTGTTTTAATTTTTCAAAGAAACGGATTAGTTTTCAGTAAAAACCACTAAAAAAAGCCTTTTTCCTGCGTTCTGAATATGTTTTTTTTTAATTTGTATAGTAGTAAAAGAATTTTTACAACCTCATAGAATCCATTTTACCATCTTTATAAATGACGATACGCACTTCTTTGCGTTCTTCTGGCGTAGTTTTATCACAATCACCACAAAATCTAAGCATTACCGCAGGTGCTTCATTTGGGCGTGTAAATTGTTTTTTATAACTTACTTGGTCTATTACCGTTTGTTCTAAAATAGCTTTTGTAGGTGTTTTTTTGTTAAACCTGCCAATATTTTCACCACTGATAAATTTGCCTGTTTTTTTGTTGTAGCTCAACATAGTAATACGAAATTCGTCAGCAGGTTGGTCAGCTTTGCGTTCCAAAATCACAACCGAAATAGACGCAGGCAATTCAAATGATTTGACTGAATAAGCAAAGTATTGTTTGGATTTTGGCGAAGGGTTTTGCTGTTGAAATGCTGTCCAAGCTACATTTTGGTCAACATGTGGTTTTTTGAGTGCGTTTTGTAAATCCGCAGTCGTAATATTTGCATTTTCTTTGGAATAAGGTTTTATCGTAAAAAATTTGCGTATCAACGCCAAATCTTGTGCAAATAGGTTAGAATTTGTGCTAAAAATAATAGCAAAAAAAACGACAAACAACAATATAATTGGTTTTTTCATGAAATAATAAAATTAAAATAATAAAATTAAAATTGTAAAGTTAAAATTGTAAAGTTAAAATTGTAAAGCTAAAATGATATTTTTTATAAAGTTAAAGTTTTTAAACGATTTTTTGGCTAAATTTAATATTTTAAATGATTTTTCTTAAAATAATTCCCCTTAAAACCTTTGCAATATTACTACAATATTATTATTTTTCAAGGATAATTTTAGGCTTGGTTTCCATTTTTATTTTCATTTTTTCTAATTTTTCATTTTTTTGTAAATACCAAAAATTCATATTTACACATTTTTTACGTATTTTTGCTTTTTTACGAAAAATTTAATAATTTTTATTTTTTTAAAATGACCGCAAACAGCGAACTTGACAAAGTGTATGACCCTTCCGAACTTGAAGGCAAATGGTACGCATATTGGCTTGCTCAAAAGTTTTTTGAGGCAACGCCCAACTCTGAAAAAGAACCTTATACCATCGTCATTCCACCCCCAAATGTAACAGGAATCCTGCACATGGGACACATGCTCAACAATACAATTCAAGATGTATTAGTCCGCAAAGCACGTATGCAAGGCAAAAATGCTTGCTGGGTAGCTGGCACTGACCATGCGTCTATTGCTACTGAGGCAAAAGTGGTCGCTATGCTCGCTGAAAAAGGCATTGACAAAAAAAATCTTTCAAGAGAAGAATTTCTTACACACGCTTGGGCATGGAAAGAAAAATATGGCGGTATTATCTTAGAACAACTCAAAAAATTGGGTTGCTCATGTGATTGGAGTAGAACACGATTTACTATGGAGGAAGATATGTCCAAAGCAGTAATTGATGCTTTTGTACATTTATATAACAAAAACCTTATTTATCGTGGTATCAGAATGGTAAATTGGGACCCAAAAGGAAAAACCGCCATTTCTGATGAAGAAGTGATTTTTGAAACACGCAACGCAAAATTATATTTTATTCAATACCCTTTTACTGAAGGCGAAGGCAGTATCATTGTAGCAACTGTACGCCCAGAAACCATTATGGGAGATGTTGCAATTTGTGTAAATCCTAATGATGAACGTTATAAAAGCATTGTTGGCAAAAAAGTACGTATTCCTATTTTGAACAAAGAAATCCCTATTATTGCAGATGCCTATGTAGATGCAGAATTTGGGACAGGTGCCTTAAAAATCACACCTGCACACGATAAAAATGACTACGAAATTGGATTAAAATTCAATCTCGAAGTAATTGATGTGTTGGACGAAAATGGAAACCTTAGCGAAAAATGCGGTATTCCAAAATACGTAGGAAAAGACCGTTTTGCAGTAAGAAAAGACATCACAAAGGAACTTGAAGAACTTGGTTTTATCCAAAAAATAGAAGAATATCAAACCCAAATAGGCACTTCTGAGCGTACAGGTACAGTTATAGAACCAAAACTCTCTGTACAATGGTTTTTGAAAATGAAAGACCTTGCACAACCCGCTTTGGACGCTGTGGAAACAGGTGAAATCAAACTTTATCCGCCAAAATTCAATAACACGTACAGGATTTGGCTTGAAAATGTGAAAGATTGGTGTCTTTCTCGCCAACTTTGGTGGGGACAGCGTATTCCAGCGTATTACCTCCCAAATAATGAGATAGTGGTAGCTGATACGCCTGAAAAAGCACTCGCTTTGGCACAAGAAAAGAACGCAAATTACACCCAAAATGACCTTCGCCAAGACGAAGATGTGCTTGATACATGGGCTTCTTCTTGGCTTTGGCCTATCTCGGTATTTGATGGTTTCAAACCCGCAGAAGAAACCGAAAATCACAAGGATTTTAATTATTTTTACCCTACAAATGACCTCGTAACTGCTCCTGAAATCTTGTTTTTCTGGGTAGCACGTATGATTATGGCAGGTTATGAATTTAAAGGCAAAAAACCTTTTGAAAATGTGTATTTGACTGGTATTGTAAGGGATAAATTGGGCAGAAAAATGTCTAAATCTTTGGGTAATTCGCCTGACCCGATTGAATTAATGAAACAATATAGCACTGATGGTGTGAGAGTTGGCATGCTTTTTAGTTCGCCTGCAGGAAATGATTTGCGTTTTGATGAAAAACTATGTGAACAAGGCAGAAATTTTGCCAATAAAATTTGGAATTCTTTTAGATTGGTAAAAATGTGGAATGTAGCAGACGAAAATACCGAAAAAACCATTTCAAATGCCCAAAAACAAAGGGGAGAAATCGCCATAAATTGGTTTAAAGTGAAGTTTCAACAAACGTTACAAGAATTGACGCACCTTTACCAAGAATACCGCATTTCTGATGTGCTTGTAACAGTATATAAATTGTATTGGGACGACTTTTGTGCGTATTATTTGGAAGCAGTAAAACCTGAAAGCATGGAAACGCAACTTGTTGATAAACATACTTACGCAGAAACATTGAATATTTTGGAAGATTTATTAAAAATCCTTCACCCTTTTATGCCTTTTATCACAGAGGAACTTTGGCAAAATATTCGCCCAAGAAAAGAAGGTGAAAGTATTTGTATTGCTGATTATCCTGTATTGAATGAAGAAATTTTAGCAAAAAATACAAAAGAAAATTTTGCAGAAAAAGGGAAAATTGCTTTTGAATTGGTAACAGAAATACGTAACGCAAGAAATTCAAAAGGTATTTCGCCAAAAGTAACCTTGAAATTGACTTTGAAAAATGCAGAAAATAATTTAGAAAACATTTATTTTAATGATTTCTTAGGCATTATTAAAAAATTGACAAATGTAGAAATATTATTTGCTGACGAAAAACCAAAACAAGCCCAAAGCCTTATGGCAGGTAATCAAGAATGTTATTTAGAACTTGGGATTATGGTAAATGTAGAGCAAGAACGCCAAAATATCCAAAAAGAATTGGACAATCTGCATAAATTTAAAATGAGGATTTTAGGAAATTTGCAAAATGAGAAATTTATCCAAAATGCAAAACCTGAAATTATTGAAGCAGAACGCAAAAAACTCACAGAAAACGAAACAAAAATTGTAGCGTTGGAAGAGAGTTTGAAAAGTTTGTAGAAAACCTAAGTTCTCAGTTTTTTTAAGTTGCCAGTTTTGATGGTTTTTTGCTAATTTATATTTCTAACACCAAAAACTGTATTTTTTGGCTTCCAAGCCAGTACCATTAAAAAAAATACAAAAAAACAAAGCCCAAAATTTTAATTTTGGGCTTTGTTTTTTTATTTTATGTTTGACCTTTTGACCTTTAAACTTTTTAGCGTTTTATCAATTTCTTTTGTCCTGTCATACCATTCATATTTACCTCCAATAAATACAAACCTTTGCTTAATTGGCTTACATTTACTGTTTGGGTATAAATGGTATCATCTTTATAACCTTTGGCAAGAGATATTTTTCTACCTTGCATATCTATACCAAATATTTCAAAATTTCCCATTTGGGCGTGTTCAATTTTAACTGAAATTTCCTCTTGGGCAGGATTCGGGTATATTTGTAATGCTTGCGTAAATGACATTTCCAATGCAGTAGGGGCAAAAGTATATAGGTTTGATATTACACTACAAGTGCCTTGTGTTACTTGCAAATAATATACACCTGGGCGTGTTGGCGTATAATTATCTTGTACTGCACCACTAACAGGTTGGTATTCATAGTACCATTGATATGTGCCAGCTCCTAAGCGATTACTTGTAAGTGTTTGTCCTGTGAGTGCTATTTGAACGATAAAAGAAGGCACAATAAGTACAGGTTTTATTTCTGATTTTTTATCGCAATCACCTGCCAAGATTCTACAATAGTATTCACCAGTTTCAGTAGCGATATGGCTTGTAAACGTAGCATTTGGTATTGCTATACCATTTTTAAACCACTGGAAACGCCCTATACTTACATTAGAACTTAGTTGTAAAAGCACTTGTTTGCTATCACAAGCAATATTCCCACTTGCACTTTGGTCAGTATTGATTACAGTAGTAATATTACATTGAACTTTGACAGATACCACAGTACTTGGGGCTGAATTTCCACCTGCATTACTTGCAATCACACGATAATAATACGTTTGTCCTGCTATAAGTCCTTTTATATCATTAAAATTAAGTTTTGTTGCCAAAAGTCTCCCTACTTCTGTAAAACCAGTTGTAGCATTGTTTGAGCGTTCTACAATGAATAATGCTACTGCGTTTTTATTGTATTTCCAACGAATACCAACCTCTATAGTAGAAATTGCTTCCGCAAAAGGTTCTGTTGGAGCAACAGGGGGCTGAACAGAAGTATCTATTAATGTTGTAACTTGTGAAGAAACAACGCCTGGTGATTCACCTGCTTCATTTTCTGCGTATATCCTAAATTTATATTGTTGGTTTGGTGCAAGCCCTGTTACATTGGTTGTTATACTATTGGCTGGCACTTCTTTGAGGAATACAAAAAAACCATTGCTTGCCAAAGAAGATACTTCTATTACAAAACGTTCTTCATTAGTGGATTCGTCTGTCCAATTTAGTGTTACAGAAGTAGTATTAATATTTGTAACTATAAAATTGCGTGGTCTAAGTGGAACGTCTGCGGTAGTTGCGCCTGCTACATTACTTGGGAGGGATTTTGCATTTGTGCCTATGATTGCTTCTACATAATAAAAATATGTGGTAGCATTAAGCAATCCAATATCAGTAAATGTGTTTATATTTGAGCCTAATAAAGTGGTAATAAGTGCAAAATCACCTCCTTGTTCAGCCCTATATATATTATAACCTGTTTCGTTGGTCGCATTATCTACCCAATTAAGTTCTATAGAACTTATAGAAACTGTAGGAGCTTCCAAGAAAGTTGGTCTTGCAATGTCTATTGGTAAGGTAATAGTAAAATTTTCTACACTATAAGGCGAATTACCATTTGCTCCCAATGCCCTCACTTTATAATAATATGTGGTATTTGGGTTAAGACCCGTATCTACATAACTCACAATACTATTGGCGGTTACATTGGCAGGTGCTGTATATATTGGATTAATTGAATAAGCACCAGTCAAACCCTCTTTGCGGTAGAGTTCAAAACCTATTTCGTTGTTTGATTCGTCTATCCATGATACTTCTATAGAAGTAGAAGATACTGCAAATGGACTCAAATCCGTAGGTGTTTCAGGAAGATTATTAGAAATGGCTGGCGTAGTAACAGTTATTTCATTGGAATTGGGGGAATTTCCTGCAGTATTGATAGCACGCACACGGTAATAATATGTTGTATTTGCAGCAGCTGGTACATTAACATTGTTTGTATTGCTTGTAACAGTTGTAAAATTTGAAAATCCACCATCCAACGCAATGTCTATCTGATAGCTTGCAGCACCTGCTACTACATTCCAATTGGCAGTAAAAGCATCACTAAAAACGTTGGTTGCACTTGTGGCTATTGGTGCATCTGGAGCTTGTAAAATAGGTGTAACCTGACTATTTGCTGAAAAATCAGAGTTTATTGCATTTGGTGTATTTGCATTTACTTTTATCCTTACATAATATAAAGTGCCTGTAGTAAGTCCTGTAATATTTTGGCTTGTACCTGTAATATTTTGATTATATGCAAAATTTGTAAAACCACTATTACTTGATACTTGCAAAGTGTAATTACTTGCGCCTGCTGTGGCAATCCAGTTGGCTACAAAAGAAGTTGCTGTTACTGCGGTTGTTGTAGGCGAATTGGGCGTAGTAATCAAACTAATCACATTTGAATTGAAAGATGCACCACCAGCATTTACAGCACGCACACGATAATAGTAAATAGTGCCTGCATTTACAGGTAAAGCAGTGCTTAGTGTAATGGTATTGTTACCATTGCCCGTATTGGTAAAAGTATTTAAAATTGGGGTAAAAGTATTGTTGGTTGCTATATCTATTTCGTAGCCAGTAGCTCCTACTGTAATGTCCCAAAATGCGGTAAATTGCGTATCTGAAATGCTCAACGCATTATTAGCTATTGGTGCACTTGGTGCCAACAGCATGGTGGTTACGGTTATTTCATTTGAATAGTCGGAGATTACAGTATTTAGTTTTGCTTTTACACGATAGTAGTACGTTGTAGCGCCAACAAGCCCTGAAATCACTTGGCTATTGGTTGTAACATCTGCATCAAAAGTCAAAGGTAATGTTGTGAACATATTGTCGCCTGGTGCTGACACTTGTAATGTGTAAGCAGTAGCCCCAATAACTTGTTGCCAATTAGCAGTAAATGAAATAACTGCTACATCTGTGGCAGATGTAGCAATTGGATTGGTAATGACTGCAACTACATTTGAATTGCCTGAAACACTATTTAAAGCATTTACAGCACGCACACGATAATAATAAATAGTACCTGTAGTAGCTGTTGATACTATAAGGCTATTTGTAGAACTTGTAAGAGTTGTAAAGTTTGTAAAATTTGCGTCTGTTGCAATATCTATCTGATAACTATCTGCACCTACAACCTGATTCCAATTGGTAGTAAAACTTGTGCTTGTGATTGCAGTTGCAGATATTGCAGTTGGTGGAATAGTTGAAGTGGTAATGGAAGTAGTTGTGCTGTATGGCGAAGTTGTGCTGCTTATGTAAGCCCTTACCCTGAAATAATATTGCGTATTTGGATTAAGTCCAGCCACATCTATGAATGTATTACCATTGTTCACGATTCTATTATTAAAAAATGGCACAAAAACAGTAAAACCAGGGTTAGTTGCTACATCTACATTATATCCATCTACATTCAATACTATGTCCCATGATAGCTTAAAACTCGTTTGGGTAATATTAGAAACGATTGCATTTGTTGGTGCTGTTATTTCATTGAGTGTATTTACTACTATTGTATCAGAATAATTTGAACGATTCGTTAGATTGGTTGTTTTTATGGCTTTTACACGATAAAAATATTGTGTATTTGAAGTTAAAGTTGTAATTGTAGTGTTTGTAACAGTGCCAACGATGAAAGGACTTCCTGAGATTAAACTCGCAGGTATAAATGTATTATCTGTTGCTACATCTATACTGTAACCTGTTGCCCCTGCAACACTTGTCCAATTAGCTTTGAAACTTGTTCCTGTTATGGCTGTAGCATTATTTGCGGTAGGTGTAGGCAACAAAGTAAGGGCTTTATTTGCGGTAATATTTGCGAGGGTTTGATTGGCAGATAAAACGCCATTCTTAAAAGCACGCACACGATAATAATACGTATTATTTGCGTTGAGTCCTGTAACTGGGAAAGTTAGTACATCGCCCACATTATTTGCATTGTATCCGCTTACGAAAGAAGAAAACGCACTATTATTTGATACATCTAACTCATAAAAATCAACACCTGCTATTGCTTGCCAGTTGGCTTCAAAACTGTTTGCATTTATAGTAGTTGGGGGAGTAAGAGTAACAATAGGTAACGCATCAAATATCGTTATATTACCATTCATATCAGTTGACGATACGTTATTCACAATACGCACATAGTATATTTTGCCTAATACAGTACTTAATGTTAATGTTTCCGTGCCTACAACTGCTGCATTGGTACATGCGCCAGATATTGCAGTCAAGCTGTTGCAATTTGTATTTGGATTTGTATTAATGCCATCTGAATACACTTCAATCGTAGCATCTTGATTGGTATTTGTGTATTGTATGGTAGTATTATTGGAAGCAGCTGTAAATTTTACCCAACCATCATTTTTATTACCCAGAGAAGATATACAAGTAGGTGCAGAACGACTTTCATGGTTTTGGAAATCTGCATTAATATTGAAAGGAGTAGCTGAATTATTTACGGTAAATGAAACTGCATCACAAGCCAATTCGCCAACAGGTGTAGCTGTTTTTCGCATAGTTACTGCACCGGATAAGCCCAAAGCATCTGTATAGTTGATAATACGCACAAGATAAATTATACCGCCTGCAGTCGTAAATGTTATTTTTTCTGTGCCACCAGCGGGATAATCGTTTTTACACGCAACAAAAGTACTACAAGATGCATATACTTCCAATCCCACATCTTTACTACTTGTATATTCTATGCTGTATGTACCTGCTGCCAAGGTTTTAAGGTTAAGCCATTCCTCTTGGAGTGCTGTCCCTGAACAACTAAACGAAGCACCTGATAATCCATCATCACTTGTAAGTGCAAAAGCGTCATTCAACGAAGCATTATCATAAAAAGGTGCCATACTCTGCAATGCCCCAACATCTTTTGCGTTTGAACAAGTTGCGCCTACTGGTAGAGGATTACCCAATAGATTGATTGAATATGTAGGACTTTTACTCACAAAAGAAAACGTATTATTTGAATTATCTAAGTCAAATGTAGTTTGCACAAGGTCAGGAGCATTTGTAATGCTTGTTGTACCATCTACCCAATTAGGATTGGGAGTTTCACTATATTTTGCAACGCCTAAAGTAGAGAAAGAAACGCTATTGATATCTTGGTATAAATTATTGAGCACATAAAATTTTATTCCTACACCAGTTATAGCACTGTTGCTGTTGATATTCCAATATGATCTTTGACTTACTCTTGTAATGTTGTTTCCGAGAACTGTAGTTGTATAGGCAGCACCAAATGCCCTAACGGTAAAAGTGTTTGATGCAGTGTAACTTATTGCAATGGGCATAGCGTAGTAATCTGTATCTACTCTTATACCTACTGGTATAAAATAATCGCCTCCGCCTGGCGTGGTATATTGTAAAGTTCCTAAAACGAAACTATCTCCATTTGTAATGCCCGCACCAGTTATGTTTACGTTGCTTGATAATATGAGAGGGTCACTTTTCATTTCAATAATGCCTTTTTCGAAGGTGATATTAGACCCTATAAGCGATAAAGGGCAATTTACAAACAATATATCTGTCCTATTGGTTTTATTGATAATAATATCATTTGATATTGTTACAGATTGACCAAAACTTGTATTATTTAATATTGTTTTTCCGCTTTCTACAAACTCAATAGGCAAATTTCCGCCTAAAAATCCGTTATCTATTGTTATATCATTGTCGTTGATGCCCCCAAGTTTTAATTTAGCTGTGGAACCGTTATTTACAGCACCGCTTTCGAGTACCAAGTTGCCCGATACTATCAAATCGCTGTTACAAGTCATAATTTGACTTTCACACATGATTTTAACATTTGGTAATGGTGTTGTATCTTGATTGGTATATGTAATGTCGCTTGTTTGTCCTGAAACACCGCTTCCAAATTCAACTGTAAATCCTGCTCCCAAAGAAAAAGAGGCGGGATTTTGCACATTAAAGATTGAAGTGAATAAATTTATATCATGGTTAATTTTGAAAATGCCAGAGGCTGACACATCTGCGATAAATGTACCGCCCTGCATATCAAATCTATTACAATAAATATTGACCGAACCAAAATTGCCTATTATAAATTGTGCGGTTGTGCCCAATTCAAATACGATAGTTTCCGCGTTTAGCGTAGATTCGCCTATGTCCATGCTTAGCGTTCCTGTGTATGTGTTTTTTACGGTTATTGACCTCACTTGTGCAGAAAAATTAAAACTGCTGACTATACTGCAACTCACAGCAGAACTCCCATCAAATACCACATCATCACTTGCGCCAGGCACACCTATAGGACTCCAATTAGTAGAAGTTCCCCAGTCATTTGATGAACTTGATGACCAAGTATATGTAATCTGCCCCCACGCATTTCCATTTAAGAAAAATATAAAAAAAAGAATAAAAAAAAGATATTTTGTAAGAAACTTCATAATGTATATTTTTTAGTTTGTTTAGAATTTTAATTAAAAGTGATGTGAGAATATTAAAAAGTTTTATTAAAAGTTAATACAAAAATACGACAAATAAGTAACTTAGAAAAAAAATATTTATGTGTAGTGTAGAAAATATGCAATTTGTGATAAGAATTTCAAAAAACATTTTTTTTTGTACCTTTGCAAAGGATTTTAGCCAACTTTTTCTAAAATCTTTTATGTGTCAAATGAAAAAGATTATTTTTTTCTGCTTTTATTTCTTGTGTTTTTTTATATGTTGTTTTGTTTTTTTACCAAAAAATGCCTTTTCTCAGGATAATTTTTTAGTAAAAATGCCTCAAAACTTGCTCTATTTTCAAGACAAAACCAAACCGCAAAACCTTTGGCAAAATCCAGAAAACAGCATTTTATTGCAACACACTATCCAAAAAAATAATGCAGGAGATGGTTTTTTGAATGACCTTTTTTTTCAAGAAAAAATCAAACAAATTCAACACATAACACACACAGACAGCCAAAACGCAGGTAATCCACATTATTTCCTATCCATTTTTTACGAAAATTACCTCCAAAAAATACTTTCAAACCAAAATTTTCAATATTATCTCCAACAAAAAGCCCTTTATTATCAACAACAACACAAACCTATACTTGCTATGCAATATTGGGAAAAACTGCAAACAACATTAAAAAAAACAAATACACAAAATATACAAATTGATACACAAATTTCTACTGAATTACTGCACAATTATATTGCCTTAGGTGATTATACACAAGCATACAAACAACTTGATGAGGTAAATAATAATAAAAATAATTTTACAAACACAGAAAAAGGGAAATATGCGTATTTCTTTGGTAAAAAAGACACCCAAAATATTGAAATACATTGGAAAAAAGCAGAAAATTATTTTTTAAAAGAAACGCAAATTAAAGAAACACAAGCAGAAAGCATTTTATACCTTTGCAAAATGTATTATGTGTATTGTCATTTTGACAAGATTATACACATCACCAAAGATTTTACGCAAGATTTTTTTCTGAAAAACGATTTTTATAAAAATTTAGAAAATTTAGAAACAAACTTAAATAAAAATACCTCAAAACAAGCACATTTGGATATTTTGCAATACACAAGCGAGGCATTTTTTTACCAAAAAGATTATAAAAATGCAGTTTCGTATTACAAAATTTGGCAAAAAATCGCAGAAAATCCGCAGTACAAAAATCATATTTCATGCCCTTATGAGGTGCTTTTCCATTATGCTTGGGCATTGTACCAAACAAATGAATGGGCAGAAAGTGGCGCAATATTGGAAAAAATAGGTTTTTCACAACAAACACAAAGCGACATCGCATTCCTATATGCAGGCGAGGCGTATCTCCAACAAAACGACAAAAAACACGCAAAAGAAGCTTTTGCGCAAGCAAACCGCATTACAAAGAACGAAGATTTGAAACAACATACACACCTTTTGCTGGCAAAACTCGCTACCGAATTAAAATTATTTGGCGAAGCCTCACAATATTGGCAATCTTTCAAAAAAAATTATCCTGAAAGAGCCTTACGGGAAAATGCAGATGTTTTTATCCAAAAAAATGATTTAAAACGAATTGGTTTCAAAAATTTTCATAAAAATTTGGATAGTTTGCAAAAAAATAATCCACAATTATTGCACCTTTATATACAAATTGCCTTAGATAAATCATTAGAAAAAACAGAAAATCCACAAGAAAAACAAGAAAATGAACAAATCGTAACAGATTTATTACAACAAAAATCACTTTCTTTGCCCCAACAACGCAATTTGAAATTTACGCTTGCAGAACGTTATTTACAAGACCAAAAACCATTACTTGCTATGCCCATTTACCAAGAATTATTGGATTGGCGTGCAAAAAGTGATGATTTTAGCATATTATCGCACTACGGTTTGGGTTATGCCTATTATCAAACAGGGCAATATATGCTTGCCAATACACATTTTCAGTTGTGTATTGTGGGCAATGCACCTAATTTTTCTATTGAACAAAAAAATGACGCATTTATACGATTGGCTGATGGTTATTTTGCTTTAAATGAAAAAACAAAAGCAAAAAAATACTATGAAATTGCCCTTAAAATGGGTGAAAAAACGTTGACAAATGAAGTGAAAAATTATATTGCAAAACAAATACAAGCCACCTAACCCCAGAAGGGAGAACAAACAGCCTTTAACTTTTTTTTACCTTCCACTTTTAAACTCCCCTTTTGGGGGTTGGGGGCTAAAAAAACATGATGTTCTTATAACATTTATGTAAAATTTACTAATTTTATT
This sequence comes from Cytophagales bacterium, assembly GCA_031425615.1. Lineage (GTDB taxonomy): Bacteria > Bacteroidota > Bacteroidia > Cytophagales > Microscillaceae > JAAFIN01. The sequence goes on from JANPJR010000061.1 coordinate 52,615, forward strand.
CATGCGAAAAATTGATATTTCTGCAAAAAAGCAGGTTTTTTTTGCGTCTGATTTCCATTTAGGCGTACCTGATTATGAAAGTTCTCGCCAAAGAGAAAAACGCATTGTGCAATGGCTTGATGAAATAAAACCCAACGCAGGGGCTTTATTTTTAGTAGGCGATATTTTTGATTTTTGGTTTGAATACAAAAGGGTTGTACCAAAAGGATATGTAAGATTTTTTGGGAAAATTGCAGAATTTACAGACATGGGTATTCCTGTCTTTTTCTTCACAGGCAATCATGATTTGTGGATGAGGGATTATTTTGTAAAAGAATTAGGCGTTGAAGTTTTTTATCAACCACAAAGTTTTGAAATATTAGGCAAAAAAATATTTGTAGGACATGGTGATGGCGTAGGTGATGGAGATGTAGGCTATAAACTGATGAAAAAATGGATATTTTTAAACCCTTTTTGTAGGTGGCTTTTTGCATTTTTGCACCCTTTTTTAGGCATCGGACTTGCCACAGGTTGGTCGCAAAGTAGCAGAAAAAATAACATGAAAAAAGGAAAAGACCATGTTTTTTTGGGTAAAAAAGAATGGATTTGGCAATATTGTGAAAAAATAGAAGCCAAAAATCCACACGATTTTTATGTATTTGGACATAGACATTTGCCTATGGATTTGCCCGTAGGCACACAAAAAGCACGTTATTACAATCTGGGTGAATGGTTTGAATTTGATACTTTTTTGCAATATGATGGCAATATGATGACATTGCTTGAATTTAAAAAACCTATCCCACACATAGGAAAATTTAGAAATTTTCCATTATAAAAAACAAAAAAAATACGTAAAAAATACACCTAAAAATACGTTTAACACATGCAAAAAACTGTACTGTACCTTATTCCTACGCCCTTAGCCCCTAACCCACTTTTGCCTACATTGCCTGCTTGGGCAGAGGAATTATTACCACAATTACAGATTTTTGTGGTGGAAAATACAAGAACTGCTAAGAAGTTTTTGGCAAAAATTCCCAATATTATATTTGACAATTTGCAATTTTTTGAATTAAATGAACATACAACTGCACAAGAAAAATCAGATTTAGCAAAATTGTTGCCTACTTTTGGACAAAATATTGGGCTAATGTCTGAGGCTGGTTGTCCTGCAGTAGCTGACCCTGGTGCATATTTGGTAGCAAAAGCCCATATATTGGGCATACAAGTTGTGCCTTTGGTGGGACCTTCATCTATTATGTTGGCGTTGATGGGTTCAGGTATGAACGGACAAAATTTCGCTTTTCAGGGATATTTGCCTATTGAAAAAGAAGAAAAAAAGAAGAAAATTTTGCAATTATACCAATTAAGTAAACAAGGGCAAAGTCAAATTTTTATAGAAACACCCTATCGTAATCGCCAATTATTGGCAGATTTTACACAAATTTTGCCTGCACATGCCTTGCTTTGTATCGCCTACAACCTCACAGGACAAGATGAATTTATACAAACACAAACACTGAAATATTGGCAAAATAATCCGCCAGATTTTCATAAAAAACCTGCAATTTTTATTTTTTAAACCAATAATTTTTCTATTTATTGGAAAACTTATTGGGGGTTTTTAATAGGAAAAAACAGAAAACAGCAATTTATTTGGTTTTTTTTGTGGAAATTTTATAGAAAACAGTTAATTTAGTCTTTTAGAACAAAATTTCTCTTTTAGCTTTTACAATTTTTTATAATATAAACTATGAATTATCCACCTTTTCCTTACGATAAATTGGAAGAAATGGCTTCTTTTGATGCTGAATATGTGATTGAATTAAAAAAACTGTACGTCAAATTTTTTTATGAATTCCCTATACAATACAAAGAATGTACTATTACCAACCCTTCAAATGAAAAATTGGCATTGCTTGACCACAAATATAAACCCTCGTTGATGTATTTGGATTTGGATATTTTGGCAAAAGAAATCAAAAAAGGACGTGAAATAATGGAAAATCCAATTATTGATACATCTGAAAAAGCACAAATATTGCTAAATACCGCTAATATTATTGACAATATTTGTGCTTTTTATTATCAAGAGCTTACGAAATAAGTAAAACCCAAGTTGTCAGTTACCAGTTTTTAAGTTCTGAAACTTTAAAAATGAGGTAAATGATTTTATTTTTGCTTTTTTGTCATTCCGTAGAAATATTCCGAAGAAATATCACTATTTCTAAATCGTAGCCAAAAAACAGCCATATTTCTACGAAATGACAAATTGTTTACTTAGTTATTTTATTTCTTAGTGAATAAATAATTACCAATTTCTTAAAAAGCAAACCCAACTTTCATACTTTGATTCAAAAAACCTTGTTCATTGAAGCTACACCACCAATCAACCCTCAAAAATCTAAATAAACGGTTGATACCAATGCCTGTTTCCACATAATTTCCAGTCAAATCTGTATAAAGATAATTTGCACCCATGACCAAAGATGTTTGGGCAGATTTCAGGAACGGAACTTTATCTGTGAGAAATCCCCTAAAATCGTGATTCCAATGTGCTTGGAAATAATTTTTGGTATTGCTCACCGCATAATAATCCAATAATTGGAAACTATTTATGCCATTTTGCAAAGCCAAAATACGATTGCCTCTAAAATGTTTGAAATCTGCAAAATATACTTTGTTATCATTCAAAAATTGCCCTGCTTCTAATGTAACACTGCCATTGCCAAAAATCCCCCAATTCCATGTATCACGTACCAACAAACGCAACATATCAAAATCAGTATCAGCAAAACCCTTTGTGTAACGTGCTATAAATGTAGGTTTGTTAGAGCCTTGTAGGATTTTCTCGTCTGGACGAAGAAGGTATTTTTGACCTGGTGTAAAGCTGATTACTGCGTCTGCAATGAATGCAGTATGTTTGTCAAACATATATGGACGCTCCAAAATAGCAAGATTTGTAGCTAAATTAGGCGTAAATTCACGTGTTTTGTCATCAATAGCAGTTGTAGTAATATTGTTGTTTTCCATTGGTGAGCGTCCCGCATATTCACCTGTCAAACCTACGTTAAAGCCATTAAAAATTTCGTACTCAAAGCGTAATTTTCCGTAGGCTTTTTCATACATTTTCAACCAATTTTCTTTCCAAAACAACGTATAAAGTGTGTTAAAAACAGGTGGAATTTCATCAAAATTACTGCTGTATTGTGAAACATATTGCCCACCTTCAAAACTTATTTTACCAAATTTTTTTGGGTTAAATGTATATTCTGTTTCTAATTTTGCTTGGAATCTTTGATTAGAAAAACCATAACGCACCGTAGGACTGATAAAAAACCTGCGATTGCCCGCAAATATTTTTGTAAATGAAAAACTTGGGTCAATTACCCAACCTTCTACTGTATTAAAATTAATGGATTGCGCTAATGCAGAAACACGATAGGAAGTTTTATTGAAAGGATTATTAAACCTAAAACCTGTCGTAAATAATACATCAAGCACATTATTTTTATTCTGGGCTTTTACCACCGAATCCTTTATTTCAGGCTTTGCGGTGTTTGTTTCTAAGGTATTTTTAAACGAATAATCTGTTTTTTCTGATTCTGTGAGCGGAATAGGACGCATTTCTTCCCACGTATTATTATCTTTTTTGTTGGCATTTTCTGCAAAATCAAAAATTTTTCCACCAAAATCTTCATTTTTGAACGTTGGGTTTAATTCATAATCCGAAGAAACCGTATGATAAAAACCTTTTACGCCATTTATATTTAATTTGAAATAAAAAGTCAAAGATTGGGAAAGCCAAGCACCTTTGTTGTCCTGTGTTACAGGTTTGTAAACTTGACGAATACTAATGGAATCAAACGCTGAAACAGTACCTTTTTGCACCCATGCATTTACGCTGTGAATACGTGAGGTTTCTTCTACAATATAAATATACCCTTTGAACGCTGGTGCATTTTTGTATTTTGGGCTAATGCGAATTTTATAGATATTAAACCCATTTTCTTTTTCGTTGCCCTCTATTTTGTACTCATAGTAATCAAAAGCATTTTGGGCAATAGGCGATACAAAAGAAATGCTATTGGCAGTAAAACCTGTATTTCTATAAAAATTTATCCAATTTGCACGGTTATAACTATATCCTGCACTATCACCGCTTACTTTGGAAGCTAATACACGCTCTTGAAAGTCGTTTGGTTGTTTAAAACTTAATTCGCTCATGGTTTCAGAAAGGTAAAAAATACCTTTTTTGATGTCTTTTCTTGCCCCAAAAAGGTTGATTGTACCCCCATTTTCGTCTGCTTCTTCAAATATTTTGGTGTAGATTTTTGAGCGGTAGCCTTTTACTTCTTCTTCCAAATAATATTTACGTTTTTCTTGTGCTTTTTTGATGATTTCGTGGGCAGGATTTGCTCCTGTGATGACGATTTCTGCCATTTCATTATCGTCTGGGTCAAGCGTTACATTGAGCGTTTGGTTTGTGTTGAGTGAAACAGGCAATGTTTTGGATTTGCAGCCAATATATTGGTATGAAATATTGTAATTACCTGCTGGAAGATTGAGGGTATAATACCCTTCTGCGTTGGTGGTAGTGCCTTTTACAGTGTTTTCCTGCACAATAGTTGCAAACGCAAGCGGTTGATTGGATTTGTCTATTACCCTACCACTCAAAATAACTTGTGAAAAAGCATTTTGGGTAAATACTAAATTGATAAATAACAAACTAAAAAATAGATTAAGAAATAAATTAAAAAACTTGTTAAAGAAATTTTGTGTATGCTGTTTTTTTTTTGAAAAAAAGAAATTCATAAGAAATATTTAAAAAAATAAAAGTGAATGTTTTTGTAATGTTTGTTTTGAGCTGTTTTTTATTTTATAAAAACGAAAGCAATACGTTGTTTTTATAATTTTGTTACGAAAATACGTTTTCTTAGTCCTTTCAGCACCAAAAAAATTACAAAAAGGGTTATGAATTGTGAATTATGCTTAATTTACTAATTTTTTTCGGAATTTGGCACGCGGATAACGTAGATTTTATGGATTGAAACAGATTTTTACACACAAAAGTTAGGTTTAATATTATCAGCGTTTTAAACTATAATTTTGTGATAGAATTTTTAAGGGATTTTTTTTGTGTGAAAACGTTTATATTTGTGCATTATTTTTTGTAAAAACTAAAAAAAAATTTGTAAGATAAGTTCTTAGATTTTTACAAATTAAATTTTACCCCAAAAATACAAAATAATTTTATGCATTTGCTCCTCCTTTGGGGGTTGGGGCTAAACATTATAACACACACACTAAATACATGATTTTACGCACACATTTTTTGCCTTTTGTATTTTTTACAGGGCTATTTTTTTCATTTTTAATTTCCCCAAAACAAGTATTTGCACAAAACCCACAACCTTACACAGACCTCAAAGACGCACTGTTTTCGGGAGGACGTTTACGTGGTGCAAACGGTCCCGCGAGTGTAAATTGGATTGAGGGAGGCGAAAAATATTCTTTTACAGAAAAAGGCGTTATCAAAGCATTTGCCCCAAAAACCCAACAAGAAGAAATTATTTTTGATGCCAAAAACAGCAAATTTCCTAATACGGAGGACGTATTTCGCTATGAAAGTTTCCAATTTTCAAAAGACAGCAAATATTTATTATTCCAATCCAATTTTCGCCCAATTTGGCGTAATTCAGGTTATTCAGATTATTATTTTTATGATATTGCAGGCAAATCACTCAAACTCGTTGCCCAAAAAGCACGCACCGCACAACTTTCGCCAGATGGCAAAAAAGTAGGCTATGAAAGAGATGGTAACTTGTATGCACTTGATTTTGCAAGCCAAAAAGAAACACAACTTACCAATGATGCCCAACTTGATAAACAAATATCAAATGGACGTTTTGGCTGGGTATATGAAGAAGAATTTGGGCTTACACAAGCATGGGTTTGGTCAAATGATAGCCAAAATATTGCGTATTGGCAAACTGACGAGAGCAAAGTGCCTATTTTCAAAATGACAAATTATGAAGGCAGACACGCTGAATACGAATCAATCCCTTATCCAAAAGTAGGCGACAATAATCCTACTGTAAAAATAGGTGCAGTAAATGTAAATACCGCAAAACAAATTTGGCTCAAAGTAGAAGGCAATAATGATAGTTATGTGCCACGCATTTATTGGACAAGCAAAGGCGAGGTAGCAGTCGTTCATCTAAACAGAAAACAAAATCATCTCCAACTTTTCTTTTGTGATACACAAACAGGCAACACACGCAAAATCATGGAAGAAAAATCCGAAGCATGGATTGATATGTATGATTTTCCAAGTGTATTGCATTTTTTTACTTTTCCAGAAAATTCACAAGAGTTTTTTTGGATTTCAGAAAAAGATGGCTTTTCACACCTTTATCGTTATGATTACACAGGAAAACAATTAGGGCAAATCACCAAAGGAAATTGGGAGGTAACACAAGTAGTAAGCATTGACAACAAGGCAAAAATGGTATATTATCTTTCTACCGAAAAATCACCTTTGGAAAGACATTTATACGTGGCAGATTTTGAAGGAAAAAAGAAAAAACAGCTTACACAAGTCGTTGGGGTGCATTATGTTAATTTTTCGCCTAATAATTTGTATTATATTGACCGTTATTCCAACGTAAATAACCCTACAAAAGTAGAACTTTGGGACACAAAAGGCAATCAAATCAAAAAATTAGAGGAAAATAAAGCTACACAAGATTTTTTGAAAACTAAAAATTATTTCCCACGTGAATTAATGAATTTTACCACAACTGATGGACAAAAATTAGATATTTATGTCATAAAACCCCTTAATTTTAACCCAAATACAAAATATCCTATGGTGTTGAATATTTATGGCGGACCTGGACATCAATCTGTATATAATGAATTTGGGCGTGATGGTTGGGAACAATATTTGGCACAAACTGGCTATGTGGTGGTAAGCGTTAATAATCGTGGTGGTGGAGCGTATGGGGCTAAATTTAAAGAAGTAGTCTATGAAAAATTGGGCGAATTTGAAAGCAAAGATTTTGCGGAAACTGCCAAATATATGGCTTCTTTGGGCTATGTAGATGCAGGTAAAATTGCTATTCGTGGGCATAGTTACGGTGGATATATGGCGAGTGGCACGTTGTTGCGTTACCCAGATGTGTTTAAAGTGGCGTTGGTGGGTGCACCTGTTACAGATTGGCGTTTGTATGATAGTGCTTATACAGAGCGATACATGGGACTTTTGCCTGAAAATGAAGAAAAATACAAAAAAAGTTCGGTTATGAATTTTGCTAAAAATATGAAAGGCAAAATGTTGCTTGCACATTCTACAATGGACGACAATGTACACGTACAAAATACTTTTCAACTCCTCACTGCCCTTGCCAATGAAGGCAAAGATGTAGATTTACGCATTTTTCCAATGGGCAATCATGGTGTAGCATACAATACAGAAACATACGTATTGCTCTACTCTTTGTATGTGGGTTATTTGGATAAGCATTTGAAATAATTTTGTTTTGTAGAAATTATAAGTTTATAGGTGCTAAGTGATTTTAATTTTTTATGTACTTTAACTCCAATAATTCCCAGCTCTTTTCCAGAAAGGAAAGGAGCAAATATCATAAAGGGGTATTTTTAAATCTCTCCTTTCTAAGGATGGATTTAGAGTGACCAAGCAAAATCACTTAGAGCCAATTTTTTGGTAAATTTTTTTGGTAATTATAACCACAAAAAAATCCCTCCTCAAATCTCACGATTTGGGGAGGGATTTTTTTTTTAGAAATAATTTAAGATTTTTCGCTTTTATTGTAGTGTTCTTCTAAAAGAGTTATCATTTCTTGTTCGTGGGCTTGGATTTCTTTTTCAGTCCAAGAGCCATTAGAAAATATAATAATTTGTTTTAGGCTTTCTGTTTGTTTAGAAGGTTTTAAATAACTTTTTTTGCTATTAAAATCCATATTACTAAAACGAGAATTGGAACTACTACTTATCAAACAAAGATTCCCAAAATTATTCAAATTTTCAATGGGAGGCGACCCATCAATTGGAGTTTGAGGAGAAATATGCTCAACAGAATTATTTTGAGAAAATTTAAATTTTTCAAATCGTTCTTTATCTTCTTTTGAAAGTTTGTTTTTATCATATTTCAGCTCATATTTCACCCAAAGCACATAATCCAAACAATTAAATAAAAATCTTGGTGTATGTGTTCCTTGATGATATTTATCTTTTACTTTTTCAAATTCTACTTTACATATTTTTTCAAGTTCTGAAAGCAAAGTTTCTTTTTTAATTTCTGAATTTTCTGAAAAATGTTTTAGAACTTCATTTAACCAATTTTTATTATTATTAGCAGAAAAGGAAACGTGAAGCATTGACTGTATCATAATGATTCGTTTGTTATTAACCGAATCGTCTAAATCGTCTTTATCATTTTTCTCGAAAGTATTTACATAATATAAATTATCTTCATTTTCGCTTTTTGAAGGTTTTGACAAATCCCAAGCCCAATCATCATTACCTTGTTCTCGCTTGATAATGTATTTATCAAATAAAGTCCTGTAATAAAGGAGTGCGTTGATAAAAGTAGGTGCTTCAGGTAGATTATTCGGATAACCAAAATTATCTAACAATTTTTTGTCATCTAATGACACATTATTGTTTTGTAATTTTAAAATTTGCAACAAGAAATTAGGGAAATCAATTATAGATTTATATTTACTTTCTGCTTGTTGTTCTATATTTTGGGAGTACTTATCAGGAATTTTATGATTTGCTAAAATACCTAAGATATTGTTTCCTCTTGCCTTATCAGAGTTTATAATGTTTATTTTAGAAAGTATATCTTTTGGAATATGTGAATAGTTATCTCCAAAAATTTCTTTCCTATTTTCAGGACTAAAACAACTTTGAATTTGTCTATCCATTTGTGAACAAGCATCCCAAATCAAAGCAAATTTTTCTCTCGAACCTTCCTCAATATTTGAAATAAATTTTGCCTTTAAAATCTCGTGTTTTTCTAACTGCTCGCCTCTGTTATTCATTACTTCAAAGTAATGGTTAATGTCTGTGCCTTCAGGAATAAAGACCCGAATAATTTTTACATTTTTGTAAAAATATTCTTGAAATTTTGAAAAATCTTTTTGATAAAAAAAACTTTCAATATACTTAATTGCATTTTTGATATTGATAAGTTCTTCATTATCAGTAGTTATATTCTTGGTACTTTCAAAATTAGCGTATAATTGTATTATATAGTTTTGAACATCAACACGAGCATCAAAATATAAATTTGGTATTTTGCTTGTTTCTGTTTTTTTCAAAACTGCATTGATAAGTGTAAGCGTTGTATGTCTTTGTTGTCCATCAATGATTTCAAGACTTCCATCATTTCTTTTATCAACTATTAAAGTTCCAATATAATAATTACCATCTTTATTTTCTTCGCATTTATCCCAAATATCTTGTAAAAGTTGGGTAATTTCATTTTCGCCCCAAGCGTAGTTTCGTTGATAAAGCGGAATGATATATTTTTCGGAACTTAATAAATCATTTATTGAAAGTTCTTTTGGTTGTGTTGTGTCAGCCATTATTTTGTTGGATTAAATATGTTTTGTACTTCTATTATTTTGTAAACTATTTCATTTTCAGGCATTTGAATGTTTACTTTTAAAATTTCTTGATGGAAATAAGACTTATAAAGTAATTTGAATATATTTTGGTTTTCTCTGATATACTTATCAATAGAAGTATAAGCAACTCTTGGTTGTTTTAAGCGAAGTTTATAACTCCATTTATACAATATTTCAGATACTTTTAAAAAATCTGTGTCTCCAAACTTATCTATATAAAGTAAAATACTTGCTTCAAACATTTCCCTTACATATATATCACCTATTCGATGATGTCCCCAATAATAACAAGCTTTTTTATAGAAAATAGTAAATTCAGAGAAATTTTCTTTTTTAAATAAATTATGATAAAGGTTGGTATAAAAATCTATATACCCAAAAAAGCGTTTTCCATTGATAATCATTTGCGTAATTTGATACGGAAATTGAATATTTGCCCCAAAATATTGATTCATTGGATTTTTACTCATTTCATTTATCAAAGAATCATTTAAAAGATATGATTTTAAGTAAGGATAATTTTTGAATGTATGCAAATTCATTCCCTTAAATTCGTCGATGTCATTTTTACTAAATTCTTTTGCATCTTCTCCTCTTGCCCATTTTCTAATACGAAAAAGATATTTACCTAAATTATTTAATAAACCTTGATTTACTGCTTTTTCCCAACCTTTCACACAAGTTAATCTTTCTGATTCTGTATTTTCTTTCATCTCTCTCAAATGAAAAGCCTTTAACAAATCATAAGGTTCTAATGCCTTACCTCGTGCATTTTGAGAATCAAATAATTGAAAAGCCTCCGAAATATTATTTAATTCAATTTTTATAAACTCGCAGTTTTCTAAAATGTATTTCTTAAATACTTTTTTTTGTTCCTCAGAAAAACCATTAAACCAATTTTTAATGCTATTGTAATTAAATGCAATATTATTTTTTGAATCAGTATGCGAAAAATTACTTTTTAATAAAGGTAGTTTTTCTTGTCCTTCTTGTCCTTCACCTAAATAATGTAAAATCAAAGTAATTGTAACCAACCTTTGCTGTCCATCTACAATGTTTAATTTTTCTGCTTCCTTGTGCAAAATTATCGTTCCAACTCTGTATATTTTTTGCTCACGATTCATTGCTTCCCAAATGTCATTCAACAATTGAATAACATTTTTTTCTTTCCATTTGTAAGGTCTTTGATATTCAGGTATCACTAAATTTTTCTTAAAAAGTTCACTTAGTGTAATACTTTCAACTTGTATCTCTGAATTTGTGTTTTGAGTTTCACTCATAATTATTTTTTATTTTAAGGTATATTACCAAGAAATGAAATGTTTTTATTTCCACAAAAATATTATAAAATAATATATAAAAAAATAGTTTATTAAATTATTTTCAGAATTTTATATTATTTTTTTTATTTTTTAAGAATTTTATTTTGATTAAAGTTTAAGGGTTTTACGCCTTTATAAAACCGCCTTTGTAAAAAAACTACCTAAACGACTTTTGTATTCTATCCAAAAGAGGTTCTATGTAGCTTTTTTCATGATTTTTATAACTTATATTCAAAAAATAAATATAATTATTTTTAAAAAATGCTTTTTCATAAAATATTGCATCTTTACCCTGATATCCTGATGCCACATACCAATCATCATGGATAGCTTTGTAATGCACATTTTTATCCTTTAAATAGGTTTGATAGCGGTCTTCCAAATATTTTTTGTTGCGGTTGCTTGTTACAGCAGTTACATTGATAATCACATCATTGGTAGATTTCTCACTTTCTCCTATATTGTGTGTGTGGTAATACTGGGTTCCTGCACTCGTTACTTTCCATTCTTTGAGATAATATGATGACTCCAAAGAATTAAGAGTTGCTTTAAAATTATTTGGCAATTCCAAATAAAAACCATATTTATGATAAAATCTATTCCAACCATCTCCCAAATCTTCAATTTTTTTGTGTGATGATTCTTCTTCTTTTCTATTTTTTGGCATTTCTTCTTCTATTTCTTGTTTTTGCGTTTGCACAAATGTTGTTTTGTTTTCTGTTCTTTCAGTTATTTCATCTTTTTCTGGTGTATTTCTGTATGCGTTAGGATTTACGATAGCGTTTACCGCCACATAACTGCTATATGAGAAAAGCAACGCCAAAATCGTAATAACCAAAGCGGTAACAGATGCACCTGTACTTGAGCCAGCTTTTACCGCAAATACCAACCCAACCACCGCACACAAAAAAGCAAAAATACTTGGGTACAACGCCAAAGCTCCCACAAGCGGAATAAAAGAAAGTAAAAGGCAAAGAATACCCAATACAAGAGCAAGCACACTACAAATGCTACCCAGAAGCCTAAAAGTTTTGTTTGAATTTTGATTTTCCATAAATTTTTACATTTTTATATTTTTTATTTGTTTTTAAATGTGATGCAAAATTAGCGTTTGTGTTACACAATAGTTTTGTGAAACATTTTATTTAGTTTTGCACCATGAAAAATACAGAAAAAATATCATTGGAAAAACTCTTGCAACTGCAAAAAATCATCGCCTATCTCAAAGAAAATATTGCTTCAAGACATGATTTAGGAGAAGAACTTAAATTGAGTGAAAGCAGTGTGGAAAAATTGATAAAAATGCTAAAAGATGTTTTAGGGTATGAAATAAAAAATATAGGAAGGGAAAAAAAATATGAATTAAAAAAAGATAACCAAAAGGTAAAAGAATTACTTTTTGAGAATCTAAATATCATCAAAGATATATTAAAAATCCATTTGGCTCAAAACACAGAATCTTTTATTGATTATTTAAAAAGCATGAATAAAAATCCATTTATTCGCTTAGAAAATAACACCATACAGGCAAATTTTGAGTTTATGGACACCATATTAAAAGCAATTACAGATAAAAAAATTATCAGTTTTGATTACAAAAAAATATCAGACGAAAAAGCTATTTCAAGGGTAATCATGCCTTATTTAATACACGAGTACAAAAATAATTGGTTTGTGTTAGGGTTAGAATTGGCACGAGATAACCAAAAAGTACAAGATGATGAATTCAAATGGATAAAATATTATAACCTAAGGCATATATCAAATTGTAGATTGGGCAGTGAAAAACGCGTTTTTTTTGAAGATAAAACCAATTACAGGCAAAAAATACAAGAACCCAATTATTTTGAAAAGGCGTATGGTTTGTATATCAATGTAGATGAATTTGAAAATGAAAGCCCGCAAGAGATTATACTCTCTTTTGATGTATCTTTAAAAAAAGAATTGGAAGAAAAACCATTGCATATTTCTCAAAAGATTATAGATAAAAACAATGGTAAAAATTTCAAAATAAAAATGGATATTTATTTTCTTGAAACCGATTTTTTAAAAGAACTTGCCACTTATGGCAAAAATGTAAAAGTTATAGCACCATTGTCTTTGAGGGAACGCCTTAAAAGTTATTTGTATGAAGCTTGGAAACAATACGAATAGGGTTTTGTGTCTTATTTTACCAAAAAGAAGCATTTTTTATTAAAAAATAATAAAAAATGCTTATAAAATCACCAAACAATGTCTTTTTAGTTTGATAAATAAACTTAAACCTTGCATTTAAAACTTTGCTAATTCATTTTTCAAATGGTTGATAACATCAATTTCAAACGCATCGACACCATTTAGTTCAGAAAGATACCAAGAAATCCAATCAAACAGCCACAACAAATAAAAGCCTTGTACAATAGGCGTATCACCAAGTGCAAACATGTCTACAACTTCGTGGGCTTTTTGGGCAAAAATAGGTTTACACAGTTCCATACGTTTTTGGGTGCGTGGGTGGTCAAAAGAAGTTTTGAGCATAATCACCAATATATCTTGGTACGCTTTTTTGTCCAATCCCCAACCTACAAGTTCGTTGTGATTCATTTCAGGCATGAGGTTGATGTGACAAAGTTGTTTTGCGTTTTCGTTGATTTGTTGCTGAAAACGTGTCAATAACGCACCTGTGCGTTGTTCGCCATACACATAAAGGTTTCGCCCGAAAATCTTATCTGCAAGTTCCTTTGCCCAAACCTGTATTTGCGTGGTTTGGTTATTCAAAAGTGTGATGCTCCTTTGCAAATCTTGTTCAAAAAAATTGTCAATTAAATTATATTTATGAAAAGTATAGAGCAACTGCGTAAGCGAATAACCCAAAAATGCACGCGGACAAGGTGCTTCGTTGGGAATTTGAACATAGTCCAAACGCTGTGCTTTGGCAATATCCAATAATTTCCCGCCAGAAGTAAGGGCAAAAACTTTTGCTTTTTTTGCCAACGCTTTTTCTACTGCGGAAAGCGTTTCTTCTGTGCCTCCTGAAAAAGAACACGCTACAAAAAGTGTATTTTCATTTACAAAACTTGGTATGTCATACGTTTTGGTTATCGTATAAGGTACTTTTAGGTGGTCATATAGCCAATTTTCTACGATATTAGCCCCAATCCCTGAGCCACCCAAACCTGCTACTACAATGTTTTGAATGGTATTTGTGTGTGTTACCGTAATTTTTTTGCCAATTTGTACCGCTTTTTCTAATTGATTTGGAAAATTGGTGATAAGCTCTTTGATAATAGACATGTTTTTGTATCTGGATTTTAATTTTAAATTGCTTTTTGTCTATTCAAAAGTAGTAGAAAAAGGTAAAAAAAACAATAGTAAACAAAAAATTCTATGCAAAAACCATATAAGAAAATTTATTTTAAATGATGGTATTTTTGGTAAAAACACATCAAAATCTCAGTGAAATTTTGTATATTTGATAAATAAATTTAACATAAAGAAACATAAACCCAAATACTATTCCTATCTTTTCATTTCACAAAAATACAAATAAAAAAAAGAAATAACAAAGCCTTGTTTATTCCTTATTATTCCAAAAAATAGGGCGTAAAATAGGGCGTAAATGAAAGGAATATGAATAACAGAATTATAGAAACCAAACAGATTGATTGGCAACAAGCCCATTGGTTACAAAATACTGACCTCAAAGAACTTGCCCCAGAAAACTTTGTAAAACTCAAAAACTCACTGAAAGAAAATTCTTTTGTGATGCCTTTTCACGTTTGGCAAGAAGATGATAAAATTTGGATACTTGATGGACATCACCGACAAAAAGCACTCAAAGCACTTTTAGACGAAAATATTGAAGTGCCAAAACTTTTGCCTGCTACTTTTATTCAATGCGAAAATATCAAAGACGCAAGCAAACTTGTGCTTCTTTATTCGTCATCTTATGCCAAAATGACCCAAGAAGGTTTGCATAATTTTTTGGAAATGTACGATTTGGATATTACAGAATTTTCAGACACTTTGGAAATTCCAGATTTTTCTTTACCTAAATATGAACAAAAGTATGACGTTTTTGACACAGAAGAATCAGCCCAAAATGACGAAATCGTAACCCTTTCTGACAAAGTAAAAATTTTGGTTGTGGGAGGAGATATGTTTCGCTTGGGCAATCATACTTTGCTTTGTGGAGATAGTTTGGATGCTGAAAATATCCAAAAACTTTTGGGAGAGGAAAAAATCCGAATGCTTTGCACCGACCCTCCTTACAATCTTCCGACAAACTTTTTTGCAAATTCAGGCAAAACACAACACACAGATTTCGCACAAGCTTCAGGTGAAATGTCAGATGAGGAATTTACAGAATTTTTGACAAAAATAATGCAACGAGCCTCTGAGGTAAGTATTGATGGTGCTTTGCATTTTATTTTTATGGATTTCAGGCACATTTGGCATATGTGCGAAGCAGGCAAAAAAGTATATGGTGTTGTAGGACCCAAACAATTGTGTGTTTGGAATAAAAGTATTGCAGCCAATGGCAGTTTTTACAGGGCAAAACACGAATTATGCTTTATCTATAAATATGGAACTGCCAAACATACTTCGCACTTAGAAATGGGTGAAAAGTTTCGCAGTAATGTGTGGGATTATCAAAGTATCAATGATTGGAGTTCTCCTGATAGGGAACGACACGGAAAAGATATGGATTTGGGTGCTTTGAAAGACCACCCAACGCCCAAAAATAGCAAAATGATTGCAGATGCGATACTTGATGTTACCAATGCAGGTGATAATATCCTTGAACTTTTCTCAGGAAGTGGCACTACAATTATCGCAGGAGAAATGACAGAAAGAAAAGTATTTGCTTGTGAGATTGAGCCAAAGTATGTGCAAAGCACCATTATTCGTTATTATAATTTTTGTCAAAAAAATAATAAAGAATTTATTTTTAAACATCTCAATGGAAATTTAGAAATAAATGATTTTCTCAACGAAAATAAATTTGAATAATTTGTTGTATTTTTGTGTTTTTACTTTTAAAACCAAAACAAAATACAATAAAATGAGTAATCAAGAAATAAATAAAAATTTTAACATAAATCTTTCCCTTGAATTTGATATGGAAAACGAAACACCAATAATCTCACATATTGAGATACAAAAGAATCCTGAACAAATGAGTTACAAAGAAAAAATTATTGCATACTTTGAAAGAGATGTGGCAACTCGTTTAGAAAAATGGAAAAATTATAAAAATTGCCCTGAGGCAGATGCAAGTACGCCTTTGCTTATACAAAAAAGGCTTGCGGAAGAACAATACATACAAGCAAACCAAACGCTTGAGATATTAAAATTACTCTAAAAAAACACCTATGAACTCCAAAAAACCTGACAACAACGATTTCACGCAACTTATTCAAATGATAAAGTCAAGGAATGGCAATAAGTCAGAAGTTTGTAAGGCTTATGGCATTAGTAGGCAAACTTTGAATAATTGGGAAGAAGAGCACCCAGAAATCAAAGAAGCATTTGAAGAAGCAAGAGAAGAGTTTTTGGATTTTGCAGAAAGTCAAGCAAAAATATTGATGCAAGGAATCCCAGTTTTAGAAATAGACAAAACCACAGGGAAAAAAGTAATTGTGGATTGGAAAGAACGCCCAGATTCAAGAGTGATAACTTATGTACTTAGCCATTTAGGGCGAAAACGTGGTTATATTCCTACGCACCATTTAGACGTAACGACCAATGGCAAGGACATTAATGCTATCCAACAAATTTATATTTTGCCTGATGGTACAGAAGTAAAATTCTAAAAATATCGTAAAAAAGATGCCTGATGAATCAAAAAACGTTCTTTTGGACGTGTCAAATTTCCCAAATGGTGCCAAAATCATCAACACCGCCCTTGCAGGACAGCACAATGTGCTTGTAACAGGGGGCGGTGTTCGTGGTGGCAAAACCTATAATTGTATTTGTGCGTTGGTGCTTTTGCATAGGCTTTACCCACAATCACGAAGCGTGATTGTGAGAGACCATTTAAGCACTTTAAGGCTCAATACTTTGCCCAGTTGCAGAAAAGCAGTTCCGAGTAATTTTGTGCAATCATTCAACAGCTCAACATATTCATGGAAATTTGTCAATGGAAGTGAAATGTTTTTTATGGCACAAGATTATGAAAACGACAAAGAATTTGAACGTTTTAATGGCTTGGAAGTAAATTTTATTTTGCTGGAACAATTTGAGGAATTAGAAAGGGCATTTTTTGATAAAGCATTGGAGCGACTTGGTTCGTATGTAGTCCCAAATGGACTTGTGCAACCAAATCCATTATTACTTGCAACGGTCAATCCTACCAAAAATTGGGTAAAACCGCTTGTATATGATCGTTGGCAAAATGGCACTTTGCCCAAAAATTGGGTTTATATTCCTACGCTTGTCCACGAAAATCCGCATATTCCAGCTTCTTATTTGGAAAGTTTGCAAAATCTTAAAGAAAGTAATCCCATAAAATACCAAAGGTTTGTGAATGGTGATTGGGAAGTAGAGGACAAAGTAGGTGGCGAATTTTATCATAATTTTGATTTTTCAAAATGTGTAGGAGAATACGAAAATCTTTACAAAGATGACGCACCACTTCACATCACGCTGGATTTTAATTATCTGCCTTATATGACATTATTGGTTTGGCAAATTTTTGATAAAAAATGTGTCCTTCTGCAA
Source organism: Cytophagales bacterium (assembly GCA_031425615.1). GTDB lineage: Bacteria > Bacteroidota > Bacteroidia > Cytophagales > Microscillaceae > JAAFIN01. The sequence continues at coordinate 70,280 of JANPJR010000061.1, forward strand.
GAATTTTGTATGCGACCTCCTGATAATAATGTGAGGCAAACTATCAAAGCATTTATTAGCAAATACCAAAAACATCAAACTACTATCAGCGTGTATGGCGATTATTCTGCAAAAGCAAATACGCCACACGACGAAAGATTATTTGATATTGTTTTTTCAGAACTTGTCAAAGCCTCACTTCGTACTCAGGATTTTGTAAGACCAAACCCAAGTGTCAGCACAAGGGGCGATTTTATCAATGAAATTTTAGGAAACCGCTTTAGAGAAATTGAAATCTTAATGGACGAAAAATGCAAAGTTACGATTGAGGATTTTATGAAAGTCAAAAAAGCTCCTGATGGTACAAAAGTCAAAAAAAAAGAAACTGACCCCATTAGTAAGGTCAGTTCCGAAAAATATGGTCATACGTCTGATGCTACTGATTATTTGATTTGTCAAGTGTTCAAAGATGATTTTGATTTATTCAAAAAGAGGGTAACAATTGAAGATATGGCACAAAGTAAAGACGAGGAAGACACACAAAATTACGCACGAAGAGAAAGAAGCGGATACTCAGGTTTGTAAAATTATGTAACATTGCTCACAATACGAATACAATCTTCCAAATGGCGAATGCCACTTCTCAAAGTTTCTATCACAAGGTTTTGTTTTTGCTTTTGGTAAGCCTGTTCTAAAACTGCTAAAAATCTGCCTTCATTCCCAAGTAAGAATATCTCGTCTGTAATGTCATTATCTCCGTGCATTACTTTTGTGAGTGAAAATTGTAAAGTTGTACTATTTTCGTTGGGTAAAAGTTCGCCTTCTATTTCAAAGGTGTTTTTACCAATTTGAGCAGTGGTTTTGATGGTGGTCATAATAATTTTTTTGAGAAAATTTATAAAAAGTATTTTTTACAAAAATAAATAAAAGTTTAAAATAAAAGCTAAAAATTTTAAAAATATAAAAATATGTTTATTACCATCACAGATTATGAAGCATTGATAAAAAATGTGGAATTGGGCAGGATAATTAATTTCAATCATACCCTTCGCCTCCAATGCGAAAACACCGCACAAAGCACCATAGAAAGTTATTTGCGTGATAAGTATGATATGGCTTTGACCTTTTCGCAAGTGGGCAATGCAAGACACCCCATCATCATTAAAATAATGATTGATATTACCCTATACGAACTTTTCTCACGGATTACACCAAACCAAATTCCTGATATTCGCAAAGAAAGATATGAGCAAGCGATCATTTGGCTAAAAGATATTGCCAAAAACCTTATCAGTGTTGATTTACC
>JANPJR010000062.1:0-1747 GCA_031425615.1 Cytophagales bacterium
ATTTCAGATTGACCACGATAATGAGTCCTAAATGCAATCCACGCATCACGACCATTACGACGACGTTGATAATCTTTGATCCAAGCTTTGACATGTGGATGAGCTACAATTGCATCATTTAATAATTGAAATACACGAGCATTATCAATAGCAAAGTGGTTTCCATCTAAACTAGTCCTTGCAGCAACTTCATCACGTAGGCTTGTATATTCTGTATCAATCTCACCAAAGGGAGGGTCATCATCTTCATCAGGAATGTCAACCAATTCACGAATAATATAAGATAATGGACGATCACCTTGCCCACTATACTTATACAAATGATCTGGAAAATCATCAATGAAATCCTGAATTTTCTCCACTTTGGCTAGCTTCATCAATTCTGACGGTTCTTTATAATCCTTTTCAGCTTGTTTGAACCCCTCATAACGCTCAATACGATCTAATGTGATCATATTTGCTTCTAAAGTGCGACAAGTACGATGGAAGTGACGAGCAATATAGCAGGCAACCATGAAATTGCTTTCTGCACGGGTTGAAACATATACACCAAGATTTGCAGCAACATTTGCTGCTGCACCAGCAACAGCTGCACCAGCACCAGCAACAGCTGCACCAGCACCAGCAGCAGCTCCACGACCAGCACGAGCTGCACGACCTAGAGGTCGGCCTCGCCTACCACCAACAACAGGAACAACAACTGGAGCTCCACCAGGAGGTGGTGGAGCAGCTACAGCAAGTGGAGGAGCAACAGCTGTACCACCCTTTCTCAAAGAATGACAAAGTGTTTTGACACGGTCATCAGTGAATAGTCGTAGTTCTTCCAGTCTGATGTTTTCACGGTCTGGATCAGTCATTACTGCACGTGCTTGTGCTGCAAAACCAATCCGTTCAAGCATTTGCTCAAAATCATGTAGTACTGCTGCTGCTGCCATGATGAAGTATTATTACCAAATATTTCCTTTCAGCAATAATCCGGTGTAATTTGCCACAAAATGATGAATAAATAGTAATAATATAATGATAAGCTTATTATATTACTACTTATTTACTGTAGTAAACAGAATAATGAGCCCAAAAACATGAAAATGATACAAGGAACGCGCAACGACGACGAGAGATTCTGTCGTTCTTTTGCGATCCGGAAGCTTGATTCGGCTGATTTTACGTCCAGCTACTGGTCAAGATTGGAAAGATACAAGAATAGTTTACTACACTGGCCGTAGTATTAATCTTACAGAGGGATAGTTTGATGGAGAAGAGATAACAACAACACAATGAACACGACGTAAACGACTATCGTTGTTCAATTCTTGTGTTTTCGTTCAAAAGTGAATTAAAAATGAATGCGTCTTGCCTAAATCTCGAAGCATCGAGGCTAAAATATTCTCCTCTACTATAGTACCTGGTACAAGCTACCTGGGGCAGCTATATTCTAGTACTATTAAGAGAGATTTATAGCCGAGAGATGCGGTAACGTGCTATTTATCCCGATGAAACAATGCAACTTGTCGTGCATTGACCGAGTCTCCCAGTATTACTTTACCATAAAAGCTTGCGGTAAGTTTGTACTTTATTACGTGTACTCTAGTACACTGGGTGACTTCATATGTCAGGCTTAGCCCAACTAGTACCTATACCAGTACTTTGGGTAACTAACCATTACAGGCCTATCCCAGTCACGGAATACGCCCAATTCGAGAAACTAGCCCAAGCCTCCCCCACAGGACATCCATAGCGCATAAGC
>JANPJR010000063.1:0-2632 GCA_031425615.1 Cytophagales bacterium
CGGCACCAGCGCGGTGGCGACTTCCTGCCGGGGCTGGTGGGTTCTGGCTTCCAATAGCGCTACGGAAACGTTCTGCCCCGGCGCCATATCGATGCGAAGGGTCTCGCCCGCATCCCAATAAGAAGAAATCTGGAGAATGGACGGGCCGCTGAGGCCGCGATGGGTGAACAACATCCCCTCGCGGAAACTGCGTTTTCCTGCCCGCACCACCGCATCCACCGCCACGCCCGAAAGCCCCTTCCACGGTGCCAGCTGCGTTTCGCTGAGGGTGAAGGGTACCAGCCCTGCCTCTGTCGGGACGATCGCATGGCCAAACTGGCGGGCGATGTCGTACCCGAACCCTGTGGCCCCCATTTTCGGAATCGAAAGCCCGCCGCACGCCATTACGAGAGACGCGCAATCCCAGCTTTCCTGCAGGCCGGTGATGCGAAAATGCGAACCCGGTTTTTCGATGCTTTGAACGCTGGTTTGCATAAGAATCCGCACCCCCACGGCGCGGCATTCCTCCAGAAGCATGTCGATGATCTGCTGGGCGGAACCGTCGCAGAATAATTGCCCCAGCGTTTTTTCGTGATAGGCGATGCCGTGCTTTTCGACCAGTGCCACGAAATCCCGCTGCGTGTAGCGGGACAGGGCGGATTTGCAGAATGCCGGGTTCTGCGAAAGATAATGCGCGGGCGCGGCATGGAGATTCGTGAAATTGCACCGCCCACCGCCGCTGATGCGAATTTTCTCCGCCGGTTTGGCGGCGTGGTCGAGCAGCAATACGCTGCGCCCGCGCTTGCCTGCCTCGATGGCGCACATCAGCCCCGCCGCACCCGCGCCGATGATGAGGACGTCGATCATTCTTCCTCCCCCGCTTCCCATTCTTCGTCCCATTCCGCATCGTCTTCCGAAATGATCGAACCCATTTGCGAGGGGCCGTGGGTATGGACGCGATTGGCATCCCCGCAAACCAAATGGTGCCATTTCGGCAGCGGTTGGCCCGCAGCGGCAAGACGATAACCGCAGCTATGCGGCAGCCAGTCCAGCTCGCGGATGTTTTCCGGGGTCGCTTTAATACAATCGGGCACCAGTTCCTGCCGCTGGGGATACACCGTGCAGCGGTGCGTATTGAGGCATAGATGCCGGCAGGCGGCGTTGGACAAGGCCATCTCCTCCGTATCCACGTCGATCACGCGGATCTGGCAGCACAGCCCGCAGCCGTCGCACAGCGATTCCCATTCGGCGCTGGTCATCGCTTCGATCAGTTTGGCTAGAAAGGCGGGCTGGGGCATAAGGCGTTCGAGGATACGATATTATTCCGGCTTCGTATCGCGCTTATGGCCTTCGAGATGATTTTTCAGTTTCTCGGCCTGAAGCGCCTCGTGCTGCTTCTCTTCCTTGGTGCGCCCGAACTTCACCCGATTCTCCGAAGCCGACTTCTCATCCGCTGACCGCCGCTTGGCTTTGCGGTGTTTGCTGAGATTAATCACCTCGGTCACGATAATCTCCGGGTGGGTATTTTACTAACCATTTTTTACGTTACGTGACAAACAGGCATCAACAATATTTTTAGAAATTTGGTCAAAGTGAGGAATGCCAGAAAGGTACAACGCAAGCTGGACTTTCATAGCATTTTTAGTTGGTTCGTCTGTAATACTTTCGCAAAGAGCTTTAGCATCAGATTGCTGGCGATCTAATCTTAGCTTCTCGAAAAACGCTGCCATAGAGCTTTGAGCTTTATTGGACTGAACAAAGAATAAAGCAGCGACAGCATCTATGATGGTTCCAGAAGCAAGCTGTATAGCAGCGGCAGAAATTTCTGTTGAGAAAAACTTAAAGCCCGCGATAACAATTATTAGGAAGCCTATAGAGGCGAATATTAAACTAAACCAGAAACTTACTTTTGACTGAGCTAAAACCTGGGCATAATAACCCGCCAATTGTTCAATCTCAAAAGGAAGCTCTTTTTTATCTGGTTGAGAAACAGATTCTAATAAAAGGCGCGCCTGCGCCTTTTCTTTTGTAGTCGCTTCAATTTCAAAAGAACCAAATCGTATTCTCTTTAATTCACCTGATCGAATGGCAACCGCTAATCCTGCAGCTGTTGTCATAGCCGTCAGGCCAACTGTGGCTGCTGTAATCAAATCTTCGGTAATCTGAAATGACATTTAAGATGTTCCTCTATTATTCAGTGCTCTTGTAGGAAGGCGGTATATACGTATTGCTTACTAATTTGGCTGATGAGATATCAAAAACTAGAGTACTGTTTTTTAATGAATTTAGTTTTTTACCACAATTATGTAGCGCGAGGATTGGGAGATAGAGAAAGAACACTAGATAGAAAAACGCAATCTTAAACGATTTAAGATCGATGCAGAGTCCAGATTTGAAAATTACAGCCAAGATTCACAGCCTCATATGATCGATGCTGGAAATTCTGCAGATAGAATTTCTACAAAAATACAAAATGGCGGAAGGGATGAGATTCGAACTCACGATACGGTTACCCGTATACACACTTTCCAGGCGTGCGCCTTCAACCACTCGGCCACCCTTCCGCATTATACCTCACAAGGTGAGGGGTTGAAGACAAGCGCACGCCTCATGTATGAGGCATGTCCTGCGGACATGCTGGGCGCCTTCAACC
>JANPJR010000064.1:0-3106 GCA_031425615.1 Cytophagales bacterium
GTTGTTATGAAAGGTGCAGACTTTGAGGAATTATCCCTTTCGAGTCACAATTTAGTTTATAATTATGAAATTTATTGTGCAACAATTAATGACAAAGAGCTGAATCTACAAATAGGACGAGCAAAAGCGGCTTCCAACGACATGATCGAATTCGTCAAGCAGAAATTCAACGGTTTGTCAAAATACATGAATGAGAGTAAAAGAAATATTATGCAGGTTTTAAATTATAGGGATAATAGTCTTGCATCTTTATACAATATAAAACCAAATGATTTTTTATTTTATATAAATGATGACACATTATTTTTTGACTATGATGTAATTTTTAAACAATTGAAAAGTGACATCAGACCATTGTCCCTCGCTATAGTCAGGGTCGTTGATTCCATCAATAATGATATTGAACAGGACTTGCTAAAAGTTTCTATGAATGAGATAGCAGAATTGATTAATATTGAAGACTACATTCCACGTAGTTTAACAAGATATCAAGCAATAATTCCTACAGACTTGCCGCCCACAACGGATAAGAGAGCATTCGTTTGCGAACGACTAACTGGAATAAATAAGACAAAATTTCCAAGAGAAGTTACTGATGAATCGCGTTCGCCGTTTTCGATGATTAGTTTAGACAATAAAACTATATGTCAAGTAAGAGATATATTTTTTGAAGATAACCATTTAAGTGAAAAGGTTAAGTTGGTTCAATCAGAAATAGAGCCAACAATAATCGAATTTGATTCTCATGGTCTGTACGATCAGAGAATCCAAATCAAATTCTGTGAAGGATCTAATGTAGCAAAATCAGTAGCAGATCTAATGTATGAAGCAGGTATTGTGAAAAAGGAACACGAAATTATTGATGATGTCTCTTTGATCATTGGCGGATCAAAAATTCAAGCTATGCATGGCGACCATTCAAGGCTATTTGCTTATATTGATAACAAGGATTTATGTCATGAAATCAACCGTGACAACTATAACAAAGCTGTATCAAGTAAGTATGCTCCAAGCAGCGTACTTCTTGATCTATCTCATGATGAATCAGGATTTTATCTCGCAATACCATCATTTGCATATGAATATAATGACAGCCCCATCAATACTGTCACCATTGCATTTAATGATTCAACCAGTCCTTTAAAAGTTAAAAAAGAGTTTAAAAAAGACAAAAATGGGATTATTTCTGTGATGATTAAAAAAGGCTGCCAGTTTGTTGGCGACTTTTTCCATGGTGGTGGAAACAATGTTTCCAAGCTCAATAAAAAGGATAAACTAAGTTTCAAGAAAAGGTTTGTCAAAATAAAAGAACTTCCAAGACCAAGCGGCACGATAATCAATGTTGCACAAGTGTTGACAGAATTAGATGGTTTTTTGAAATTGTCTACTGTCAGTAGATTATTTTTTAAGACTTTCCCTCGATCATACCATGATCAAATTCCACGGAATATTGTTTACTTTCCAGCCCCAGGAGATGCAAAAACATGTGAATATGTTGATAAGCGTAGTTTTTCACAGAAAACAATTCAACAAAATGAAACTGAGGAACATGGTAAAAAACGAAAGAACAATCAAGAGTCATTGCCAATGAATAAGCGACAAGCAACAACATCAGAAATGAAGGAGCAAACTACAACATCTGTAACAAGTCGTACTTTAAGATCTGAAACAAAAAATATTATTGAAACTCCAATATCATCGACAACGGAAAAATTTATAACAGCCAACACAAGAATTAAAGAAGAAAAAACACAAAAATTGCAAGAGAAAAATAAAGGTAAAAATAAAACTAGTAAACCTACTCCAAACAAATATAAGAAGTTTGGAACAAAAAAAAACTCGGTGATGAATGTTGAATACGAAGATGATTTTTTGGATTTTAATTTTATGACAAAACGTCCCAAAGCGTTGTATGACTATGATTACATTTAAAAAAATATGAGAAGCAAGCAACAAGAAACAAGAACAACAAGATTATAATGATATAAAATCATATTTTACAGATGATGCTCTTTTAACGTTTAACAAGAACGAAGTACTTGCTAATAATAATGCGTTTTCTATCTACTTTAAACTAGATGAATACAAGAAAAATTTCAAAAGTGCAAAAAAAAAGTGCAGCTCGAACACTAAATGAAAATTTAGATAAAAAAATTTGTTCTAAATTGTGTGTTGCCCAGAAGAAGTGGTCTATTAATATAGCACGTGACAATTTTTCTACAAAAATTCACGAATGGGCTATTGATATTGATTTTTCAGATTGGAGGAAAGATAATGATAACAAGCTTTTTGTTCCCATGGTTGCATGGCTCTCAGTTCATCAGTCAACACAAGCCAAGGATGATATTGGTGTTTTTGCAGCTCGAACTTTTCAAAAAGGGGAAGTGATTGGGTTGTTTTCTGGTAGTATACCTATAAAAGAATCGTCAAGGTATGCTATAACAACAAAGAACAATGAAGCTTTTGATCCACTTAGAGGTTTTTCAGATAGTGGAAGTATTCCAAAACATATCATGGCTATGCACCATATTATTAAAGTCAAAGAAAGTAGTTTGGTAAATGCAAAAATTGATCAGAACAATTTGTTAGTTCAAGCTATAAAAGATATTGCAATCGGAGATGAAATTTTTGTTGCGTTAAAAAGTGGCCAACAGCAGATGAAAGAAGAAACACAGGGTACAATTTACATGAAAAGGAGACGCTTAGAAGACGAAGAAATTTTAATTAATGGATTTCTAAACAATGATGCTTTGTTAATATATGCTAAAAAGAAATTACTAGCAAATAAAACAACATCATTTAGTACATACTTTGACATAGACAAGTATGTGGAGAGTGTTGAGGGAGATGATCATGATGCATTTGAATACAAATTAGAAAAGTTACGGGAAGCAATAAATGCTCAAGTTTATTATGCCCAGAAAGGGTGGCTACTTAATGCAAGCCGCGAGTCACATAAAAATAAATTTTTTACAAGACTAGATGAGTGGGCCATCGATATTCATTTTTCCAACTGGATAAAACATAATGTTGATGAAAGTTCTGTTCCTATGGTCTCATGGCTGCTTGTACATGATTCTAATCAAAACAAGGATGACATTGGTGT
>JANPJR010000065.1:0-98514 GCA_031425615.1 Cytophagales bacterium
TACAAAAGGACTTGCAACTGGGGTATATATTGTAAGATTATACCAAAATGGTAAAGCAGTAAGTAAAAAATTGGTAATTAAATAAATTTTTAAATTATAATTTTTTAGTTATTAAAAAACAAAAAAGAAATGTTTTCAATATGAAAACATTTCTTTTTTTTTGGCTTTTTTTAGACAAATTAGCTTTTTTTCATAAAAATACAATAAATTTGTATAAATTTTTTTACAAATAATTTTCTTATTAATACTTGTAAATTCCCCTATATTCAAAAAAATGGGCTTTCGTTCTATTCTTAGCAAACCTTTTGCGTATTATATCCAATCCTTAGACCGCCAATGGATAAAAAATGCGGTTGAGTGTCAAGAAAAAACCCTCAAAAACCTTATATCACAAGCCAAAAATACAGATTTTGGCAAAGACCATGGTTTTGCTGATATAAAATCTTACGAAGATTTTAAAAAACAAGTCCCTATTAGAGATTATGAAGGACTAAAAAAATATATTGAACGCATCAAAGAAGGTAAAAGTGACGTGCTTTGGCGTGGAAAACCTGTGTATTTTGCAAAAACATCAGGTACAACATCAGGCACAAAATACATTCCCATTACCAAAGACTCTATCCCCAATCATATCAATTCTGCTCGAAATGCCCTCTTAAATTATGTGTATGAAACAGGGAAATCAGAATTTTTAGATAAAAGCCTTATTTTCCTCTCTGGAAGCCCAGTTTTGACTGATACCAATGGCGTACTCACAGGTAGACTTTCAGGCATTGTCAATCACCATGTGCCAGCGTATTTGCGTAGCAACCAAAAACCAGCCTACGAAACTAACTGTATAGAAGATTGGGAAACAAAATTGGAAACTGTAATAGGCGAAACCCTACACGCTGATATGTCTTTGATTTCGGGCATTCCGCCTTGGGTACAAATGTATTTTGATAAAATTCAGGCAAAAACAGGGAAACAAATTAAAGATGTTTTTCCAAATTTTTCGCTTTTTGTGTATGGTGGCGTTAATTTTGAACCTTATCGCAAGAAATTATTTGATAGCATTGGCAAAAAAATTGATTCCATAGAAACTTTCCCTGCTTCGGAAGGCTTTTTTGCATATCAAAATCAACAAGAAGATAATGGATTGCTGTTATTGGCAAATAGTGGGATTTTCTTTGAATTTGTGCCTGCGGAAGAATATTTTAATGAAAATCCCACAAGATTATCGCTTGGTGAGGTAGAATTGGGTAAAAATTATGCGTTGATTATCAATTCTAATGCTGGACTTTGGGGATATTCTATTGGCGATACAGTTAAATTTGTAAGCAAAAACCCTTATAAAATCGTGGTTTCTGGCAGAATAAAGCACTTTATTTCTGCGTTTGGAGAACACGTCATAGGCGAAGAAGTAGAAAAAGCTATGAAACAAACGCTTGCATTACACCCAGAAGTAAGTATTGCAGAGTTTTCGGTTGCCCCTTTTGTCAGCCAAGAACAAGGCAAATCTTATCATGAATGGCTTATTGCTTTTGAAAAAATGCCTAATAATTTAAACGCTTTTAATGAAAATATTGATGCTGAACTTCGCAAAACTAATTCCTATTATGACGACCTCATCACAGGAAATATTTTGCAAAAAGCAGTAATTACACCGCTCAAAACTGATGCTTTTCAGTCTTATATGAAAAGTATAGGCAAACTTGGCGGACAAAATAAAGTGCCTCGCCTAAGCAATGACCGACAAATTGCTGATGCGATTGTGGCGTGGAAAATGTAAAAAGTTGTCGGTTAATTCAGTTATCAGTCTATTCAGTTGTTAGGTTCTTAGGAAAATAAAAATATACTTTACATTTATTGCTTCACAGAAAATTACAAAAACCAACAACTGAAAAAACTGACAACTTACATTATTTAAAACTAAATAACTTTATCTTCGGATTATATTTAATAAAAAAGCCATAATTATACTCAAAAAGCGTATTTTCAAAATCAAAATACGTCTCCACACGCAAACCCAAATAAATATCTTCCGCTACGAGCCAATTTTTGTTCAAACGCATAAAACCCAATCTGCGAAATGCCTGATATTTGCCCTCCCTACTTTGCGGAATACTGCTATATAATCCCCCACCTTGCGCAAAATAAAAATCATTGCCTGCCCAATAACTCGCGACCAACATGGTATTTTTCCATTCAGCCAATACATTGGCATATAAGGCAGTTCCATTTGGCACTTCCAAAGAAGGCACTTTGATATTCGTGTTCAAAGTGTCAAGTTTGCGGTCTGTTGCAGAAAAAAGCGTATTTACACCAAATTTCAAGCTATGCAGGCGTTTATCTTTTCCAAAATCCCAACCAAAATCTACACCACTCGCCCCTGCAAGTGCCAATGTTACCGCTTGTTGTGTATTCAAATCTTGTCCGCCATTGTGCAAAAGGCGAATTTGAAGCGGAATTTTTACAAAAAAAACATCTTTTTTGATGGGAAAAAAATCAAAACGCCCATTTCCTGAAATAATTTCTTGCGTAGCTGGATTTCTTTGCAATTTTTGTTGCCAATCTACCCAAATCTCTCCTTGAAATTTTCGTTTTTTGTATTCAATTTGCAAACCTTGCTCTGTAAAACGGTTAAAAGGCTGTTCAAACGCATATAAAGGCTCTAAAAGTTGGTGGTAGTAATTAGCATACAAATTACCAAAAATTACTTTTAAATCGTTTTTTTGGTATTTGAACCTAAAAAAAGGCTGTATTTCTGTAAAATCCTTTGCCCCAAATTCTTTTTGAAAGAAAATTCCACCCGCCATACTAAAATTTTTGTGCGGAGTATAAAGAAGGGTGCTTTGTCCTGCATAACCAAAAAAGGTTTCGCCCAAAAAAATCGAATTAAAATATTCATTATTACGCAAATATCCCCAAAAATGAGTATTCAAATATAGAGTTTTGGTGCTGTCTTGCGTGTCATCATTGCGTTCTTGCAGATGGGTATTCATTTGTTGGGCGGTAAGTATAAAAGGAAAAACTAAAAACACCCCAATAAACAGTTTTTTGCTAAAAAAATATAACATTTGTAAAAAAATATTGCTAAAAATTTGGATTTTTAAATGGAAGTTTCTATCTTTGCTTAAAATATGAGAGAAAAAAATACATGTCTTTCTAAGAAAAAAGATAAAAAAAAGTGATAAAAAATAAAAAAATACCACAAAAAAACTTTCAAATATGGTGTTTTTTTTGTAACTTTGAACAAAATAAAACACAATTTTTAAAAAATTAAATTTTATTTTAAATCTCTCAAAAGTTTATACAAAACCCTTTAAAAAACTAAATTAAAAGTTAATCAAAAGTAAATGTCCTTTAAATTATTTTAAACATTCATATACAAAAAACCCTTTTTTTATGGCTAATATCCAAAACGACAAAGCTGAAAAATTAAAATCACTCAACACCACGATTGAAAAACTTGAAAAAACCTATGGCAAAGGTACGGTAATGCGCCTAAGCGACAACCGCGTGGAAGATGTTGCTACGATTTCTACTGGTTCATTAGGATTGGACATTGCGTTGGGCGTAGGCGGATTTCCACGTGGGCGTGTAATTGAAATTTATGGACCTGAATCATCAGGAAAAACCACTATTGCGATGCATGCTATGGCAGAAGCTCAAAAATTGGGCGGTATGGCTGCGATTATTGATGCAGAACACGCTTTTGACCGTAGTTATGCGGAAAAAATAGGGATTGATACAGATAATTTATTTATTTCGCAACCTGATAATGGCGAACAAGCCTTAGAAATCACAGAACACCTTATCCGTTCTGGTGCGATTGATATTATTGTGATTGACTCTGTAGCTGCACTTGTGCCAAAAAGCGAATTAGAGGGCGATATGGGTGATAGCAAAATGGGTTTGCAAGCACGTTTAATGTCGCAAGCATTGCGTAAATTGACAGGTGCTATCAACAAAACAAACTGCTGTGTGATTTTTATTAACCAATTACGTGATAAAATTGGGGTAATGTTTGGTAGCCCTGAAACTACAACAGGTGGTAATGCTTTGAAATTTTATGCATCTATTCGCTTGGATATTCGTCGTATTGGACAAATCAAAGAAAATGCTGATAATATTATGGGTAATCGCACAAAAGTAAAAGTTGTGAAAAATAAAGTTGCACCACCTTTCAAAACAGTTGAATTTGACATCATGTATGGTGAAGGTATTTCAAAAGTAGGTGAAGTAATTGACTTAGGCGTAGAATTAAATGTTATCCGTAAATCTGGTGCTTGGTTTTATTTTGGTGAAATGAAACTCGGTCAAGGTCGTGATGCTGTAAAAGATTTGTTGCTTGGCAATCCTGAACTTATGCTAAAACTTGAAGTGCTTATCAAAGAAGAAATTGAGAAAAAAGCGAATATGCCAACCGTAAAAGGTAAAAAACCTGTTGCTGTTGCAGCTACTGAAAGTGAAGACGAGGAAGAAGAAGAATAAAATAAGAAAGTCCAGCCCCAAAAAGCCCCTAATCCAAAGGAGGAATTAATACATAATACAAAAATTTATATACAAAAACGCCTTTATTTTTATAAGAATAAAGGCGTTTTTTTGTGTGTTTGAGCATTTTTAAAACTTAGCAGAGGGAAATTATTCTACCTCTACATTTATTTCTTTTCTTTTTCCCCTTTTGCTGGAAAAACAGAAATACCTACATAGCGTTTTGGGTTTTCCCTCAAATCAAGAAAAACTTTGTCCAAGTCTAATAATGTTTTGTTCATATTGCGTACAAGCGTATCACTTTTGAGCAATGCACCTATTGTGCCTTTGCCTTCGTTGATGCCTGAGAGTGTTTGGTTGATGCTGTTCATTGCTTGGTTTGCTTGTGAAACGGTTTTTTCTATTTCCAAAGCATTCATTTTATCCAATAATGTATTGGATTTGGTCATGAGGGGTGTAACTTGTTGTGTAAGTTTTTGGAGTGATTCGGTTAATACACGTGTATTGGTTAAGATTTGGTCTATTTCGCCTTTGGCAAGCGTATTTTTGAGGGAAGCAGAAACTTGATTAAAATTTGCAAGCATTTCATTAATTTCTTTTTTAGAATCTGCTACCGTCCTCAGGATTTCATTGCTATTATCCAAAAGAAGTTCTGTTTTTTTCATCAAAGGCTCTGCTTTTTCTGCAAGATCGTTTATCATACTTGGATTTACAACAGATTGTAGGGTATCATCATTTTTAAGGATTTTTTCGGAAGCCTTACCAAGTTGAATTTCAATCATTTTACCGCCCAATAGTCCATTATCCCCCAAAAGTGCTTTGGTGGTTTTGGGCATTTCAATATCGCTACGAACTTCCAAACGCACCAACATTTTTTTGCGTTTTTGGAGGATTTCAATATTTGCTACACGCCCTACATTTAAGCCATTGAGCATGATAGGATTGGATACTGTAAGTCCATTTACATTGTCGTAGAGGGCGTAATAATGTTTGGTACGTGATAAAAAATCACTTCCTTTTAAAAAATTAAACCCTGTGTAAAGCATTACACAAGATACTAAGCCCAATAATCCGATTTTTACTTCTTTTGACATATTTTATGTTTTATATATCCTGTTTTTGATGCCCAGCCTCAAAGGCTCAAAGGGAACTATGATTTTTGAGAGGCTTGTTAGGTTTTATTTATTAGATTTTACTTAAAAAGACTGATAGAAATAACTTTAAAACTGATAACTTTAATAAATAACGACATAAGTTTTTTGTTTTTTCCCTAAAATATAAAATGATTTAAAATCCGCATAATCTTCATTCTTTTTAAGCACGCGGATAACGCGGATTGAACGGATTTAAACGAATTTTTTAGATACAATTTAAGAATGTCGTTATTAAACTGACAACTTGCAATTTACATTGCTTGTACAAATTTTTTTACATTTTCCATGAGCCACATAGGCGTAGAAGTTGCACCACAAATGCCTACTTTACTATTTTCCACAAACCAACTTTTGTCTATTTCGGTTTCATTTTCAATAAAATAGCTTTTTGGGTTTTCTTTCAAACACGTTTCAAAGAGTGCTTTTCCGTTGGAACTTTTTTTACCACTTACAAAAAGAATTATATCATTATTTTGAGAAAATGCTTTGAGTTGTGGCTCTCTGTTGGATACTTGTCTACAAATGCTATCATTGGCATCAAAATCGTTAATATTGCCTTTATTTTCCAAAATCTTGTCTGCAATTTTATCTTTCAAAGCATAAAAACCTTCTGTACTTTTGGTGGTTTGGCTAAAAAGTGTAATTGGACGATTAAAATCTACTTTGTTGAGGTCAGACGCACCACTTATAATAATGGCTTCTTGGTTGGTTTGTCCTACGAGACCTATTACTTCTGCGTGTCCTTCTTTGCCATAGATGACCATTTGTCCATCTTTCTTTTTGAGGTCATCATACGCATTTTTTACCCTATTTTGTAGTTTGAGTACCACAGGACAAGAGGCATCTATGAGTTCTATGTTGTTTTTGAGGGCTATTTGATATGTTTCGGGTGGCTCGCCATGCGCCCTTATGAGTACCGCAGTATTGTAGAGATGTGGAAGGTCGTCATGTGTGATGATTTGCAAGCCAAGTGCATTGAGGCGTTGCACTTCCATATCGTTATGCACAATATCCCCCAAACAATAAAGGCTTCCATTTTCCATTAAGGCATCTTCTGCCATTTGTATTGCATATTCTACGCCAAAACAATAGCCCGAATTTTTATCTATTTCTACTTGTATTTGCATGGATTTGAATTGATATTTTTGTTATAAACTGTTTTGGCAAGTTGTTTGTTTCTTTTTATTTCTTTTTCTAATCATTATGATTGCAAAATTAGTAAAAATCACATAAATAAATGTAATGTTTTGGAAAAAAAAGAATTAAGGAAAATTTATAACTGGATTTTTTAAAAATTAGGTTAAAACCCCATTGTAATTGATAAATACAGATACAACCATTAAACATTATTTCTGTTTTTAATCCTCCTTAAAATACTCTTTCCCTTGCAAATCTATATAACCCATTTTGTTATTTTGGAATACTTTTGCAACACCATCTTTAAAATTTTCTACTTTATCGTATTTAATTTTTACCACAAGTTTCCCTTCGCTGTCCATAAAACCCCATTTCCCATAACGTTCTATCGCAACCATGTTTTCCGAAAAATCTTCTACTGTATTGTATTCCGAAGCAATTATTTCACGCCCTTGCAGGTCAATATAGCCCCACATATTCCCACGCCTTATTTTTGCAAGTCCATTTTTAAAACTCCCTGCAAAACCATATCTTAATGGAATAGCCATACTGCCAACTGCATCAATATAACCCCAAACACCGTTTTTGGACACTGCCCCCAAACCACCGCTAAAACTCACTACTGCATCAAAATCTTGGGCGATAATTCTGCCTTTTTTGTCAATAAAACTCCATTTGCTGTTGATTTCTACTCTGGCATATCCTTCATAAAAACTTTCTACTGCGTAGTATTTGTGTGGGATTAGTAACTCATCTTTTGCATTGATGTAGCCCCATTTGCCATTAAGTTTTACGCCACCCATACCATCTCTAAAAGGGAGGGCAAACTCATATTTGATGCGTACAATTTCATGGTTAAATTTATCAATATAACCCCAAAATCTGCCTTGCCTGATAGAAGCAACACCTTCATTAAAATTGCTTGCATCATCATATACCAATGCAATAACGATTTTGCCTTCTGTATTGATAAACCCACATTTTTTATTCATTTTTACTTTTGCAAGTCCATCTCTAAATTCGCCAATTTCATCATATTCAATAGGTGTAATTTCTTTGCCTTTGGTGTTGATAAGCCCCCAACGCCCATTAAAATATACTTTTGCAACACCTTCCGTAAAATCTGATGCCAAAAAATATTTACAAGGAGCTACCTCCTGCCATTCTGGGTTGATAAACCCATATGTAACACCACGTTTGACACGTGCCAAATTGTGTGAAAAACGCCCTACTTCGTCATAATCCAATATCATAGCCACACCACGCTCTATGTGTGCATAGCCCCATTTGTCGCCTTTGCGATACGGAACGTAGGTTTGGGCAAATATTATTTGGCAAGAAAAGGCAAAGAAAAGAGAAAAGAAAAAAGGGAACAAAAGATTTTTATACAAGTTTTTACGCAGGTTTTTATGCATACTTTTGGTGTAAATATTTTATAATGTTTTTGATAAGATTGTGGTGTTTTTGTTTTAGTTTTTAAACTAAAAAATACAAAAATACGCTTTATTTTGTGATTTTCCTGTTTTTTGTTTTAATTTTAAGGAAAATTGTGCTTTATTTTTATTTTAAAATTTATAATTTGTAATTTTCTTGTTGTATATTTCTAAAAAAAAATCCTTTTAACCCCCAAAAAAACATGAACAATCTACTACCCAAACATTTTTTTAAACTTGTAAATTTTTGTCTAAATATTTCTTGTCTAAATATTTTTTTATTTTTTATATTAAATATAAACAACCTCCACGCACAACCAGAAATAAGCACGCCTTTTCAAAATCTCCAAAACCTCAAAGAATTTTATGGGTTTGCAGATATAACTGACCCAAAAGACGTGCAGGTTTTTAGGTTGGGGTTCAATGAAACCGAAAACGAAACAGAAGACAGTTTGTTGCTGACAAAAATTGCCCAATTTGAAAACTTAGAAATCCTATTTATCAGCACTTACACATTGGAAGAAGTGTTGCCATATATCAAAAAACTCAAAAAACTGATTGCCATAGAATACAGTACAAGCAGTGCGGTATATATGCCCAAAGAATTGTGCGAATTGACGCAACTAACACACTTATCTTGTATGGGAAATGAACTTATCGCATTGCCAACAGAAATCAAAAACCTCAAAAATCTCCAATATTTATCCTGTCCAAACAATGAACTTACTGCATTGCCCAAAGAAATAGGCGAACTCAAAAACCTTATATATTTGAACTTAAACTACAACGAAATAACCGCCCTGCCTGAAGAAATAGGACTTTTGCACAAATTGAAATACATAGATTTTTTACACAATAAACTCAAAGTATTGCCAAAAAGTGTCGGAAACCTCAAAAACCTTAACTTTGTAAATTTTGCAGATAATCAACTCAATGCTTTGCCTAATGAAGTAGGAAATTGGACAAATGTTGAAACTGCGTATTTTAATATGAATAAACTTGAAACCCTGCCAAACGAAATCGGAAATTGGACAAAACTTAAAGATTTTAATGTGCAGGACAATAAAATTAATGCGTTGCCTGCAAGTATTGGCAATTTGGAGAATTTGGAGAATTTGGATGTTTATCAAAATAAACTCAAATCTTTGCCCAAAGAAATCGGAAACTTGACAAAACTATACACATTACTTTTAAATCAAAATCAACTTGAAACCCTACCCGAAGAAATTAATAACCTTACAAGCCTAAAATATTTGACGGTTTCAGGAAATAAATTGAAAAATTTACCAAAAAATTTAGAGAAATTAAAAAATCTCCAAACATTATCTTGTGATAACAACGAATTGAAAAACATATTTGATGAACTAATGCAAAATGACAACTTTACATTAGAGGCTTTGAATTGTGATAATAATAAAATTGAACAAATAAGCCCAAATATTAAATTTTTGAAAGGATTGAAAACTTTGCAAATAGGTAATAACAACCTTATTGAATTGCCAAAAGAAATTACAACCTTGCAAAATCTAATTCATTTGGAGTGTGATTTTAATAAAATTATGACGTTGCCCGAAGATATTGGCAACTTGGAAAAATTAATAAACTTATTTTTGTCCAAAAATTGCCTTATAAAATTGCCAAACAGCATCAAAGCACTCAAAAATTTGACTTCTTTAAATATTTCTTATAATAATTTTAGCGAAGTCCAAACCGAAGTATTGGATTTGGTGGAATTGTACCAATTCAATGCTGCTTTTAATAAAATAAAAATTATCCCGCAAAATATCCAAAAATTAAATAAAGCTTATGATATTAATTTTTCAAATAATGACATTACCGTCATCAATGAAAATGCAGTATATCTAAAAAATGTAACCTTTAACCTTGATAGTAATAAAATCAGTAAACTGCCTGTTTTTTTTGAAAATAATAAAAACAATATTAGTAATTACCGTTTCAAATTGGCAGGCAATAATTTTACTGTTATGCCACACCTCAAAAAATTTTATGACTTTGACCTAAGACAACATTTGGTAACATTTTTTAAAAACCCAATTAAAACATTGCAAAACAAAACACAAAAACAAGATAATTTTTTGCAAAATAAAAAAATAGTGCGATTGGATTGGATAAAAATGTTGGACTTTGACAGAGGCGAAAAACTGTATCAATACGAAGATATGGAGATGATGAGACCTTTGCCAGACCCCAAAAAAAGTAAAAAAATAGCTAAAATTCCCCCATACAATAACCCAAATGGAAAAAAATTGTATGCAGAATTTCGCAAAAATTATGCGTCATTTAGGCAAAATATGGACTTGGAAATTGGTTTCTCTACCAAATTAAATGTGTATGAAAGAACACTTTTGAATATGATAAACCTTATACGCATTGATTTGTATGGGGCAAGTTGGCACATTCAAAACAAAGAATATGCACCTGCAAAAGCTATTTTGCAAGCATTGTCAGCACAATTTAAAAATTTTGAAATAATCGTGGATAAAAAATCACAAAAAATTGATATAAAAAGCCTCAAACAAGCAAAATACGATTATGAAGATTTGGAAGCAGAAAAAGCCATAAACACCCAAAAAGCAAATACTACAATCCCAAACGAATTGCCAAAAAAAACATTTGCTACATGGAAAACAAAACTTTTGGAAGTGGATTTTTTGGCAAAAAAATATGAAACCGTTTGCAAAAGTATCATCAAAAACAAAAAAAATAGCTATGACCCAGAACCCGAAATCATATATCCCATAGGCTACGAAAAACCACAACCAGAAGAAACCAAAGAAGAACAAACACAATATAATAGCAACATGACTGCAACAGAAATCTATGAAATGGAAAAAGAAAAAGCTACTTCTGATTTGATAGTGCGTTTTTTCTTGGAAATGTTGCCTGTTTTTGAAGAAGATTTTGCAGATTTGAATATGCTTTTGGACAAAAAAATAACAGAATCTCACAAAAATTTGTCGCAAAAAGACAAAGAAAATGCTGAAAAAATGTTGTTGAAGAATACAGAAAAATATTTGAAAACGCTGAAAGTGAAAGCGTAGTTTTATATAATAATAGGACTTTCGTTTTCGCCCTATTCTCGCCTAATTCTCCCCCAATTCCATTGGGGGTTATTCATGAATTTAACCCCACAAGGGGGTTATTTTTGTGTAAAAATGTATTAAAACCTCTTTAAAGGTTTAATTGGGGAATAAAGTTTAAAAGATAAATGTAAATATTAGGTTAAACCTCCCCATATTTCGTTTTCCCCCAATTCCATTGGGGGTTATTCATGAATTTAACCCCACAAGGGGGTTATTTTTGCGTAAAAATATATCAGAACCTCTTTAAAGGTTTAATTGGGGGGATAAAGTTTAAAAGATAAATGTAAATATTAGGTTAAATCTTCCCCATATTTCGTTTTCCCCCCAATTTCATTGGGGGTTATTCATGAATTTAACCCCACAAGGGGGTTATTTTTGTGTAAAAATGTATTAAAACCTCTTTAGAGGTTTAATTTTGAATAGCCCCCAATGAAATTGGGGGGTATAAGATTAAGAGATAAATATAAATATTAGGTTAAATCTTCCTCATATTTCGTTTCCCCCCAATTCCATTGGGGGTTATTCATGAATTTAACCCCACAAGGGGGGGGTATTTTTGCATAAAAATATATTAGAACCTCTTTAGAGGTTCAATTTTGAATAGCCCCCAATGAAATTGGGGGGAATAAAGTTTAAAAGATAAATGTAAATATTAAGTTAAATCTCCCCATATAAAGCCTATGCTTTTACTTAATCGCTTCACAAGGACAATATATAAAAGCATGTTCCAATACCTTTTCAATGTGTGTGCCTGTTTCGTGCATATCTTCGTCCTCCTCTTCATAGTGCCATTCAATAATAAGATTGTCTTCTTGTTTTTCTTTCAAAGTACGCATCAACGTAAGCACATAATCAGAAGTGCTGGTATTAAAGTATAAAAATTTTATTGCAATAGTGGTTTTTGGTGCAGGATTATGGTTATATTTCTCAGCAAAGGCAATCAAAGGACGATAAAATGCTTCTGCATCTTCTGGAATAGATACCCCTTTTATTTCAAAATACCCTTCTTCTGCGTCAAAATGTACATAAGGCGACTTACTGGAACGTTCTACATGTAATACTGTTACCATAACTAAAATACTGTGTTAAGAATACTGTCTGAATTTGATAAAAAATAATAATTATGTAGCCCCTAACCCCCAAAGGAAGAATAGACATTGAAATTAAAGCTAAATAATCACAAAAAATAAAGTTTTATTTATATTGCTATTTATATTGTTATTTTGTTTTTAGTGGTTATATTTTATCATCTAAAAATTTTATTGCAAATATAAACCAAAAAAATTGGTAATTATTTAGTTCAAACCTTAAAAATAGCTTTTTTTTTATTGCTTTTTTACCCCTAATTTACCAAATAAGATTTTGATAAAAATACTTTTTTGTATTTGCTCCTCTTTGGGTTGGGAGTTTTTTAAAGATTTGGAACTTCTGCCACTATAAAATTACTACCACCCACAAAAATAAATGTATTCTCAACAGTTTTAATAGAAAAATCTTGAACAGCAAAATCTAAAGCATCTTTCACTGTTGCAAATGTTTGTCCATCAATACCAAGCTGTTTTTTGGCTTCTTGTGCAAGCATTTCCGCAGGCAAAGCACGCTCAAGCGGAAAACTTGTGAAATAATATAAGATGTTTAAACGATAATCAGCAAAAAAGTTTTGAATGTTTTTTAAGATTTCAATATAATTTTTGTCTTTTGCAAAACCCAAGATTAAAACTATATGCTGTATGTGTTTTAAAACAATCGTTTTCGCAAATTGTTTAAAAAGTTGTTCAAAACCGCTTTCGTTGTGTGCAGTATCACAAACTATAAAAGGCTTTTCATGTAATATCTGCCAACGCCCTTTGAGATGTGTAATATGTGTAACGTTTTCCAATGCGTGTTTGCAAATTTCAGGTGTAATATGCCATTCTTTTGCTAAGATTTGTAAAACTTGTGCAATGGTTGCGAAATTTTTTAGTTGATAAATGCCTTTTAAAAGCCCCTCACGCCCCCAAAGGGTGAGCAAATCAATAAACTTGTTTTTATTTTGGGTGCTTAGATTATTATTTAGGGAACTTATAGCAATATCTTCCCCATCTTCCCCCACAAATTTCGCCTCAAAATTTTCCCACGCTTTATACAATGTTGCGTTTTCTTTTTGTGCCTTCTCCACAAACACAGGCAAAGTTTCTGCGTGATATTCGCCAATCACAACAGGCACATTAGGCTTGATAATGCCTGCTTTCTCGCCTGCAATCTGTGGAAGCGTATCACCCAAAAACTTTTGGTGGTCATAACTTATATTTGTAATCACCGACAAAATAGGCGTAACAATATTGGTAGCATCAAGCCTGCCCCCCATGCCTGTTTCAAGGATTACAATATCTACATTTTTTTTTGCAAAATAAGCAAAAGCCATCGCAGTAGTTGCCTCAAAAAAACTCGGTGATATTTCCTCAATTTTTGGTTTTAATGTTTCTACAAGGGCTATAACATCATTTTCCGAAATCATTTCGCCATTTATACAAATGCGTTCTCGATATGTTTTGAGGTGTGGCGAAGTAAATAACCCTACTTTGTAGCCCGCAGTTTGCCAAATAGATGCCAAAGAATGGCTTACACTGCCTTTGCCATTTGTGCCTGCAATGTGGATAAAGGTTAGCTTTTTTTGTGGATTTCCCAAAAACGCACACAAGTTTTCTGTATTCTCTAAGGTTGGTTTGTAGGCTTGTCCGCCAATATTTTGAAACATTGGGAGTTTTTCAAAAATATATTTTTCGGTTTCTTGGTAAGTCAAAGGAGAAAAATTTAAGGTTTAAAAGTTCAAAAGGTTTAACATAATTTTGGCACATTCATAATTTTGTTTTGTAGTTTAGTTTTGATAATTGTCTTAGCAGGATTGTAAAGGTTTTCAAAATTTTTATTTTTTTTATATCTGTTTAGGTTAAATCTAAAATCTTTGTTTTGGGCTAACTTCCCAAAAATTTAAAAACTTTTGGGAAGTTTAAACATAATTATAAGCAAAAATAATAAAATTAAGCTAAATAAATACTTTTTTTAATCTTTTTAATCTTGTTAATCCTTCAATAATGTTAATTCTGTTAATTTTTTTTGCAAGTAAGCAAGCTACAAAATAAAGTAAGCAAGCTACAAAATAAAGTAAGCATGCTACAAAGTAAAGTAAGCATGCTACAAAGTAAAGTAAGCAAGCTACAAAATAAAGTAAGCAAGCTACAAAGAAAAGTAAACAAGCTACAAAGTAAAGTAAGCAAGCTACAAAGAAAAGTAAGCAAGCTACAAAGAAAAGTAAGCAAGCTACAAAGAAAAGTAAGCAAGCTACAAAGTAAAGTAAGCATGCTACAAAGTAAAGTAAGCATGCTACAAAGTAAAGTAAGCATGCTACAAAAAAAATAATTCTTAAACTTTTGTGTTTAATGTTATTTTTATTTTAGTTAATGCTTTATACTGCGTACTTTTTACGCCACCAAACACCGCTTTTACATATTCTTTTGCTTTTTGGGCAAGTGAAGTAATTCCTGTATCTTCTGTATAAAGCAATGTATTGCGTTCATTGGCAAATTGGCTACGTTTGATGTCGCCATTATCATTGTCTTCAATCGCTTTTTTCATCACTTGTATTTTTTCTTGTAGCGTAGCAGGTTTAAACGCTACTTCATTAGGTTTGTACTCTGCTACATTTTGCAACACCATTACAAATTTTGCAAAATCATCTAACCTACTATCATAGCTTAGTCGTGCATTAGAACGTGTAGCTTTAACTTCTGTTGGTGTTTCAGACGTTGCATCTACTTTTTTAGTTTTAATATTCCCGCCTGTGATACGTTTTTGAATACTACGCGCCTCATTTATACTACTTTCCTTAGCTCCCGAACTTATGAGCAGTCCCATAAGTTGCGAAGTGAGTGTATTAAGTGTTTTAAATTCTGCTTGTAGCGTTGCGGTAGCTTGTTTAGCCATTGTTTCCGCTTCTTTAAGTTTATCAAACACTGCTTCTACTTTTTGGGCTACGGTTTCCAGCGAACTAATTTGTAGCGTGTCCAGCATTGGGTTATATTGTGTTCCAAAACTTTTAAGAATTGTAATAAGTTCTTTAAAGTTTGCTAAATTTTTAGCGTGTCCTGTTTCTGTTGATGATGCCATAATTTTTTTTATAAAAAGATTTTAAATAAAAGATTTAATTTTAACAAAAATACAAATAATAAAATTTAATTTAAAAATATTTTTACTACTTTAAAATAAAATTGCTAAAAAATCTTTACACTACTTGTAAAAAATTTCACACTATTTGTAAAGCTTTAACTTTTATCTTTTTAACCTTATTTACCTCTCCCAATTTCATAAAAAGCTATTTAAAATTAAACCTTTAAAAAAATTCTAATACTTTTTTACACAAAATAACGTCCTTGTAGGATTAAATTTATAAATAAGCTCCAATAAAATCGGGGGAAAAGCGAAAATCCACAATACAACCCATTTATTCACAAAAAAAAACCGTTTTATAACATTGTATAAAACGGTTTTTTTGTATTTACGCTCCTTTTAGAGAGGGCTGTTAAGCTCTGGGGGGCTTAGGGACTATTTAAGCCTTAGCAGGTGCTTCCTCAATAATTGGTTTTGTATTGTTGTTAAATCTCCATGCAGAAATATCCAACACGATAGGCGAAGCAATAAAGATAGATGAATATGTACCAATCAAAATACCTACAAGCAACGCATACGAGAACCCAGCCAACACACTACCACCTAATAAGAATAGTATCAATACCACAATCAACGTAGTACCTGATGTCATGATAGTACGACTTAGCGTATCATTGATAGCAGAGTTGAGTTTTGTAGCAAAATCCGCTTGTTCAGTATCACCAGCAAACTCACGAATACGGTCAAATACAACTACGGTATCATTGATAGAATAACCAATCACCGTAAGCATCGCAGCGATAAACACTTGGTCTACTTCGTATGACACACCCAAAAGGCGTGCTATTGCCATACCTGCAAACACCACAAGCACGTCATGAAACAATGCTATCACCGCACCCAAACTATATTGCCATTTGCGGAAACGAATAAGGATATACAAGAATATAATCACCAATGACCAGAAAATAGTAGAAAGCGAAGTATTATAAATATCATCAGCAATCGTAGCACCTACCTTAGAAAAACCTTCAATTTTAGGGTCTTTAAATTTTTTAAGACCGTCCAACAACAAAGTTTCTACTTTTTTGTCGCCAATTTCCGATTCGTCCTCACTCAATTCACTTGTTGTGATTTTGAGTTGGTCATTGCCATTATACGTTTTTACTTCTGTGTTAGATTTGAATTGTGTGCTAAGTGCTTGGCGTGCTTCTTCTACTGAAATTACTTGTCCAAATTTCACAATATAAGAGCGACCACCTTTAAAATCAACGCCCAAGCTCAAACCATTTATCATAATCAACACCATACCAATCGCAATGATGCTACCAGAGAAAATATACGCAGGATAACGAAGTTTTAAGAAATTAACTTTTGCATCAGCAAATACATTTTTCAAGATAAAAGCGTCAAAACTTACGCCTTTGCCATCATTTTTGCGTGTAAGGTATTCAATAATAATCCTTGTGATAAATACCGCAGTAAATACCGAACACACAATACCAATCATCAACGTAATCGCAAAACCTTTGATACTACCAGCCCCAAATATTGCCAATATCGCACCAATCAAAAACGTAGTAACATTGGCATCTATGATAGAACTGTATGCTTTTTCATAACCCAACGCAATCGCTTCGTTGAGCGTACTACCATTGCGAATTTCCTCCCTGATACGTTCAAAAATCAACACGTTGGCATCTACCGACATACCAATCGTAAGCACAATACCAGCCATACCAGGCAACGTAAGCACCAAACCAAAAGACGCTAAAATACCAATGATAAAAAAGATATTAAACAACAAAGCAATATTAGCAATAAATCCACTTGATTTATAATACAACACCATAAATATAACCACCAAACCCAAACCAATGAGCATAGAATATACCCCTTGATTGATGGATTCTTTACCCAAAGAAGGCCCAATCGTACCACCTTCCACGATACGCATAGGAGCAGGCAATTTACCAGCTTTCAACACGTTGGCAAGGTCATTTGCTTCTTCAATGGTAAAATTACCACTGATTTGAGAGTTACCTGTTGGGATTTCGCCATTTACGTTAGGAGCAGAATATACCACATTATCCAATACGATAGCGATTTTGCGATTTACGTTAGCACCTGTAAGTTTTTTCCAAAGTTTAGCACCTTTGCCATTCATTTGCATACTAATCACAGGACGATTATTGTCAAATTCTTGTCTTGCATCGGTGATTACATCACCTTCCAAAGGAGCTTTTCCGCCTCTACCCTTTTTGATAGGATATAGATTGATGGTATTTGTTTTTGCATCAGCTTTCACATCATACATAAGTTTGAGTGTAGCAGGAAACATATTTTTCACTTCATTTCTTGCCAAAATCTCATTTACACGTGCAGTGTCTGCAATTTTAACCGTAAATCCCATAGGGTTAGGCATGAGCAACTGCATAGCTGCGGTAGGTTGTAATGAATCCTTTTTGGCATCTTTTTTTGCAGTATCTTTTTTAGCTACTTTATCAGTATCACTTTTACTTTTTGAAGTATCTTTTTTAGCACCATCTTCTTTCTTTCCTTCCACTTTTTTCTCCTCTTTCTTTTCTTCTACTTTTTTCAAAGTATCAGTTTTTGCGGTAAGTTGTGCATTTTTTTCTTCAGTATTAACCACTGTATCAGCAGACAAAGCAGATTTATCGTCTATTCTGTTTTCGGTGTCAGCACCTTTTTTACCTTTTTGGCGTTCATCTTCTTTTGTGAGGTATTTGCTAAGGGCTTCATACCCTTTTGAGATTTCGCCTAATTCATGTACTTCAAAAAACTCTAATTTTGCAGCACCAGAAAGCAATTTTCTCACCCTTTCAGGATTTTCAGCACCAGGCAACTCCACCAAAATACGTCCTGTACCAGGGATACGTTGAATAGTAGGGTTAGCCACACCAAATTGGTCAATACGTTTGCGTACAATTTGAAAAGAGCGGTCAATTGCACTCTCTACCTCCTTGCTTACCATGCTCAATACTTGTGCATTAGAAGAATTAAGGTTGATTTTGGTACGGTTATCTGTATTAGAGAAAATATCAGCCAATTTACTGTTTGGTGCTATTTTAGCATATTCACTACCAAACACATCTACAAATGCTCTTGTGCTGGTTTGTTGTGCTTTTTTTGCATTTTCAATAGCTTTCAAAAAATTTGGGTCAGTGCTATTGCCCGACATTGCCACGAGGATTTCAACAGGCGACACTTCGAGTGTAACGTGCATACCACCTTGCAAATCCAAACCAAGCGACAACTCTCTGTCTTTTACTTGTTTGTAGGTAAAATCACTACCCAAGAAACTATACACTTTTTTGTTCCAAATAGAATCAATATAATGTTGTTTTTTCTTAGTATCAAGCACACCTTTTCCGTTGGTGGCATATTTTATCGCATCTGCTTGCAAGCTACGTGACTTGAAAGTAAATGTAAATTGGTACAAACACAACAACGATACAAATACCGTGATTGCGATAATGGCATTTTTACTCATAAAAAGATTATGGATTATAAATTATGGATTATGGATTTTTTAAATAATTACCATTAAAATTTTTTATTAAAAAAACAAAAAACATTCTTTATAAGAAGTTTAAATTATTTTTTTAAATTTTAAGGAAAGATTTTGATGCCCAAAAAAACAGCACATTAACTTTGGCTGTTAGCTCCCCTTTGGGGCGGGGGACTACTGGGGACTATTTATGGGGCATTTGTATTGATACAACACCCAAAAAACATTTTCCAAATAACACCAACATATTGATTTTGTGTAAAAACTTTTTGGGTGTGGGAAAATGAAAATAAAAAGAAACTATTTTTTTTTGAAAATAAAAAACAATATACTGAATTACGATTAAGAAATACTTTGAAAGATAAAGAAGGGTTTTTTACATGGGATTTTTGGGTATCAGTTAATACCTTATTATCCAAAAATAATAATTTTTTGAGCGTATTATTTTCCTCTTTTTTATCAATCCAAACCTTTGCATGATGCGATACCACAGCCCATTTACTCACTTCATACACTGTAAGCGTATTCAGCAAGACCATTGATACAATGGCAAACAGGAGGCGATATGTCCAAGTAGTAGGTTTCATGTAGGGCGTATATATAGCCCGCAAAAGTAGTAATTATTTTTAGAAAACAAAAGAAATAAAAAAAAAACACAATCTATTTGTTTTTGGTAAAGAAATTGTATAATTTTAAAAACTATAAATTAGAATTAGAATTAGAATTAGAATTAGAATTAGAATTAGAATTAGAATTAGAAAATTAGAATTAGAAAATTAGAATTAGAAAATTAAAAAATTATAGATTAAGGATTTTGAACCTTAAACCTTAAACCTTTTGAACTTTTGAACCTTAAACCTTTTGAACCTTAAACTTAATGAACACAACTACCAAAGGCGATATTTTATTTGAAGGTCTAAACTCTGTTGTATATTTTAGAGAAGAATATGAACTAATACAAAGCCCTGTGATTATCAAGGTAATGCGAGGAGAACGACCTACACAAGAGCAAATGAATAGTTTTTTTAATGAATATGAAATTACAAAAGACCTTCAAATAGGAGGAATTCGCAAGACCTATAAACAAGAAATTATAGATGGTAAGCCTGCCCTTGTGCTTGAATACCTTTCTGGCTTGGCTTGGAATGAATATTTTAACAGCAGACCCCTTCACATCAAAAATTTTTTAAAAATTGCTATCCAAACCTGCCAAATATTAGGCGAAATACACCAACAAAATATTATTCATAAAGATATCAACGGAAGAAATATTTTTATTACAGATAGTGGCGATGTAAAAATTATTGATTTTGGCATTTCCACCAAAATAAACCTCAAAACACAACATTTAGGCAATCCTGAGAAACTTGAAGGTACATTAGCATATATTTCCCCCGAACAAACAGGACGCATGAACCGCATTGTGGATTATCGTACTGATTTATATTCTTTAGGGGTTACTTTTTATGAAGCATTAGCAGGAAGACTTCCTTTTCTTAGCACTGACGCTATGACACTTGTGCACGCACACCTTGCACAAAGCCCTGATTCACCCCAAAAATACAACCACAAACTCCCTGATATGATGGCGTTTATTGTGTTGAAATTAATGCGAAAAAATGCAGAAGATAGATACCAATCCGCCTTTGGACTAAAATACGACTTAGAACTATGCCTGCAAGCATTAGAAGAAAAAAATCATATCCCAGATTTTGAATTAGGCAAACAAGATTTTTCTGGAAAATTACAAATACCTCAAAAACTCTACGGTCGTCAAGTTGAATTAGGCAGTTTGTTGGATAGTTTTGAACGTACCTGTCAAGGTGGCACAGAATTATTGCTCATATCTGGTTATTCAGGCGTAGGAAAATCTGCCCTCGTGCATGAAATTCATAAACCTGTTACCGAAAGAAACGGTTATTTTATTGAAGGAAAATTTGACCAATTCCAAAAAAATATCCCTTATTCCGCTTGGACGCAAGCACTCAAAGGTTTTGTAAATATTTTACTAACCGAAAATGCCCAAAATTTGGAAAAATGGAAGGCAAAAATTATGCGTGCTTTGGGTAAAAATGGACAAGTATTGTTAGATATCATTCCTGATTTGGAGTACATTATTGGAGAACAACCCGAAGTTTCCGAACTTGGTGCAACAGAAGCACAAAATAGATTTAATTATGTATTTCAAAATTTTATCAATACCATTTCAAGGGCTGAACACCCACTTGTGATTTTTATTGATGATTGGCAATGGGCTGATGCAGGTTCTTTGGGTTTGTTAAAACTTATCCTTACCAACTGCAACGAAGATTATTTATTACTCTTAGGAGCATATCGTGACAACGAAGTAGGCAGTTCGCACCAATTTGCAATGGTATTGGACGAGCTAAAAATAGAAAAAATAAATGTACGAAATCTTGAAATTGGAAATTTAAGCAAAGAAAACTTAGAGGAACTTTTAGCAGATACCTTGCATTTAGACAAAACAGAAATTTGCCCTTTGGCAAATTTAATTAATGAAAAAACGTATGGAAATGCTTTTTTTGTTAATCAAATGCTCAAAACGTTGTATGAAGAACAAGTATTGTTTTTTGATTTTGAACACAAACGTTGGCAGTGGAATATTGAAAACATCAAATCCCTCAATATTTCGGATAATGTGGTAACACTCATGGCGAGCAAAATCAAAAAATTATCTGCCAATACGCAAGCAGTTTTAGAACTTGCGTCTTGTATTGGCAATAGGTTTGATATGCTTACATTGCAACTTATGCACCAACGTAGCGGGCTTGCAGAGGTTGTGTCGCCACAAGAAGCAATACAACAAGCACTTATGGAAGGGCTTGTAATACCATTAGACCAAAATTATAAGTTTGCACATGACCGCATACAACAAGCAGTTTATAGCCTTATTTCTGACAAAAGAAAAGCAGAAAACCACCTAAAAATCGGTTTTTTACTCGTAGAAAGTGTGCATGAAGACGAAATAGAAGAAAATATTTTTGATATAGTTAATCAAATAAATCAAGGACTTACACTTATATTTGAAGAAGATAAGAAAAAATACATTGCTTCGCTCAACCTTATTGCAGGCAAAAAATCAAGAGATGCAGGGGCATACAAACCTTCTTTTGATTACCTCAAAACTGCCATCTCCTTGCTTTCCGAAAAAAGTTGGGCTACAGATTACCAAATGACACTTGCAATTTATGCGTGTATCGTGGAAACGTCTTTCCTCAAAGGAGATTTTGATATTTCTGAACAATACATCAATGTTTTGCTGGAAAATGCCCAAACAACGCCTGACAAAATGCCTGCCTTTGAGATAATGATGCAATATCATATCGCACAAGGCAACCAACAAAAAGCCATAGAAGTAGGACTACAAGTTGTAAAACTCCTTCATGTAACCTTAGTAGATGAACTTTCTGAAAAATTAGACCCTGAAAAATTATACCAACTACCACAAATGACCAACAACGACATCATGTCTGCGATGGAAATTATGGATAGTGTCGTAACCCCTGCGTGGGCAAGTGATGGCGATTTGTTTCGCAAAATCACCTATACAATGGTAGATTTGTCTGTAAAATATGGCAATTGTGCCTCCTCTTGCGTAGGATATGCTTTTTATGGTGGATTGTTGTGTGGGGATTTTGGGGATATAGAACGTGGCTACAAATTTGGTAAATTGGCTACAAGCCTTTTGGATAAATTTGATGCAAAATTTTTTAGGGCAAAAGTAGATAATTTATATATTTCTACCGTAATGCACTGGAAAGAACCAATTAGGGCATTGAGAAAACCATATTTTGATGCCATACAAATTGGTTTGGAAACAGGTGAATTGGAATTTGCGTGCTACAATATTGCAGAAAGTTGTCATTATCATTTTTTGATGGGCTTAGAATTAGAAAATTTAGCCCTCAAATTTGAAAAAGATTTAGACCTTGTTTGGCAACTTAAACAAGAATTCCACACACATTATATGACCCCTTGGCAACAAATGATTGCCAATTTGTTGGAGTATGTGCCAGAACCTACACATTTATCAGGTGAGTTTTTTCAAGAAAATTTACATTTAGAAAATTTTGAAAAAGACAACCAAAATATGCTTGCTTTTGTAACCTATCAAGCCAAAAGCATGCTTGCGTTGTATTTTTGGGACATAGAAAAAGCATTTATGTTTACCCAAAAAACCGCAAGTTTCAGAGAAGGAGCAATAGGCATGTTTCATTTGCCTGTCTTTACTTTTTTTGATTCGCTTATTAGAGTTGCATATTTTGCAGAAATTACAGACCAAGAAAGCAAAACAAAACTATTGGCTCAAATTTCCCAAAACCAAAAAGAATTATATACATGGGCAAAAACTTGTCCCGAAAACCATCTGCACCGCTATTTTTTGGTACAAGCGGAAATGATGCGACTTTCTGGGCAACTTATGCAAGCAATGGATTATTATGACCAAGCCATAAAAACTGCTCAAAAAAATAAATTTCCCCAAGATGAAGCACTTGCTTCTGAACTTGCAGGCAGATTTTATTTTGAAATTGGCAAAGAAAAAATAGGCAGGGTATATATTTCTGATGCACATCATTTGTATCAACTTTGGGGTGCAAAGGCAAAATGGGAGCATTTGGAAAGACAATTTCCTGGATTATTTATTGGAAAAAATATATCAGCTACAAGCGGGACAGTTGCAGGTGCAACCATTATCGCAAGTTCAGGTTCATCTTCAGGCATTAGCCTTGACAAAAATTCCATTATAAAAGCCTCTCAAACACTTTCAGGAGAAGTGGTGTTGGAACATTTATTGGAGAAAATGATGAAAATTGTCATTGAAAATGCAGGTGCACAAAAAGGTTTGTTTATTCTCCAAAGACAAGGCGGTTGGGTGATAGAAGCAGAAGCGTATATTGACCAAGAAAAAGTATTAGCACGCCAATCTATCCCAATTGAACAAGTAGATGGACTTTCAGATACACCAAAACTTTCAAGTGGTATCATCAATTATGCCATTCGTACACGAGAAACGATTGTATTGGGTGATGCGTCCAATGAAAGAAGCGTAATTGGGGCAACGTATGTGCAAAAAGTACAACCAAAATCAGTGCTTTGTATGCCTTTGATTTATCAAGGAAAATTATCAGGGATTTTGTATTTGGAAAATAACCTTACAACAGACGCTTTTACACCTGATAGGCTTGAAGTATTGGAAATGCTGTCTGCACAAGTTACAATTTCTATTCAAAATGCACTTTTATATGAAAATTTGGAAGAAAAAGTGAAAGAGCGTACAATGGAAGTAATGGAACAAAAAGAAATTATTGAGAAAAAAAATTCAGACATTACATCAAGCATCAATTATGCCAAACGCATACAAGATGCTACGCTCCCAAGATCCGAACGTGTAAAACAGCTTTTGCCTGATAGTTTTATCTTGTTCAAACCGCGTGATATTGTTTCAGGTGATTTTTATTGGCTAACAGAAACTGAGCCTGCACCTATTTATGAAGAAGTGGCACAAGGCGAGATTTCACAACAAATATTAAAAGGTTATACCAATGAAAAAATCATTGTAACCGTGTCAGATTGCACAGGACATGGCGTGCCAGGTGCTTTTATGAGCATGACAGGTATGCACTTGTTAAATGAAATTGTGGAATTGAAAGGGTTTACTACCCCAAATTTAATTTTGGAAGAACTGCACAAAGGCGTAAGAAATGCCCTCAAACAAGCAGAAAGCGAAAACCGTGATGGTATGGACATGGCTTTGTGTACGATTGACAAAAAAGCAGGCATTGTGGAAATTTCTGCTGCAAAAAACCCTGTAATATATATCCAAAATGGCGAAATGACAGAACTAAAAGCAGACAAAATGCCTATTGGTGGTATGCAAAAAGAGGCTTATCGTGCATTTACCAATAATATCCTCAAAATAAAAGACGACAAAGGCAATCCAATTCCAACCATGATTTATTTGTTTTCTGATGGTTACCAAGACCAATTTGGCGGTATGGACGATAGAAAATTTATGATAAAACACCTCAAAAATCTATTTTTTAAAATACACCAATTACCATTACAAGACCAAAATCGCATTTTGGAAGAAACATTGAAAGATTGGATGTATGGCTACAAACAACTTGACGATATTATTATTATGGGCATACGATTGTAAAATATTCAGTTGTTAGTACACTGTAATTAAAATAAGTGTATAAATTGAGGTTCAACCTTTGCAAGGATTTTTAACCCTTGCAAAGGTTTCCGCTACGATTTTCTTATAAAAATACATTTTAAAAAATATACATTTTCTTTGATTACGCTATAGTTAGTTTTTTTAGTTCTTAGTCTATTGTAATCAAAAAAAGTGTAGTCCATAATTATACTTTTCCATAACGAAGGAGTTTGCAAACCTTTCGCTATGGAAAAATAGCATTTTTCATAAATTGTGATCAAGTAAAATCAGTTACTACAACACACTATTTGATTTCTTTCTATATATACGAAAAACATCAAAAAAATAAAAAAACATCAAAATTTAAACGTAAAAATTTGGTTTTTATAAAAAAAAAATGTTTATTTGATTTTTACAATTTAATTTAAAAAAAAGATTAAATATCTTAAAAAAACATAAAACCATTTTATTTAATATTTTGGAATTACAACTACCACGCCCCGAAAACAAAATTTCTACCGCTTCATTTCGTGTATTTATTTTGGATAATAAATTTTATATGCCACAACTTGAAGAATATAGGCGTATTTGGATTTATCTACCACCCGATTATGAAACAAATGTAGAAAGACATTATCCTGTAATATACGCACAAGATGGACAAAACCTTTTTGACGCTGCGACTTCTTTTTCTGGCGAGTGGGCAATAGACGACACATTAAACGCTTTATTTTATGAAAACCACGAAAACGCAGTAATCGTAGTAGGCATTGACAATGGCTCTGACACACGCACTTATGAATATTCGCCTTATGCACACAAAAAATTTGGCGGTGGTGGTGCAAGGGAATACGCCTCTTTCTTGGCAAAAAATCTCAAACCTTATATTGATGGACACTATCGCACAAAACCAGAACAAGAAAATACCGCATTGCTTGGGAGTTCATTGGGTGGGTTATTTACGTTGTATGGTGGTATAAAATTCCCAGAAATTTTTGGAAAATTATTTGTTTTTTCACCAAGTTTTTGGTTTTCTACCAGAATATATCAAAAAGCAACTGAATTTCAGAAAAAACACCACCAAAAAATTTATTTTTTAGCAGGCAGAAAAGAAAGCAAAACGCTTGTAGAAGATACTATGCGCATGTATGATATTTTGAAAGATGTAGGTTTTAGTAATGATGAACTTCACCTCAAAGTATGTGATGATGGCGAACATTCAGAATGGTTCTGGCGTAGAGAGTTTTCAGATGCTTATAGGAAACTATTTTTTAATGATTAAAAAACTAAAATTGGTTCTACTAAGATTTATACGGAGATGAACCCCACCCCTGCCCTCCCCGAAGGGGAGGGAGATATCATACATTGATTATCATTGATTTATAAAGCCCTCCCCAGAGGGGAGGGTTGGGTCAACAAAAGCAGGCTTTCCGTATAAATGTTAGAAGAACCTTATTTTAAAAACATCAAACACAGAGATAAATAAAAATAGAAATTTTTTGTAATTTTCCTGCTCTCCTATTTAGTTAAATATTTTGTTTTTGAACTAAAAAAGGTTTTTTGTTTTTGGGAAAATAATTTAACAAAACATACCTAATCTTTATAATCAATCTTGAAAAAATACAATTTTTATGTTTTTTGTTTTTTCTTAAAATTTTAAAATAAAAAAATACTCTGCACGCATAATTTTCTTAGAAAAGTACAATTTTATACCTTAAAAATATCAAATCAGAACACTTTGAAAAAAAAATATACAATTTTTTCATAAAATATTTGGAACATTAAAAAAAATTTGATTACGTTTGCACAAGAATTTAAAGAAAAAGCATTTATACGAAAAATCCAAATGCCTTTTTTTAAACAAAAAAATCAAAAATCGTATCAACTTATAAATTATAAACACTCCCAAAATCATGAAAAATACAAAACACACAAAAACTAACGAAGCTGTAGAAGCTACAGAAAACATCATCGCAGACGCTACTACAACAGTTGAAAACATGGCAGAAAATATTGAAAGCGACAGCAAAAACCTAATGGAAACGTTAATCACTACACAAAAACAAATTGTGGAAATGGTGGTTGATAATACTAAAAATTTTGTGAATGGTATTCAACCAACTGAAACTATCCAAAAAACACGTGAAAATATCAACGAATGGCTTGAAAAACAACAAGACAACTTAGAAAGTATTTCTGAAACCATCAAAAAACGTATCGCATTTGAAAAAGCACCTGAATCATTGAAACAAGTAATTGAAGCACAAGAATCTTTGGGCAAAGAATGGTTTGAGGCACTTCGCACTACACTCAAAGCGGAAGACGTAGCAGCATTGAGGGTTATTTTGAATGCAAACGTAGACAAACTTAGAGAAAATGTGAAAGAAGTAGCAAACAACCTACGTGAAAACATCACAAACCCAACCAATATCAAATTAAGCGAAATCCTAAGTGTAGAATATGCTAAAAATGTAGCTACAAATTGGATTGAAATGCTAAAACCAGCGAAATAATCTTTTTTAAGATTATGGATTATGCGTTTTTTTGTTATCCCACATTTTCTATAATATTTTTAAAAAAAATCTCCAAAACTGAATACGTTTTGGGGATTTTTTGTTTTTAATAGAAATTTATGGTATTTACAAATTTTCCCAAATAACCAAAATCTCTACACGCCTTTCCTGTGGATTATCTATTTTGGTAGAGGCATATTTTTGTCCAAAATATTGCATAAAAATCAATTTTTCGTCTACTTTTTTACCCAAAATATATTCTTTGAGCCACAGCACTCTGTTTTGGGAAAGAATTTTGTTTTTTTGTTCGTACCCTTGTCTGTCTGTATAACCTGACAAATAAACCTCCAACAATTTTTTATCTTTTACCTCCAACATGTCTAAGGCTTTCAATACTGCAATCTCGTTGATAGGTTTGAGGGCATTTGTTTCATAATACGCACTTATTTTGAGCGTATCAGTTTTGGGCTGATTTTTTTTGGTTTCTTTTACAATTTCCTTTGGGTTTTCTTTCAAGGTGTCTTTTTTTGGAGTGTCTTTTTCCAAAGCCAAGATATTTTCTTTGATTTTTGGTACATTTTGATTTTTAGTTGTGTCTGCCAAATTTTGTGTTTTTGCAATGATTTTTGTAGAATCTTTTTGCAAAGTATCTTTTTGCAAAATACTTTTCTTTAACGTTAAAGTATCTTTTTTTAAGCTGTCCTTTTTTAAACCCAATGTATCTTTTTTTAGCGTGTCTTTTTTTAAGCTGTCTTTTTTCAAAGAATCTTTATTAGGATTTTGCTGATTATAGTAGTAGTAATAATTATTGATTATTTTTTCTTGTGGTTGGATTTGTGTGGGATTTGCTTGGTATGTATTTGGCTGGTTAGTATTTGGATTGGTACTATTAGAAAATTTATATTGCTCACGCACACGCAATACAGAATCCACCAAAAACGCTATTTTTTGCGGTGACATTTCTGCGTTTTGAATGTTGGTGTTTTTGGGCAACAGATTATTATTTGGATTAGCTCCAATATTTTTATTTTTGGGTAAATTCACAATAGAATCTTTGATGATACTATATTGAACTATTTTTTGTGTATCAATCACGTTTTTTTGTTTTTGCAAAGAATCTTTTGCCACTACATTTTTTGCTTGTGTATTTGTATTGATTTTTAGGTTTTGTATATTTTCTTTGGGATTTATCTTTTCTATGTTTGTCCCTATACTTTCCCTTACATTTGTCCAAGATGGAATTTCTGCTTTGTCCATTTCATACAAAGCAACGCCCAATTTTTTAGTTTTGCAAGCACCAAAAAATAGCAAAAAAAACACCACAAAAAGAACTATTATTTTTTGATTCCTAACCATAAATTTAATTCTAAACCTACACCAAAAGTAGGAATAATGTCCAAATTATTAAAATTTTGAGCCCCTTTTTCACTTAATGCTAATATCCCTGCATTAATACGTACAACTTTGAAAAGCCTAATGCCTAAGGCACTATAAACTGGTAATTCTACTTGTGGCGTAGCCATTTCCACACCATTTGCATCTTTGATTGGGGTTGTGAGTACACCCATAGAAAACGCAAAAGAATCAAATATTTTACTTTTTTTGAAACGTGTTTTATTGGCAAAAGGAATTGAAAAACCTGCTCCAAACGTAATATCCGTTGTATTTGTGCTTACATTTGCCACATCTGCGTTCATACTCCACGCATACATAGCAACATTGATAGGTAGGCTAAAAGGCTCTTTGTCGGTAGGCACCGCTTGTATCATAATGCTATTGTGTTGTTGCACCAAATCAGAATTGAAAAAAGGCGTAAGTTCCGAAATAATCAAATCTGCCATACTTTCCACACGTTCATTGATAAGGTTGGTAGCGATACTGTCTTTTTGTTGAATTTTTTTTCCCCTCAAAAAATTTTTAAACCTAAAATGTTTATGGTTTTCCAATTGATTGAGTACCAGCGTACTTGGTGCGTTGTAAGTAAGCCCATTTTTTGATTTTTGGAAACTAAGTGCCTCATCAATGAGTGTTTTTATTTCATTAAATACCTTTTTGGGTTTGTCAATAATAACCTTTGCCCCATCAAATTCAAGATGGCTTTTGAGGTGAAAAATAAGCCTACTTTTAAGATTTCTGGCTAAATTAACTTTTTGGTTGTCAGACATTCTTTTGTAAGTAGTTACCACAAAATCATATTTGCTATTGGAGTTCAAAATAGGTGCAACAATAATAGAAAAGGTTTCTGTTTTATTTTTGTCATTTCTATTCCAATTATAGGTATTAATAATTTTTTGTGAATTTTCATTGAATATGCTTACAGACACATATTCCACGTCTTTGAATACTTCACCCTCTATCAAAAATGGTTTATTAAAAGGCAATGCTGGCGTATTATAAAAGCAACTTGTTTCAAAATTAACCTTTACAACCCTTTCTTGTGCCAATATTTCTTTAGAAAAGATAAAAGATAAAAAACATAAAAAAACTAAAAATTTTAAAAAATACAAATGGTAATTTTTGATATTCATATATTGATTTTTGCGTTAGGAAATTTTATTGTTTTAAAAATACATATCGTAATTAAAGGGGAATTATTGCATACAGTAAAATATTTTCTTAAAAAATATTTGTAAAAAACCTTTTATTGCTGAAAAAACACTAATTTAGCATTTTTTTTGTTAAAAATTCTTTTCACACAAAGATATAAATACAACTAATTTTAAAAAATAAAAATACAAAAATCTTCAAAAAAATTTCTCAAAAAAAATGCAAAATTTTTTGCTTTTACTCCGACAATATCAAGTGTTCTTGTTGTTTGTTTTGTTACAAGTTATTAGTTTTTGGCTTGTAGTACGCAATAATTATTACCAAAACGCTACTTTTTTCAACTCTGCCAATGGTTACACGGGCACAATATTGAGTTGGTCAAGCGGTGTGGGTGATTATTTCAAATTGCGTAGCGTAAATACTGAATTGGCAAGGGAAAACTTGCGTTTGCACAAAGAACTCGCCAAAGTAACGCAGAAAAGCGATTACGTAAAATTTCAAAAACTTTCAGATTCCTTAGTTATCAATAAATATACGTATGCTTTGGCGAAAGTAGTCAATAATTCTACGCACCAACTCAACAATTATATTACCATTGACAAAGGCGAAAAAGATGGACTAAAAAAAGGCATGAGTGTAATATCGCCTGGCGGTATTGTGGGCAAAATCATAAAATGCAACCGACATTTTTCTATTGTAATGCCTGTATTACACTCCAAAATGACGGTATCAGCACAAGTAAAACGCAATGGAGAACTTGGCTCTATCAAATGGGACGGAAAACGCCCACAATTTGCCAAACTATTGGACATTGGCACACACGCCAAACTCAAAGAAGGCGACACCATACAAACCTCTGGCTACAATGCTACTTTTCCGCCTCGCAGTATGATAGGCATTGTACATAAAGTGCGCATTATTCCCGAACAGACTTTTTATGATATAGATGTAGAACTCAGCACGCATTTTAGCAGTCTTGCATTTGTGTATGTGATACAAGATATTCTCAAACTTGAACAAGAATCCCTTGAAATGGAATTGTTGGAAGAAATAAACGAGTAATGGATTATAGATTGTGAAAATAATCAAAAAATCCGTTTTAATCCGTAAAATCCGCGTTATCCGCGTGCTTCTTGCACTGACTTTCCGCACAAATAATAATATGTTTTTTAAAAACAATCTTCCAAGTGTAAAATTTCCCATTCATTGCCAATAGGCATAATCGCAATAATATCAAAACGAATATTTTTTTGCCAATTTAGATTTTCTAAAAAAACAATAGCAGTTTGTTTGATAAGTTCAATTTTTTTGTGGTTGATGCTTTGTTCAGGAAAGCCAAAATGATTATTTTTCCGTAATTTTACTTCTACAAATATGATGGTTTCATTGTATTTTTCACTATATTTTTCATTTTCTATGTCCTCTATTTTCTTTGCAATGAGGTCAATTTCGCCTTTTTTGTAGCGATAATTTTGGGCAATAATGGTATATTTTTTTTGTTCTAAGAAATTTTTTGCCAATTCTTCGCCTTTTTTGCCAATTTCGGTGGTATTCATCTGGATTTTATGGGTTTGGTTTTTCGTCAATAATACAAAAAAAACCTTTAACTTCCAAAGAGAAAATTTAAAGGCATTTTTTAGTTTTTGTTAAAGATTTTTTGGATTAAATAGATTGTAATTGAAATACTATACATTTTCCTGAAAAATGTATTCAAAACGCAGAAAAAACACTTTTTTTAATATTTTGTATCTATTTAGGTAGTGAATTTAGTATTAAATTTTATTTTAAAAAATCTTATTTTAAAAAAATTCTAAATAATATTTAAAATTTGGCAATTTAAAAAGGTAGTAGATTTAGTAAATTTTTGCATAAAATAATATTTTTCATAATACTAAAATTAAAAAAATATTTTTTTAAAATTATTTATTTTTTTAAAATAATATAAACATTTACGTACCTAAATAGATACAAAAATCCTCAATTCTTAATTCCTAATTTCCAATTCCTCATTCTTAATTTCTACTTTTGGTGGCAATAATCTATACAACACAGGCGTAACTATCCTACTCAACAATGTAGAGCTAATAAGTCCCCCAATCAATACCCACGCAAGGGGTGCATAAAGTGGTGCATCTTCTATCACCAAAGGCGTAAGCCCACCAATCGCAGTCATAGACGTAAGCAATATAGGCAAAAACCTTGTTTCTGCACCTTCTCGTATGGCTTCATCTACGCTTTTGCCTTGTTCACGCAGTTGATTGGTGTAATCCACCAATAAAATAGAATTTTTGATTTCTATGCCAATAAGTGCCACCATGCCCACAATCGCCACAAACGACAATGTTTTGCCCACAAAAAACAACGCAAATAATGCTCCTACAATACCCAAAGGCACCACCGAAAGCACAATCAGTGTGCTTTTAAATGTGCGAAATTCCAAAATCAAAATGCCCAACAACCCAAAAACCGTAAATAATATAATTGTTTCCAAACCGCCAAAACTTTCTGAGGCACTTTCTACTTCACCAGCCATCATAAAACTTGTATTTTTTGGAAATTGAAATTTCTCCAATGCTTTCGCAATGTCAGCATTGATATTGGAAGTCAAAACACCAGTTTTGCCAAAAGCAGTAATAAGTGCAAATCGGTCTTTGTTGTAATGGCTGATGGTAGAAGGTGAATTTTGTAGTTGGATTTCTGCTAATTGACTAAGTGGAATCAAAGCACCATTGAACGCTGTAACGTATGTTTTGCCAAATACACTTAATACTTCTTCTGAATTTTTTTCAAGGCTTACATTTAAGAAAAATTCATCACCTTTTTCATCTCTAAACTTGCCTACTTGCAATCCTGCAATGCTAAGACGTACTGTGCGAGCAACTTCTGCAAGTGGAACACCCAGACGACCAGCTTTTTCTTTGTTAATTTTGATAGAAATATCATTTTTTACAGTGCGAAGTTGATTATTAATGTTGCGTGTGCCTTGATGTTGTTTTAATAAAGCCTCAATCTGAAAAGATAAACTGCGAAGTGTATCTAAATTTTCAGAAAAAACTCTAATCGCTATCGGAGCGTCAATTGGAGGTCCTTGTTCAAATTGATAAACTTCTACTTTTGCTCCTGCAACTTGCCCAATCTCTTGGCGAATATTATCCAAAAAATGTTCAAATTCCTTTGCTTCCATTTCCCTTGTTTGGCAAAAAAGTTGTGAGAAATTAGACGCATTTTCGGGAGGAGCAACATTATAATACACTCTTGGATTGCCTTTCCCTACATTTGTAGCTACGCTTATAACTTCTTTATTTTTCAAAATTTTTAATTCCATTGTTCTGGCCAAACGGTTACTTTCTTCCAAATTTGTACCCAAAGGTGCAGTAATATTGACCAAAAACATTGGTTTTTCAGATTTAGGAAAAACTGTAAGCCCAATTGTAGGAATCATTAATATACTAATCACAAATAATAATAAAGCACCCAACAATGACACCACAGGATAACGAAATGAAAACTCTAATACATGTCGGTAAGGCTGATTAACATATTTTTTGAAAGCACGCATAAAAAAATTGCCTTCCTCTGAATGATGACTACGCAAAATAAGGCTTGATAAAAAAGGAATTATCATCATAGCCACCATCAACGAAGCCAACACCGTACAAAGCACCGCCATAGGAAGACTACGGATAAAATCCCCTGCACCTTCTGGCAAAAATGTAAGCGGTAAAAAAGCCAACACAAGCACCGCAGTACAACCCATTACCGCAATAGCAATTTGATTTGTGGCTTCAATAGATGCCTCTATCCTGCTGTAACCCATACGCAAATATCTTTCTATATTTTCTACCACAATAATAGAATCATCAACCAATAAACCCAACGCTACCACCATACCCACGATAGAAAGTTGGTTAATTGTATAACCAAGCGTATCCAATAAAAATAATCCCATAGCCAACGACAAAGGAATTGAAATCATTACTACAATAGAAGCACGCCAACCCAAAGGAAGTAACGTAAGTAATACAAGTGCAATCGCAATCGCAAAATCACGCACAAAACCAGAAAGGCGTTTTTCTACATTTTTGGCTTGGTCAAACGCATAAGATACTTTTACGCTGTTGTCTAATGATTTTTCAAACTTGGCTAAGACATTTTCCATCTTTTGTCGTGTTTGAAGAATATTTTTGCGGTCTTTGAGTGAGGTTGTTACCCAAATTGTTCGCTTGCCATTGAAACGTGCAAGGTGTGTTTCGTTTTCATAACCCATATTTACATCTGCAATATCC
The DNA here is from genome assembly GCA_031425615.1 of Cytophagales bacterium. Lineage (GTDB taxonomy): Bacteria > Bacteroidota > Bacteroidia > Cytophagales > Microscillaceae > JAAFIN01. Next base: position 34,510 of record JANPJR010000065.1, read on the forward strand.
TGCAAATACACAATACCATTGGCAGAGCTACCCAATACTGTTCTTTTGATGTCCTCTAAATTTTCAAAATCTGCAGTAGTTTTAATATTAAAAGTTTTTTCGCCCAAAGAAAGGTCACCAGCAGGAATATTTACGTTATTGCCTTGCAACATGCCTAATACTTTATTGAGTCCTAAGCGGTTTTGAGCCATTTTTTGCAAATTAAGGCTTACTTTTACTTCTTGTTTTGGGAAAGCGTGTATTTTTACTTCTTTGAGGGCTTTTATTTTCTCTAAATCTTTTTTCAAATCTTCTGCTTTTTCTTCTAATTGTCTGTAAGGCACCGTTTCAGACACCAAACCCACTTGCAAAATATTTACATCAGATGATTGTATTGAATTTACATCTAAACTCAACAAATCGGGCGGTAATTTAGCCCTCAACGCATTGATTTCACGATTGACAATGTTTTTTTTGTCTTCTACACTTACGCCATATTGATATTCCAAACGTAAAACCATCACACCATCATTTACATTGGTGATAATGCGTTTGATGTCGTCCAATTCATACAATTTATCCTCAATGGGCTTTACAACAAGTTCTTCCATATCTTGTGGACTTGTGCCAGGATATATTGCCACAATCACAAATAATGGTGCATTGAAAGGTGGGTCTTCTCCTCGTGGCATATTTCTAAGCGAGTTAATGCCTAATAACATTGCCAAAACAAATAAAAGGAGTGTAAATTGATAGTTTTTTATAAAGAATTTTGTAAAGTTCATAAGAAAAAATAGCCCCCCAACCCCCAAAGGGGGAGAAGATCCCCACAGTATTGGTTAGGGAAAAGCAAAGTTAAAAAGTTAATAATATGATGTAATAAATGGATTAAATGTATTAATTTCCCCTTTGGAAGTTAGGGAGCGATTTCTACCTTTTCCCCATCACTTAAATACGCTCCACCAGTAGCAATAATCATATCTACATCATCAAGACCTTTGTCAATGACCACTTTATTTTCCAGTAAATATGCAATTTTCACTTTTCTACGATGTGCAACATTACTTTTATCAATGCTAAACACGATGCCATCTTTGCCATTGCTTTCAACCAATGCACCAAGCGGAATAATTTGTTTTGGTTTGTTTTGCGAAGGCACAAATTGCACTTCTGACATCATGCCCGAAGCCATTTTTTTGCCTTGTGTTTGCAAACTAATTTCTATTTCAAATGTACCAGTGCTTTGTTCTGCGGTTTCTGCTACTTTTTTCACAATCCCTTGGAAAACTTCATCAGGATAGGCTTCCAATTTAATTTCAGCTTTCTCCCCTATGTTAATTCTTGCCCAATCTTTGTCTGCAAGACCAACTTTTATGAGCCATTCGCCTGCATTGTGTGCAGATACGAAAAATACAGGCGTACCAGGTGACACAACTTCGCCCTCATTGAGAAATTTTTTGATGATTTTGCCCGAAATGCTTGCCCTTATTTCAGAATATTGTTGATTAAAACCGACAATTTTGATGTTTTCGCTTGCAATTTTTTGTGCAGTAGTTGCATTTTGTAGTTGTTCTTTTGTTGCTACGCTGTCCGCATACAGATTTTTGACCCTTTGGAGGTCTCTTTCTGCTTTTGCCAAGCCTTCTTGTGCTTGTGAGGCTTGTGCATTGATTTCGGTAAGGTGCAATGTTGCTAAAACCTGCCCTTGTGTTACATATTGTCCTTCCGACACAAAAATTCTTTGAATTACGCCACCTGTTTTGAATGCCAAACGTGCTTCGCTCGCGGAACTTACAGTACCAGAGGCAATAATTGGACGTGAAACATTAGAAGTTTCCACCTTTGTAACTTTTACAAGGGTCAAATCACTTATTTTTTTGGTTTTATTGTGGTTTTCTGCTTTATTTTCACCACAATTTGATAAAAATATACCCACAAAAAATATAATAAACGTGTTTAAAATGTGTTTTTTCATTGTTTTTAGTTTTTTAAGCCCCCCAACCCCCAAAGGGGAGCGATTACATTAAGTTATATTATGATTCTCCTTTGGGGTTGAGAGCTTTTTTAGTTCAGGGCTGTTAATTCCCCCTTTGGTGGTTAGGGAGCTACTTTATACGTTCCCAAGGCATATTCTAATTCTGCATATCTTATTTGTACTTTTCCAAGATTTATCAGATGTTGTATTTGTGCCAAAATCATATCATTTTGGGCATCTAATAAGTCAATATAAGGCAAAGTTCCTTGTTTGTATCGCTTTAAAATGTCTTGGTAAGTGCGTTTCGTCAATTCTACGTCTGCAAGCGTGCTTTTGGTAATAGCTTTGGACGCATTTAGGTTATTTTTGGCGATATTAGCTTGCAATTCAAGCTGATTTTGTACGTGTTTTGTTTGGCTTTTAAGGGCATCAATATCACTCTGTGCTTGCTGTATTTTGAGTTTATTGCGAAATCCTGCGAATATTGGAATGTCCAAACTTATACCCAACAAGTAATAACGAGATTGTTTATTAAATTGCCATTCAAAAGCCTGCGAACCTAAGTCTAAACTTGCCCCAAGTTTGGGCAAAAAATAAGATTTTTGTAGCCTAAGATTCAGGTTTTGGAGGTTTTCTGCGGATTGCAATTTTTGGATTTCTTCTCTGGTGCTTACTTGACTTTCATTTCCTTCTGATAATTGTATTTTTTCAAGATAAAATAAAGAAGTATCCCTTGTTACAGGTGCATTTTCAGGTTGTTGCAACAAAAAATTAAAATAAGTAACCGCATTTTTTTCGTTTGCTTGTGCTTCCAACAGTTGTGCATTAATTTTATTCATTTGGCTTTGTGTGCGTGTGCGTACAAGCGGTGTAGCGAGGTCGTTTTTGATAAGAATTTCGTTCACACGTTGTGCTTCTTCTACAAGTTTTTTGGCTTCTTCATATATGCGGACTGCTTCGCCAGCTTGCACATATTGAAAATATGCAGTTTTGATGTCTTTTACCAAAGTGCGTTTGATTTGGTTTATTTCTATACTTTGAAATTGGATTTGTTCCTTTTTTATTTTTTGGTTAAAAGAAATTTCTTGGTTGTAAATTGCCTGCGTAATATTGAATTTTGCGTCATAAAAATTATTAGGCAAAAACTGAATATTTTGGTTTTCCAATGTCGGAAAATTTCTTGTATTGGTCAATGTATTGAGTGTGCTGTACGCAGGATTGAACAAATCGCCCAAAGGAAGTCCAATCGTTCTACCACCTTGTGCCAATGTATAAGTTGTGTTGAATTTGGCGGTAGGCAACCACAAATTGCGTGCTTCTTGGTGTGCAAGTTTAGATTTTTGGATTAAATGCTGTTGTTGTTGAATTTGAGGGTGTTTCTCAAAAGCCTCTTGAATATATTTATCCAAAATTTCTTGTGCAAAAGCCTTGTTTTTAGGTATAAAACAAAGAAAAATGATAAAAAATAATGATGTGTATTTTGTTTTCATTGTTGTAAAATTAAACAGTGTTCAATATAAAGAAAAAATTGCCCCTGACCCCAAAGGGGGAATTAATGCAAATAATTATGTGTTTTTTATTAAAAATTTTTGTCAACTTCCTGCATGTTAGGATTTGCTCCCCCTTCAGGGACTGGGGGGCTTTTTATTGCCTCCATCATCTCATCTAATGCCTGCATGATTATTTGCTCAATTCGTTCAGTTTCAATCATTTTGTAGCGATTGCGGATATGTAGAGACACTAATCCATGCACCGTAGCCCAAATAAGCATCGTGGTTGCTTGTGTATCGTGCATTTTAATTCGTTTTTTTTCAATACATTCTTGCACAAGGTCATACAAAAAATCAAAACTTGAATGACCACAATCCCACAATTCATCTTTGAGGGCGTTCATTGGTGCGTGCATGATAAACATGAGGTCGTAGAGTTTTGGATTTTCTAAGGCAAATTTTATATAAATATACCCCAAACGATACAACCTTTCAAAACAATCTTCTATTTGTGCAATTTGGTTAAAATGTGTAAAAAGTTTGTCAAAAGCCTGCCTATGAATGGTCAAAAAAATATCATCTTTGTCCTTAAAATATTGGTAAATCGTGCCTGCACTATATTCTATTTTGTCTGCGATATTGCGAATAGACGTTTTGTCATAACCTTCTTCCAAAAACATATTAGAAGCAACCTCCAAAATATTGTCCCTCATTTCTTGCCTATCACGTTCTTTTCGGTCTTTTATGCCCATAATTTTAATAAATTTTTGGTTATTGTATATTGTAGCTGTGTAGTATTTTTGGTGTCTTTTAAAAACACATTGCAAAAATATTAAACAGTGTTCAATTTTCCAAAAAAAATAAAGAAAAAGGCAAAAATATTTTTAGATTTTTAGATTTTTAGCTAATTTTTCTTGATATTTTTGACAAAAGTCTGAATTTTAGTTTTTTTTTCAAATGGAAATCTGACGAAACGTATTTTTTAAGTGATGAAATGAAAGATACGGAAAAAATAACTATTTAGCCCCTAACCCCAAAAGGGGAACAAAGCGAGTTTGTCGTATGTTTTTATTGTGTATTTTTGCAAAAAATAAACCCTTGATAAATATACATGCTCACAAAACGCATTATTCCTTGTTTGGACATCAAAGATGGACAAACCGTAAAAGGCATACATTTTGAAAACCTTATACAAGCAGGTGACCCTGTGGCACTTGCCCAAAAATATGTAGCAGAAGGTGCTGATGAACTCGTTTTTTTGGATATTACCGCTACTGTAGAACAACGCAAAACCTTTGCACAACTCGTAAAAACACTCGCAAAATACCTTAATATCCCTTTTACGGTAGGAGGAGGCATCAATAGCGTGCAAGATGTAGGGGCATTGTTGGAAGCTGGCGCAGACAAAATTTCCATCAATTCTTCTGCAGTACGCAACCCTGCACTCATTGATGAACTTGCTTTGCATTTCGGAAGTCAGTGCGTAGTTGTGGCGATTGATACCAATATTTTGGCAAATGATTGGTATGTATATGTAAAGGGAGGACGTGAAAAAACTAATTTTCTTACATTGGATTGGGCAAAAGAAGTGTATCAGAGAGGTGCTGGCGAAATATTGCTTACATCTATGGCAAATGATGGTGCAAAAAAAGGTTTTGCATGTAAATTGACTGCAAAAGTGTCTGAATCCGTCAATATTCCTGTGATAGCGTCAGGCGGTGCAGGTAATATGGCGCATTTTGAAAATGTATTTACGCATGGAAAGGCTGACGCAGGGCTTGCTGCAAGTGTTTTTCACTTTGGCGAAATCAAAATCCCAGATTTAAAAAATTACCTTCACCAAAAAAATATCGCAGTAAGAATTACAGAATAAGACTTTTAATTTATGATTTTTAATTTTCTTAGAAATAACCATGAAACAAAAAAATGAGTTTCTGAATTTAAAATAAGAAATTAAAAAGATAAGAAATCCTGAAAAACTATTTTATGAAAATATAAATATAAATATAAATCCCAAACACCATTTGGTCATAACTTTGTTAGAGCTTTTTTACAAAGTTATGACCAAAAAAGGATTAAACTAAAACCATTGGTTGATTTTTTTAGGAAGACTATGACAAAATAGGGTTTATTTATTTTTTTTAGATTTTCTAATTTGTTTTTCTTTTCGCATAATCTTCACAAGAAATAATTACTACTTCTTGATAATCCAAACCTCCAAAACTTTATTTTTGGATTTCTTGCCACAGACAACTGCTAAATACAACCGCACAAAAGCAAAGGTAATAAGTTTTTTGTAAAATCATAAAATTACATATTTACTCAAACTAAAAAATTAGTTAACTAAAAAAATACAATACTATTTCGTACCCAATTTGTTACTTTGTGGCAAAAAGTCAAGAAATTTTTCAAAAAGAAAAAGTCCAATACTAAGATTAAAATAAACCATAAAAACATACAATAAACGTATCCGTTTAGCTTATTCTTATTATTTTTGATTATAATCATGTTTTAACTTCCCAAAAGTTTTAAACTTTTGGGAGGTTCCTAAAAATGACGATTTTAGATTTAACCTAAACAGATACCTATAAACTGTCTTAAATGCCTATTTATTTGGTTGAGGCGTATAACGCAAATAAGGTTTGATGTGTGTGTGTCCTTTTGGAAATTTTTGCGGAATTTCGGTGTCTGTTATAGCAGGCGTAATAATGACGTCTTCGCCATCTTGCCAATTGGCTGGCGTAGCCACACTGTATTGTGCAGTAAGTTGGAGGCTATCTATTACACGTAAAATTTCATCAAAATTCCTACCTGTGGAAGCTGGGTAAGTCAATGTAAGTTTTATTTTTTTATCTGCTCCAATCACAAACACAGAACGCACCGTAAATTTTTCGGAAGCGTTTGGGTGTATCATGTCATATAGTTCTGCTACATGGCGATTTTCGTCTGCAATTATTGGAAAATTAACCGTAGTTTTTTGGGTTTCGTTGATGTCTTTTACCCAAATATGATGCGACCTAATACCATCTACACTTACCGCAATCACTTTTACATTGCGGTCGTCAAATTCTTTTTTATAATTTGCTACTGTGCCTAATTCAGTTGTACATACAGGCGTAAAATCTGCTGGATGTGAAAATAAAACACCCCAACTATCGCCCAACCACGTATGAAAATTGATTTTTCCTTCAGTGGTTTCTGCCTCAAAATTGGGTGCAATATCGCCTAAACGTAGTGTTGCCATGATTTTTTATTTTTTTTTTGAAAAATTTGATTGAATTTTTTATTTGTTTTTTGCAAAAATAAAAAACTCTACTTAATCTACCAAATTTATAGATTGTTATTAACAAAATTTACACAAAAATTGTGTTGATGTGGGTAGTTTTTCCATTTTTGCAAAGTAATAAAGAGAACTATATTTATCCTATTTTTTTATTTTACACAAAAAATTTCAATATTTGAAATCTAAGTTTTATTTTTGCAGATTATATCAATTTTTACATTGCTTTTTATACCACTTTTTCTATGCCCAAAAATAAAAAAAGAAAATAAAAAAACATTAACATTACTAAAAAATACCCAATCCATAAAAACAATCAAATGAAAAGTAACATAGAATATTGGAATCATAAGGTCTGGCTTACAGAATTTAAAATATCTACCCATGAAAGACAAGGTTTCAAAGAATTGCGTCAAGCAGTATTTCACAATACCCTTGAAATCGTAAAACAAGGCGGTTATAAAATATTTAACCAAGACATTAATATAGATAACCAAACCAACGAAGAACTTTTGAAAAATACAGTTTTTTATGAAGCACCCAAAACTGTAACACACGTTCCTGCAAAACATACCCAAAATATCAGCGTAATCAATGCAGATTGTTTAGAAACTGCTAATCTCCTCCAACAAGCTGGTTACAATCCCATAGTGCTAAACATGGCAAATGACCAAACACCTGGCGGTGCAGTAAAAACTGGTGCAGGGGCGCAAGAAGAAAATATTTTTAGACGTAGCAACCTATTTGTGTCTATGTACCAATATGTGTTGTCAGGCGAAAAACACCTTATTCCTACACACCCCAAATACAAATATCCACTTAATCCACGCACAGGAGGCATTTATTCGCCAAATGTTACCGTTTTTCGTGGCATAGAAAATGTAGGTTATTGCTTGCTTGAAAAACCTTACAAACTTTCTTTTGTGAGTGTAGCTGCTATGTATAGTCCGCCAACTGTACAAGAAGGTAGAAATTTTTTCCTTACACAAGAAGCCATTGACATTACAAAAGAAAAAATGCGTTCTATATTTCGCATAGCCATTGGCAATTATCATGATGTTGCGGTATTGAGTGCGTTTGGTTGTGGGGCATTTCGAAATCCACCAGAACACATTGCAAAACTTTTTAAACAAGTATTGAATGAAGAAGAATTTAAAAATAAGCTCAAACTAATTATTTTTGCTATTATTGACGACCATAATGCTTGGCGAAAACATAACCCTGATGGCAATTTGATGCCTTTTTTGAAAGAGTTTTGTTAAAAGGTCAATTAATTCATGCAAAACAGTCTTTTAGCCCATTAATTCGTACGCTAAATTGAGGAAAATATTATTTAAAAATATAAACGAAATCAGATGGAACAATTTGGAAAATATATCATATTTATCAGTAGCATGTTTGTAAATCGTGAGCGATTTAGTGTGTATGCAAAGTTGGTAATAGATGAATGTGTAAGCATAGGCATAAGTTCAATATTTATTGTATCCATTGTTTCTACATTTATTGGGGCGGTAAGTGCCATACAAACTGCCTACAACCTCATAAGTCCTGTAATACCGCTTTATGTGATTGGGCAAATTGTGCGTGATATGACATTACTTGAATTAGCCCCTACAATCACATGTATTGTGTTGGCGGGCAAGGTAGGCTCTAATATCGCAGGTGAGCTTGGCACAATGCGTATTACAGAACAAATAGATGCCTTAGAAGTAATGGGCATTAATTCTGCTTCTTATTTGGTTTTGCCAAAAATTATTGGGGCAATGATTACAATTCCTATGTTGGTGGCACTTGCAGGATTTTTGTGTATTTCTGGGGGATATCTTGCAGGTGTCATTACACAACAATTTACAGAGTCACAATACATTCAAGGTATTAGAAACGATTTTAAGCCTTTTAGTGTTACGTTTGGTATGTTGAAATCCTTTGTTTTTGCGTTTTTGATTTCGTCTATTTCTGCGTTCAGGGGATTTTATACGACTGGCGGTGCATTGGAAGTAGGCAAGTCAAGCACGCAAGCAGTAACAAGTAGTTGTATTGCAGTTTTATTCGCAGATTATTTCCTTGCACAACTTTTGGCAGAGTTTTTATTGCACAAATAATTTTTTAATTAGAAATGAAAAATTAGGATTTTTTTTTCTTGAAAAGTTATCTTTAATGCATTTTAGACTTTGGACATATTTTTTGATTTTTATAGAAAAAAGCAGATTTTTTTGTTTATTTGAGTTATGAAAAAAAAATAAAAACCATCTTAGAATTTTTAAAATTACCTGTAGCTCGTGTAAAAGCGTTGTTGAATTGAGTTCAAGTCGCCATTTCGTCCAAGTCTTCCTAAAAAAACACACACGGTTTAGTCCAAGACTGAAGTCTTGGACTAAATGGGTTAACCCCAATTTATACACTTATTTCAATTACAATGTATTTAATTTTTTTTATAAAAGTAAAAAATCCGTAAAATCTGCGTGCTTATTTCCCCTTAACGATTTTATTAATTTCAAAAAAAACGCTAAACATTTTGTTTAGCGTTTTTTTTTAGGTACTAAGTGATTTTACTTGATAGCAATTTTTGAAAAGTGCCATTTCTCCATAACGAAAGTTTTGCAAACTATTTGCTACGAAAAAATACCAAGATTATCTGAATTTTCAAGTAAAATCACTTAGAGCCTTTTTTTATATTGATTCAAGTTGTGTATTATTTCTTTTGAGAAAAATAATTACTTGTTTTAAACTGATAGCTTAAAAACTAATAACTTGTGTTTTATTTTGGTGTTGTAGCAGGGTTTTTCGCTTCTACTACTGTACCTTTAAGCGTAAGCACGATAGTAGGGTTTTTTGGGTCGTTAGTTGTAACGGTTACTGTTTTTGTAAAAGCTCCCAAATTCGCTGCATTAAATTGTGCTTTTACTTCGCCAGATTTACCGCTCATGATAGGGTCTTTACTATATGAAGGTGTTGTACAACCACATTGTGCGTTTACGCTTGAAATCACAAAAGGTGTTTTGCTGGTATTTTTCACTTTAAATGTAACTGATACAGGTACGTTTTGAGGCACATTACCAAAATCATGTGTTACTTTGTCCCATACGCCTGTTTCTTTTGAGGTTTCTTTGCCTGGTGTTTGTGCTGAAACTTGTGAGAAACTACACACCATAGCTAAAACTGCTAAAAAAAAGTATTTTTTCATAAAATTTTTGTATTAAAATTGGAAAAATATATTAGAATTTAAAAATTGAATACCAAAAAGAATTACATCTATCAAATACGCAAATAATGCTTGTTAGGTTACAATTTTTTATATTAATATTTTTAAATTAACATTTTTGAATTACAACAAACTTACGTATTTTGTGTTTTTATTTTTTCTGACAAAGCAAAGTTAAATAGAGTTTTTTAATATTTTTTAATATTTGATGATATTAAGATTAGATTAACAGCAAATTAGAAATTAGGAAATTTCATAAAAAATAATCCAAAATCTACAATCCTTTTTTAGCTTTAAAAAGTGGGACAGTACTACAAGGTTCTCCAAACATAATACTTTGAGCGTATAGTTGGAGTAAATTGCAAATTTCTATGTAGGCACTTATTGGAACAGGTAATTTGCTACAACCTTTTATCACTACTTTTTTGCCCTGAAAATCTTTTGGGTTAATGTTTTTTTGTAAAATATCTTTAAAAATTGCATTTTCTAAGTCTATTTCATTGCCAAAAACAACCATTTTAGCTACAGGATTGAGGTGCAACGCCAGCAACATATATGCCCACGTAGGAATAATAGCATCAACCGAGCAGTTAATTGCCACAAATTTGTCTTGGTATTGTGTCCAATCATGGGTTTTTAAAAATTCTCTAAAATCTTTTTCCTTTAAAGCAATCCCCTGCCAAAGATTTTGTTGAATATCATATATAATGCGTGGATTTTTGGGATAAAAATCTTCTAAATCCAAACTCACAAGCGAACTTTGTGCTACTTTGTTAATGATTTCGTCCATGATCATAAAATATATAATTATTTAGCCCCTAACCCCCAAAGGGGAAAAACCGTTTATGGTAAATTCTTATTTGAAAATAAAATAGCCAAACAAATACCAAAATTTCAACCTATTTTTTTAAGCATTTTTTTTTTATAAAAACAAATTTTATTTGTATTTGATCCCTTTGGACTGGGGGCAATTACTTTTTCTTTTTTGTCAAAAAGATATTCCGCAAACTAAACCCTGCCAATCCGCCCAAAGCCCCTGTCAAAGCACCAACAAGTATTGTAATCAAAAAAACCCATTCAGAACGACCCAAACCAAATAAAATTGCCATTTTGGTAGATAATAAACTCCCATTTTGGCTATCAATCATATACGCTTGTCCTGCCCAAACAATCAATACCGCAAAAAAACTTGACCACAAACTATGGCGAAAGGATTTCCCCAACAATAAACATGCTACAAACGCATCAACTGCAACCAACCAAAAATGATAAAATATGGATTGTGTGATGAACACCAATAATAAAATGACAATAAAAAGCATTTTTTAGGAGAATTTTTTTTTTAGATTTTTTAGGCGAATTATATTTTTTGAATTTTTCTGCGAATTTTTGTACAAATGTATAAAAACATTTTGTAAAAAACTTACTACAATGTAAATTTTAGGTGTTGTTTCGTACAAATAGGATTTAAAAATATTTTTTAATTACAAAACACCATAAAACATGTCAACAATATGATAAAAAAACGTCAACAACTCACATTATTTGTCCCTGCATCAGAAGAAACACAAAACATTGATTATGTACGCAAAACGTATAATTTGGAGCAATACAACATCATCAAAAGTCATGTTACGTTGTGTAGAGAAGATGAATTGTTAGACATGGAAAAAGTGTTTTACAATATAAATTTTTTAGTAAAATCTTTGCAAAAAAATAATGAAAATATGGGTAAAATTCCTATTTTTTTTGATAAAATAACAAGGTTTTCAGCACAAAAAGGTGTAATGCTTACTGCCAAAGATGAAAATGTAATATTTCACCAAATTCGCACAATGATATTGTCAGATATTGTGCCTACATTACGCTTGCACAATCCACATCTTACGCTCATTCACCCAAGAAATGGCACTTGTACAGATATTATTTTTAAAGAAATCCGAAAAATAAATTTTCCGAGTGTGTTATATTTTAATAAAATTTCTTTGATTGAACAAGAAATTACCACAGATTTTTCAAAAAAATGGGATATTGTAGAAGAATTTGAATTGTAAATTTTTATTTAAATTTAATTTTTAACCTTTTTATTTTAAAAAGGCATTTCTGTTACAAATTCTTTTTCAAAAATACTACCTTCTCTTTCCAATATAATAATAATTTTTGTACCTACTTTTGCGTGCAATGTTTTGATAATGAGTGGCATTGTATCTTTTCTGGCAACAATCCCATTTACCGAAATAATTCTGTCATTTTTTTCTACATATACCTTGTCCGCAGGCGAGTCTTTTCGCACACTTCCCACTGCATAATGGTCATATTTGGGTGGGATTGCAACAATATCAATACCACTACTATTAAAATCAAGGTCTTTTTTTAACCTATTTTTGGTGGTTTTTAGGGCAATTTTTTTATTTTTATAATCCAAAATCACATAAAATTTTTTCAAAAACCCCATGCCTACGCTTCCATTGCGTCCTGGTTGTTTTTTATAAATTTTTGCCAAAGAAAGACTATCAGGAAACAATGTAATAGGATTGTCAATATGCCATCTACCTATATTGAGTCGTGAAATAAACGCATAACTTCCTATCATTTCGCCATTGAGCGTAGTGCCTAAACGAGATTTTAGATGTTTTTCAGGAACTTGTATTCTTATTGGATTAGAAAGTGTTTCCAAAGACAACAGATGCCCTGCACCTGTATCAATCAAAAATTTTGCTTGAAATGTATCCTTTGGGTTTTTAATAAAAATTGGGGTTTGAAAATATGGCTTTCGTTGTTCTATTTTCAAGGGAAAAACCTCAGCATTGCGTGGAAATTGGAAATTTGAACGTTGTTCCAAAAATATTAAACGAGATTCAGCATAGCGAATTTTAACCAAAAAATTTTTAAATAAATCATGCCCCATAATCCCATGAACTTTGATACCTGCATACCTTGATATGTCTATCACGTTATTTTTCAAAAAAACTACCTGCATATCGTCCCCAAAAATATCGCCAAATTCCATTTTTTTTACTTTGCTTACGTATGCTTCTATCTCGTCATCTATGCCTGTGGCGTATATTTTAATGGTTTGGAGTTTGGGCAATCCAAGTTGTTGCACCACCGCAGAATCAATAATCAAGATGTGTCCTGCCCCTGTATCTACCACAAAATTGAGTGAATCTTTAAAATTGACACGCACCGAAATTACCATTAAATTATTGTGTTGTTGAAATTTCAAACTTGAACGTTTGATGTTTTTTCGTCTAAAATAAAAACCATCATTGTTTTTTCCAGTAGTCAGGTTTTTCCGTTTTTGGTCTTTTATCCCCCCTTTTAAAATTAGGGAATCTTGTGAAAAACTTTTTTGGTTAAAAAAAAATACAAAAAAAATACAAAAACATATCGTAAAAAATACATTAAAAGAAATGGCGTAATTTTTTTTCATAAATAGGAAAAGAAAGAGCTAAAAAATTAAATAAAATGGATAAGAAATGAATAAGAAACAAAAAAAAGCAAAGTCGTTTTTTGGTAAAAATAATAAATCTTCAATCAATCTAAAAAAATTTAGAAAAATATTAACAGAAAAATAAACGTTTTGAAAAAATAATTCATACTTTTGAAAAAATAGTTTTTTATATTGGCATAATTTTTTGTGTGTAGTTGTTTTATGAATAAAAGTTTAGAAATATACGTTTAGAAATATACGTTTAGAAATACAACATAAAAATAGAATATTCAAAAAAACAAAGAAAGAAAATAAACATGAGCAATCTTTTTCAAGAAGTTCTTTGGCGTGAAAGTGCCAATTTTAACCAAGCAGATGCCCCAAAAAGCATTTTATATGTGCAACTCTACCCCGAAGGTTTGCGTTATTGGGTAAGCCCAAACATACAAGCAGAAATTTTGTATTGGAAAGATTACCAATTTTTAAAACCACTTTCTGATAATGAAAAAACAAACGCATTGCGTGAAATTTATGCTTCTGATTTGGTGATTGCACAAGAAAATTGGTCAAAAATATTTATACAAACTGATGCCAATGCTTTTTCGCTTGTTCCTAATGATTTTTTTGAAGAAGAATCTTTGCCTCTTTACCTCAAAAATGTATCTTTTTCACAAAAAGATATGCTTACTTATACGCCACAAATACGCCTAAATGCAGTAAATATATTTGTTGTACCTGAAATTTGGAACGACTTTTTTTGTGCATATTATGACAAAGACCTGATAAAATTTTGCCACCCAACGCAAGTTTTTATAGAAAGTGTTAAGGAAAATTTTAAAGTTGAAGATAACGCATCTGTGCATCTTTTGATAGAAAAAGGATATATTATTGTGCTTGTATTGTGTAACAATAGTGTAGAATTTTGCAATATTTTCAACTACAATGTTGCCAATGATGTATTATATTTCCTTACTACTGTTGCCCAAACCTGCAAAATTACCAGAGAAAAACATCATTTTTATTTGTATGGCAAAATCCACCCTTCCGCAGAAATCTATGTTTTGCTTGAAAAATATTTTGCCAAATTACACATCCAAAAAGATATTTCAGAGAAAATCAGCATAGACATTGCTTGGGCAAATCTTGATTTTACAACCTATTACGACTTACTTGGAATGTGTTTTGTGCATGAACTATAAATTATTTTTTTATAGCCATAATTTTTCTTATGTTTGTTGTAGTTCCAATATTGTTTTGAAATAATTTCACAATAAACAATTTATTTTATTTTTTATGCAAAATTATCATTATAACCGTTTTTTTGTTGCTTGCACGTTAAATTCGTTTGTTTTAACCACATTTATTTTTTGTACTTTTTTTCTTGTGCCTTCATTTGCAACTGCTCAACCAAAAAATCTTAACAAAGATGAACAAAAATTTGTAGCAAAATGGGTAAATGGTATGGAAATGGGCGGTAGTGAATTGCTAATAAAAGCCAATAAAACTTATACGCTCACTGATGACCATTCAGGACAAGTAGAAAGTAAAGGTACTTGGACTGCGGAAAAAGGTGTTTTGGTGCTTACAAGCGACAAAAAAGAAAAAAAAATCTATACCTATACCGAAAAAACCAATATTGAAGGCAAAAATAATATTGGCTTAAAAGGCAAAAAATGTGATGTCTATAAAGGTGTTTGTTTTTTTAAATCAAAAAGTTAAAACTATAATATATCATAAATGCCTTTAGCCCTTAAAAATTTTGTGCGAAAAATTACCTAAGAAAAAATATCATTGGGCATCAAAATCACAAAAAAATTGTGATATAAAGCTATTCCATCCCTAATTAAAAAAATCCCCAATTGAATAAATGTCTATTATCGTAGAAAATCTCCACAAAACATACAATACACAACACGCCTTAAAAAATATCAATTTCCAAATAAAAACAGGTGAAATTGTGGGTTTTTTAGGTCCAAATGGTGCTGGAAAAAGTACAACCATGAAAATAGCCACAGGGTATTTGCCTGCTACATCTGGCACAATACAAGTGTGTGGCGTGTCAGTACAAGAAAATCCCTTAGCAGTACGCAAAAATATAGGATATTTACCCGAACATAATCCTTTGTATTTGGATATGTATGTCAAAGAATATTTGGCGTTTGTGGGTGAAATGTATAAAATGAATGGTAAAATATTAAAAGATAGTATAAATAACTTAATTGATATTTGCGGACTTGAACGTGAGCAACAAAAAAAAATTGGTGCCTTATCAAAAGGTTACCGACAAAGGGTTGGACTTGCACAAGCCTTGATACACAATCCCCCTGTATTGATTTTGGACGAGCCAACCACTGGTTTAGACCCAAATCAAATCATAGAAATTCGCCAACTTATCAAAAATATTGGCAAAGAAAAAACAGTTGTATTTTCTACGCATATTATGCAAGAAGTAGAGGCAATTTGTAGCAGGGCAATTATTATCAATTTGGGTGAAATTGTAGCAGATAATAGCATTGCAGAATTGCAAAAAAATGCCCAAAATAAAAAAATTATTTCCTTAGAAACTGATAAAAGTGTAGATGTTGAAATATTTAAAACATTGGAAAATGTACTTTTGGTAGAAAATAACAGCCCTACAAAATTCCAAATCCATACAAACGCAGATATTGATGCTCGCCAAAGTATTGCGCAAGCAGTAACGCAAGCAGGTGCATTCGTGATTGCTATGCAAGTACAAGAGCGTTCTTTGGAAGATGTATTTAGAAATTTGACAAAGTAAGCCCTAAACACCAAGTAGAATTTAAAAACCTTTAAACGACTTTTAGAAGCTTTTTAGAAATCTATTACAAGTGTTTTTCGCTCGCTGTCCATCGTGAGATTACCCAAAATTTGGGCTTTCAAATTATTTCTTTTGATAATATCGTCCAAAATATCCTTTGGGATAGTCAAAAGATGGTTTTCTTGACGAAGTTTATAATAATTAGAAAAGCGTGTATGCAAGATAAAACGCAAAAACGTAAATAAAAAACCATGTCGCACAGACGCTCCAAATATATTCCACACACTTTTGAGTGTGTTTTCGGTCATTACAATATCTGCAATAATTATTTTTCCGTTTGGTTTCAAATATTTTTGGGCGTTGAGAATAAGGGTTTCTATTTCTTGTGTATTCTTGAAATATTGTACTACACTCATGACCACAATTTTATCAAATTTTTGGGATTTTAGCACCTCAAAATTCAAATAATCATCACTTGGAATAGTGTAAAACTCAAAGTTTGTCATTGAATTTTCTGGTAAATTTTCTGTCGGATTTTTATTTGAAATGTCTTTGTTTTTTCTAAACCTATTTTTACAATTTCCGATATAATTTTCAGAAATATCCAAACCAACCCATTTCTTGGTTTTCCCACTAAAAAAATCTGCCATACGCCCCTGTCCGCAACCAATATCAAGCACTTCATCAGAAGGCAAGATAAATTGTTTTTCATGCAATTTTTTTGCAGTAAAATATGTATAATGATACATCATATCATCAAACACACCTTGTTTCTTTTGCCAAAATGCTGTCCAACTACAATTATTCAAAATAAAAAAAATCAAAAATCATATTATATAAAAAGAGAAATTTAAAGAAATTAAAACGATGGTTTATCCAGAAATATAAAATTGTAGAAGAGTAGGTTGAGGCGTAAATGTTGGTATCAGAATAGCAAATGATGCGATAATAGCTAAAAACCCTAAAAATCAAACCCAAATAATTGTATAAAACGTTTTATTTTTGTCCAGAGGGTTATAAGTATTTTCTACTTCTACGTGTATATATCGTGCATCATTTGGTTTGTGTTGCGTGCTTAATGCAGTAATAATTCCACGATTCAAATAATTGGAATATCCATTGTTACACTCAATACGTGCTTTTTTTTCGCTTTGAGAAAAGCCTACAAGTTTAAAATAACCAATTTCTGTCCCTCTATGGTATTTTTGGTGCATATCATTGATATTCTGTAGTACATTTTCAAGGCTTTGAGCGGTGATAATATCATTTTCATTTTTTGAAATATGTTTTCCAATACTAAAAAGCACATTAGGTCCCAAAATTCTTAAAATTTCGTCCAATACATTAAAATAGTCTTGCAAACTATACCAATTTTCAGGGTTTGCGTCTATGAGTTCATATTTAGCCAATATACTCAAAACTTGTGGTTCTTCCACTACTTGGCGAATATTTTGAATTAGTTTACCAGACACCTCTGCAATTTGTGGTGCTTGTGCAACTTGTACATTTTGTGTTCTCATTATTTTATTTTAAATGTTGTGGATTTTTTGTGTTTTGAAATATTTTTTAAACTGATTTTTAAAAATTTCTTATAGATTTTTTTTATAGATTTTTTTAGATTTTAATTTTTTTCAAAAGCACAAGACAATGATTTAAAATTTTTTGGTCATTTTTGGTAGTTTTTATTTACTTTTGGCAAAATTAGTGCTAATTTTTTAATTATAAACAACCACATCATAAATTTTGATCTTATTCGTTTGTTATAAATACAGATAAAAACGTCCAAAAAATGAATAACCTGCGTACTATGATACATTTTCGTGCAATTTTCTTACGTATTTTTTTATATATTTTCTTTTATTTTTTTTTACAAATTATTTTTTTGTCAAATATTTTTGCCCAAAAAAAAGGAAGCCCTCTCCCACCCAAAGATACCGAAGGTTATGTAAGTGTGGGAATTATGGCACAAGGTTTTCAATATTTTGGTGATGTTTATAGTAACAGCATACAATTTATGCGTCCAGGAATAGGTGCATACATTGCCCGCAAAATAAGCCCAAAAATGCAAGTACGTTTGGCGGTTTCGGTGGGAAGTATCGCAGGGAATGATGCCTCTGCAAGTGAAGGAAGTGCAATTTATGCCCGCAATTTACATTTTAGAAATCCTTTACAAGAACTTTCTACAGTATTTACGTGGGATATATTAGCCAATTATGGCAAACACAAAAAAAGACGTACTTTTACACCTTATTTATTGGGCGGTATTGCACTTTTGCACCACAATCCACAAGCAAAACTCCCAGAAGCTATGGGCGGAAATTGGGTGGATTTGCAAGCATTAGGCACAGAAGGACAAAGCAGACCAAGCTACCAAACGCCTTACAACCGTATGCAGATAGTTTTTCCATACGGATTAGGTTTTCGCATCAAAACAGATGACAGATGGGATATTTCTTTGGAATTTGCCCCAAGACTTACTTTTACAGATTATCTTGATGATGTTGGGGGAAAGTATCCTAATTTGGCTGATTTGGGAAATCCTTTGGCAAGTGCATTGAGCAATAGAACAGCAGAGGCTACTGAGGCAGTATCAGGCAAAAAGAGAAATATGCAACTATTAGCCCAAAATTTTGGAGAAGTCATTACATATATGGGAACAGACGGAATTATATACAAAACATTGCCAGATTTTGGCTCTACTGCCCAAAATAGAGGTAATCCAAAAAGCAATGATATGTATGTGGTTATCAACTTTACAGTAGGCTATATCATAAATGTAGGATTGAAATGCCCTCAATTTAGGTAAAAATGCCCCAACCCCCAAAAGGAGCTAATACTCAAACAAAATGTATTTATTCCTCTTTGGTGGTTAGGGGGCTTGTCAATTAAGCATTATTGACTATCTTTGCAAAAAAAACGTTTCTTTTTTTATGAATTGGCTTAATAGTATTATACGTTGGGTGCTTACACAAAGACTTAGACAGATAGATAAGTTTACACGTTATCCTTTTGAGGTGCAATATCGCACCCTTACCCAACTCATACAACAAGCCAAAGGCACCGAATTTGGCAAAAAATACGATTTTTCGCACATCAAAAATTACCAAGATTTTCAAAATCATGTGCCAATTTCGCCTTATGAAACCCTTTTTCCCTACATAGAACGTATGTTAAAAGGTGAGCCAAATATTCTTTGGGCTTCACCTGTCAAATGGTTTTCCAAATCATCTGGCACGACCAATGCAAGGAGTAAATTTATCCCAGTTTCTTACGAAAATCTCTATTCCTGCCACCACAGGGGCGGAAGGGATATGATAGCATTGTATTTGAAAAATAACCCAAAAAGTAAATTTTTTTGGGGAAAAGGTCTTTCTATTGGTGGTACTTTTCAATCTAATCCAGAAAATCCCAGCATACAATATGGCGATATTTCCGCAATAATTGTACAAAATCTTCCCTCTTGGGCGCAAAATATACGCACACCTTCACTCAAAATTGCCATGATGGACAAATGGGAGGAAAAAATAGATGCTATGGCTCAAGAAACCATGAAACAAAATGTAACTTCCCTCTTGGGTGTGCCTACGTGGATGGTGGTGCTATTACAAAGAATTTTGGATATCAAAGGCAAAAAACATATAGAAGATGTTTGGGGTAATTTAGAGGTATTTATTCACGGAGCGGTATCTTTTACGCCTTACAGAGAATTATTTAAAAATCTTGCCCCTTCTTTAAAATATTTAGAGACATACAACGCTTCAGAAGGCTTTTTTGGTTTGCAAGATGACCTTACAAGGGACGATATGCTCCTTATGTTGGATTATGGCGTTTTTTATGAATTTGTGCCTATTGGTGAAGTAGATAATGAAAATCCTACCGTTTTGCCACTTGAACAAGTGGAATTACACAAAAATTATGCTATACTCATCACCACAAATGCAGGGCTTTGGCGTTATAAAATAGGCGATACTGTAAAATTTACAGATAAAAATCCATATCGCATCAAAATTACAGGCAGAACAAAACATTTTATCAATGCTTTTGGAGAAGAAGTGATTATTGAAAATGCAGAAACTGCCCTTGCCTACGCTTGTCATAGTACAAATGCACTTTTGAGCAATTTTACCGCAGCACCACTTTTTATGTCAGAAGGCAAAAGAGGCGGACACGAATGGGCAATAGAATTTGAAAAAAATCCTGATAATCTTGAAAATTTTACCGCACTTTTAGACCAAAAACTACGTGAAGTCAATTCGGATTATGACGCAAAACGCTATCAAGATATTGCCCTACAAATGCCTATCGTGCATAAATTACCACAAGGCACATTTTACCAATGGCTCAAAGGTCGTGGTAAACTTGGCGGACAAAATAAAGTGCCTCGCCTAAGCAATTCAAGGGAATATTTGGAAGAGATTTTGAGAATACGGTTGAGTTTTAAATAGGGATTTATTTTTTAAATTCATATTTTGTGAAAAAAATAATATAAACTAATTTAATTGGTTATTCTAATACTTTTGCAAAGCAAGAAAAAAAATAATATAAAATCCGTTTTAATCCGTAAAATTCGCGTTATCCGCGTGCTTCTTAGCAAAACTTTTTTTTAATTTTAAATTTTAAATATTATGTACTTCCCTTACGAAAAAATCTCGCCCAATGCACGCATTTGGGTATATGCCAGCCACCAACCTATTACACAAGCACAAAAAGACATTGTCATGACTGAAATGCCTGTTTTCTTACATCAATGGACTGCACACAAACAGGATTTGTATGCGTCTTTTATCATTTTGTGGGATAGATTTTTGGTAATTGCGATTGATGAAAATTTGCAAGGAGCAAGCGGTTGTAGTATCGATGCTTCGGTGCGTTTTGTGCAACAGTTGGGCGAAAAACTGCATTTAGATTTTTTGTGTAGAGATATTTTTTTTATAAAAAATACAGCAGAAAATTCTGATACACTTGGGCAAATTTCCCCACTTAAAATTAAAAATGCTGTCCAAAACAACGAAATAACCCCTGAAACTATTATTTTCAACCAAAATGTTACCAAAAAACAAGATTTTGATTTGGATAATATTTGGCAACAAAAGGCAGAAAATACATTTTTAAAAAAATACTTTGGGAATTATGGATTATAGAGGATGAGTTATGGATTTTTTTTACTAAATTTTTACTAAATAATGGAAACAGAAAAAATCATTTTAGAAATACCAACATATTCCCAAGAAAAAGGTCTTGATTTTGGTTTTTGCTGGGAAGATAATTTTTCTATTTTTGTTGAAAAAAATGAAAAAGAAACCACCATAAAAGCCAATAAAGAAGGTTTAGTTTCGCTTGCAAAGATATTTTTAGCTTTAAGCGAAGCAGAAAAACATTGTCATATTCATTTAGACCAACATAATTCATTAGAAGAAAATTCTGTGGAATTGATTATAGAAACATCAGCATAAAAAACAACGATATCCATATAATCTCTAATTTTTGGTTAAATTTCATATAATCTAAATTATTGGTCTTAACACTCTGATAAGACCAAAACAATTACCCAAAAAAACCTTTTTTTGATTTTTTATATTAAAATTTCACCAACGTTTTCATCAAATTCCGTGCTTCTGTGTCAGTATTTACATAATCTTGGTAAGATGGTTTTGGCACAAAAGTAATTTTTGCCATGACTTCTGAAATCGCATCAGACATACCCAAAAACGAAATTTTATCTTGCAAAAATGCTTCTACTGCCACTTCATTGGAGGCATTGAGTACGCAGGGCATATTTCCGCCTTGTGCCAATGCTTGAAATGCGAGTGCAAGATTTTGAAAAGTATCTAAATCAGGTTTCTCAAATGTAAGTTGTGGATATCGCAAAAAATCAAAACGTGGAAAGTCATTTTTGAGCCTTTGCGGATATGCTAAGGCGTATTGAATAGGCAATTTCATATCAGGCAAACCCATTTGAGCCTTCATAGAACCATCTTCAAACTGCACCAATGAATGAATAATAGACTGTGGGTGCACAATGGTTTCAATTTGGTGGTTTTCTATATCAAAAAGCCATTTTGCTTCTATTACTTCCAGCCCTTTATTCATGAGGGACGCACTATCAATGGTAATTTTTGCACCCATGACCCAATTTGGGTGTTTGAGGGCTTGGTTTTTGGTAACATTTGCGAGGTCTTGGCGAGTTTTTCCACGAAAAGGACCTCCTGAAGCGGTAAGTATGATTTTTTCAATAGGATTTTTTTCTTCGCCTACTAAACATTGAAATATCGCAGAATGTTCAGAATCCACAGGCAATATTTTTACTTGGTGTTTTTTCGCTAAATCCATGACTAAATCTCCTGCCACGACTAAGGTTTCTTTGTTTGCTAAGGCAATATTTTTGCCTGCTTCTATGGCTTTAATAGTAGGCAGAAGCCCTGCATAACCTACTATCGCAGTAAGAAGTGTATCCACATTATCACTTTGCAAAAAATCAATTAATGCTTCTGTATCGTGTGTTACACGAATATTTGTATTTGAAAGTGCGTTTTTAACTTTTTCAAAAGCGGTTTTTTCTGCAACCCATACCATTTTTGGGCGAAATTGTTGGGCTTGTGCTATTATCAAATCACTTTGTTGGCGTGTAGTCAATAATGTTACTTCAAATTTATCTGTGTTATTGGCTATCACGTCTAATGCTTGTGTGCCTATTGAACCAGTACTGCCTAAAATTGCTATTTTTAACATTAAATTATAGATTATGGATTATAAATTATGCCTATACAAAAAAAAACTTTAAAATATTTCACAAATATACACCACAAATTAAATGACCTTTTTTTGTAAAAGGTCATTTTTTTATTTTAATGGAGTGGTTATATATTGTTTCCATTGATTTATCCTTTGGGTTGCTGGTGTTTTTTCCTGAAAACGAATATTCACCCTGCCATTCTCCTGTGTGATTGCACACCTCAAAACCACCATGTTCAAAATCAACAGAAAGATAAATTATATGATTGCTTTCGCCTGCTGAATAAATTTCTCGCTTAGCCCCTTTTTCATTGATGCCCGAAACTTCCTTATC
Organism: Cytophagales bacterium; assembly: GCA_031425615.1. Taxonomy (GTDB): domain Bacteria; phylum Bacteroidota; class Bacteroidia; order Cytophagales; family Microscillaceae; genus JAAFIN01. The sequence continues at coordinate 57,714 of JANPJR010000065.1, forward strand.
AAATTTATAACCATTAATTATCGCAACTATTTTACCTGCTTTATTGATAATTGATTTAATTTCGCCTCTTGACATATTTCTGGTTTGTTCCCTAAAATTTTGAACATATACATCAGAAACCTCTTTAAAGGGCAATAAATTATCTGGAAAATCTTTGTTAGGTTGCCAATTCCCCCAATCAAAATTGAGGTATTTTTCACCTTCAAAAAACTTGTTTTTGATTTCTTCAAAAACTTCTTTTTCTGATATCAATTCCTGCCATTCTGCATATACTTTTATCCAGTTTTTGAGGTTTAAACCATTGCAATTTTCAAGGAGAACATGTTTTACATTTTCTCTATATTTGGTTTTTAGAATAGAAAATTTTTCAGCTGAAGGATATTTTTTTGATTTTTGAAAGTTCAAAACCAAAAAATTTGTATTTTCTTGGTATAATAAACATCTTTCTGAAACTTCTGCCAATGTGGATTTTTTAATATTTTTTAAATTCATATCTAAAAAATCTACAAAAAAATATTCTGCTTGATTGTCTTGTTTTGGGTTTTCAGTCCAATCATGCAATTTTTCCATTTTCAATTTTATATTTTTTGCTATATTTCTATCCTCCACTACTTCAAAAAAATCTTTTAAATTAATGCCCAAATTTTCAGTATTAGCCCATACTATTGTAGTATTATGATGATTTTGTAAATCCCTTAAGATGTTGTAAAACTCGCTCAAAACTTCCAATATCACGGTTTCGTCTGCATAATCTCCCAAATCTAATGAAAGCTCATTGATAAAAATTTCCGCCTTTTTCATATTATTTTATGCCTAAAAGTATATCTAAATCGTGTTCGGTTTGGTCAAAAAATCCTTCTAACCAAGTAGTTATTTTCCCCTTTGGGCTTATGGGAATTTGGGTAAAATATTTGTTTTTCGAATAGTCATTTTCTGCATCATTTTCTTGTTTTTCATGAAAATAAAGTACATTTACATCTGTATTTTGGATTTCAATATCAGGACGTACTACCGCAATACGCAATCCATTTAAAATATGTTCGCTATGGCTTTCTACAAAAACCTGTACGCCACAACTTGCTATTTTTGCCAAAAACTCCGTGAGTTTTGCTTGTGCTTTGGGGTGGAGATGTGCCTCTGGATTTTCTACAATTAGTATGCTATCAGTTTGTGCTATCAAACCCGAAACAATAATAGGCAGAATGTACGAAAAACCAAATCCAACATTGGAAGGCTTATAATTTGGATTTTTTGGTTGGGTATTAAACAAAAGATAAATTATATCATTTTTTGAGTCATCAATATTAAATTTTGCCTCTCCAAATATATATTTTAGCCATTCTTCGGTTTGTTGCAACAGCGTATTTGCATCTTGCCCCAAATATAATTTTTCATGTACTTGGTCATTTTTACACAATGAAAGTACACTTGCAGTATTCTCACCTTTTGTACCTACATTGATAAAACTTCCCAAATTTTCTTTTAAATAAAAATCCTTTGGACCTATGCGGTCTGCGGAAATGTAGTGAATGGTTTTGAACAATAGGGATAAAATATCAATTATGGATATATTCATTTCAAATAAATGACTCTTTTGTGTTCTGCTTGAGTATTTACTACTTTGGTATAATATAGTTGGAAAGAGACTATTAGAGTGTGCTGTAACTTGGTCTCCTTTATCTAAAATATTTCCTTCCATATCTTTTTCTTGATAAATATCTCCATCTTTGAATGTCATCAAAAATTGTTTTTTTTTATCATTTCCTTGCAAACCTTTTATAAATACATTTTCAATATTTTCATAAAGCCCAAAAGTATATATTACTTTAAATTTTTCTTGAATGTTTTTATCTCCACATCCAAACCCAATCTCAAAATCCTCATTTGCCCCTGTATTTACATTTTTCACATCTTGAAATGTACCTAATCTCACACAATTTCCATTTAGATAAAGCCTATTTGTATTTTGATTAAACTCCAAACTTTGCTTGATAAGCAAAATAGATTGCAACAACGAGGATTTTCCTCTCCCATTTACCCCTGTCAAAAGGTTGATTTTGGAAAGTGGGAAAGTGGTTTTTTCCTCAAAAATTTTAAAATTTTTTAAACTAATTTCTGTGAGCATATTATACGGGTTTAATGCGTTTTTTTTCTGCAATTAGAGGGTTATTGTTCCCCCTTTGGGGGTTAGGGGGCTTTTTGTAAAATCTCTTGTGCGAGTTTAAACCTATCGCTTACATTGCGTCTGGAAGCGGTAGAGGTACGTGTGGCATTACGATAGGTACTATCAGTGAGCAGGAGTTTCATATTTTCTATGATTTTTTGTTTATTTTCCTTCAAAAAATCATCTGAATTATGAGCGAAAAAATAACACACCGATTCCATAAGGGAGGTATTGATAAATCCACGATTGAGTTTATTATCTTTGTCCAAAATAGGAAATCTAAAATTTTCATTACCAAAAAAATCAAGTGTTAAGGTCATTACCCTTACAAAATTATCTTTTAGTCTTTGTATTTCGTCCTCATTCATATCATTCATTTTTCGCATGGCATTACCCAAAAACTCGTCCAAATCCCCTTTATAATCATTTTCATAATGGAAAATTTGAAATGAAAGGTATCTTAACACGATTTCGCGGTCTTTCATGCGGGTAGGTGATACTCCATTATCAATAGCTTGGCGAAAAATAGGCATTTCTGAAAATTCTTTCAAAATTTGGGTTGATTTTCCCAAAAAAATACAATTCCTTACCTCTTGTTGATTGAGCGGTGTTCCTCCTGTGTTGATTCTATCAAATAATTCATACACTACTTTGGCAGGCACAGAGGGTTTCAACACATACAATAATAAATTCTTGTCCTCTATTTTTGCTTTTATAGGTTTGGGAAGTTCTGCAAAGATTTTATTGTTAAAATTGGGTAATTCTTTCAAGTTTTTTAACTGAAATTTATTATCCAAAAATTGGTGTAAGGTGGTAGTGCGTTGCAAGCCATCAATAATGGTATAATTTCCATTACGTTGTTGATTGACATAAAAAGGAGGTAAAGGAAATCCTAAAATAATAGATTCTATAAATCTACTTTTCTGGTGGTCTTTCCACACCAAATTTCGCTGGTAATCGGGGTCTATTACCAGCCTTCCTTGCTCATACCAACGCATATATTGATAAATAGAACATTTTTCTTCTCTAATATCAATATCCGTTTTTTCAGGGTCATAAGGGTATTTTATTTGTTCATCGCTTGTTGTATCTTCTTCACCTTGTCCATCTATTTCTATGATAGGCTCTTGATTTTGGTTTTCCCCAAATAAATTATCAGACATATTTTTTGGTATTTTAGGTATTTTCCACAAAATTAAAAAAAAAAATGGTCTGAAAAAATACGGAACCGGATTATTTAGCCCTAATCTAAGGAATTGAAAATACCAACTTAGAAATTGCAGAAAAAAAACGGTCAGAAATTTATTCTGACCGTTTTTTTTACCGTTTTAATTTCCTTTGGGCTTACATCAACACTGATTTAAACCTATCAATTTGGCTAAGGGCAATGCCTGTACCTTTTACAACTGCTTTCAAAGGGTCGTCAGCGATATGAATAGGCAATTTTGTTTTGAGTGCAAGGCGTTTATCCAAGCCTTTGAGCAATGCACCACCACCTGTGAGGTGAATGCCATTGTTGTAAATATCTGCAGAAAGCTCTGGTGGCGTTTTTTCTAAAGTATTGAGTACTGCGTCTTCTACTTTTGAGATAGATTTATCCAAACAAAACGCAATTTCAGAATAACTTACTTTTAATGTTTTTGGAATACCTGTCATCAAATCACGTCCACGTACTTCAAAATCTTTTGGTGGGTTTTCCAATTCAGGCAACGCAGCACCAACCGCAATTTTTACCTGTTCCGCAGACCTTTCGCCAATATGTAGGTTGTGTTGGCGACGCATATATTCCAAAATATCCCTTGTGAATACATCACCAGCGATTTTGATAGATTGCTCACACACAATACCAGAAAGCGAAATCACTGCAATCTCCGTTGTACCACCGCCAATATCCACAATCATAGAGCCATTAGGTTCTTCAATATTGATACCAATACCTATTGCAGCAGCGATAGGCTCATGAATCATATACACTTCTCTTGCGCCTGTATGTTCTGCAGCTTCTTTTACCGCACGTTTTTCTACTTCTGTAATGCCTGAAGGAATACAAATTACCATTCTGTAAGAAGGTGTAAAAAAACGATTACCAATGTTAAGCATTTTAATCATGCCCCTAATCATTTGTTCTGCTGCAGTAAAATCCGCAATTACACCATCTTTCAATGGGCGAATTGTACGAATATTATCATGTGTCCTTTCGTGCATTTGCATAGCTTGTGTGCCTACTGCAAGCACTTTATCTGTTTTTCTATCTACTGCAATGATAGAAGGCTCATCAATCACAATTTTATCTTTGTATATGATAAGCGTATTCGCTGTGCCTAAGTCAATGGCTATGTCGCCCGTAAACCAATCTCTGAAACCCATTTTTTTATATTGAAAAATATTTCAAACCAAATTTTATTTGGTTTTTTTATTGTTTTTGATGATGTTATGTATTTTGATATATTATTTTCTTATGAAATAAATATTTTGGGAAAATATTTTAAGAAAGCAGAAGATTTTAGAAGATTTAAAAAGGGTTACCTTAATATTATTTGAAATACCTGCTAAAATACATGCAAAGCTACAAAATTTTTAAGTTTATTTGTAGGTTATGGTTGAAATTTTGTTTGAAATATTTTTTTTTGATTTCTTTTCTTTTAATTTTTTATCCAAAACTTACCAAATTTTTTAAACTTGGTAAGTCTTTTTCGCTTTCTTGTCTTTTTCTTTTATGTTATTAAAAAAGAAAGCAAAAATCCCTAATTTCCCATTCCTCATTAATGTTTAAAATGTCTTATACCAGTCATTACCATTGCAATATTATTTTTGTCACAAAAATCTACTGAATCTTGGTCTTTGATAGAGCCACCAGGTTGTATTACCGCAGTAATTCCTGCATTGTAGGCAATTTCAACACAATCAGGAAACGGAAAAAACGCATCAGAAGCCATTACAGCGCCTTTTAGGTCGAAATTAAAAGTTTTTGCTTTTTCAATCGCTTGTTTCAACGCATCAACCCTTGATGTTTGCCCAACGCCACTCGCCAAAAGTTGATTTGGTTTTGCAAGTATAATCACATTAGATTTGGTGTGTTTGCAAATTTTATTGGCAAATAAAAGTGCTTGAATTTCTGTTTCTGAAGGTTGTTTTTGGGTAACTGTTTTGAGATTTTCTGCGGTTTCAGTATTATAATCACCGTCTTGCATAAGTACCCCCCCCAAAAGCGTTTTGAATTGTGGTAATTGTGGAATTGCTTGTTTTTGGCGTAAAATAATACGATTTTTTTTACTATTTAATGTTCCCAAACCTTCCATATCATATTCTGGGGCAATTAAAACCTCAAAAAATAATTTATTCAATTCCAACGCAGTTTCTTTATCTACTTTTTTATTCGTGGCAATCACACCGCCAAAAGCAGATACAGGGTCAGCTTCCAAAGCACGCAAATACGCATCTTTTGACGTATTTGCAATGCCTACACCACAGGCATTTGTATGTTTGATAATAATAAACGCACTATTAGAAATATCATCATTAAATTCTGCACAAAGATTTACTGCACTTTCCACATCTACGAGGTTGTTGTAAGACAATTCTTTGCCATTAAGTTGCTCAAAATATGCGTTAAAATTACCATAGAAAATACCTTTTTGGTGTGGATTTTCACCATAACGCAATACACGTGCATGATTTTCAGAAGCCCTGAAATAAGCAGGTTTATCGTTTTCGGTATCTTGGTTTTCTGTATTTTCAATTTGTTGGTTAAAATACTGAAAAATCTTTGTGTCGTAATGCGAACTTACCGCAAAAGCGTGTGTTGCAAGCAATTTTCGTTGGGATAAAGTCGTACCAAATGCTTGGGTTTCGATATCTCCCAACATATCCAAAGCATTATTTTGGTTTTTGTTATCCACCAACATATCCAACAACTCTTGGTATTGTGCTTGTGAGGCAATAATTGCCACATCTTTATAATTTTTGGCAGATGCTCTGATAAGCGAAATTCCACCAATATCTATTTTTTCTATGATTTCCTCCTCCCCTGCTCCTGATGCCAAAGTTGCCTCAAAAGGATATAAATCCACAATAACAAGGTCAATTTCAGGGATTTCAAATTGTTGCATTTGACTGATGTCTTGTGCGTCATCACGCCTTGCAAGTATGCCACCAAATATTTTTGGGTGCAATGTTTTGACCCTTCCCCCCAAAATAGAAGGATAATTTGTAAGCGTTTCCACAGGAATAACGGTTGCTCCTACGCTTTCCAAAAATGTTTGTGTGCCACCTGTTGAATAAATTTTTACTTGATTTTTTATTAATAATTGCACAATTTTATCCAAATTATCTTTGTGATAAACTGAAATAAGTGCGGATTTAATGGGTTTCATGGATTATGGATTATAAATTTTGGATTATGGATTATAATAGGGTTTATGCAAAAAAATGATTTTATACGCAAAGTATCTTAAAATATCTTAAAATCCGTTTGAATTATTTAGATTTTACAAAAAAAATTAAAATAAAATATCGTTGTAAATAAAATTTAATTGGTCAAATTTTTTGCTTCTATTGCTTGGCTTTCATTGTGCGTGCGGTCAAAAGCGGTAATAATGTAACGGTATTTTTTGGTTTCTTCGGTTAATTTTTCAAAATAAAAATTTTGTTTTTGAATTTTAACTAAATATTTTACATTCGTTTCATTATCCAATGTATAATTTGGAATCCTATAAACCGCATAATATTTTACTTCGTCTGTTGGTTGGTCAAAAAACGGTTTTTCCCAACTTATATGCAGGTGATAAGGCGTAAGTTGATAACGTATATTTTTTGGAGGTGAGGGAGGCGTACTATCTTTCCACGTCATTGGTGGGATAATAGCTGGGTTTTTATAAAAAATTTTGTGAAGTGAATCCGTAGTTTTCATATAATTTGCCATAAACGACTTTGCACAAAAGAAAATACTGCCTTGAATCTTTTTATTTTGGCGTACTGCATATACTTGTGCATTTAGTTCTTCTACATTTGTCCATTTTTCGTTGTCTTCGCCTCTTATTTTATAACTTGCATGACCAATATAAAGGTGTTTGCCAAAAGAATTATCCGCCCACCAATTCAATAATGTTTGAAAATCACCTTTTGGGTGTCCATTATGCCAATAAAGTTGTGGAGCGATATAATCAATCCAACCTTTTTCAAGCCATTTTCGCACATCAGCGTATAGCATATCGTAACAAGGTTGCCCTATATTACTGTTTGAGCCACGTTTATCATCTTTTTTATTCCGCCAAACGCCAATAGGACTTATGCCAAATTTTATGTATGGTTTTACGATTTCAAGGCTGTCATGAATATTTTTGATAAGCAAATCTACATTATTTCTACGCCAATCTGCTTTATTTTTGAAATTTTTGCCATATAAAATAAAAGACCCATTGTCATCAAATTCTTTTTTTTCTACTTTATATGGATAAAAATAATCGTCAAAATGCACACCATCAATGTCATATTTTTTGACTACATCTAAAATTACTTTTGACAAATATGCCCTCACTTCTGGCAATGCAGGATTTAGGTGCATATTGTCGTGATACGGAATACACCATTCGGGGCGAATTTTGGTGATGTGATTGGGGGCAATTTTTGTTTTTTTAAATTTTGCGATGGCACGATATGGATTAAACCACGCATGAAATTCCATATTTCTGCGGTGTGTTTCTGCAATCACATACTCCAACAAATCATAACCAGGACTTTTGCCTTGTGTGCCTGTAATCCACTCTGCCCAAGGCTCATAAGGGCTTTCATAAACCGCATCACCTGCAGAACGCACTTGAAAAATGATGGTATTAATGCCTTTTCTTTGGTGATAATCCAATAAGTCTTGCCATTCTTTTTTTTGTTGGGCAACAGTCAAACCTTTTTTTGAGGGAAAATCTTTATTGTTTAAGGTTACAACCCACACCGCCCTACATTCATATTTTTGGGGCGTAATATTGTCATAATCTATTTTATAACCCTTTTTCTTGGAAACAGATGCAGGCGAGTTTTGCACGCAACTATTTATACCAATTATGCCCAAAAAACACAAAAAAACGATAAATTTGTATGCAAAAAAATGAATATTACAAAAATAAGACTTAGCAGAAAAAATATTTTTTAGGGTAAATTTAGGCATACATTTGCTATTTTTTTGGTGTGTTTTTTTATAAAAACATTTTTGCAAAAGTAGTCTTTTTAGTTGATTTTTTGTGATTTGTATAAAAAAAGTAGTCAGTTTTTTCAGTGGTCAGTTTTTTAGTATCAGAAACCTAACTTTTTATGGTAAAATCATTCGTAAAATTTTTCCTGCATTTTATCCTATATGATTTATTCTATCAAATTCCATAACGTTAAACTGAAAAAACCGACAATTGAATTAACTGACAACTAAATGCTATTTTTTCGTTTTCTTATAAGGGCAATGTCTGCAACCTGATTTGCAACAATGCCCTCTTTTGAGATGATATTGTGCGGTAAAAACCATGTATTGCCCTTCCCAATAATAATCAATGCCTTCTTTGAGTAGTGTTTTCATGTTTGATGTATTTTATTTTTTGCAAAATTAGTCCAAATACATCTAAATATCTTCTTTTATTTTAAATCTTCTCCCAAAAATAAAAAACTTGTTTAGTGTAATATTTTTATTTTTAAAATAAGACATTAGTTAAGCAATACATATTTTTTGAAATCTTCATATTTTTCAAAAGAACATACAACATTTTTTTCAAATCTGATTAATGCCATAAAAACGCCCAAAAACGTCTTTTTTTCAAATACCCTAAATCATCATCACGATAATATGCCTCACGTTCAAAAATAATATTTCGGTAGGCTTCATCATGGTTCCGATAATACACCAAATTGCACAAATAATGCGTAATATAAACAATATAAAATGGCAAAATCAACATTTCTAATTGTTGCATAAGGTGTATTTTCTCATGATTTATAATGTATAAATCTTTTGCATATTTTTTCTTTTTTACAAATATAAAAGGAAATATTGCCATGCCCGCATAAGACATGAAAGGCAAATGAATGATAAAGTACCAACGCATAAATGGAAAAGAAAAAGCCCCCTAAAACCCAAAGGGGGAATAGAAGCCTATAAATTGAAAAATTTATAACTTGTATTTTAAATTTTTGATAATGAATGCTTTTATATCCTCCCCCTTTGGGGGTTGAGGGCTAACAAATTATATTTTACCTTAAAAAATAAAACCCAAATTCAAACCAAAACGCATTCCAAAGCCTTCTTTGGCACTATACGGAAAACTCAATCGGATTTTTTCTTGGGCTTCTTCGTCATTTGGTGTAGCATTGCCCTGATTGTATTGCAAACCTGCATAAATTTCCAACATAATCGTATCTTCAAAAACCCACTGATAACCCGAAGCCATGCCCACACCTATCATGCGTACTGTGGCAGTTTCGGTTTCAACTGTCCCATTATTATTGCGTTCAAAATTAGTGCGAAGATTCATAATCGTACCATAAGGGGCTACATACCACCCAACAGGTGCTTGCATAGTGCCTGATATATAAATGCGAAATTCACCTGTAAAACCTATGCCATAATTTGGCGTTTTTTGGTCAGGTTTTGAAAACCACGTTAAATACCCTACCCCTGTAAATCGGTTTGTGATGTATTTTTCAAACCCAAATTGCCAAGTACGTGAAAGATAAGGCGACACAATATCCATTTTTATAATATTATGTTTATTTGTATTCATATTTTGGGCAAATATTATATTTTTTTGGAAAAATAAGATAATAAATAAGATAAATATTATTTTTTTCAACATGATTTTTTTATAGGTTTTAAAAATTTGTAATTTTTTGATTAACTTTTTTGAGTGGAAAAATTAAAGGATGTGCAAGTCCTTCGCTATGGAAAAGTACAATGATTATCTGCATTTTCAAGTAAAACCATTTATAGACATTGTTTTCATAATCCATAATTTATAATCCATCATCTTTTTTAAAGAAACAAACTTAAATCACCCAATCCTTCCCTCAAAATTGTAAAATCACCTTGCGAACAATCCACAATCGTAGATGCAACAATTTGTCCAAACCCACCATCAATCACAATATCTACATCATTTTGGTATTTTTCATAAATGAGTTCTGGGTCAGTTGTGTATTCCATAAATTCGTCTTCATCATCTTTGATAGAAGCGGTAATAATAGGATTACCCAATTCCCTAACGATTTCACGTGGAATATTATTATCAGGCACACGAATTCCAACAGTACGTTTGTTGGTATTGAGGATTTTAGGAACTTTGTGGCTGGCAGGCAAAATAAATGTAAAAGCACCAGGAAGTGCTTTTTTCATTACTTTAAATGTAGTATTTTCTAAGCGTGCATATTCCGCGATATTGCTCAAATCATAGCAAATAAATGAAAGATTGTTTTTTTGTGGGTTGATTTTTCGCAAACGACAAAGGCGTTCAATGGCATTTTTATTAAAAATATCACAACCAACACCATAAATTGTATCAGTAGGATAAATAACCAATCCGCCATTACGCAAACACTCTACAATTTGTAAAATCTTGCGTTGTTCTATATTTTCAGGATATAGTTTTATAAATTGTGCTTTTGAGGACATGAAAATTGAATGTGATAAAGTATTTTATATTTGTTTTTATTTTAAATGTTTATTTTAAATGTTAAACTATATTAAGCGATTTTTTCTTGTGCCAAATTTGGTATTTTAAGTGTAAAAGTTGTTCCTTTTTTTAAAGTAGATTGTACAGTGATACTTCCTTTCAATACTTGTACTGCTTCTTTCACAATATAAAGTCCTAAACCTGACCCTGTATTTTGGTCGGTTGCTTTGTAAAACATATCAAATATTTTTGGAAGATGAACTTCGTCTATGCCTTGTCCATTATCTGAAATATTAATCACAAAGAAATTATTTTTCCAAAAAATTTGTATTTTGACAAAAGAAATTTCTTGTGAAGTATTTGCATAACGGAAAGCATTGGAAATCAAATTGTTTAAAATCACTTCCAAACGAAACGAATCCGTAACGATATTTTTACCCGTTGTTTGTATATCTATTTCTTTTTGTACACGTGTTGCTTTTGGCATAAATTGAAGGTTTTCAAATATTTTCTCTAACATTTCAGCTAAATCAATTACTTCGGGTTTGATGCTCACACGCACATTACGAGAATAATGTACAATTTGTTGTATAAAATTATCCAATTTATACACACTTTTTTTCATCAACTCCAAATAATGCACAGTTTCTTTGTCATTTTCTTGGAGATTGGCAAGCCCAATAAGCCCAAGAATAGAAGAAAGGGGTGCTCTTAGGTCATGAGAAGCACGATACACAAATTTATCAAGTTCTGAATTGAGTTTTTTCAACACTTTATTTTTGCGTTTTAGTTTGCGGTCAGCATTAATGGATTGGGTAATATCTTGTGCAAAAAAAGATGCCCCAGTGATATTTTGACCATGTTTTACAGGAAAAGCCCTGATATTAAAATGATGTGTTTTGCCTTTGATAACCCTTTTTTCAAGATAATTGCCTTCCTCTCCTGCCAATATATCCCTAAATCGGTGTGTCCATGTTATTTTTTCTGCCCTTGAAAATCTAAACGCAAGGCTTTCATTTTTGGGGCTTTCATAGCCATAACAATCAAAATAAATTTTTTTATAAAAATTATTCCCATCAACTAATTCACCTTTTCCATCTACAAGCCAAATTGCAAAATCGTTATTTTCCAACAAGGCAGTAAGATTTCCTTGTTTGCTGAGTATCACATTATTTATTTCTTTTAGGTCTTGTTCTATTTGTTTTTTGGAGGTAATATCTGTAATGCGGGCAAGTTGATAGGTTTTGTTTTGCAATTCAAAAGTAGTCAAAATTACATTTCCCCAAAATGGCTTTCCTCTGCGTGTGTGATACATATATTCGCCTTCCCATTGCCCAGTTTGGCTTATAGATTTCCGTATAAATATTCTTTCGTCTTCTGTAATATTATTTTGGTGAAAAATACTGCCTTTTTTACCCAAAAAATCATGTTCAGAAATTGCATCAAACATTTTTACCGCAGTTTTATTGCATTTTTCTATAAGGTAATTATTTTCATTGACCAAGAACAACGCATCAGGCGAATTATCAAAAACAGTTTGCAAAAATGTTTGATTGTATAATAAATCTTTGCGTGTGAGTGAAGACTGCGTAACATCTTTTGAAAAAATAGAAAGCCCTACAACTTGGTTATTATCATCATAAATAGGGTTTAAAAAAATATCGCGGTATATTTTGCGTTGTTGAATACTTGCGTGCTGTTGAATAAAGATAGGTTTTCGTTCTGTCAATACTTGTTTGAGTGGTATTTCCATGAGTTTTTTTACTTCTTGTGGCATTATTTCCAAATAGTTTTTGCCTATTTCTAATTTTACATTATAGATAGTTTTTGCATTTTTTTCTGATGCACTATTAAAAACCAAAATATTAAAATCTTTGTCTAAGGCATAAATCAAATCGTGGGTACTTTCTATTACACCTCTGATATTCAATTCTTTTTGGGCAAGTTCTTGGGTTCGGGATGTTACTTGTTGTTGTAATTCAAGGTTTTTATTTTTAATCAGTTCTTGCGTTATCAATTCTTGTTCCCTTAATTTAATACCTTTTTCGTGCATTTGAAATTGTAAACCAAATGAAACCGACAAGGCAAACGAAGAAAAACCCCAATGCAACGACAAACGTGTAAAATAAGTTACTGGAATCACATGCTCATTTGCAAGAATAGCAACCAATAACGCAAAAAAGAATATACCCAATCCTATGGTAAAAAAATATTTTTCCGAATAATTAGGATTTCGCCAAATAAATAAAAATATTTGAAAAAATACCCACGCTAAGTAAGGCAATAAATAAAAATACAATTCAAACCCTATTTTGAGTCTAAAAATACCCAAAACGACTAAAAAACTGCCTATGAAAAATAAAGCATATAAATAATAATAAAGCGCATTTTTCTCAAAAAGGAAATAACCATGCAGAAATTTGGAAAATGTAACCAGAAAAATCCCTGCAAATACCAGATTTTGAAAACCGCCTAAAAGTATTGGTAACGAAGGCATCACCCCATAAATAACGCCATCATACGAACTTGAAAGCACCATAAATGATAGAACAGCCCCAATCAAATAGAGATAAAATATTTTTTTTGTATGATAAAAATTAAAAATATTGTATATCAAAATAACCAATACCAACCCATAATATAAGCCCATAGCCAAATAAAAAAAATATAAATCTTTTTCATATATTTTTTCAGGCGTGAGCGTAGGCACATACGACAAAAACGAATAATTGACAGTACGTACATAAATCGTATAAGTAGTTTTTGGAGGCAATATCAACGGAAAACATACGCCTGAGCTTGTATGTGCTTTTTCATTGGGATAATAATGCAAACCAGACACAAAATCATGTTTTTTGCCTTCATTGTCCCTATAATACAAATGCACATCATAAATTTCTGTTTTTTGAAAACCTAAAAACCATGTCCTTTGGTCGTGTGAAGGATTATGTACTACCATTCTAAACCAAATTGGAGAAGAGGTAAGCCTATGTTGAAAAATGCGTTTATTTAGTTTTTGAAATGGTTTTTTTTCTATTTCTTCAAAAACAAGTTTGTGACTCTCATCTTCAAAAAAAGTGGTTTGCTTGCCAATTTCATACGTTTTACCGTTATTGTATAGTTTTACAGTATCTTGTGCATACAATACATTCACAGATAAGAATGTGGACAGCAAACCAAAAAACAATAAACCAAAAAATAGCAATACACAAAACAAAAAAGACCGTTTTGGCGTATTCAAATGCAGTACAGACATCTGTCTTGTGGGAAATAATTTTTGCAAAAGATTTTTTTTAGATTTTTTTATTGATGAAAAATATTTTTACAAAATTAGCCCAAAAATGTGGTTTGGGCAAATGTTTTGTTTTTATAAAAAAGTTATCTTATTACAAATTAAAAAAAAATATTGGAAAATAATGTTATCAAATTAACCAAAAATCAATATTTTAGGTTTTATTTTTATTTTTTTTATTGGTTTCAGGCATCTTTTTTACTATTTTTGCGTCTTATAAGAAAGTCAAAAAATAAAGAAAAACACGCCACAAAACCCCTATCCAATTTGTGTGCAACACCCACAATGAACATATTTACTACAATTCATTATTTATATATTTATTTGCATCTTTTTTTGCGCGTGTGCGTATACATATCTTATTTATTTTTTGCATTATGTACAGCAAGTTGTCATCAAAATGATACCGAAAAAAAAGAAATGTCCAACGAACATTTGGGCAAATCCAATATTGACTCACAATCCAACCATAATACAAACAAAACCAATAATGATAACAACATAAAACTTGTATCAGAAGGCGAAAAAAGTGCCAAAAATAAAGATATTGAACCCAAAACAAAAGAAAATCCAAAAAACACCAAACAATCTAATGTCCAAAAATTATTGGAAAAATTGAGAAAAGACCCACAAACCAAAATCCAATTTGCCCCATTAGATAACCAAATTTTGAGTTCTGATACACTTTTCAAAGTTCAAAACAATATTTATGAGATAAATTATGCCACTTCTTCTGCCAATGACAGCCTTGTAGCACAAGAAATGTCAGATATTCAGCAAAGAAAAGTGATATTGCTTTCTCATAATTATCAAACTGATATTGCTTTTAGAATAAATGGACGTGGTACTGCAAAAAAAACTATTAAAAAAGAGTTATTTAATAATAAAATTGAACGTGATTTTTTGGAAAAATCCATCATCAAACATCCACAATTTATAAGGTTTGACGAAGCAAAAAATGAAGCAATTTTTGAGTTTATTATTGGCGTACCAAATACTGATTGGCTTGTGATTGCTGCGGTAAACCTCAGCCCACAAGGAAGTTTTAGGATTATTGATATTATGATGCCAGAAATGTAAGAAAATTAGGAATGGGAAATTAGAAATTAAGAATTAAAATTCAAAAATACTATTGAATTAAAATGATTTTTTCTTTTACTTTATTATTTTTTATTCCCTAATAATTGGGTATTTTTCCCTTTTGGGGGTTAGTGGCTAATTATCTCCAAAAATCAAAATATAAATGTTGTAAATTTTCGGGCAAATTTTTTCTACGTTCTTTTTCATAAGCGTATAATTTTTTGCCCAAATTTTCTAAAAATGGAAATGCAAAACGCTCATATCCATCATTTTCTGAAATATGCGAATTGGTTAATGTAAAAACCGCAGACAAAAAAAACGAAAATTTGTTTTCATAATCTACAATATACGCACAATCTACCACAGAACCAGCCCACCAACCTACTACATTAAAAATACGCACATTAGGTAATATTTTTTGTTGCCCCTCCCCTTTTCGTCCATAGAAAAGATATTTTTTGTACGTTTTCCAATAAACATTTTGGTCATAACGCCAATATTTCCCTTCATCTGGATACGCACCCATACTACGTTTGATAAACGTATCATTTTGCAAATTGAGGTCAAATTGTGATTGAGCATCTGTATAAAAAGGCGTTATTTGAGCGGATTGTGGATTTTTTTGGTCTTTCAAAAATAAATTAACCAACAAATGATGTGCTTCTTGCAAAGGCATATAATTCTCATAATTTGGGTTAAAATAATTGGAAGGTGTAAGCTGTGCTGGCAACTGCCACGCATTATTTTGATAATATTTTTGTTGTGCAAATTGCATTTGTTGTTCATATAATATATTACCCAAGCTGTCGCAAAAATATATTGGATTGGTGTAACGATTTTGCAAAGTATCACAATTTATTTCCTTATTTTCTGCATTTCTGTATGAAAACCTGCGAATAATTCTCGTTTTTTCATACCCTTTTTGACGCAAAGATTCGTGTATAGCATCTTGTCCCAAAAACTCAAAAGTACGTATATATGCTTCATTATCGCTTGTGAGCATCATTTTTTCAATATAACGTGCCAAAGTAGGCGGAAGTGTATCTCTGATATTTTTGGCATTGCTTTCAGTTTGCCAATCCAATGATTTTTTTGTGCCTAATCGTGTATGTATATTTATTTTTTTGTCTGGATTTTTTATATTTGAAATCTTTTGTATTTTTTCTAAACTCAACAATGAAATAGGCAATTTAACAAGACTTGCAGGATTAAAATAAGGCAATGGATTTTGGGCAAAGTAATGCGTCTTCATATCAAAATTGGGGTACAAAATATGTTCAGGCGTAACACCTGTATTAATATTAAAATCATTATTAGGCAATACATCAGCAGGAAAAGGAGGTGTAATCTGCGTAAATAAAACCTCTATACTAAAATCTTGCGAAAGTTGATTATTTAATCCCCATAAAAAACCAAATTCTTGCGGATTATGGCGTAAAATTTGTTCAATCGGATTTTGAGCGTATATTTTTTGGGAAAATATACATAAAAAATAGATTAAAAAATAAGAAAAATAAGCATAAAAAAACTTAAAGTACTGCATTTGATTTTATTGATTTTATGATTTTAAGTTATATAAAATTTGTAAAATATTACGCCAATGATGCTAAAAAAGTCCTTAAATCCTGTTCTTTTGCAAGATTTAAT
The DNA here is from genome assembly GCA_031425615.1 of Cytophagales bacterium. Taxonomy (GTDB): domain Bacteria; phylum Bacteroidota; class Bacteroidia; order Cytophagales; family Microscillaceae; genus JAAFIN01. Next base: position 74,539 of record JANPJR010000065.1, read on the forward strand.
TTCTTTTTTATGCGAGTAAATGCTACTTTTAGGCTTTCATTGGTAACATGAAGCATTTTAGACATTTCTTTTGTTGGAATATTCATGCGAATATACGCACACATACGCAAATCATGTTGGGTAATTTTGGGATAATCTGCCTGCAATTTTTCAAAAAAATTGGGGTGTACTTGCTCAAAGTGAATTTTTGCCTGTTGCCAATCATTATCAGCGTCCAAACTGGCTTTGATGTCATCAAAAATCACTTTAAATGCTTCTTTAAAAGGCAAACGGTGGTCAAGTGCCATCATATCCCATTGATTTTTGAGTTGCATTTCTATATCAGTAAGCCATTGATTTTTTTGGGAAAGCATCGTAGATTGGCTTGCGAGTGTGCGTGATTGCTCATCAAGCCTTTGTTTCAACATTTTTTGTTCAAGTTGATTGTATTGTAATTGCAATTCGTTTTTAGCTTTTTCTTCTTCCGAAACTTGGGCTTGAAATAGTAAAATTTCATTTTTATTTTTTAATAAATCTTGCTCAATAATTGCTTTTGCTTTTTCTTCTATCAATAATTTTTTTTGCAAAATATAATTTTTTCGTACAAAAAAGCCAATAAAAATCAATGCAAAAAAGCCAATACTTATCACTAAAACGCCATAAAAAAGCCTATCATTATACTGTTTGAGCAGAATATTCTGTTTTTGTTCTTGTTTGTTTTTGTCATAAAGTTCCATTGCTAAGATTTCTTTTTCTTGTTTGATTTTAGTCAAAGTATCTCTATACAAATCTTTTTGATTTTGATAAAAATAAAGTTCAGCTTTTTGGTCTGTTTCTTTATAAATTCCAATCAATATATTGTTTATTTCCAATACAAGCAAATAATCTTTTATTTGTATAGCTTCTTGCAGGACTTTTTTGGCTATGCCTATGGTTTGTGGATAATCTTTTTTTTCATAATATAGTTGTGCAATATTACTTTGTGCATTTATGTAATCTCTTTGGCTTTTGGATTTTTGGAAATACGCAGAGGCTTGTTCATATTGTGTCAATGCTTTTTCATATTTTTTTTGTTTGAATGACACAAGTCCCATATTTCCTATCAAAAAACCCAATGCGTGTGCATTTTGATTTTCTTGTTTTTTGCGTTGATTTTCTTGTTTTTGGTATTCATAGGCAGTTTCATACCATTTATAGGCAGTTTCATATTCTTTTTTATAAAAATAAACATTGCCTATTTCACTGCTATTGGCAGGTTCAGCAATTTTTAATTTATCATAATATTTTTTTTCTTCTTGCAAATATTTGAGTGCTTTGTCAAATACTTTTTGGCTTGTATATATGCGTGCAATAGATTGATAAATACCATATCTTATGATATTTTTAGTATTTTCTTCGCTTGAATTTTCTAATATTTGCAAAAAATATTTAAGTGCAGATTCTTTATACCCTACCCAAAAATTAGCTTTTCCCAACTGTGTCAATACAATAAAATTCAAATATTCGTCCTTTATTTTATCTGTAATAAGCGTATTTAATACATTCTCCAAATAAAATATTGCTTCATGATTCCTACCCAAATGTGTAAGAGACCTTCCTAAATTGTAGGTTGTGTAAAGTAGTATTTTTTTTTTATACCCATTTTTTTCAGGCAAATTATTACTCTTTTCTAAGGCTAACTTTGCATATTGATACGCTTGTTGGTTGTCTGTATCAAAATAACTTATTGATAAGGCGATATAATATTGTATTAGGTTATTTGCATCTATTTTTGTGGTGTTTATTTTTTTCAAACTATCTGTATTATATTTTATGTCATATTTTATATCTTGTGCATGTGCAATGCTTTTAGAAAACCCTAAAAATATTAAAAACACACAAATCCGAAAAATAAAAGATAATATCATTGATAAAAAATGAATTAAAAGAAGTTTATTAAAAAAGGTAATACTATAAAATAAAAAAACCTATAAGTGCTTGATAAATTATAATTGACAATGAATTTTAAAATACATTTTAAAATGTGTTAAAAAACATACTTCCCAAAGATAAATAAAAAAAAACACCGCTTCAAAGAAATGATGTTTTTTTAATTATTTTTTTTGAACAAATTTACAAAAGCTAACAACTTAAAACCTGATAATTAACAACTTGCGTTATTTTTACACGCCTGTACTCCCAAAACCGCCCTCACCCCTTTGGGTTTCAGACAATTCTATAACTTGTTGCCAAGTAATATGTTCATATTTTGCGATAATAAGTTGTGCAATTCTATCACTGTGTTGTACCACAAAATCCGTTTTACTGTGATTTATCAAAATTACTTTTATTTCGCCTATATAATCGCTGTCTATTGTGCCAATGCCATTGAGCAACGCAATACCATATTTGAGTGCCAAACCACTTCTTGCACGCACTTGTGCCTCATAACCTTGTGGGATTTTTATGTGAATACCTGTAGGCACTAATGCCCATTCGCCAGCCTTGATTACCAGATTTTCGGTAAGGTTTGCCTTCAAATCCATGCCCGAAGCCCCATCAGTGGCGTATTGTGGAAGTGGATTATTGGAGTGATTGATGATGTTGATGTGCATAAAAAAGGTCAAAGATTAAAGGTCAAAGGTTAAAAATCAATCATTGTTAGGTTAAAAACTGCTATTATGAGGTTAAAGGTCAAAATTATGAGGTCAAAGGTCAAAACATCAAAATCTAAGATGAAAACAAGAATGTAACCTTAAAAAATCCCTAATTTAAAATCCGTTAAAACTGTACTTCTGTTGCCCCATACCCAAATTTTTCTTTTCGGGCATCTTTAAAAAACTTAATAAAAGAGGTTTTACTGAGTTTTTTGTGAATTTCTTGCCTAAGTCTGCCATTTCCTACACCATGAATAAAAATAAGACTTTGCATACCACTTGCATAAGCATTTTCAAGATGTTTTTCAAAGGTATTTAATTGAAGTTGGAGCATTTCAGCACTATTCATGTTGGCATAATCCTGTGTAAGCGTTTCAATATGTAAATCCACTTCTTTGGGCGGTGTGCTGATAATTTTGGGTGTTGGTAAAACGATTTTATTAGTTAAAATTTTTTCGTTTGGACTTTGAAGCATTGCTGCAGCAAGTGCTTCGGTGTCTATTTCAGGGATATTATCTGCTTTTATGACGCTTACAGCAGTTGGAATGTCTTGGTCAAGTTGAAAAGCATAGCCTTTTTTGTCCAAAATTGGAATTGTTTTTTGATTTTTATAAAAATTACTGCCTTTAAATTTTATTTTTTTGATAAAAGGCGGAATAATTTGATATTTTGTGCTATGATAATACAAAAATTGAAAAATGTATGTTCCCCAATGTTCCAAAGTAGTCATACTAACTTCGTGTACCTTTACCGTTTGTCGTGCTTTGAGTACGCCTACGCCAAGCCCTCCAATATGCATAGATTGTTCTTGTGCAATGGTATAGGTCAAATCCATATCCAAATTATTGACCAAATAAAATGCACTTTTTTGGTCATTGATAGGCAAAAAACCCGCATAAATACCTTTGGTTGCGATAGCTTCTTGGGGCAAATTATCTTTGGTATGTTCTTTATTTTTTACGATTTTTGCTACTTCTTGTGCATTGCCAAATGCTTTATTTTCTTCTTGTGATACGACTGCTATTTCAGAAGCACGTACAGGAATTTGAAAACCGTCCTCTATTTCTACTTCTACAAGGTTGTTGGACAAAAAACGTGTAATAACACCTTCTTCGTTGCCATGCAACATGCGTACTTTATCCCCTATATTCATGATTTTTGATGGTGTAATTTTTGTTTTTATAAAAAAAATCTTTGTAAGCCTAAAAGAAATATTGTTAAAAACAATTTCGTTTTTGATAGCAGATTTGTTTTTTTTACAAAAATATTGCTTTTTTTCTTAAAAAATGAAAAAACATGAATTTAAAAGCATTATTTAATCAAACACATCAATTTATTTAAAGTTTATACGTAAATCGTGCTGGTTTCCAAGCCAGTATGCTTGTATTTTGGACTTTCAAGCCCAAGTTTCTGTACAACACAGGGCTTAGAAGCACAAAATACGTAGGTACAGACTCCAACCCGCATCATTATCATTAATGAAAAACGTCTTTAATAACCCATAATTTATAATCCATAATCCAACATCAAAATTTAAGATTTTACTTCCATAAGCGTTTTTACTTGATTTTCTAAGTTTTTGATTTTTTGGTCTTTGTCTTGTAATTTTAGCGTGAGTTCAAACGTAACATCTTCCATTGTATCACGCATAGCATTTACTTCTTCCAAGTTTTGGCGTAATTCTTCTTCAGTAGTAAGCAGTTCTTGGGTAATATTTTGGGATTCAAGTAGTAGTTTTTCGTTTTGGTTGAGCGTTTCTACTGCTACAATAGCCCTTGCAATACTTTCAGACATTTCTTGGAGAAACGTGATGTCGTTTTCAGAAATAGTTTTAAAAGATGATATAGACATGACAGCCACAAGATTTTCATTGACACACATAGGCATTATCAATGTATGAGGCGATTTTGTCTGTCCTATTCCTGATTGCAAAATGTTGGAATTTTCTTGAGCGACATTCAAATAATACATTTTTTGATGTAAAGCTACTTCACCCAAAAGCCCTTCGCCTACAAATACCATTTCTGGTATATTTTTAGCACAGCCTTGTTGTGCGATAAGGTGCAACGTACCATGTTTCAAAAAAGAATTTTCTTCTTCTATTTCTATATTTTCGTTTTTCTTAAATTGATAAATAGATATACAAACAAACGAAAAAGAATTGAGTAAGCTATGCACAACAGATTTACCCAATGAACTAACATCGTGGTGATTGCGTAATGCTTCACTGATTTTCAAAAGCCTTTTTGTGCGTGCATTTTCTATTTTAGCTTGTTGAGAGGCTTCTTCTAATATATTTTTTGTTTTGAGCAACGCATAATCTATATCTGTTTTTGGGTTTAATTCTTTAGAAAAATCACCTCTTGAAATTGCCAACAAAAAATCCATATTGTCTTGTATATTTTCTTGCATATTGTTATTTTGTTGTTGAAGTTTTCTGCCCATCACAACTATTTGATATGACGCATTTCTAAACAATAAAGCCCACAACCCACACACAACTGCCATCAAAATCGCAAGCCCAAAATGAAATATCAGCGTAACATATGTAACCTTAGTATAATTGATAAAGTATGTCCCTAAACCGTCTATACCTTGGATTTGCAAAGCAAAAAATACGCTGTGATGTCCTACCGCAATAATTGTGTAAGGAATCATCAAACGCCAATCTTGGTATCCAATTAAAATTGCAATATTGATAAAGAAGAAAAAATGTAACTCTGCCATGCCATGCATTTGCCCAATAAATTGAAGCATATACAAGGCAAAAATTGCACTTACTATCATACGCCCAAAATATTTATTTTTGAGCAAAAAAGTAGCTACAAAAAACAAAATCATATTTATACTGCCTATGCCCAACGCAAATAACCACGTTTGGTAAATAGGCGCAATCGCTACCCCAAACACAAAAAACAACACAACAAAAAACTGCATGTATTTGTCTGCTTTTGCTTGGTTTTGTGCTAAATAAGTTTCAATGTCGAGGTTCATAAAAAAAAAGCCCTCCAGCCCCAAAGAGGGAGTAAAATAAAAAAGGGCAAAACTAAAAATGAATAAAAAATAATACAATAAAAGGCTGTTAGTTCCCTTTGGGGTTAAGGGCTATAACCCTAAATCTTTTACCATTTGGGCAATTTTTTCTTTAACTGATGGAATTGTTGCGTCAAAATCTTGTGTTTTTTGGAGTTCAGATTTTACACTAAAATAAAATTTTATCTTGGGTTCTGTACCTGATGGACGTGCAGAAATCACAGCGCCATCAGCAGTAAAAAATTGCAGAACATTTGATTTTTCAAAATCAAGTTTGGTTTCAGAGCCTTCTATAAAATTTTCTTCTACCAACCTTTCATAATCACACATACACACTACAGTACTTCCGCCCAATGTAAGTGGTGGATTTTGGCGATATTCTTCCATCATGGCTTTTATTTCTTCTGCACCTGTTTTGCCTTTTTTGGTGATAGAAACCAAATGTTCCCAATAAAAACCATATTTTACATAAATATCCAATAATTCTTCAAACAACGTTTTGCCTTTGTCTTTTGCGCTTGCGGTCATTTCTGCAATAATTGCACACGCTGAAACTGCGTCTTTATCACGCACAAAATCGCCTGCCAAAAAACCATAACTTTCCTCTCCACCACCAATATATATTTGCTCACCTGCAAAATTTCTTAATAATTCTGCAATATATTTAAACCCTGTCAAAGTATCATAACACTTGACATTAAAACCTTTTGCAATATCATTCAATAAATATGTGGTAACAATCGTTTTGGCAATATATTCTTTGCCTTTGAGTTTGCCATTTTTTTGCCAACCTTCCAACAAATAATGCACCATTAATACTGCAGTTTGGTTGCCATTGAGTAGTTGCCACTCGTTATGGTGGTTTTTAACTGCAATGCCCACCCTATCAGCATCAGGGTCGGTACCCATCAACAAATCTGCATCTATACGCCTTGCTTCTGAAAGTCCAAGCGACATTGCCTCTGCTTCTTCGGGATTGGGATACACTACCGTAGGAAAATCGCCATTTGGTACAGATTGTTCTGCTACAATGGTTACATTATCAAAACCTAAATTGGCAAGTGCTTTTGGTACAAGCGTAATGCCTGAGCCATGAATAGGCGTATAAACAATTTTAAGATTTTTTTGCCTTGCGAGCATACCAGCATCAAGCGAAAGTGATTTGACTGCTTGCAAATATTTTTGTTCAATATCTTCTGAAATCGGAATAATATTCGCTGGATTTGGGGTAAACAAAATATCTTTTACTTGTGTATTTTGTACTTCTGCGATGATATTTTTGTCGTGGGGCGTTACTACCTGACTGCCATCATTCCAATATACTTTATAACCATTGTATTCTCTTGGGTTGTGTGAAGCAGTCACCACTACTCCCCCATGACAACCCAATTCCCTAATGGCAAACGATAAAAAAGGCGTAGGACGCAAATCAGTTGTAAGATAAGCTACAATACCATTGGCAGAAAAAATATCTGCGGTAAGTTGTGCAAAATATGGGCTATTGTTTCTGCTGTCGTAAGCAATAGCTACTTTGATTTTTTCGTTGGGAAACGATTTTTTCAAATAAGTAGCAAAACCTTGTGTAGCGCTGCCTATTGTGTATTTGTTCATGCGGTTGCTCCCTACACCCATAATGCCACGCAAACCACCTGTACCAAATTCTAAATCTTTGTAAAATGCGTCTGTAAGTTCTGTAAATGATTGATTATCAAGGAGTTTTTGGATTTCTTGGTGCGTTTCTACGCTGTAAGAGACTGAAAGCCATGTATTGACTTTAGATTGTATTTCGGGAGAAAGCATAATATTTTAATATGTTTTGTGTGTGTTTCGCTTTTTTATATTGAACCAACATTTTTTTATTTTTACAAAAATATTAAAAATTATTAAAAAAACACATAAAAATAGGCTAAAATAACCCAAGTTGTCAGTTATCAGTTTCCAAGTTACCAGTTTTTATAAATTTATATTTTTGACACAGAAAACGATAAAATAAGTAATTGTTTTTTTTTAAAAAAAACAATTACTTATTTTTAAAGGTAAATCGTGCTGGCTTCTAAGTCAGTATATCTGTATTTTGGGCTTTTAAACACATATTTCTGTACGACACAAGTGCTTAGAAGTTCCAAACACATAGGTAGCCCGCACCATTAAATTAGTTACTGACAACAGAAAAAATTGACAACAGAAAAATTGATAACTTTTTTTTATTCCATTTCCACTTTTGCGAGACTTGTGTCAATGTGTTCTTGTGGCACAATATCACGAAAACAAAATTTTAGAAAAACTTGGATTGTAGCTACAACGTCTTTCTCACAATAACGTGCTATGCGTTCTGGGTCTTTATCCACCCAAAAAACATGTCCTACTTGACTACCATCTATGTCATCTTTGGGTGTAGGCACACCAAAAAGCTGACAAAGAAGTTCCAATTTTGTAAAGTTTTTGTAATCCCCAAAACGCCAAAGTTCCATCGTGTCCAAATGTGTGATTTCCCAAGGTTTTTTATTTTGCACTTGTAAAAGGCGAGGCAACGGAATTTGGTGAATCATCATGCGTCTGCACAAATACGGAAAATCAAACTCTTTGCCATTGTGTGCTGCGAGTCGCCAATCTGTGAATTTTTGGTCTAAAAGATTGGCAAAATCCACCAAAATTTGGCGTTCATCTTCTCCAAAAAAGGATTTTACTTTGAGTTTTGTAACACCATCTTGAAAATATGCAAAGCCAAAACTTATACAACACACACGTCCAAATTCTGCAAATATACCTGCTCTGTCGTGATATTTATAAGTAGGATTGTCCTGTTCTGGGTTTTCTACTTTGATACTATTAGATTTGTGTTTCCACATTTTTTGCATGCCTTCCGAAAGTTCATCGAAGGTATCATGCCCCCTTACGGTTTCTATATCCAAAAAAAGGATTTTTGATATTTCTGCTTGACTAAACATGGAAAATTAGGAATTAAGAATTAGGAATTAGGCTCACTACTATAAATATTTCTAAAAAACATATTCAAAATGCAGGAAAAATGCTTTTTATTAATGTTTTTTATTAATGTTTTTTACTGAAAAATAATACTTTCCTTTGAAAAATTAAAGCAAATATTGCGTTTAACGTTGTTTTCTGTTTGTAATTTTCCAAAAAACCAAGGTCAGACTTCTGTAAATTACGGTAGAGACCCAATTTTTTGAAAAATATTATTACAAATATTACGTTTAAAGCGTTTCAAAGGTTTTTTTTAAATTCCAAAAAGATGTATAGTAGTAAGTAAATTTTTATTTTTTTATAATTATAATAAATATTGGCTAATGCTAAACTTCCCAAAAGTTATGAACTTTTGGGAAGTTTGATATTTATATAAAAAAATCTTTTATTTTTAGCAAAAAAAGTAAAATATTTTGATAATTCCAAATAATTATACAAAATATTTATCAATTATGCTAAAAAACTGAAAAACTGACAACTTAGTTATTAAACAGATTTATTATTTTCATCTACAAACACCAATTTTGGTTTATATTGGCGTGCTTCAGCTTCTTCCATGATGCCATACGCCCAAATAATAATCACATCTCCGAGTTGTACTTTGCGTGCAGCAGGACCATTGAGGCAAATCATACCCGAATTTCTTTCGCCTTTAAGCACATAGGTTTCAAACCTTTCGCCATTGTTGATATTTACAATTTGGACTTTAAGTCCTTCAAAAAAATCCGCTTGTTCCATCAACGTCTCATCAATCGTTACACTTCCTACATAATGCAATTCTGCTTGTGTAACACGCACACGATGGATTTTGGATTTAAGCACTTCTACTAACATATTATTTTATTTTTTTGGGTTTAATTTTTTTGGGTTTAATTTTTATTTAAAAATATTTTTTTAGTCTGTAAATTTAGACACGCAAATTTTAATAGCCAAAAAAATACAAATAAAAAGTAAATAAAAGCATTTTTTGTGTCTTAACTTTTTAGGTGGTTTCTAATATCTTGGCACTTGATTGGCAGTAGAACGCACTCTTTCAAGTTTGATTTGTTTTTGATAATTAGAAATCATTTCATTAAAGTTACCTTCCAAACGTTTCAATGTATTGGTTACATCTTCGGGATTTTTTGAAATGGTGGAAGCATTTTTGAGAATAGCGGTAATGCTTTGTTGATAGCTTTGATAGGTAGTAAGTTGTTCGCTATAAATTTTTTCTAATTCATCACGAATAAAAGATACTTTGGTACGCCCTACAGAAGAAAAAGGGAATTTTTCTGCAAGTTGTTTATAATCATGTCTATATTTTTGTTCTTGTCTTTTAAAATAATCTTCTACGTGCCTACTATTAAAATGTTTGTCCAACAATTCTGTAAGTTCCATTTTATTAATTTCATTTACATTGTAAGTAGGGTCGCTACGATACAAATCTACTGCGTTTTCTCGGGCAAAATTAGTCGCAAGACTACGCAAAGAAGCGGTTTTTATTCTAAGATTATTGAGGTTGTACTCCAATTCTTGGTTTACTTTGGCAAGTGCTTCGTAGTGTGTAATATATTTTTTGAGTTCATCAGAAAAAGCCTTCAAATCCTCTGCTTTTAGCCCTTTGTCTGTCATCACAAGGTTGGCAATCAACCCAAATACTGAGGTAAGTGTATTGACACCTGGTACTGTGGTAGTAATCGTCCTGATAATATTGCCTACCGCAGAGTTTTGCACTAATGGAGCGGTTATCATGGTTTTCGTAAATTCCATTGCTTTGTTGAATGCACTTTTATCACGTGCTTTGCTCATGAGTTTGTCCCTGATAAGCCCTGCTACGATTTCATCAAGTTTGAAACCCAATGTACCACTTTGAGGGTTGTTGAGGTCTGCGATGGTATTAAAATAACTCATTTGGGAGTTATTGGCATCAAAAGTAATAATTGCAAGTTGCACTTGGTCAATAAATTCAGCGGTATAAACAAAAGAATCGTAGTTATTTCTGTGCAAATTTTCTTTGGTTTTTACTTCATCAACTGCGAGTTTATTAAACCTTTCGTTGGTATTTTCTGCCAAATTTTCTACTGACTTAATTTTATTTTCTATGCCCAATGTACGTGAGCTATTTGTTTCCACGTTTTTGTTCACTTCTTCTACTTTTCTGGGTAGTTCGTTGAGCGTGAGATATTTTTGTTGCATCTCTGCAAGGTCTTTACTAAGTTTTTGAATGAGTGAATCTTGTTTGGTTTGTGCTTGCAACGCCAAAGAGCCACATAAGAAAACGCTTGTAAATAGATATTTAATTTTTTTTGTTATCAGCATTTTTATTTATTTTTTTAAAATTTAGTAAATAGTATTTAATTCGTCATTAAACGCAAAATTTGGCATTAATACATATTTTCTACACAAAACTATCTAATCTATATCGTTCAAGTTGTTGTTTGAGTTCAAGTATTTCTTGTTTGAGTTTATCATTTTCCCCAAAAAAACTTTTTACTTGTTGCATGAGTTCTTTTTCTTGATTTTTGAGGTTTTCTTCTTTTTGTCTTGCGGTTTGAAGTGTAGTTTTGATGCGTTGATTATTTTTATTAGAAATAATAGTATTTACGATAATTTCGCAAACACGTTCAGCAAATTCAATTTTATATAATGGAATTGGCGAAAAAGAAGCAATTTCAATCACACCTTCTATTTTTTGTTGCAATTTTAAAGGCAAAATCAATAAATATTTTGGCGGTGCATCACCCAATCCAGACGTAAAATGCAAGTAATCCGCAGGAATTTCATCTAAATATAAAAGATGTTTTTCTTGAAAAACACGTCCTATCAAACCTTCATCTAATTCTACACGTTTAGTAACGAATTTTTTACGGTGAAACGCATAAGACGCAACCAATTCTAAGTATATATTTTCATTGCGTTCATCAGCAATGGTATTATCATCATAAAATCCCGCATAATTATCGCCATTTAAAACAAAAAAACCGCCTTGATTTGCCTCCATATATTCTACAAATTGCGACAAAAGGCTATCTGCAAGCGTTTTTACATTTTCGTAGTCATTCCTCAAAAGCTCAATAAAACGTGTAAGCCCTATTGTTGCCCATTTTTGCAATTTTTCTTGTTCAATATTTTCATACAAACGGTTTTGTGTTACCGCAAGCGACCTTACAAGGGGGTTGCGGGCTTGCTGTTCTGCAGGAATTACCTCGTTGTAATCGCCTCTCTCCAACGCATATACTACTTTTTGTACTTGTTTGATATCCTCAGCAATATTTAGAACTGTGTGGCTAATTTTCCCAATTTCTGCATTATTATTTATATAAATTTCCTGTGTAAACTCTTCATTTTTTACAATGCAATTTGTAAGTATATACAGTTGTTCAATTGGTTTGACCACCATATAATACAAAAATATGCGAAGCCCCATCATAAACAACACATACATCATGGACATAATCTCATCTAAATAATTTTTTGGGTTAAAATTTACCACATAATTTAATGCAATAAGACCTATAAGCACAATCAATGTAATATCAAGGATTCTATTTAAGGTAATATGTTTATTTTCCATGTAATGATTTGTTATTATTTATAATGTGATGTGTGTAATGCAACAGATTGCATATAATATGTGAAATGTGGGCAACAAGAAAGGCATAAGTAAAGCTAAAATAAAAAATAGTATGCAAAATTAAAGACTTTTTCTAAAAATTTTTATGTTTTTTTGGATAAATGAAAAAAAAAATACAATTTTGCATTTCATAAAAATTCTAAGAATAAAACCCTAAATTTATACAACATGCTTTTTATCCAATTAAAAGATAACGAACCTCTTGATAAAGCCATCAAACGTTTTAAGAAAAAATTTGAACGTACAGGCGTACTCAAAGAAGTTCGTAGACGTGGTTATTTTGAAAAAAAATCTGTAAAACGTCGCCATGAAGTAATTCATGCTACATACGTGCAAGGTATGAAAATTACTGAAGAAACGAAATAATTATTTCAGTACATTTTTTTTCAATATAATTTTTTTTCGTCACAAAAAAAAGCTGTTCTCTGCAAAGGAAACAGCTTTTTTTGTGGAAATTCGTAAAATAGTTTATTATCCAAACTAATATTTATTGATAATTTTGATGTTTTATTAACTATTTTTTAAATAATTGTCTATTTCTGTCAATGCTTCTAATGCCCCTTTTGCTATGCCAATATGTGGGGCTTTCACAGTGAAATCTTTTGGATTTATACGGACAATATTAGCATTGTATTGTGTTTTCAACATTCTGGTTTTTATTCTTACTGTTTGCACATGAGGTCCCGAACCAATTTCAAAAACAAGTATATTTTTGCCTTTATTTTGTACTAAAAAGTTTTGAAACTTATTTTCTTGTTCTTTTGACCTTGTATTTATATAGGTATTATCCCTAAACATATAAACATTTGGTCTTGCCTTTATTCCATTATTGGGGCAAGTTGGAAAAATGCCATTTTTTACATTTTCTAATATTTCATCACCACTTTGTTCATTTTTCCAAATTTCTTGGGTTATGTCAGGTTGCGAGCTTTGAAAATAAGCCAATGTTCCATGCAGTTCTCTTATTTTTTCTTCATCAAAACCTGATTTTTGAAAATGACCATCAATATTTGATGTCAAACAAAAATAATCCAAATTATAATTTGTTATCCAATTCCTTAGAATTGCAAAACCATTGTGTGGTTTTGTTTCAGCATATTCTTTTATTCTTTGCCCAAATAAACGCCAACTGTATGCAGGATTTTCAATAAAAGCTTGTGGATTTACAACCTCAAAAATACTTTGTTCTGTATCACTTTCCACCTGCCCCCATTGTCCGCCATCACCCCGATAATCTGCCAATCCTGAATCCACACCCATTCCAGCACCTGTATTTATTACGACAGGACTTGCATTTTCTAACCATTTTTTTATTGTATCAAGTTTTTCCATTCGTATTTTTTTTGATTTATATGATATTTCGGTAGTACATATATGTTGTATGAGTTTTAGTAGTAGAATAACACGCTTATTCTTCTAAATCTTGTCTTTTTTCACCATCAAACGAAATTTTTACAGAAAAAATATTTGAATATAAGGCGGAAGTTGTTTTATCCGTTTGGTTGCGTGTGAGGGCATAATCAATGGTAAAATTTTTGATTTTGATGCCAATACCAAAATTTATTTGGGCTTGTGTAGAGGTAGAACCATCAAAATTTTTGATTCTTTGGGCGTTGTTCAATCCTGAACGCACATATACGAGTTTGTCATAACCCAATTCCATGCCCATGACTGGGTCTAAAGATACGGGATTGCCAGAAATAATGGTATTACGATTGCCATCAAAAGTATTCACAAAATCAGCAGTTGCCAATAAATCCCATGTTTTATTGAAAACCCAATATTTACCAACACCCAAAATAGCACGTGGAAGGGTAATTTCTAAGGTATTTTTGGGAATCACATTGCCTGTTTGTGTATATACATCATAAATAAGACTTGAATTGTGTGTCCAACTATTAAATGTACCTGTAATGTCTTTAAGCATTAGCCCAAATTTCCAACTTTTGCGTTCATACTGCAAACCTGCATCTAACCCAAAACCAAAAGCATTAGCAAAGTTGCCTGCATTTCTATAAATCACTTTAAAATTTGTACCAGCAGAAAGCCCTTTTATTTGCGTGATTTTGCGGGCATAAGACACCAAAAACGCATAATCCGCAGAACTAAAAAACTTTACATTGTTGTAATTGATGTTGCCATTAGCATCATACAAAAAGCGTGTATCAGGAATATCATCTACCCCAAAACGTATTACTGACAATCCAATATGGCTATTGCTATCCACAGGCGTAGCAAATGACGCAAAATCATATTTGGCAACGCCTCCATATTGTTCAGAGTGCATAAGCGCAATTTCATAGCGTTTTTTGATTTGGAGCAAACCTGCAGGATTCCAATATCCTGCGGTGGCATCATTGACGATAGCGGTTTGGGCGTTGCCCATTGCCAATCCTCTTGCGCCTGAACCTATTGCCAAAAATTCATTGCTATATTTTGGGGCATTTTGGGCAAATGATAAGGGCGAAAAAAGAGAAATCAAAAGCAAAAAAAACAATGAAAACAATATTTTATTTGGTTGTTGATAAGCAATTTTTTGTAGTTTTTTTTTTAAATTCATTTTTGAGAAAAGAATAATGAACAAAAGCAGGGAAATAAAAGCACAATAAACAAAAGCAAATATAAAGATTATTTGGGCAATTTATATGCTTTTTTTTTCAATTTTTCTGTGATTTTTTTCAAACAAAAATGCCAAGTTATAAAACTTGGCATTTTTTGGGAACAAATAGGGATAAGACCATTTTTTTTGTATTAATTCCCTTTGGGTGGTTAGGGAGCTATATTATTAAAATTTCTTTTCGCCTTCTCCGCCTTTATTTTCAGGGTTTGGGTTTTCTTTTTGTCGTTTTCTTTCTTCTTCTTTTTGTTTCATTTCTTTTCTGAGGGCTTTATTTTTCTTTTTCACTTCGTCCAATGTTTCACGTGAGCTGTTTCTAAATTGTACTTTTTCGCCTGTTTGTTTACTTTTGAGTTCGCCTTTTGTCATGAAAGCTACTTCACCTTTATCTCTATTAAATTTCTTTTTTCGTAATTGGTCTTTTTGGTATTGTGCAAGTTCCGAATTGCGTACATAACGCCCAGTGCGAAAACGTTGGTTGCTATAAGTGGCTACGTTGTTGCGGTTGATACGTCTTACAGGATTACTAAACTGTCCTTTTGGTTTTGGGGGAATACGGAAAGCGTTTTTTCCACCCACAAAATCCGAATATTTGTCATTTTTACGTTTGTATTCTTTGCGTTTGTCCACATAGCGAAAAAGTCCTGTATATTCCGACATTTCTTTGTCTTTGTTTCTCATTCTTCGGTTGAAGTCTTTGATTTTAGACACAGAATATTTTTGTTTACCTGTGAAGTTTGCTTTCGTATTTTCTTTGCTTTCGTATTTTTCATCTTTTGTTCTAAAAATAAAATCGCCTGTAAAGTTGGACATTTCTTTGTCTTTGTTGCGCATATCTCGTTGAAAATTTTTCAATTTTCGGATAGATATTTGATTTTTGCCTGTACCTGTAAAGTTTGCTTTATCATTTTCTTTCTTCTCATATTTTTCATCTTTGCTTTTGAATACAAAATCGCCTGTAAAGTTGGACATTTCTTTGTCTTTGTTTCGCATATCTCGTTGAAAATTTTTCAATTTTCGGATAGATATTTGATTTTTGCCTGTACCTGTAAAGTTTGCTTTGTCGTTTTCTTTTGCTTTGTATTTTTCGTCTTTACTTTTGAATACAAAATCGCCTGTATGATCAGCCATTTCTTTGTCTTTGTTACGCATATCTTGGCGAAAATTTTCTAATTTTCGGATAGATATTTGATTTTTGCCTGCACCCGTAAAATTAGCTTTGTCGTTTTCTTTTGCTTTGTATTTTTCGTCTTTACTTTTGAATACAAAATCGCCTGTACGGTCAGCCATTTCTTTGTCTTTGTTGCGCATATCTTGTCGGAAATTTTCTAATTTTCTAACAGATATTTCGTTTTTGCCTGTGCCTGTAAAGTTTGCTTTGTCGTTTTCTTTTGCTTTGTATTTTTCGTCTTTACTTTTGTAGATGTTGTTTCCGTTGAAGTCGTTACGTTCTTTGTCTTTGTTGCGTGTGTCACGTTTTTCATTAGGATTTACGATAATATTACCTGAGAAATCGCCTCTTTCTTTGTCAGCACCTCTGTTATTTTGGATTTTTTTCTCCAATTTATTACGAGAGAGTTTTCCTGCATGATTGGCACGTTGTGATTCGCTGTTGGCGTATTTTTCGTTATTGCTTTTGTATGTTTCTTTTCCGTTAAAATCTGCACTTCCTTTGTCGTCATTTCGGTTATTTTGTATATCTGTTTTAATTTTTTTGCGAGAAAGTTTTCCTGCATGATTGGCACGTTGTGATTCGCTGTTGGTGTATTTTTCGCTACTGCTTTGATATTTTTTATCACCGCCAAAGTCGCTTCCTTCTTTGTCTTTATTTCTGCGGTTTCGTTCAGCATTTGGATTTACACGTATTTCGCCAGATGTGCCTGAGCGTTCTTTGCCTGCATTTTGTTTATCAAGTTGTTTTGATTTATCAACTCTAATTTTGCCTTGTGCTTGGTTCCTTTTTTGGTCATTTTTTCCGTTTCCGTCTTTATTTTTATCTTTAAAAGTGCCAGAATACCCTGCACCTTTGTCGTTTGCTTTGTCTCGTTTTTTTTTCTGAATATTTTGTCTTTTTTCTTGTGGTGTCATTTGTGCGAATGAATTGGACACAAATATCAGGCACAAAAAAATTGTGAAAATATGGGCAGAAAGTATGATATTTTTTTTCATTTTGTTAGGTTTTTATGCAATATTCCAAAAAAATCATTAAAATTTTATTTGGTTTTTAGTTTCCACCTTTTACACCTTTGAGGGTACGTGGGTCAGTGCTAAAATTTTTGTCCGTGCTGGTATTATTTTTATTTTTCTTTACACGTCTTTTGCCTACTACAAGTCCTGTGCGTGGGTCTCTTTTCACAGTGATATAACTATCTTGTGCGTCAAGCAATTTTTTGCTTTCTGCACGTATTTCGTCAGCACTCATTTTTTTGTCTTGCATACTGAGTGTGCCTTTTTGTGGCTCCATATATGCAGGGCAGAGTGCTTTTTTGCTACAAGAAGCATTGCTCAATGCCAAAGCACCCAAACAGAAGTAAAAAATAATATTACGCATATTTTTATATTTTTTGAAGGTTGTTTTAATAATTTATTTACGCTAAAAAAGAGGTTTTTGTTACAGTTTTTATTTTTTAAAAAAATACTCTTAAAAAATTTGTATAAAAACCTTTGAAATAAAAAGGCAAATCTAATTTTTTACAAAACGAAATTTTGCAAAATCTTTGTTTTTGTTTTTTGTAATAAATTTATTAGAATAAAAACGATATAATTGTGGTATTATTATTTTAAGATATGATAAATTATCAAATATCTTTTTTGTCATTTTTATCCTCTTTTTTTCTACTGTTTTCTTTTTTTCCAAAAGATAATTTTTCTAAAATCCAACCAAAAAAACCATTTCCTTGTTGATTTTCCGTTTTTTCGTTATCTTCTACATAATACCCTCCGCCACTGTCTTTGCCATAATATCCACCATAATAACCGCCATAATATCCACCATAGCCTCCATAACCGCCATAACCACCTCTTACACGTTTTACAGCATTGAGTACCACACTTAGATTTTTGAAATCATGTTCATACAGAAGTCTATTGATATTATACAAAAAAGGTATGCGTGAGTAACCAGCACGCACCACATAAATAGGCAAATCTACTTTTTGCATAATCAAAATTCCATCTGTAACCAATCCCACAGGAGGCGTATCAATCATTATCACATCAAACTCTTTACGCAAATCAGAGATAAGTTTATCAAAGGTATCTCTCAAAATAAGTTCCGAAGGGTTTGGCGGAATATCACCTGCAGTAATAATATAAAGTGATTTAATATCAGGGTTTTGGTGCAAACATTCTTGGTACGTTTTTTTGCCCAATAAAATATTACTTACACCTCTTGTATTTTCCAAACCAAAAGCCATGTGCATTTTGGGTTTTCGCATATCAAAATCCAACAATACCACTTTTTTTCCAATAGACGCAATGATGCCCGCAAGATTGGACGAAACAAAGGTTTTGCCCTCACCGCTTATCGTGGAAGTAACTGATAATAATGTAGTTTCGCCTTCCATAAGCCTTTTTCCAACAGGCAACATAAATTCTAAATTGGTACGAATAGCCCTGATAGATTCATTGAGCGAAGATTTTGGGTTTTTATGCACAACCATTCGTGTAAAATCCATTTTTTCTTTGTTGTATTCAGGAATACCCCCCAAAATAGAGGCTTTTACAATTTTTTCTACATCTCCTTGTGTCATCACAATATTGTCCAACAAATAACGCACTACCACCAATACCACACTCAATACAAGACCAATACTGCCTGCTATAAGATAAATAATCAACTTGCGTGGTGCTATTGGAATAACTGGTTTGTTGGCAGGCGATAATATCAATGCCTCTGGCACAATACCTGCAGAAACGATACGCATCTCCGTAAGTTTGTTGATGATATTGTTATAAATACCTTCCATACGGTCATAATTTCGTTGCATACGTGCATATTCTCTGCCTTTTGGGGGCAAGCCTAAGAGTTCACTTTCTACTTGTGCATATCTTTCGTTGATTTTCCTAATATCTTCATACAAAAGCCTTTTTGCACCAATGATATATTCTGCAAGATTTTTAATGGCAATTTGCATATCTGCTTGATAGGCTTTCATGCGTTTTGTGTTGCCAATTTCTTCAATGCGTAATTTTCTGAGGTTTTGTTGGGCAAGTTGATATTCTGCAATAGCTTTTGCGACAAATTCACTTTGAAGCAATGGCACAGAAGGCATAAATTCTTTGAGCGAATCACCTTTGTCCATAAGTGTTTGTAATTCTTCAAAAACCGCAATTTTGTTCAAATAAATCTGCCTATCTTTAAAAATTTGTTCCAAAATACCAACAGATTTATCTTGTTTTTGGTCTATATTTTTGGTTTTATTTTCTAAGAAAAATCCTTGTAATTGTCTTTCGTATTTGAGTAGTGAATCAGTAGTTTGGCGTAATTGTTCACTTAGAAACTCTATTTGTTGTTTGTTAGATTTGCTTTTTTCCTCCACACTTTTGGTAATATACACACTGTCAATCATGGCAACTATCGCTTGTGCTTTGGCAGGTGTCGCATCTTTAAAAGAAATACCAATAATTTTTGCGTCTTTATTTACTTCGCCTATTTCCAAATTTTTGGTTGCGAGCAAATATTCCATCCCTGCACCTGGATTATTAAATACAAAATAATAAACAACATTTAACCAATTTGGGTTAAATTTTTCTGCCAAATTTATTTTAAATTTACAATCAAACGCATTAACCATTTTACCAAATTTCTCTTTTTGCCTCATGGTTTGATTATTAGGCAATGTATAAGACAATTCGTATTCTTCTGCATTGAGGGCTTTAATAAAAAAAGGTTTATCAAAACAACCACCATTTAATTCTTCATCATCAACCTTAAAAAACGCATTGGGGTATATTTCATAATCCAAAATAGTGCCTTTGGTATAATAACTAATGTGCATATTCAACCGACTGACTACATCACGCATCACTACTTCGGAAGACATAAAGGCAATTTCACCCAAAACATTTTGGTCTGAACCGCCACCTGGAAGCCCCAAAACATTTTGTAAGGTTTGTACCGTTTTTTCGTTTTTTATGCTAAGTTTTATGCTTGAAAATGATTGGTAAATAGGTTTGGTATAACGCAGATATAACCATGCAAGACTTATGGCAATGGCATTGATAATGAAAATCCAAATAAGGCTACGCCAAAGTATGCCAAGTATTTTGGGAATATCTAAGTCTGCCAATAAATCCGTAGCTTGTGTAGGGGCTACTGTTTTGTCTAATTCGTTGAGAGGTTTCAAAGTAATTTTTTCAGTTTTTTTAGTTTTTTCAGTTAAGCCTTTTTATAGAAAAACTGACTACTATAATTCTATTTATCCAACAATTCACTAATTTTATTACGCAATGCTTTTCCTCTGAGGTCTTTTGCAATAATTTTTCCTTCTTTGTCCAACAAAAAAGTAGCAGGAATAGACTGCACTTTGTATAATTGAGATGCTTCTGATTGCCAAAATTTCAGGTCAGAAATGTGTTTCCAAGTTAGATTGTCGTCTGCAATGGCTTTTTTCCATGCTTTATCATCTTTATCCAATGAAATACCCAATATTTCCAATCCTTTGGGTTTGTATTGCGCATAAAGTTGCACAACTTTTGGGTTTTCTGCTCTACAAGGTCTGCACCAAGAAGCCCAAAAATCTAATAATACATATTTCCCTCTCAAATCTGATATTTTGAGCGTACCCCCTTCTGGTGTAGGCAATGCAATATCAGGAGCCACTTTACCAACTGCAACGTGTGATTTTTCTTGCATTTGGGCTTCCATTTTAGCCACTTGATTACTGAATTTTTGGCTATAAGGCGAATTTGGATGAGCCTTTTGAATATCTTGGGCAAGATTTTTCAAAAACTCAAATTCTTCTTCAGGCACAAGCGTATTAGATGCCACAATACACACAATAGAGGGACGCACATCTGCGATAAATTTTTTGATTTCTATGATGCTTTTACGTTGCATATCATAAAATTCTTCTTCAATGCGTTCCATTTCCGCAGGTTTGCCTTGTGCATTGTTAAATTCATCGCCTAAACGTTGTTTTTCTTTGGAAATTTTATCCAGCATACCATTTAATTTTTGGTAATTTTGAGAATCTGGCGACCCTTTTATGCTATAATCCAAAGAAGGCGAATTGGCATCTACTGATATTTTTACATTTTTATCGTTTTCATTTAAGACCAAAGGAATTTGTCTTTTGCCCAAAAGCGTTATTTTATAAAATTCAGATTCTTTGGTTACTTCCATTTTTACATCAAATTTTGTACCTTTGAGTTCCACAGAATCTACCAAAGAAAACGCATTTTCATTAAATTTTTCTACTTTTACCCACCCTTTTTGTGCAGGTTGTACTTCTCCTGTGAGTGTGATAAAGGTTTTTTGTGTCTTATTTTCTGCGATATTTGCTTCTTGTGTATTATTTTCGTTTTTTTGGCAAGAAAACAAAATGAAACAAAATAAATACAAATAATAAAGGAAAAAGATATTATTTTTTTGCAATTCCATAATAATATTAAGTTATCAGTTTTTTCAGTTATCAGTTTTTTCAGTAATTGGTTTTTTAGCTCAAAGTTGTTTATTCCCTTTGGAGGTTAAGAAGCTACTTTTGAAAATCTTGCAAAATAACAAAAAAAATACTACATATATTTTTTTTGTTGCATAATTTTGGCAAATTTTTGGCACAATTTTTTAATTTATTCATTTATATCGCCAAAATCTTTCAAAAATTATACTTACGAATACTTTTTTGTGTTTATCCTTTTGAGCTTGTTTTATGTTTGTGTGTTATTATTTTTGATTGTAATTATGAACTTTCCAAAAATTTAAATCTTTTGAAAAGTTCGCCTAAAAACGGATATTTTAAATCTAACCTAAATAGATACTTTTTTTTAAATTTATGAAATTTTTTCAATCTTACTTCTTTCAATTTATTTATCTTTCTGTGTTTTTATGTGTTATTGCCTTTTTTTTACCCAAAAAAATATATAGCCAATCTACACAAGAATTATACAAACAAGGTAATAACGCATTTCGCCAACAAGATTATACCAAAGCCATAGAGTTGTATAATCAAGCCATCATAAATGACAAAAATTTTGCCCCTGCATACCATAATCTTGGTAGTGTATACTACTTATTGGGCGAATATGACCAAGCTATTCAATATTTCAACAACGCAATCATACTCAATCCCAAAGAAGCAGAAGCATACAATAGCAGAGGTGCATTATTTGTAGGACAAAGAAAAATCAAAGAAGCTGAAAAAGACCTTAAAATTGCTATGCAACTCAATCCACAATCGCCCAAATCATATCAATTACTGGGTTTGATATGTCTCGCCCAAAACAAAAAAGAAGAGGCTTGCAAAGCATGGATACAAGCCCAAAAATTGGGTGATACTGAAACCGCAATTTACCTTGAAAAATATTGTGGCATCAAAAATACCATTGTGCCCGAAAATAAAAAAGTAGAAACTGAGCAAAAAAATACAGATAAACAACCCAAACCCAAAACGTTTGAAGAATTTTTACAAGCAGGGAATAACGCCTTAGAAAAAAGAGCATACAAAGACGCTTTGAGTTATTTTGAAAAAGCTACCCAAATGAATAAAAAATCTGCAGACGCTTTTTTTGGACTTGGTGGAGCGCACCACGCTTTGGCAAATTATGATTTGGCTTGTAAAGCATGGAAACAAGCCCAATCACTTGGACACCAAAAAGCTACGCAAATGATGGATGGAGTGTGTGATAAATAAAGCCCTAACCCCCAAAAGGAGAATTAATATAATACATAAAAATAAATTAATTATTGAATACTGTTTTACACCCTTTGGGGCTGGGGGCAATTTTTTTTGCACTTTTAAATAATTTTATTGCAAAATAATTAAAATAAATATTAACTTTGCTTGTTAAAAAAAGTATTAGTTTTAAATATTTTTTTAAGAAAAATTTAAAAAACCCGCCTTATAAATGAATATTTTGTATATTATTTTAGCAAGTTTGCTTGCGTACTTGATAGGTGCTATTCCTACCGCAGTGTGGATTGGCAAGTATTTTTTTGGAAAAGATGTTCGTGACTTTGGGAGTGGCAACGCTGGTGCAACGAATACTTTTAGGGTATTGGGCAAAAATGCAGGCATCTGTGTAATGCTTATAGACATTTCAAAAGGCTTTTTAGCTACATATTTGGCTACTTTGATGGTAAGCGAAGGCATTGTATCCCTAAATGATTTGATGCTTTCTAAAGATATTTTTTATAAACTAATTTTCGGAACATTGGCAGTTATTGGTCATATTTTCCCTGTGTATGTAGGTTTTAGAGGAGGCAAAGGCGTAGCAACATTGCTTGGTATGATGCTTGCAATTAATGCAATGATTACGTTGTTGTGTGTAGGTATATTTTTAGTTGTTTTGTTGCTCTCTAAATATGTTTCTCTTGGTTCATTGTTGGCTACTTTGGCATTTCCGTTATTGTTGTTGATACCAAGATTTTCGCCTGAAGACCCTATATTGATTGTGTTTGGCTTCCTCATGTTTGTTGTTGTAGCTATTACACACCAAAAAAATATCACAAAACTCATGAACGGGCAAGAAAGTAAAACCGTGTTAAGGTTGAGAAAAAGAGGGTAACAATTAGTAATTAAATATCTACACATTTTTGTAAAATATTACACATTTTAATTGGTTTTTAGGTTAAAATGTGTAATATTTAAAATAATATAATACATAAAACTTGTTTTTTTGTTCAAAAATAGTTAAATTTGTAATAATAAACTTGGCATAAAATGGACTATACCAAAAGCTATAAAATACGTTTGGACTTCAATAATGCGGAAACAACACTTGCGAAACAACACTCAGGAGTGTCAAGACATGCCTATAATTGGGGATTAAAAGTATGCAAAGATGCTTATGAAAATAAAGAAAAACGCCCAACAGGCATAGATTTACATAAAAAACTTGTGGCAGAAGTCAAAAAAGAATATAAATGGTATTATGAAGTTTCAAAATGCGCA
>JANPJR010000066.1:0-3123 GCA_031425615.1 Cytophagales bacterium
ATAAGCCAATATTTAAAAGCATTAAAAATAGTAATAAAATACGCATTTTATTTTTGGAAATAAATT
This sequence comes from Cytophagales bacterium, assembly GCA_031425615.1. GTDB lineage: Bacteria > Bacteroidota > Bacteroidia > Cytophagales > Microscillaceae > JAAFIN01. The sequence goes on from JANPJR010000066.1 coordinate 67, forward strand.
TTGATAATTTTAGATGTAAAAATTAAACTTAAATATTGAAATAGTACAATTTTATAGCTATTTTTCTTGTAAAAATTATATTTTTAACCCAATATTCGCATTAAAAATAATGTAGTAGTAAGTTTTAGGTGTTATATTTTTGGTACTCTGACAATTTTAGTGGAAATCTGGAAAAACATTCAAGGTTTTAAAAACCTTGAATGTTTCACGCAATATTATTTTAAAAATATTTTTTTTTACACTATGAAATTTCATAAAGTGGGATTTATTTTGCTAAAAATATTGCATATTTTTTCGCTTTTTTTGAAACTTTGGAACGTCACTAAAATTGTCAGAGAACCATATTTTTTTATAGTTGTCGCTATTTTATTGCTTTTCAAACTATTTTTTAGCAAAAACTATTTTTCAAAAGGCAACGTATTTTTTTTATTTTTAAACATTTGTTTACTAAAATTTTGGAAAATAGAAGCACGCAATACAAGTTCTTTTTTTGGTGATTGTGGGTCATTAGACGAAATCGTAAAAATATCTTCCAATTCTTGTATTTTGTCTGCATTGAGCGTAAGCTCCAAAATCTCTGTTTGTTGTGGTGCAATCACACTATTAGAAAGCCCAAACGACACACAACCGCATTTACTTTCCAAATTGGTAATAACCAAATCTTGCCCACCCGAATTATAAATCATAAATCGCTGTTTTGACTTATTACCACTTTCCACACGTCCAAAATCAAATTGGTTTTTTTCCAGTTGAATTGCAGGCGGAGCAGATTGTTGTGTAACAACAATATTATTTGGGTTTGGATTTGCTTCTTGTTTTTTAGCTTTTACAAAACCTTTGATATACACCAATAAATTTGGTTTTTGGGTATTATTTTTAATGGTAAGACTTTTTAAAAACATACCTGGACGACCATTGCTATCAAAAGATGCCCTAATTTTTCCTTTTTTGCCTGGCATTACTGCCTCTTTGGTAAATGTAGGCGAAGTACAACCGCAAGACGCATCTACTTTTGAAATTTCAATGGGTTGATTACCTGTATTGGTAAATTCAAATTCATGTACTGCTTGCGTTCCCTCATCTATATTACCAAAATCAAAGGTTTCTTCTTTAAAATTCATAATGCCTTGTGCTTGCAAATGCGTAACATATACGCTTGTAAATGTGAGTGCAAGACCTAAAAACAGTTTTTTGGTAAATGATTTATGTATCATGATTATAATTTTTGGAAATAATTGTAAAAGTTTTTTTTAATGTATTTTTTTAATTTAAACGAAAAAAAAGCCTTCAATGTATAAATCACTAAGATTTTGCTTGGATATTTTTTTGTAAAAATAATAAATATTTTAAACCTATTTTAAAAACATTCATTTTTTAAGTGTTTTTATTATTTTTGCATGTTGCTGAACATACATATTAGTTCAAATTTTATTTTTTTAGGCTAAATAAAGAACCATAAAAAAAACAATTCTATGAATTTTACAAGCGAAATGCGCATACAAAGTTCTGTATCTATTTTTATTTTTGCTACCATTTTTATCTTGATTGGTATTCCGCTTTTTGGTGAATGGCAACGTACTTTTCCTACACCTGTTTGGTGGGCGTATGGTTTTATATTTTTTTGGACGCTGGGTTTTGGTATGATAATACGTTGGGTATGGCAAGCAAAAACAATTATAGTAAAAAACCAAAAAATCACTGTGCAATATACGTACCGCAAAAAATCACAAAATTTTTCCTTGTCAGATATGCAAAATGTAAAAGAAGAACGCATCAAAACATTTTCTACTCCTTATAGATTGCTTCATGTTACATTTAAAGTAGGTTTTTTGGAGATAAGCGAACAAGAATATACTGAATATGAGAAATTTAAGAAGTACTTTAAAGTGAAGTAGAAGTGATTTTGCATTAGAAATTATGGATTATTTTGTCTCTATCGTTAAATTGGTTATTTAGCCCAATAAAATCTTGAAATCATTATATTTTTAGAATGTGTATATTGTTTAAATTATTGATTTTCAATCCTTTATAAAATTAAAAATTAAACCTATAACCAAATTAACGATAGAACCAAAGTTTTATAAATACCTTGCTTCCAAAATATCACGGTGATGTACTTCATGCCCAACCACAATAAAAGCCAACGCAATAACTGAAATTTCTTTTTCATTGGCAATACCTATTTGGGCAAACATACCTTCATCAAAAGACGAAAACATCACCAAAGAAGATTGCCTTACAAGCGAAAATTCTTGTTGCAAACTTGCCCAAGTACGGTTATTTGCATGTGCATTGGACGCATAACGGTTTTCATCAAAACCCAAAATTTTTTGCGTGTCATATCTTGCAAAACGCAACGCCCTGTAGGTCATAATTCGTTCTGTATCTATCACATGTTGCAACACATCTTTTATCGTCCATTTGTCTTCTGCGTATTTATAGGTACTTTTTTCTTCAGAAATCGTAGTATAAAAATTAATTGCATTTTGGTATTCCTGTTCCAAAAGCGTTAAAATAGGCATATCATCTGCTACTGATTGCAAATAAGGTTTGTAATACTCAGGAATTTGTGCCAAAGCATTTTTTTTAAATAAAATAGACATAAAATAAAAATAAAAAAAGCCCCTTAACCCCCAAAGGGAGAATTAACAGCCTTTAACTGAAAAATTGATTATTGCAAAAATAAAAAAATAATAACTGAATTAACTAACAACTGAAAAACAAACTATTTCCATTTCCTTTCCAAGATACCAACCTGCCTTTTGGACACATAATAAATTTGCAACATTTTTTTTCTTCTAAATATTGCAGTTGTATAGGTTGTGTCGCATAAAAAGGTTCCCCATTTCGCCCCAGTCTTCCCCTCAAAAACGAAAAAATCGTTTAGTTCAAGACTTCAGTCTTGGACTTTTTTTTCGAAAGTCAGAGACTTGCGCCAAACTACTACCTTTTTTTAGTATAGAAGACTTGGACGAAATGGGGACAAATTATAGATAAGGATAATCTATTCCGTTTGGAATAAATGCTAAATAATCCAAATAGTCTGTATTTTGATTC
>JANPJR010000067.1:0-2239 GCA_031425615.1 Cytophagales bacterium
TCTGTCTAGCTGGAGTATCTCCCCCCCTTTTGTCATGTCCTATACTCTCTACTACTTTGCTAGGACATTTCATTCGCAAATCCACTGAGAGAATTATATAGTCATATATTGATCTCTCTTTTTTAGTGTGATATGGCACTGGAGTCACAACTGCTCCCTCCAGTCACAAGACAACAATCAAACTGTAATTTATTCGACGAACTGGAAACGGTACCCTATTTTATTATTATTTACTATGATCATCATGATATGAGAGAATGAATGAGACCAATGCATGTGCGGTGTGGTGTGTTCCTGGATGCCTAGAAAGCACAGTGGTGGTAAATTGTATGCACAGAGGGGTATCCTATGTCAGGGACAATGTACCTTATAAAAAACACAGGTATAGTACCTGCCAGGCCAATGATGGATCTGTCCGAGGATCATGTGTTCTGGCTATGGGCGGATATGATAGGGTATTCGCCCATGTATCACTACACACATATGTACATACACGTGGGGACTGGCACATGGTTGCGGTCGGGACATACCCATCGATAGGCCTGGCCACAGCTCATAGTCTGATGAACAAAGTCCTCTCGTATTAGAGCGGGTCCAATCCAAGGTGGATCAGCAGGTCCGACCTATCGTGTCGATCTGCCAGGACAATGTGGCCAAGCACACCTGTCCTTGTCCTAGGACAGCTAGGACAGGGGACAGGACAGGTGCGACTGATGAGAGTGTGAAAGTGTCCAGGCATGGCAAGCGGACATAGCAAGGGGTACGTCAGGTCGGACCACGATAGCCTCTGCTCCGATACTGAATGGACTCGGATCGGTTATGCTCTGCCTTAGGACGGAGCTGAATGCTTGTATCGTATGGGGATGTGTTACACGCTGATTGGTCAAGTAAAATTTTGGTTGTGAAAAATCTCTAATGGCTAGCGTAACTTGGAATTTTAAATTGATATTTAAAACTTCCTATGAACGGCCCTGAGTAGTCTAACGATACCAAATTATGCATCACTAAAAAATGAAGCACACTCCCTAGACCAACTAAAGTACCAACTCCATCTATTAGAGAAAACAAGGATCCTTTTTGTTTCGTGATATAGGATTAGGATTATCAGACCCGTAATCGAAACAGAGTAGAGGAGGACCAGTCCGATCCAAAAACGAAGGGTTCAAAGTGGACTGGGCCGGGATGGGCTGTGCACGGACTACGACGGCAGGTTTGAAATGGACAGGCCAGGCCGGACCAGGGATGAGGTGCCGATGTGTGCGGACAAGCACACTGTAGCCGGGCAAAGCTTTTGGAGCGTTCGGGCATGGGCCGAACTGATTGGAATGTGGCGGGGGATCTTCGTCAGATTGGGACTAGGACAAAGCGCACCAGATTTGAGGTGCACTTGGCAGGGTGCGGACCAGCATTGGCGTTCCAACCAAAAAACTATTCCTGATGATGATGCCAACTTAGTACTACTAGTAGTACTGGTACTAGTACACCAGGGATTTTCCTACGGAAGCGGATTTTCCGCTGGAACGTTATCTCATTATTAAAAAATCGATCAGACAGTCCGAGGTGTGTGCACTAGCGCAACGTGGCCGGGGGTGATAATTATCTGTGGTACTGAGCTACTAAAGGCATGAGACTTTGCTCTTTGGATGTCCCAAATACACAAGGATTGCCGAATCCGGTGCAAACCCATAGGATCCTCCCAATGCACTATGCATTGGCTTGAATATGTAAACTGACGTTCTTTGGCAAGATTTAGTTACACTTAACAATCAACCTTTCCTGTGCAATACAGATGTCTCTTTGTAGTGTAAAAAGCCATTCAACCAACGTAAAAGTAAGTGGTATCGGTTGTGAAGTCTTGGTGAAAATAGAGATTTGCAAAGTGCTTTAAAATTCTTATTAATAGAGCATTTTCAATCTCTTTTGTCTTTGTTTTAGTCTTCCATTTCATAGCTTAATCTGGATTATCTGTTATATTCCCATACCCATCCATAAAAGGTATCTCCACTGTGCTAATACCGCTTCCGATCTGCGGTATGATTATGTTCGGAACAACGCTTCAATCTTGTTTTCTCAATTTAGATCTTTCAATCCTTGTTATATTCCATCCCTTTTCTGCTTTAAACATTATCCACTTCAACTTTTGCAAACCTTTCTTATTAAGTGTAGTTCTCTCTTTAATGCATTCAAAAATGATACCTTACTTTGTGCTGTTATAGTTTTCTGCTCAATCGTGTCATCT
>JANPJR010000068.1:0-1620 GCA_031425615.1 Cytophagales bacterium
AAGTGGACGCTGCCCTCCGACAATGTCATCTTTCCATCGGGATAAGTGCTCTTTTGCATTCCAAGGAGTGAAAAACCCCCTCCTCCCGGTGAGTGACCCCGTAAGATTTTCTCGAGCACCCCACCTCACCCCTGGATCTCATGATCTTGCAAATGTTGTCTGAAGCTTTGCATAGGCAAATTGTAGTTACCAAAATAAGCCTCAAGAGTAATCTTGTGGTCAAATACTTACAAGTAGTTACAAGTACATGCCAACACCGGAAGCCAAGCCATCCATCAGCTAAAGTACTACCAGAACTATAGTAAACCAAAACTTTCCAACTCTGGAAGCGAAAGGATCTACTATTACTATGTAACAATCCATGATAAGGTTTTGACATCAAAGCTTCCTTTTCAGTATGTATGTATCATCCGTGATAGTTTTTATATAGATGACGACGATCTGTGTTTAAAGGATTGGAAATGAAGTCCTCACGTACATATCATATAGGACCCATGAAACTGTATGTCTGCTCCGGGAAAAGCTATAGGGCTATTGAATAGTCCATCGTATCAATCTTTTAGAAGCAAAACGGCGGTTATTTACAGGCACATAAGTATCTTAGTACCTCTTTCGGCAACCAAGAATTCCTTCTTAGAGAAGGAACTAATTTTCAAAACATTAAAATCGGTTTTCTATATTTAATAGAAAACCGATATTCATAATAACGCTCAGATATGACCGTTGGGCAGGACAACTGGGGAGATCGGCCGGTACTAAAAACAACGTGAAAACTCTACGGTGAGGTGTTCTCTCATTAGACTTCATTGGTTCAACTGACGTCGTTGTTCTGCAAGGTTTAGGAATTTCGCTTTTTATCGGAGAACTTGCAGTTTTAATAAAAAATACTTGCAAGGGCATCCAACAATTGTAATATTTTCCCTCAAATTTTAAGAACTATAAGTACGCAATGATAGTTTTCAAAAACAAATTCACGAGCTTTTTCTTTTGACAAAATAGTTGTTCTCTCTCAGCGTCGCTAAAAACGGAAAGGGTCGACCTTTTTGTCCGTTGAGAAATCGTAATTCTCACTCTCAACGGCTACTATCTTTAATAAATAACGCTCTCTTTATTAAATAACGCTCTCTTAATACCATACAGATATCTTTATGCAATAAAGATATCTCTATGTAATATAGATATCTTTAAAGACTATCTTTTATGTTTATGTACGATCTTTTATCTGAAATCGTTATATGACGTTGTCCACTTAGGAAGCAGTATCCGTTCGTGAAAACGCGGCATTCGTTAATCTTAACTACAAGAAGTATCTTTCGAAAAAAAGGAAAGACAGATGGATTGAATCCAAATTTCAAATCATTCATTATTGTTGTTATGCTACTATACTGGTAGTACTTTTAGATCTTTTTTGAAAAAAGATCTATATCTTTAATTTTATATAATGAAAACCGCACAAACCAGCTATATATCAAACAACAAACGATGGCGAGGTACTATAGTAGCATGAAAGGTATTACCCGGCTTTGCAGTAAGTGGAGATAATAGACGTATGAACAAATGATTCAAACAAAAAACGTAGAAAATGTTTTGTTATATGAAATCGATATAGTTTTTTCTTCG
>JANPJR010000069.1:0-1992 GCA_031425615.1 Cytophagales bacterium
CTGTACGGCTGTACTTATGAAGTAGCGCCGATTCCTATCCATCCAAACATAAGCCATCATTTTAGGGTGATTGTTGTTTTCGTCATAATGTACTAAGCCTTTTCGGTCACCTCTGTTAACAAGCTCAAGAGAGCTGAGGTATGCCATCATTGGGAATCGTTTTGTTGCTGTCTTTATGACTCCTATGAATCGTAAACCATGCTTCAATAATTCTAATGCGCAACCAACAGAAGCAAAATACGAATCACCACAAATAACGCGATTACTCCAATAATAACTTTGAACTAGTTCCATACAAACTCTAGTTCCATGCAATAATCCATCTTCTCCTTCATCTTCATTATGTGTTTCTTCTGCGACAGATTTTACAAGACGAAGTCGAAGCATGACTCCACTTTTTGCGCAGCAACTGTTTTGGATTTCACAGCCATTATCTGGCTTTCTATCGATTGCGATATACATTGGCAAGCCAATGCATATCCATTCGCCGCCTAAACCGTACCATCTTGATATTGACTCGTCAATACATATCAATTCTCCTGGAGTGAAGTTAGTTGCCCTCCAGTCATTGAAGTTGTTGACAAATTCGTCTACTAACATCCAAGAGTAGCGCTCGCACGACATGTTGTCCGGTTTTTCTTCAGGCTGAGTGCTGAAGCGAAGATGCTGGAATAAATCTTCAAATCTATTCTTTGCCATTCCAGTTTTATGAAGATTTGGAGTTGCTTCAAATTCTTCATTCGCTTCTCTACCCCAAAGACTTGTACGACTTGTGAACTCATATTTTGTCATGAGAACAAAGATACCAATGAGTTTCAGCATTTCGCCACAGGTAGTTTCTTTTTTACCTGCTTTTCGAAGTTCTCGATTTGTAGCACCTACAATCAGCAGTAGTTGTCTTGGTGGCATCATCTGCAAGAAAACATCAAGGATACTGATGGATTCTGTTCGGTTACAATCTTGATTCCATCGATCTCCTGATGTTGCCAGTACAGCCCAATCCTTAGTAGTAACAGGATGGTTCATGACTTTATGTCGATTGTAATCATGCCACTTAACATCATTGACAACAACAGTCGGGTCGCCGAATGGATTTGGTGCTGGATCAGTTGTTGATGGAGTTGGTGCGTCGTTTGATTCGTTTTCGTTGACATTTTCGTTGACATTTTCAAGTGGTTGGAGTTGTAGAATTGCTGCTGCTGCCGCATTTTGCATTGCAGCATCGAATATTGATGGATTGTTAATGATATTGGTCGTTTGAATAATTTGGTTGATGTTAGTTGTCGTTTCTGATGGTAATAATGGTTCCAGCACCTGTTGTTGCTGTTGATGATATTGCGTTGGGCCCGATTCAAAATCAAGCGATTCGAGCGTCATCTTGTCAAGTTCTTCACGCGCTACATGTTTAAGGTTGACCAGATGTGTCTTCTTAGTCTTTAGTGATCCTGTTGAGAGCGTGAAGGACGCTGTTATCATCGTTTTCCTGCTCTTTGTCTTTTCGTTGATGACATTTTCGACGTCTGTAACGACACCATAGACTTCTTTCGTCTTCCAGTTGCTACCATAGCGTCTCTGACACTCCGCATCGTTGGAGATAAGCTTTGCCTTGGCCTTGACAATGCTACCAACGACTTTTCTTTCGTCTTTCATTGTCCTATTGGTGATATAATGTTGATTATTAGCAGCGATGTTTATTTTTTTGATGAATTATGAAATTTTATAAAACAGCAACAACGAGATCTCAAAAGGAAGCAACACTGACAAAAATTCGATATTTGTCCCAGTAGAGGATGTATTTAGACTAATTTTAGATCGCTGAACTCGAATCCGAAGTCAGATTTCAATTTGGACAGTTGCGAAAAGCGTTATTATTGGTCAAAAATGTTCCTTGATCAAGGAAAATTCCTTGATCAAGGAACATAGGTGTATAGACACTAGTACTAGCACAAGTACTGTACGTAGTGGAGTATACTGTACCAGGGTAGAGATGAA
>JANPJR010000070.1:0-2448 GCA_031425615.1 Cytophagales bacterium
ACCATATAATGTTGCAAATTTTCTCTCAATACGTCCATTTTGCTGAGGCGTATTAGGTGCTGTAAATTCAAATTTAATATAAGGATAATGTTCATCTACCATTTGCTTAAATTTCATATTTTCACCAGCATTGTCGCAACGGAAAAACTTAACGAATCGGCCAAATGCACGCTGAAACTGATGTAACCAACGCATCATGACATTAGGAAGGTCACTTTTATGTCTCATGAAATAACTCCAACAGTATTTAGTATATTCATCCATAATAAGTAACCAAAACTTATTTCCGCCTTGACTTGTTGCTTGAACTGATGAAATGTCAAAACTGATTCTATCACCTGAAGCTGTGGCTAAATTTGTGATAGTCTCTTTGGCAATATTAGATTTCTTCATTTTTCCTTTAGCACAGTTCTCACATGGGGAAGCAACACCACTAAGAGGTATTTTATAATATTTGGCAGTTTGACGGACTGTCCATTCATTTGGATGGCCTAATCGATCATGATAGTCTGTATAAGACATTAAAGCAGCATTAAAATTGACGGCATTAGGAACAATATCAACACCCAATAAACTGCCTTTCCCAACAGTAACAACACGATCAAATAATATCTTATGTTTAAAATAAGTTAAAGCAATAGTATTCTTTTCCTTCCTTAAATCAACTTGTTTGTTATTAAGGACTTTTGTCAATGAAAAAAGATTGATATATAAGGCAGGGATATATAATACATCATCCAAAACAATATCAAAAGTCGAACCATCTTTTTGAATAACCTTCCCATGATAAGAACCTATCTGCTCTGAATACATATCTTGAGCATTACCAACCTTCACAGGAACTTTCCAAGGTTTTAGATTTTTCATACCATCTAGTGAAAATCGCATATGGGATGTCGCACCTGAATCCATGATGAATGTATCTTTGGAGATATTATATTTTCGTCGAATATGTCCAATGTCCGTACCTTCCTTATGTAATAACATCATTTCACTATGAAAATCATTTCCAGCATGACCATCAATCGCCACCATTACAAGTTGAGCAACATCATCTGAAGAGGATTTCTTATCTAGCTTCTTCTTTTTAAAACAATTTTCAACTGTATGATTATCCTTTCCACAAAATGTGCATTTACGTTTCTCTTTGCTGGAATCAGTAGATGAAGGCATAGACGCATTCTTAAGTTTGTAATTGGGAGGCCGTTTATCTTTGTTCTTAGGATTTTCCCAACAATCAGTCGCTTTATGTCCTTTAACACCACAAAGTCTGCAATCACCTTTAAAAGGTTTCTTAAAAGGAGGTCGTTTACCTTTACCAACAGATACTGCACTTAAAACCATTTCTTTATCTTTTCTATTGTCATTTTCACTACGTTGTGCATATATTTGCCTGGTATCCTTTTTCAAACTCTCAATTGTAACAGCCACAGAGTTGTTCAATTCTCTTTTTACCATAGTCAATAAAGTCTGATACATTTTTGGTTTAATATTATACACAATATGCGAAATCATATCTTCATCTGAAATGTTATATTGAAAATGATTCTTTAGTCTAGCGCGAATAGTTTCTAACTCAGCAAACCATTCATCTGGATTGGTTTGATCATTCTTTAATACACATTGCGTAAATTTCTGTCGTAATTCATACTTATTGGAAGTAGACTTTGGATCATGGTGATAATCTAAACTTTTCCATGCAGTCCTTGCACATCCATCCGGAAAAGCTTCAGTAACAGATGCATCAAGAATACTCATAGTAGTTTCAGTTTGACAAGATAAAGTCAACATTGAAAACGCTAAAGTATTTGCATCTCTGAGAAGAATATTAGCATTGTCATCATCATCAGTTGGATCTAAAACTTGAGTAGCAGGAGGCATAGTATGATCCGTCGTTAACATGTGTCCGCATTTCTTATAATGGCACAAACTTAGAAACTTTTTCTTCCATATAGGATAGCTTTTATCGGTCCCATCAAAAGGGAGTGATTTGGGGCCTTTGCTTTCGTCTGACATTTTTAATTATATATAGTTAATTTATACTTTTTACTTATATTGTTGATGAAATAACACTTTTATATTTCCAATATTATTATACTTTTTATATTTCCAATATTATTATACTTAAAATAATTTTATATTTACTTATTTATTATCGAAACACAAGAGATGAAAGAAAATATATGACTGTATTGACAATTTTAAATCTAATACATATGAGATCAATTATTTTCGTCTCGTTTCGTAATTTCTTTTGACCTTTTCTACTTAACTACTATATATACTATTACTTATATGGAATACATAAACACTATTCCTCCGCTACCCAAATATTCTTCAACTGCTGATAAATCCAAAAACGTCGACTAGCTAAAAACTTTGCTTTTTCTACTTCTGGTACGTAAATCGAGTACGGCCACTGATCTTGCCACTCTTCCCAGTACTTGC
>JANPJR010000071.1:0-41936 GCA_031425615.1 Cytophagales bacterium
TGGCACATGTGTTCCAAGTGAAAGCACTGTTTTGATTACCAGAACACCACAACCAAGTGTATCAATTGCAGGCAACAATCAAACTTTATGTGGTACATCAACCACATTGAGCGGAAATACTCCAGCAAATGGCACAGGTACGTGGGCAGTTATCAATGGTAGTGGAACATTTGCGAATTTAAATAATGCCAATACACTTGTAACAGGTTTGGCGGTTGGTGTAAATACTTTCCGTTGGACAATCGCAAGCGGTTCATGTACTTCATCAACAAGTGATGTTGTAATTACACGCCAAGATAATCCAACTGTATCAAATGCAGGTATAAATTCAAATACTTGTTCAACCACCTTTACATTAAGCGGAAATGTTCCAGTAATTGGAACAGGAATGTGGTCAGTTGTGAGTGTGCCAAGTGGTGCAACAGTTTCATTCAGCAATGCAAATGCAAATAATGCAACATTGAGCGGATTGACTTTGGCAGGAAATTATATTTTGAAATGGACGATTTCCAATGGAAGTTGTGCAAGTTCAGAAAGCAATGTAACTATTGCCAAAGAAGCAAATCCAACTTTGTCAAATGCAGGCGCAAATCAAACAACTTGTTTGGTAACTGCAACCTTGAACGCAAATGTTCCAACGATTGGAACAGGTGTGTGGAGTGTTGTAAATGGTACAGGTACATTCTCAAATGCAAATAGTGCAACAGCAACAGTTTCGGGATTGAGTATTGGAATAAACACATTCCGTTGGACGATTTCCAATGGAAGTTGCACCCCATCAGTTTCTGATGTGGTAATTACAAGAGAAACCCCTCCAACTGTTTCAAATGCAGGCACAACCCAAACAACTTGTTTGGACAATGTAACCTTAGCAGGCAACAATCCAGCAACAGGCACAGGTGTTTGGACATTGGTTTCAGGTTCTGGAACAATTGTAAATCCAACCTTATCCAATACAAACGTTGTAAATTTGGGTGTTGGGAACAATGTATTCAAATGGACAATTTCAAGTGGCACATGTGTTCCAAGTGAAAGCACTGTTTTGATTACCAGAACACCAGCACCAACCACCGCAAACGCAGGAAATAACCAAACAATTTGTGTAAACAGCACAACACTAACCGCAAATGTAGCCATGAATGGCACAGGAACATGGACAATTGTTTCACAACCTGTGGGAGGAATTGCAACCTTTGCAAATGCAAATCAAAATGCTACTACACTTAACAACTTGACTATTTCAGGTAATTATGTAGTACGTTGGACGATTGCAAGTGGAAGTTGTACATCTTCCATATCTGACGTGGTTATCACAAGGGAAACCGCTCCAACTGTTTCAAATGCAGGTGCAAATACAAACATTTGTGCGAGTACCTTTACAATGAATGGAAATGCACCAATCATTGGAATAGGAACATGGACAGTTATAAGCGTGCCAAGTGGTGCAATAGTTTCATTCAATAATGCAAATGCAAACAATGCGATTGCAAATGGATTAACGATTGCAGGTAATTATGTATTCAAATGGACTATTGCAAATGGTACTTGCCAAGTATCTGAAAGTAATGTAACTATTACAAGAGATGCTACACCAACCATTGCAACCGCAGGTACAAATCAAATAACTTGTGCAACTTCTGTTGTATTAAATGCAAATACACCAACAGTAGGAGCAGGAATCTGGTCTGTGGTCTCACAACCAGCTGGAGCAACTGCAACTTTTGCAAATGCAAGTCAGAATAATACAACTGTAAATGGTTTGACCATTGCAGGTAATTATGTGATTCGTTGGACAATATCAAATGGCACTTGTGCATCAAGTATCGCAGATGTTACCATTGTAAAAGAAGCAAACCCAACTACTGCAATTGCTGGTGCAAACCAAAATACTTGTAATAATACCTTTACATTGGCAGGTAATACGCCAACTATTGGGACGGGTATGTGGAGCGTAGTAAGTGTGCCAAGTGGCGCAACGGTTTCATTTAATAATGCAACTCTGAGCAATGCTACTGCAAGTGGATTGACTATTCCAGGTAACTATATTTTGAAATGGTCTATTATGAATGGTACTTGCGCAAATAGCGAAAGTACTGTAACCATTACAAGAGAACCACAACCAACTATTGCAAACGCAGGTACTACGCAAGTAGCTTGTGCTAACAGTGTTGTTTTGAATGGAAATATCCCAACAGTAGGAACAGGAACATGGTCTGTGGTATCACAACCAGCAGGAGCAACAGTTTCATTTACAAATGTAAATCAAAACAATAGCCCAGCAAATGGATTGACTGTTGCAGGTATTTATGTGATTCGTTGGACAATTGCAAACGGAACTTGTACACCTTCTACTTCTGATGTAACCATCACAAGAGAAGTTGCACCAACCGCAGCAAATGCAGGTACAAACCAAATAATTTGTAGTACAAGTTATGTATTGGCGGGTAATATTCCTACCATCGGAACAGGTCAATGGACGTTAGTTAGTGCCCCATTAGGTACAAGCCCAGCTTTCAATAATGCAACCCAAAACAACACAACTGTTACAGGATTGACATTATTGGGTGCTTACGTATTCAAATGGAGTATATCTGGTGGCGTTTGTCCGCCTTCTGAAAGTACTGTAACTCTCACAAGAGAAACAGGTCCTTCACCAGCAGATGCAGGCACACCACAAACGGTTTGTGTGGATAATACGACATTAACCGCTAATAATCCAACACTTGGAATAGGTACATGGACATTGGTAAATGGTACAGGTATTATCGCAAACCCTAACAGCAATGTTACACAAGTAACTGGTTTAGGTTTAGGTGTTAATACTTTCCGTTGGACAATCACAGGTACAGCTTGTAGCCCTACAAACAGTATAGTTGCTATTACAAGGTTAGATATTCCTACTATATCAATAGCAGGTAATAATCAAACGCTTTGTTCAACAACTGCAACTTTGGGTGGTAATACGCCAACCGTAGGCACAGGTACATGGATAGTAGTAAGTGGTGGCGCAAGTGTTAATGTGCCAAATAATCCAAATTCAACTGTTTCTAATTTAAGTGTTGGGGCAAATGTATTCAAATGGATTATTAGCAATGGCAACTGTATCCCAAGCGAAAGCACTGTAACCATTACAAGAGATGCTCTACCAACTTTTGCAAATGCAGGCGAAAACCAACAAGTATGTGCAACCACTGCGGTACTTTTAGGCAATAATGCAAGCATAGGCGTAGGTACTTGGTCAGTTGTAAGTGGGACAGGTGTAATCAACTCTATCAATTCTGCTACAACAGGTGTAACCAACCTTTCAATAGGTGATAACATCTTCAAATGGACAATTGTAAATGGTACTTGCCCAGCTTCTGAAGCAGTAGTTACTATTAGACGTTTTGAATTGCCAAATGTAGCCAACGCAGGTATAGACCAAAATCTGTGCGGACAAACTTCTGCCACGTTATCTGCTACCGCAGTAACCGCAGGCGTAGGTACTTGGACACAACTCACAGGCACAAGCAATGTTACATTTGTGAATGTAAATTCACCTTCAACACAAATAAATGGCTTGGTAAGCGGTGTTTATACTTTCCGTTGGAGAGTAACAAATGGCGTTTGTCCTGCTACCGAAGATGAAATGAGTATCACAGTAGTTCCTAATCCTAATACTTCTGCCAATTTAGTCGTATCAGATTTAACTTATTGTGATACACAAGCAGGAAACAATGTAAATATTACCGTAAGCAACACGCAAAACGGTGTTACATATAACTTGCAAAGTGGTGCAACTATAATCAGTACGATTCCAAGTGCAGGAGGTTTAATCACATTTACCATACCAGCACCTGCTACAAGCGTAACTTATGATGTATTGGCAACACCAGCACCTATCAACGGTCTTGTGTGTCCAGCATTAACTTTGGTGGATAAAGCTGTCATTACAGTCAATGTTTGTAACAATCCGATTGTAAGCAATATTGTAAGGTTTACAGATTTCTGTACCAATTTAACGCTTAATGTAATGACCATTAACAACAACGACCCACAAAGTTTCTCTGTAACACCAGTTACAAACTTTGTAACTTCCGCAGGAGGGGTGGTAAATATTTTGGCTAATGGAAATGTTACTTATACGCCAAGAAATGGTTATGTAGGTGTAGATGTATTCTCTTATATAATTTGCAACCGCGAAACACCACAAAGATGTAATCAAGCAACTGTTACTGTAAATATCTTGCCTTGTACCAATACAACGCCAAACGCTGTAGATGATATTCGCAATACTGATAATTGTACAGTAATCACAGGAAATGCCCTCACAAATGATAATGATGTAAATAATGAGCCTATTTTTGCTACACCTATTACACCATTCTTAACTGATAAAGGAGGTATCTTCTCAATGGATGCACAAGGAAATTATACCTATACACCAAAACAAGGTTATGTAGGATATGATGAAATCACATACCAAATTTTTGATAGTGGCAATGGCACACCAGTTGTGAAATTTGCTACTGCGAAAGTGAAAATTAGCATTGCTAATTGCAACAATGTGTTTATTCCTGGTGGGTTCTCGCCAAATGGTGATGGTGTCAATGATGCTTTTGTAATTGTAGGTGCTGATAAACTTGATATACACCTCCGCATTTATGACCGTTGGGGTAATATGGTTTATGAAAATGAACACTACAAAAACGATTGGAATGGCACAGGAAACAAAGGGAATTGGGACGGTAGAGAACTTGTAAATGGTACTTATTTCTATGTAGCAGATTTGCGTGATGGCTCAAAAGGCAGGTCAAGTTACCTTACATTGCAACGATAATATATTTTTAAAACCAAAAATTTGAAAAAAGGCAAGTTCATTGCTTGCCTTTTGACAAATTTTTTTAGTATTTTATTTAAAATAATACCTTTTTGGATATAGGATTTTATTTTTTTTAATAAAAATGTTTTTTTTTAAAGTAAAAACATAGTTGTAAATTTTTATAATGCTATTGCTAACGCTTACAATGCTATTATAAATATTAGGATTAAGTTTTGAACGTTAAGAATTAAGTTTTCAACGTTAGAAATAGCGTTTTCAGCGTTAGAAATACATATTTTAAAAAAATATTTTAGTCTTTTATTCACAAAAGTATATTCATAATCTGTAATACGTCTTTTAGACTTTAAAACCTTGTGTTTATGAAAAGAATTTTAATTATAATATTGTTGGGTGTGTGTTTGTCCTCCAAATTGTTTGCACAACAAGACCCTCAATATACACAATATATGTTCAATATGTTGGCAATAAATCCCGCTTATGCAGGTAGCCAAGAAGATGTATTAAGTGCCACCGCTTTATTTCGTAGGCAATGGGTAGGTATTGAAGGTGCGCCTACAACCCAAACATTTAGCATTGACGCACCTATTATGCAACAACGCCTTAGCAATATTGGCATTGGTGGCTTAATCATGAATGATAAAATTGGTATTTCTAATGCTTTGACTGCAACTGTTTCAGGTGCATACAGAATTAAATTTGCCAAAGGTAATCTTGCAATGGGTATCAATGGTGGTATTCGCCAATATAGAGCGGATTTTACTTCAGTACAAACTTCGCTTTCAGGACAATATGACCCTGCATTTGCCCAAAATATTACTGAAATCATGCCCGTAGTTGGGGTTGGTTTTTTTTATAATACACAAAAGTTTTATGTAGGTATTTCTACGCCTCAATTATTGAGTACAAAACAAACTATAGGAAATGCCAATATTCAACATTTTAGTCATTTCTTTGCAAATGCAGGATATGTATTTGATTTGAATGAAACCTTTAAACTAAAACCTTCCGCTATGCTCAAATATGTGCAAGGCTCACCACTTTCTGTGGATATTAATGCCAATCTTTGGTGGAAAGAACGCATAGGTTTGGGTTTGTCTTGGCGTGCAGGTGATTCTGTTGATGCACTTTTGGAATTTAGGTTAAATAACAATTTTTCTTTTGGGTATGCTTATGATTACACACTCACAGAATTGCGCAACTACAATACAGGCTCACATGAGTTGATGTTGCGTTATCAAATGGGTGTTGGCAAAAAACGTGGTAAAGATAAAATTATCACGCCTCGTATTTTTTAATATTTTCCAAAAATAAAAACAAAAAACGATATGAAAATTATCTTTATACATACCATCATTTTTTTGGGAACATTAATTTTTACCCAAAATGCCTTTGCCCAAAGTGCGAGAATGAAACAAGCGAATGCGGAATATGACAAATTTAACTATATTTATGCAGCACAATCCTTTGAGGAAGTGGTCGTAAAAGAACCCGAAAACCAAGAAGCAAAAGAAAAACTTGCACATTCGTATAGAATGTTGAATGACAGCAAAAATTCAGAAAAATGGTACGCAGAAGTAATAAAAGATGCCAATACAGACCCTCAAAATCAACTGTATTATGCACAAGCATTGGCAATGAACCAAAAATATCCAGAATCAAAACAATGGTATCAAAATTATGCTAAAATTGTGAAAAGTGATAAACGTGGTTCAGATTTTTCTAAATCTTATACTGACGTAGATAAATTTTTTCAAGATGCTGAACGTTACACCATAGAAAATGCTCCTTTCAATTCACCAGATGCAGATTTTGCACCTGCATATTATCAAGGTGGTGTAGTGTTTGCTTCTAATCGTGTAAAAAAAGAAAAAGACAGGGAAAATAATCTTATTCACTATTGGACAGGTAAGCCTTATTTGGATTTGTATTATAGTGCGGGAGGTGTAGCAACACCAAAACTTTTTAGCAAAAAACTTAATTCGCCTTACCATGAAGGTTCATTGGTTTTTTATAATAATGAAAACTCTGTTATATTTACCCGCAACAATTATAGAGATGGTAAATATGAAAAAAGCAGCGAAGATGAAAATAAACTAAAAATGTATTATGCCCAAAAAGTAGGTGGAGATTGGGGCAATGTGCAAGAATTTCCTTTTAATGACAACGAATATTCCGTAGGACATCCTGCTATTTCACCAGATGGTACTACACTTTATTTTATGTCAGACATGGGCGGAACACTTGGTGGATATGATATTTTTATGTGTACAATGCAAGGCGGTAGTTGGGGCAGACCCGTTAATTTGGGCGAAACCATCAACACCAAAGGCAACGAGGGTTATCCTTTTGTAGACGCAAATAATAACCTTTATTTTTCTTCTACAGGACATGCAGGACTTGGCGGTTTGGATATTTTTGTATCAAAAAACCACAAAGGTAAATTCACAAAACCTTATAATATTGGAGCACCACTCAATAGTAGCAAAGATGATTTTGGGTTAATATTTGACGCAGACAATTACGAAGGGTATTTTTCTTCTAATCGTGATGGAGGCAAAGGTGATGATGATATTTACAAATTTTCTATCAAAAGCTGTAATTTAATAGTTGTGGTAATTGATGAAACAACAGGTAGAATTATTAAAAGCCCAAAACTTGTTATCAATGAAAAAGATAGCAAAAATGAAGTGGTATATGTAACCCAAGCAGACAGCAGTACATTCACGTATCGCACAAATTTTCGCACAGGATATGACCTCAGAGCAGTAAAAGAAGGCTACAATGAAGGTTTTAACCAAGTAACAGAACAGCAAATATTGGCTTGCAAAAGCTACAATGGTACTTTGCCTGATACCATAAAAATCAAACTTTCACCTTCTACCGAAAAATTTGATAAAATTACCAATAATGTAAGCAAAATCCTTCGTAATAATATTACTGACCCTTCTGACCCAAGATACGACCCACGACTTGACCCAAAAAGTCCATTGTTTAACCCAAGAGACCCACGCAATAAACCTTTTGACCCAAAAAACCCTCGTCTTACTTACACATACAAAGACAACCCTAATGTAAAAGTAGTAGAGCTTGTAAATGTGTATTATGATTTGGATAAATTTTATATCCGTCCTGATGCAGCACGCGATTTGGATAGGGTACTTATGGTGTTAAACCAATATCCTGAAATGCGTATTGCCATGTCTTCACACACAGACGCAAGAGCAAGTTATGAGTACAATGTTACCTTAGCACAACGTAGGGCTAATTCTGCTCGTCAATATTTGGTGGATAGAGGCGTAGATGTGAATAGAATAGAAATGTCGTCTTTTGGCGAAACAAAACTCGCTATCAACTGTCCTGATGGAGTAGATTGTTCTGAGCCTGACCACCAACTCAATCGCAGAACAGAAATCGCTATTATTACAGATATAAATAACAAACAAAAATAAAAAGTTTGTAGTTGTTTTAAAACAAAATTACCACCTAAAATAGTATTTTGGGTGGTAATTTTTTTGGTTGGAAAGTATTGACTTGATAATACTATTTGGTTAGAAATATAATTGCTACCAAAAAAATGGTTATCCAATAATTACAATACAATAGTTATAAATTGTATTTTTTGATGACTTATTTTTTACAATACAAAATACGCATTGCGTATTTTGTATTGTTTTTTTATAAAAAACATTGATTATCAGTTATGTTAAATGTTTTTAAGAAATACTTGCTTTTGTAGAAATATATTTTTAGATTTGTGCAATAGAGGTAAACTTGCGTCTATTAGCAAGTTAGGCGATACATTAAAAACACAATAAATTATCAAAAAACCGAAAAATGAAGTAACTTTGCAAAAACCAAAATCACAATGCAAATATTTCAAAAAAAACAGCATAAAATCATTCAGGCAGACTGCATAGAGGCTTTGCAAACGCAAATTCTTGATAATTCTGTTGATTTGATTTTTGCAGACCCACCTTACAATATTGGCAAAGACTTTAACGGACTTGCAGACAAGTGGGAAACAGAGGAAAGTTATTTAGAATGGTGCTATCAGTGGTTAGACTTATGTATTGCTAAACTAAAAAATAATGGCAGTATGTATGTGATGACAGCCACACAATTTATACCTTTTTTTGATATTTATTTGCGTAAAAAATTAAGTATTGTTTCACGAATTGTTTGGTATTATGACAGTTCAGGCGTACAAGCAAAAAACAAGTATGGTTCTTTGTACGAACCTATTTTGTTTTGTGTGAAAGACGAGAAAAACTATACCTTTAACAGCGAAGCAATTTTAGTTGATGCTAAAACAGGCTCAAAAAGAAAATTAATAGACTATCGTAAAAATCCACCACAACCTTATAACAGCGAAAAAGTAGCAGGAAATGTTTGGGAATTTCCTCGTGTGCGTTATCGTATGCCCGAGTATGAAAATCACCCAACACAAAAACCTATTGCTCTCTTAGAGAGAATTATAAAGGCAAGTTCTAATGAAAATGATTTAGTTTTAGACCCATTTTCAGGAACATTTACAACTTGTGCAGTGGCAAAAATGCTAAATAGGCAGTCTATTGGTATAGAATTGCAGGAAGATTATATAAAAATAGGCTTGCGTAGGCTTGATTTACAAGATGAATATCAGGGAGAAAAATTGGTTAAAGAATTGAAAAATTATGAAAAACCAAGTAACGAATTTGCACTAAAATTATTTGAACCCAATGGAACAAGCCTTTACGGAAATCATTAAGACTGTTTTGAAAAAACACTTTGGCGACCAGTCAGAAGAAGTTTTTGAAAATAGCCAATTAGTACAATACCTTAATCAAAAAACTAAATCAGCCAACAGAGGTGCAAAAGCAAGGGGAAGTTTTGCCAATTTGTATGCTATTTATGTGCTGGTAGAGGATTATTTGGCAAATAATTTTCAAAATCGTAAAGGCGAATATGCTGATTACGAAGGTGCTTTATACACAAAATTGTTGCAAAGACAAAGAGAATTACCTTTTGGTAATAAATTGCAAAATCACGCATTAAACAACAGAATGACCGCAGAGTTTCAAAAGTTTTTTCCAACTTCTGAACATATTCCAATTTTAAGAAATTTGGAAACAAATAAATATTGGATAAATGAAAAGTTGTTGTTTCATAAAGAATTGAATTTGTCAAAGGCAATTATTGAAATTATTGACGAGTATATCAAAGCCAAACAAGATGCTTTTCAAAAGTTTATTCAAACCTGCGAAACATTACAAGAAATTGAAAATTCAGCACCGCAAAAAGTACAGGAATTTATTTTGGGTTTGCTTGCACCGAATATTGATGCAAGACTTTTTGAAATTGTAAGTTATGCCATTCTCAAATATTTTTATCACGACCAGCAAATTATTTGGGGTTTTGAAATGGATAAACTCAATACAGAAAAATTGAAACTCTACAAAACAGGTAGAACAAATGCCAATGATGGCGGAATTGACTTTGTAATGAAACCTTTGGGTAGATTTTTCCAAGTAACAGAAACATTAGACGTAAAAAAATACTTTTTAGATATTGACAAAACGGAAAGGTACCCTATAACTTTTGTCATAAAATCTGAAAAAACAGCACAAGAATTGTTGGATAAACTGAAAACCAATGCAATAGAATGGTATTCGGTAAAGGCTATTGTGGAAAAATATATGGCTTGTATTGAGGAAATTATCAATATTCCTATACTTACAACAAGATACCAAGCAACAATTAAACAGGGCATTAAACAGGGCTATTTGAATGAAATTTTATCTGAAATTATCAAGCAAAGTAAAATAGAGTTTAATTACGAGGACGAAGAAACCGAAGAATAATGAATAGCCTAACATTGTATTTATGAAAAAGGAGCAAAAGTGCTTAATTTGGGCTAAGGTGCCTTTTAGTGGCTTTTGTGGTAAATGAAACTTTTGTGCTTTTAATTCCCCTTCTTCATAAATGCTTTTCCGTTAAAAAAAAGCCACCCAATAATACGATTTTAGGTGGCAATTTTTATTCTTGGATAAAAATTAGGGTCAGACCTCCGTAAACTTCGGTGCAGACCCTAATTTTTGAAAGACCTTATTAAAAATATTATGTTTAAACGATTTTAAAGCACTTTTTTAATGCACAAAATTTATGCAGTTTCTGAAAACCCAGAAAGCCTGATTAAAAACCTTGAACAACTCTTTTCAAACATCTATAAACAATCTGAAGGAGAAGGTGGAAAAGCCTTGTGGTTTACAAGTGGCGAATATCCTTTGGCAAATCCAATGGAAGTGAACAGAAATGGTAAAACAATCAGAACAAACAATCAAAGTACAGGTTACTCACCTTTTTAGTTATGAAACGTAAGAATGTAATAATATTTATTTTACTATGTCTATCTGTTACTATAGTTTATAGGTTTATATTTTGTTATACTATAGTAAGTTGGGGTAGTAGGTATAAACACAAGATTGCGTCAGTGGAAGTTTTCCCTCATTGTTTTATAAACCCTTTTTATTATGACAAACTAAAAAATAACATTGAATGGTTTCTAAATTATGAATTTGAAAAGTATCATCAAAAAGAATACCCAAATACAAAAGATTTTTATGGCATGAACAACGGGTTTAAAAAAACTGGATTTGACATAGTTTCTATTAGGGAAACAAATAAAAAGGAAATAATAGAAATTTTAGTTTTTCAAAATGTCAAAGATTATAGCTCTGTTATCTTCATCTTTGACAAAAAAATGAAAAAAGTAGTAGGCTTTTATTAACGAAAGTAATTGCATCGCACAACATTGGCTTGGCAAAAGCGGAGGCAATGATGCTTTTTTTGGTTAATGAATAAGAAAGGGGGATTTGTACTTATTTGGGCTTTTGTGCTGAGAATTCCCCGCCTTCGCAAAGCCCCAAACCATAAAAAAAAAGCCACTCAAAAATACGATTTTAGGTGGCAATTTTTATTCTTGGATAAATGTAAAATTATCTATTTTTCAGCATAACAACCATCACAAAAAGTCCAACAACAGGCAACAAAATTACTAAACTTGACATCAACCAAAGACTCCACCACACACCAATCAAAAACTCAAAAAGGCGTGTGTAAAGCATCAAAATTGCTAAATTTATATACAACGTCATTGCACCTGCACAAAATCCATTTTGCCAATTTTCTTCATGAAAAAGTACAATTGTCATAAGCATAGAAATTGCCAAACCATACAAAAAAGCGTCTAATTCTGTATTTCCTGAAAAATTTTGCCTTGTAGAAACCGTTAATAAAAAACAATTTTTAAGCAAAACTACATTAAAGGCAATAATCAAAAATAACACAATACCTTTCACAAAACTTGATGTAAAAATATCTGAAATCGCAGGCAAATCTGGTGCAGTTGTGGTATTTTGGGCGGTATTCCTACGTACAGTGGCTGTTTTTTGTGGTGTTTCGGGTAGTATTTTACTGGTATTTGTGGTGGGTTTTGGTATGGTTTTTTTGGTGCTTGTTTTTTTAGCGATTGTATTTGTAGGAAGCACAGCATTATTTTGTGCAAGGGTTTCAAGGTCTATATTTTGTAAAAGTTCCTCAAAATTATTTTTTGTTTTAGAGATGGTATTTGTGCGTGTATTTGCCATATAAAATATAATTTAGGTAAAAATTGTGGTTTGTATATGTCTGTATAATATTTTTTAGCCTCTTATTTTTTAAGCGAATTTTGTATATATTTTAATCATATTGCAAATTTAATGAGCATTTTTTAGAAATGCTAATATTTTTATAACTTTTTGCTAAAAATTATAAAAATGCAAATTAAAATAACATTTTTTAAAAAATAAAAAGCAAAACATTCTAAGAAATAGAATATTTTGCTTTCCTAAAAAACTAAAATTATACGAATCAGATTATTTTATTCCATAACTTCTGAGCCTTCCGCAAGATAATATGGATATACCATACTGCTACGTGTATTGGTTTTACGCACCGTAAAAATGATTTTGATGTTGATAATTCCGTTTGTTTCATCTGGTTCAAGGTCAATATTATCTACTGTGATACGTGGCTCAAAATAAAGAATAGCATCTTGAATGAGTTTTGAGGCATTATTCAACGTATTTCCATCAATAGTTTCAAAAATCAAAGCATTCAAATTACACCCAAATTCTGGGAGCATAAGTCGTTCTCCTTTTTTGGTGGAAAGTAAAATATACAGGCTTTCTATAATGTCATCATATTCTGATACCATTTCTACGCTTCTTGTTCTTTTGTCAAAAGTAGGTGGAAATTTCCATCCTATTCCCAAAAATGTTTTCCTGTGTTTCATAAAAGGTCAATGTTTAATGTTCAAGGTTCAAAGGGTTATCTGTTTTTTCAAGTTTTTTTTTGCTTTTATCCGCCAATTATTACCGTAAAACACCCCAATACAATACTTCCACCATGTGCGGTACTATCACCCATGCGTGCTGCGGGCATTCCGCCAATCATTACCGTTCCTGAGCCTTTTACAATACTGTCAGGAGGTCCCACACACACCGCCATATCACCCAAGCGTGCTGCGGGCTGTCCGCCAATGATTACTGTAAAACACCCCAAATTGACAGGCCCTCCCACATGTGGAATGGGCGAGGGAAATGCAGGCGTTTGCATTGGGCATGTGTGCATATCGCCTAATCGTGCTGCGGGTTGTCCCATAGAATTAAGAATTAAGAATTATATTTTTTATAAAATGATTTTTATTTAATTTTATAATTTATTTTTCGTTTTTAGTTTTTTTTATTCGTTTTTTGAGATTTTTTTAATAAAATATTTTTTTATAGGTATTTTAAATTTTTAGTCTGCAAATTCAAAAAGTTTACTTATTTCTTAAAGTTTAAATTATAAATTAAAAAGTGAAATTATTTTTTTTACACAAAAAACAAATTTTGTATTAAATAATTCCTAATTTATCATTACCATTCCGCCTTTTATTGTTGTCATAGCAGAGCCTTTAAGTTCTGCCATTGCTGCTTCTATTGTGGCTTGGGCATCACCTTTTATAGCGATTTGAGCGCCCTTTATATCTACACCTGCTGTGCCTTTGGCTTCTATTTTTACTTGTGCTTCCATTTTGATATTATTACCTTTGAGTGTAATATCTTTGCCTGCAGCAGATTCAATATTAATACCAGACGACCCTAATACAATTTTGTTTCCGTTTTTATCTTCTATTGTGATGCCTCCTGCTTTGTCATCAAGTACCAATTTATTACCTCCTGGCGTTTTGAGCGTAATTATTTTATCTTTTTCATTAAATTCTAATGTTAATTTTTCTTTTGTAACAATGGTTTTGATTTCATTTGTATTTTTAATATCTATTGGTGCTTTATTACTTTTTTTGTTGTAAAGGCTACCCAAAATAACAGGGCTTTGTGGGTCTTCATTGAAAAAACCAACTATAACCTCATCATTGACTTCGGGCATAAAAAATATGCCAGACCCTGCACTTGCATAAGACGTAGAGATTCTTGCCCAGACAGGATTATTATCTTGTTCTAAAGTTGGAATTTTGATTTGTATTCTAAAATTACTATCTGGGTCGCTATCTATTTTGGTAACAACACCTATCGTAACACCTTTTATAGGCGAAATAATCCCTGATGCGTCAGAAGGGGAAACATTTTGCATGGTTTCGTGATACCACGCATCATTCATACCAAGATGTGCAATGGTTGTCCAAGCACCTTCTCCTATTTCATGTTCTATACCACTCACAAATCCTTTTCCTGTAAATCTTTTGCCCATGCCTTTCAAATCAATCATATCACCTACTTTGAGGTCTCCATACCCTTGAAATTTGATAGTACCTTGCAAAAAACCCAAAGAGGCTTTTGTCATTTTAGCGGTAGACCATTTATCCAAAAAAGAAGATGTTACATTGGTTGGGGTTTGGAGTTTGTAGCCCTCATTACCATTTACTTGGGTATTTAATTCGCTTCTTGACCAATTTCCAGCCAATCCATCAGAAGAAGAATTGCTGGTGGCAGTAAGCAGTTTTTGCGTAGCAGAATCCCAGGATACAGCAATAGCTTTGTTGTATTGTGTGGTGGCATCTGCTTTGATATTTGCTTCTATGAGTGTATTGCCATATTCCACTTCTATAACTGATGCAGCACTGAATTTTGGCTCGATAACAGACAATTTGTCTTCGCTTGGCACTACAATTAAACCATTAAGGTCTGCCCTCAACAACATAAAATCCCAATCGCTAATATTGTGTTGTATAATTTCGGGATATTGTATATCTGTTGCGGTTACAACATTTTTTATGCCTGCATTTGTGAGTAATGTTGTAATGATTTCGCTATCTTTTTTTTTCTTATATATGTTACTTTTACGTACACCAGTCATTTTAATGGCTTTATGCCTACATTCTATCACTAAATAAGATTCACTACCTCTTATTTCTATACCATGTGCAGTAATAATTCCTTTAAAAATAGGTTTTTCTGTGGAAGAATACCCAGCTTTTATCGTAATATTTGCACCAGGCACAAACAAAGCACTTTCGCTTGATGTAAATCCGTCTGGGGTTGCAGACCCACCATCACTAAATTTAATTTTGGCATATCCCACACGATTAGCTTCCAACAATATATGTATTTCTGATATTGCATGTGTATTTGGTATATCTGAGCCATTTATTTGTATGGTAGCTGTAACTAATTCTGTATTTAGTGTGCTGAGGGAAATAGCCATTTTTTTAAATTAAAAGCCCCCTAACCCCCAAAGGGGAAATAAAGCGTTGAGAATTATTTTTTTTATTATTTTTATTTTAAATTTACTCCCCTTTGGGGTTAGGGGTTTTACCGCTCAATAGGCGGAAAAAGCAATTCTGTGCCTGGTGTAAGTCGTCTAAAATTTACTAAATTATTGATTTTTGCGATTTCTAAATATAAACTACTATCATTATAAATTCTTTCACAAAGCATAGGCAAATTATCACCTGCTTTTACTTCTACCAAATGTGATAAATCTGGTGAATTGGAAGTTTTTTCTTTTACGTCTGCTGATTTTGAATTATGTCCTACAAAACTCAATACGACCTCTGCCCTCAATGGTGTGCCATCAGGTTTAAAGAGTTTGTAATTAACGTCCATATTTCTAAGGCGACATTTGAAACTTTTAAGTGTAGTTCCCCAACTGAGCATCACAACATTTGGCTCGTGGTTTTTACCTACATAATAATATGTTACTATTTTTAAGCTATTGATAAGTTCTGGGACTGTTTTTGTATTTTCCAACATACCTGTTCCATCAAGCAACAGTGTAAAATCTATTGTTTCTTCTCCAAAACTATCAAATTTGAATCCTGGTTTAAATGTACCTGCGGTTTGTCCTCCCAATTCTGAGTATTTTATGCTGCTTTTATAATTGATGGCATTTGGATTGACAAGTGCCTCAAATTTTTTGCTGGAGTCTCCAACTGCGGTAATTGTAAGTTTTGTCGTTGTTGCCATATTTTTTTAAAAATTAAGAATTAGGAATTAAGAATTAAGAGTTTTTAAAAATGTTACTAAATAAAAATCCTATTTTTGGGTTTTTAATCCATAATTTAAAATTCATAATCCATAATCTTTTTGCTTATCTTTTTCTTTTAGATTCTAATTTTTCCAATACTTTATCCACACAAATTTTGATAATTTCTTGTTGTTTTTTTTCTGAAAACACAAGGTCATCTTCATTCCTATGGTAACGATTACCTTCATTGATGGTAACTTTTACAGTAAGTTCTTTGATTTCGAGTGGCATGGGAAAAAGGTTAAAAGGCTTAAAAAGGTTTAAGATTTAAAAATAAAAATAACCTATTAAATGTCAATTTATTTTATTAAGCAGGTGGATTATTATCTGTGTCTTCTCCTCTGCCTTTTTTCTGGTTGTCAATGTGTTTTTTTTCTGCTTTCTTTTGGCGTTCTGCGATTCTATCTTCTTTTTGTTTTTTTTCTGCTTCTGCTCTTTTTTTAGATGCTTCTTGTTGTGCTTCACGTTTTTTTCTACGTTCTTCTGCGTCTTTTTTGCGTTGTTCAGCTTCTGCTTGTTGTTTATCTTTGAGGGCTTGTTCGTTGGCTTTTTTGTCTGTTTCTGCTTGTTCACTTGCTTCTTCGTCTTCTGTTTTTGCCATTTCAAATTTACCTGTTTTACTAAAGTTTTTTACTGTTTTTTGGGCACGTTTTGCTTCCTCTAATGTACCTTCTGCTTCATTTTTTACGCCTTTTGCGGTAGCAATAAGTTCTTTGGCAGCACCTACGACATAGTTTTCTTTTAAAGTTTTGCCCGAAAGTGCATCACTTACCGTCCCAAAATGGTCTTTTATTTCTAATAATTTTTCTTTTGCTTTGTTCAATGCCTCTCTAATAGCAGGCTGAGTAATTTTTGAAAGAGCACTTGGCTCTTTTTTTGGTTCTTCTGCTGCTGGCGTTTCTTCTACTGCTGGCGTTTCTTCTACTACTGGTGTTTCTTCTACTACTGGCGTTTCTTCTGGTTGGGGTGGAACAGTTTTTTTAGCATCATTTTTTTGCATTTTCTTAACTTCTTTATCCACATCTTGCGTTTGCTGGGTGTTTGGTTTTTTCTTCAAAAGCAAACGTGCCACTGTTTCAGCAGCTGATAAAACATTTGCAACTTGTAACTCCTCAAACTTTTGGTATGCTAATTCAATATTTTCCACCATCACAGAACTTTCCATTGCATTAAATCCTGAAAGTTCGTATTTGATAGGATAAGCTCCTGTTACAAACCATTGGGCTCCTGCAAAAGTGCTATCAGGTTTCATTAATGAAATTAGTATATTTTTAAGTTTGATGTCAAACATTCCCCCTTGCATACAACTTTTACACCACAAAAATAATGGTGAAGCAGTAGAAATCAACCCTCTTTTGAGTTGTAAATTTCCATATTGGATACTTTGTGGAAGGTGAAAAACGACGTCATTTGCGCCTCCTGCATAGTAAGGCTCTGTTTGAACAGACATGCTTAGTCCTGATACTTCCTGAAAACCATCATTTATAAGGTTATCTGCAACATTAGCTGCTTTGCCTTTTAATGATGAATCCACGAATTGTACTTTGAAATAAAAGCCTATTAGAACCTTTGCCATTGGGAGAATTAGAAATTAGGAATATAAAATTTGTTTTTTTATAACTTTTAATATTTTATTTTTAATATTTTTATAATATAAGGTTATATATGGTTATTGTATGTTGTATTTTCTTTAACTTTAAAAAATACGGTCAAACCTTACTTTTAGGGGTACAGACCGCATTTTTTTTATTTTTTTTTATTTTATTTTTTTTTATTTAGAAATTAGAAACAAAAAATAACAAACTAAAAAGACAACAAATAATGTATTTCAATTCCTAATTTTTAATTCCTAATTCCTAATTTTTCTTTATGCTGCTGCCATTGTGATACCTTCATGCACGATTTCAAGGCTTTCACTTGCAAGTTCATTTGCTTCAGAATTCAAATCAGGGCCTGAGTGTCCGATAGGAAAACATTTTACAATTGTCCAAACAATAAGCGGATTAGCTTGTTCGTCAAGCAATGTAACAATAACATCATAGCGACGTTCTGGATTTGTTTGTACGTCAGCATACCAATCATAAAGGCGTGTATCATTTTTGAATACTGCTTTTTTGAGGGTAATATTCTCAAATTTTTTCAAACCTGGAATACGTTGTTTGATAAAAGTAGGGTCATTACCTGTACGATATTCAATCATTTCAGTATTGAGTTTCAATCCTGTAACTTCTTGAAATGGTACTTCGTTTCCGTTCCATGATACTGTGAAGTGAAACTTAGGAATTGGCCATAATTCTGTTGCGTCTGCCATAATAAAAAAGATATTTATTGGTGGGAAATTTAATTTTAAATGAAAAAGTTGCCCCCTAATCCCCAAAGGGGGAATTAATACATTTTATTCCTCTTTGGGTTTGTGGGCTTTTAATTGAAATTAACACATTTTTTGCCTTTATTGCTCCCCCTTCGGGGGCTGGGGCTTTTTAATTATGATTCTTGCATTTTTTGTTGGAATGTAATTACGATAAATTCCGCAGGGCGAGATACCGCTACTTTCACAGAGATACGCATTATACCATCTAAAACGTCATTTGGTGTCATAGTTGCGCCCAATCCTACTTGTACATCAAACGCTTGTTCTGGTGTAAGACCCACAAGACCGCCTTGATTCCATACATTTGAAAGGAATGCACTTATCATACTACGCATTAGACTCCAAGTAGATGAAGTGTTAGGCTCAAATACATACGCTTTGGACGCATTTTTGATACTTTCTTCTAAGAACAACAAAGTACGTCTAACGTTGATATAACGCCAATCTTGGCTATTGCCATCTAACGTTCTTGCGCCCCAAATAACGATACCTTCACCTACAAATGCACGAATAGCATTTACAGATTTACCACTCATGGTGATATTTAGGTCTTCTTGGTCATCATGCGTGATTTTTACGGTAGGTGTTACTACTCCCGCAAATCCTACATTTGCAGGTGCTTTCCAAACGCCTCTTGTATTATCAACCATTGAATATACACCCACTATACCAGCACTTGGTGGAAGAATATTAAGTTGTGTTTTTACTACGCCCAATATTGCTTTGAATGAAGGGCTGATGGTATTTAATGTTTGATTTACAGATTTTGAGCTTGCTTTTTCGTCAGAAAGTTTTGCAATTTCTACTTTCATTTCGTCAGCACGTTTAGCATCATCTTTTGCGAGGCTGTCTGCTTCTGCATTGAGGACAGTTTCCAATACATCAATATTTGCAATATTTTGGAAAGAAACTTCGTCATTTTGTACGATAGATGTAAATACCCAAGGGTAATATGCAGAGCCAAAACTTAGGAAGTTATTTCCTACACCTTCACGGAATTGTGTGATAACATCATCTTCGTCATAACTACGACCTACATAACCACCAAATACGTCCAATACTGCAAAACGGTTTTTCATTTTATATCCGCAGTGCATCAACATTGATTGTTGCAACGCAAAACAATCTTCTTTGGCAAGCATTACTGCTTCTGGTATAACTACAAGCGTAGGCTCTGTTTCTGGCACAAGTGCTAAAATACCTGCTTCAAGTGGTTTTTTAGCGATTTCACCGCTATAATCGCCTGCTGATACCACATAGCAAGTACCTCCACCGTTGGCAAAGAATAATCGCATACTGTCATATAAGATAAAGCGCGTAG
Source organism: Cytophagales bacterium (assembly GCA_031425615.1). Classification (GTDB taxonomy): domain Bacteria; phylum Bacteroidota; class Bacteroidia; order Cytophagales; family Microscillaceae; genus JAAFIN01. Next base: position 20,059 of record JANPJR010000071.1, read on the forward strand.
GGTTTTCCAAATTCAATGAATACTTTTTATCTGCAATTTCTACATCAAAATCTTCGCCTGCAGGTGTTTCCTCAATTACAAATTTTGTGGTTGATGCACCGCCAAATGTATCTACAAATTCTGTAAGAGAGCTAAGGCGTATAGGTTTTCCCACAAGGGATTGTCCTTTGCGACTTACTTTTTCAGTATAACCAATAAATGCAGGTACTGCAGTAGAACCTGCTACAACTGAATTGGGAAATGCGTTTTTTTCTTCAATATAAACGCCAGGTGTTGCTAATTTAATTGCCATATAAAAATGATAAAGTTTTAGTTTCTAATTTTTTTAAAATATAATATCTGCCCCCTAACCCCCAAAGGGGAATATTTAATATTACCCTTTGAATTGCTCCCTTTTGGGGACTGGGGGGCTTTTATTCACAAATACACCACCATTTCAGCAAATACTTTTGCGTCCTTTTCACGAGAATCAGGCACTATCATATCCACCGTAGGGGAAGGCAATTGCCTAAGCACCAATTGAATGGGGTTTCCCTTGTGGTCTTTTTTTCGCAAAATTTGAAAACTGTGTAGATTTGTTTTTTGGAATGGAATTGCTTGTTTTCCTTCAAAAACCCACGCAATTTGTCCATTTTTCATGGTTTTTTCTTGTGGTTCTCCAAATTGGAACAATTTATTTTGCGTTTCCACCATTGTATTTTGCAAAGCAGTTTCGTAGCGAGGAATAATGTAATACCGCCAAAAAATATTTCTGATTGCAAAACTCATTTCAAAAAACCGATACACATCATTTTTTTCTTGCGAAAAACTGTTGAGCATATCTTTTTTCCACGCCTCATCTACTACAATTTTGACCAAAGCCAACGCTCTGCCTGCATGCGCAGGAGCTATATACACAAAATTTTCGGTTGATTTTCCATTGACTTCAAACGAATATTTGCCTTCTGACAAATCTGTAAGGTTGATAAGTGTGTTTGGCATTTCTGCGGTTGTTTTTTGTGAAAAAACCGTTTTTTTGCCTTCATTTTTGATTTCTAAAAGGGCATTTTTTTCATAACTGACAAAACTACCTGTTTTATATGTTATCCAATCTTCTGTTTGTATTGTTGGCTGGCTATGCAATCGTACAAAATATTTTTGTGGTTGCATATTTCCATGAATTTTACCTAATTGATTTTTTTCTATTTTTTTATTTTCATTAGAAAAATACAAAATTTTTCCTCTTTTATCAAAAGGCATTTCAGTATATTGTGCTAATAAAGCATCACTTGCATACACATAGAAATCAAATGTGAGGGCATCTTCTTGGCTGAGGGTTTCAAAAAAACCTTCTACCCTGTCAGACGATACCAACAACACAAGCGTATCTTCTTGTCTACGTACAATCATGCCCCATCTATTAATGTTTTCTTGGGTAGCTTCACTTGGCACAAATGCAAACACATTAGGACTTTCTGCACCAAAAAATTGGTGTGAAAATTTTAATATGGCAACCGTATAAAACCGTAGTTCTACCTCCAAAAAATCCATAATAATAGTGCATTAATGACTTCGTGCAAATTTTAATTTTTTATGTATTTTAAAGAAAATACAACTAAAAATTTAAAAATTTTCACAAAAAACAGAAAAATCTAACAACTAAAATTTAATACTTATTACAATCAGAAAGACGAAATAATATTTTATAAACCGCCAATAAAAGGAGAACCTAATCCTGCTTGACCTTCGTCTATTGCAACAAGTTGTGCGCGATACGCCACTGATGGGGTAAATTTTCCGCCTGTCATTGCCCATAAATTTTGGAGGGTTTGAATCTCCATATTTTCCAATCTAAAAACCAATTTTTCAATATTTCCTTCCATTCCTGCAGTATTATCTGGGACAAAAACCGTATTGGCTTGTAAAAAACCAATCACAGCAGAAAGTTCTTTGAGCGCCTGCTCATAGCTACTTTCTTCACCATAATATACCGCTATCAAGATGGTCAAATCCAAATAAATGGGTCTTTCTTGGGGGCGTGTGGGTTGAACTTTTATGTTTCTTTCTTCGCGTACATTTACCAGCGTTATCGTGATGCGATTCCCTTCGCTTGTGTCTTTGTCGTCTGGACGTTTGACATTAGCTACTTGCACACGGTCTTGTGTAAAGCCAAAGCGACTTTTAAGGTGTGCATTTAGGGAATTTGCAAGTGATTTGAGGGCTGTGTAAAGCAATGTTTTAAAGCAATTTTGGGAACTACTCAGATATAACGTCTTTTAAAATCTCGTACAAGTTGGCAATGTTTTTTGAAATTTCCAAATTTTTTCGGAAAAAAAAACGCTTTTTTTTATTTTGAAAAAAATACGCAAAAGAATCTTATTTCATTTCTTGCAAATAAATACGTTGTATGCCAAAAAACTTTGCGTTTTGTATAAGTTTACCTGTTGCACTTACTTTTGCGTTTTCGTTTGGCACATGATTTTTGTCCTCTTTGATATACACCATTATTTCCCCGCTATCATCTTTGAGCATATAATATTGCATGACATTGGGTAGATTGGTAGAAGATGTTACAACGCCTGCAATCGTTATCTCTTTGTTTTCGTATTTGGCTGGATTGTCCAAAAGGTCTTTGATTTTTGTGCGGTTATCACAAGAAAATAAAAACAAACCGCAAAGCACGATTAAAAAAATGTGTAGGTTTTTCATTTGTTGTAAAATTTTTAAATTACTAATTTTTATTTTGTGGGATTATTTTTAAAAAGCATTGGTACGAGGAATTGAAAATGTGTGCATCAATTTTTGTAAATATAAAAAAAACATTTCTAAAAAATCAAAAAACCTTTAAAAATATGCTTTTGGCACGTTTTAACATAAAATTATAGCAAAAACCAACAAAATTTTAAATGTGTTCTTACACTTCACAACTTTTTAAAATTGGGTTATGAATTTGCCCCCATTCAGCCATAGATGTCAAGATTGGAAGCAATGTTTTACCACTTTCAGACAAAGAATATTCAACATGTGGTGGAATTATCTCTTTGGCATCTCTGATAATCAATCTATCAAATTCTAACTGTTTTAATTGTTGTGCCAACATTTTTTCAGTAATAGAGGTATCATTTTTTTTAATTGACCAAATCTTATTGGTTCTTTGCGCAATTGATATAGGATAATGGTTTTCCACCTGCCACCAATCATTTCAATTGTATAGGAAACAGGACATTCTGCTATCAATTTATTGTTTATGCTATTCGTAGAATTTTCTTTTTTTACGGTCATTATTTTACACTTACTTTTAAGTTAGTATTTGCTTATAAGAAAGTACAAATGTACATTTGCATTCTCAAATATAAAAATAAATTTTATGCCTAATACATTAAACCTACTAAACCCAATAAAAAAAGGTGGGTTGATACTAAAAAACAGCGTTGCTATGGCACCCATGACACGTTGTAGAGCCATTGGAAACTTACCAAATAGCTTGATAGCCACATACTATGCCCAAAGAAATAATGCAGGTTTGATTATTTCAGAAGGAACTTCGCCAAGTGCTAATGGGATTGGATATGCGCGTACACCAGGTATTTTTACTGATGAACAAATAAATGCTTGGAAGCAAGTAACCACAGAAGCAAAACAAAATAATACTGTTTTTTTTACGCAATTAATGCATGTTGGTCGTGTGGGTCATAGTGCCAATATGATGGCAGGGGCTACTTTGTTAGCACCGTCAGCTATCAGTGCAAATGGTGATATGTGGACAGATACACAAGGTATGCAAAAAACGGAATTGCCAAAAGAAATGACAATTGAAGAAATTGAACAAACAATAGAAGAATTTGTATTGGCTTCAAAAAACGCTATAAAAGCAGGTTTTGATGGTGTTGAATTACACGGAGCAAATGGCTATTTGATTGAACAGTTTATAAATAGTGCTACAAATGTACGCAATGATAATTATGGCGGTTCTATCCAAAATAGAGCAAAATTTTTGTTAGAAATCGTACAAAGAGTAGGAAATGCTATTGGTTTTGATAAAGTTGGTGTAAGACTTTCGCCATATATCCAATTTAATAATATGCCTATTTATGCTGAAATAGCTGAAACTTATTATTATTTGGCTGTGGAACTAAACAAATTAAATATTGCTTATTTGCACCTTATTGATTATGCTGCTTTGGCTTCTGAGGAAGGCAGAAAATTGCTGAAAGATATTAGGACAAATTTTTCAAATATTTTAATTCGCAATGGTGGTTATACCAAAGAAAGAGCAGAACAACTTTTGGCAAACAAAGAGGCTGATATGGTTTCGTTTGGCTCACTTTATATTTCAAATCCTGATTTGGTAAGTCGTTTTGAAAATAATCATGAACTTGCAAAACCAGATAATAACACATTTTATACGCCTGATGCTGTTGGTTTTACAGATTATGCAGTAGCATAAAAAAAGTGCTTTAAAATGGTTTAAAGATAATATTTTTAATAAGGTTTTTCAAAAATTAGGGTCTGCACCGAAGTTTACGGAGGTCTGACCCTAATTTTTATCCAAGAATAAAAATTGCCACCTAAAATCGTATTTTTGGTTGGTTTTTTTTTTATGGAAAAGTATTTGTGCAGGGCGGGCTTGATAGCACTATTGCCCCACAAAGCACTGAAGTTATTAAAAAGCACCAAAGTCCAAATTTAGCATTCCTGCCTGCCTTGCCACAAATGCAATGTTATTGTTAGCTGATTACCCTTTTGTCCTTTGCTACAAATTTTGCAAAGGCAAGTAACGCACCCACAACCATTATGTTTCTGAAAAAGTTTACCATCTCGAGTTCTTTTTCTCTATCAAGGTTTGCAGTCATATTTTCTATTCCTAATTCGTGTCCCATTGCTCTTGGTAGGTGAACTAAAACAGCCATAAGAATTACATAGAGTGCCATAAGTGTGTAGGCTAATTTATCGTACTTTCCAATTACTGCACTCACTATAAAAAGCAAAATGCAAACCAAAGTAAAATAGTTCCAAAAATACGGAAACGGAATATAGTCTGGAACGAAAGAAGCACCAACTTCTGGCTTACCCAAGTGCAAACCAACGTAAAGCAAAAACGAAAGTGGGAAAATATATTTCCCTAAGTTCAAAATTTTGTCCATTTTCGTGGGGTTTAGTTTGTTGGAAATGGGATAAGTGAGCGGATTTCAACAGAACTGTTTGGATATTTAAGAATTGGGCAAGTCTTGCTCCATTCTTGCACTTCTTCCAAATTATCTGCCTTGCATATTAAGTAGCCTGCAACTAAAACGCTGTTGGCTTCTTTGTATGGTTGCCCGTTTGATACATCATTGTTGCTTACGATAGAGGCTTCATAATGAATTGGTGCAGTGCTTACCAATTTGCCTTGCATTGCGATATTGCCAATCCAAGATTGCCACTTAGGCATATCTTCTGCCATATCTTGCGTTGTTGTCAAATATCCGTTTTCTGCACTTGCATTACGGAATAATAAAAGGTACTCTGTCATTGTTTTAGAAATTTAAATGAATAATGATGCAAAAATACATACCATATTTTCATTCAATGATGACAAAAGTCTACAATTTATAATTTGGCTTTTAAACGACTAAAAACATCTTTGTTGATACCCAAATACGATGCAATAAGTTTGCTGGAAACTCTTGCCATTAGTTTAGGTCTAAATTCCATTAGCCATTTTATTCTCTCCAATGCAGAAAGTGCAACAAATGTGTTTATTCTATATACAGAATTGGCATAAGAAGTTTCTAAAATTTGTTTATATACTTTATCAAATTGCGGTACTGTTTCTATCATTTTTTGAAAATCTTGTCTATCAATTGCCAATAATTCACACGGTTCAACAGTCCTAATATTTTCTTTTGCAGGGTTTCCACTACCAAAACTCAAAAGTTCTGAACACCAAGTCCCTTCTGTTACAATATCTCTTGTTGTTTCGTTCATATCACTATCATAAACAAAAACTTGTAAGCAACCGTTGGCAATGAAATAAACTTGTTTGCAAATTTGTCCTTCTTGCAACAAAAACGTATTTCTGTCAATTTGCAAGGATTTAAAATGATTGAGTACATTGTCTAAATTGTCAATGTCGTTACCAAGTCGGTTAATCAAATGCTGTTTTAAAATTTCTATCATTTCACTATTTTTGAGTTTTAGGACTTCGTTCTAAAATGGCACACAACGGAAAAGCATTTGTGCAGGGCGGGCTTGATAGCGCTATTGCCCAAATAAGTACAAATCTCCAATTATATTCCAAAAGTTCAATAAAGCACTTATGCCAAACCCGTGTTAGTGGCTGCCTTTTACTCCTTTTTAACCTTCGATGTTGCACTAATATAGCGTTGTTGTTGTATGGGAATATCTAAAATATTTGATATTTTTTGCATATCTCCAATTTCTTCGTCAAAATAATATAATCTTTCTAAAACTAAGTTTCTTAAAATTAGTGTACATATTTTATTTTTATCAAGTTCTTTATTGAAGTTTTTTATTTTATCAATAGGTATTTTCCCCTCATAGTCCAAATGAATAGACAAATCTATTAGTTTTACTGAATTTTCAGGGTTATTTTTAACTATTTCATCAAGTACAGGGTAAAGTTTTGGATAACCAATAGCATTACTTATGCGTTTCACAACGCCAAAAGATGATAAAAAACAAAGTCTAAATATAAAATCATTTGTAGCCTCCTCTGCTAAGTTTTTTAACGAAAAATCATTTTTTATTTTCTTTTTCAAAACTAATTCTTTAACAATATCTGCAATAATTTCAGAATTATCTTGTACAAATGTAAGATAATTATTTAAAGTTCTTAGACCTAAAAAATATGTTTCTTCTGCAATAGAATATTTTTCGTCTTTATCCATACTTCCCCAATATTTTTTTACTAATTGCCCAAGTATTTCAATAGTTTTGAAAGATAATGTTATTTTTGATAACATATTTATACTATCTAAACTTTCGTTTAGGTCATAATCTCCAATATCCTGCTTAGAATTTTCATACTCTTTTTCTAATATTTCTATTTCTTCCTTTTCCTCTAACTCTTCATTTCGAACATCCTCTGCTTTAACTAATTCAATAACCTGTGTAGGTACAGTTTTAATCAAATTGTTTATGCCTTCTATATCTTTGCTTAATTTTGTAATCGCATTTTCTGCAAATATACTTTTTGCATTATTCAATATTTCTTGAATAATAAATGGCTCTTTGGTCAAATGTGTTAAAAACATAATAATATTTGCATATTCTTCTCTGTAAATTCGTTTACACATTTTTGAAATAATGTCCTTAATTTCAGGCTTAGATAAATTATTTGTTAAATATTTTGCAACAAAAAAATAGTAAATATACTTATATTGAATGCTTACATTACCATTTACTTCAAGCATTTTTGCACCCTGTAAATTTTTTAATATGTTTATGTGGTTATAACTTATAGCATATTTTTTGCTATAAAGGTTATGGAATTCTTCAAATGTATTGATTGAAATAACATTTTGCTTGGTTTCAAAAAGATGAAACGCAAACTCTGTAATGTAGTTATAATAAAGGCTAATATCTTCTTTATTTTTAACAGCCTCATTTAATTGTTGGTCTATTAAATGTTGATAGTAAAATCCGTGCAGTGAGTATTCGGGTTTTTTATTGCTACCTTCTAAGGTTTGTATAATTGTTAAGATATAAAAAGGGTATGCAGGCATATAGTTTTTACCTATAATACTTTTCACTTGTTGTTCTCTTTCATCATACCATCGAAGTAACTCATTTTTGTCAATAAACTCCCTTTCCTGTCCAATGCAATACCATTTTTCAATAAGTTCGTGACGTAGTTTAGAACCAAACTCCATAATTTGATATACAGAATAGTCATCAAATACGTTTTTGAGTTTTTTGTCTTTTGTCATTACTTCTAATGGCATCAATGTATCACCTATTAGGATAACATTTTGAAAAGCACTATTAATATTTTTAACTAAAACATCTCGAAAATCTTTGTTTTTCGTAGGTTTAAATTTATGAAAATCATCTATAATCAAAATAATTTTTGAATTATCTATTTTTTCAAAATCAAAACTTTTGTATTGTGTTAAAAATATCTTTTTTGTATCATGTAAAAACTTGTCTTTTCTAATTTCTTTTATGTCATCTTTCCCATTTAGTAATATAGGAAAATAACCTTCTTGATAATATCTATCAAAAATACGCTTGCAAATTGTTGTTTTTCCTGATGTTTCATTACCTATAATAACAAGTTTTATTTGATTTTTATCGTTTCTATTATTAGCAATATTCCATAATTTATCTACTTTTAAGTCTTTTCCTTTGATATTTTCAATACTATTAAGTTTTAAATTTGGCTCAACAAAAATATCACTCAAAGCAACTTCATCTTTTTTGCTATGCAAATACTTAGCACCTGCATCTTCTAAATAGTTTGCAAAACTATCTTTTATTTCAGGAACTGTGCCTTGATTATTTTCTATTATTGTATTTGATACTTGTTCCTCTACAAAATCTGCTTTTAGTGTAAATATAAACTCCCCACCTTTTGTATGTCCTTCTAAATCTTGTATTGGTTCGCAAATAGGTTGTTGCTTACAAACATCTCCAACATTCTCTTTTAGAAACACTCCTAATTCAGTTATAGCAAAGTGTTTTTTAGTATTATCTTCTAAAAATCGTAATAGATAGTTCATAAAAGGGCTGTTAGGCTTTCCCTTACCGTCAAGTACAGGTTCTTCTCCACCCGATGCTAAAAAATATCTTGATGACAAAAGTTGTCTTTTATCATAACTGTAAGAATTACCAAAATTAGTTCCCCTTGTTCTGCTTATGAAATTAGTAGCATAACAACAGTCAAAAATGACTAAAATATGTTTTGCTTTTAAGAAGTTTATATAATCATTTTTTACCTCATTAAATGAAACAAAAGATGCTTTATTTTGAGCATTGTGTGGTATTATATAACCAAGTTTATTCGTTGGTTCTTCCCAACCGTGTCCAGCAAAGAAAATAACCACATAATCATCTTCTAAAACAGCGTTAGACAATTCATTTAGTTCATTTATAATGTTCTCTCTTGTTGCATTTTCGTCAAACAAATACTTTTGTTCCTGAAAGTTGTATTTTCCCTCCAAAACCTTAATCAACTGTTTTGCATCTGAAACAGCATTGTTTAGAGGTTGAAAATTAGGGGTGTTGTATTTATCAATACCTATCACCAAAAGAAAATTATTTGTTTGCATATTTTAGTTATTTGTTTTTAAGGTATCACATAACTTGCTAATAGACGCAAGTTTACCTCTATTTCACAAATCTAAAAATATATTTCTACGAAAGCAAATATTTCTTAAAAACATTTAACATAACTGATAATCAATGTTTTTTATAAAAAAACAATACAAAATACGAATCATGTATTTTGTATTGTAAAAAATAAGTCATCAAAAAATACAATTTATAACTATTGTATTGTAATTATTGGATAATCATTTTTTTGGTAGCAATTATATTTTTTCGTGTATCATAAATACGCACAATATAAATGCCTTTTGCAAGAGTTTTTACGCTAAATCTTGCTCCTTTTTCTTCGCCTGTCCAAGCATTTTTATATACTATTTTTCCAAAATTATCCACAATTTCAAAAGAATAATCGTTGAGCGTTTTTTCCTCAAAACCAATAAATACTTCATCAATAGCAGGATTTGGGGCGATAATTGGTTGGTTGTTGTTTTGTACTGAATTTTCTACTGCGGAAATAATAGTAGGCAAAACGGTAGGTTTTTTAAAGACAGATTGGTATATTTCGTTGGTTTCATCATCTTGAATAAAAACCACAACTGATACTTTACTCCAATCATAAATGCGAGGATTTACTGCATTTGGTTCATTGACATTAAATAACGACCACGAAATATTAAAATCTTCACTATCACCTACATTTCTCACACGTTTTGGGATATATGTTCCTGCAGCACTTGGCAACATTCTTTTTACTACATTGCGAAGTTGCACAGGTGCGCCAGAATTGGAAGCAGAAATGGTTTCTTCTACGATTACCGCGTGAATAATGAGCGGTCTATTGGTAATAATTTCTGTTTTCAGAGTTGCTTTAATATTGAGTTTGTCTGCGGGTAAATTTGGGAAAGTAACGTCAATTTCAAAAGGGGAAGGTATAAGAGTTCTCCTCAGGAATTCATTATTTGTCCAAGTAGAAGGTAAAACTTGTGTGCGTGTTTTTCCATCAACTGTACTTCTTGGCAATGTAGATATACCATACAACAATGCTCTTGCGCCAGGGTCTGCGGTATTATCTTTACTCAATTTGCTATCAGTAGAGAAACTTGGGAAATACTGTAACAATACGGTTTCATTGGTAATCACGTTTGCAATATTTTCGGTTGCAGTATATTCAGAAATTGGGATATTTTCGGTTGCGGTAAAATTTTCTATTAAAACCCTTCTGTTTCTTTCTCCAATAAATACACTATCAATTGCAAAACCGTCCCAATTATTTACAGGATTATCACTATTAGATGAGAAAGCAAATCTAAAACGTATTGTGCCTGTTCCTGCGGTTTGTTTTACTTCATCAAGTGCAAAGGAGGTATTTCTCCAGCCATTACTTTTCCCTGTCCAACCTACACGTTTTGAATCATTATCAGTAGAGATATTTGACCCAGGAATTGCTAATATATTGCGTGCATTGTACCAATTAAGCCCTTGGCTTGTATCACCTACTACTTTCCAATCAGCCCCATCATTATAAGTTACAAATAATGCTGTTCCATCAGCTCCTTGGTCAGTATCAGACCAGGTTTTCATGGTAAGAATAGGCTTTGTGAGCTGTGCAATTTCAAAACATGGGGTTTCAATGTAAGTTCTCAAATTATTTCGGTATGTGCTGTCAATGCCTATTACCCAATATTTGTCATTAGGATATTTTGGTTTTATATTTCTATCTGGTGCAGAAGTACCATGTTTCCAATTTTTGGTGTTTCCAATATCATTGGAAGCAATCCAATCACCTTGCCCATTATCAAAATTTTCATAATAAGGAATAACAGGTGTAACGACATATTTAGGAAAAATGTTAATTTTTTGGCTAATAGATTTTGCACAACTTGCAAACACATCACCTCTTGTGGTAAGGGTTACGATATATTCACCAGGCAACGCATAACTGTGTTGTGGACTTTTGGTTGCTGGGTTTGTGGTTACAAATATAGGCGTACCATCGCCAAAATCCCATGTCCATTGGGTAATTGTATAACCTGTGGTAATGGTGGAGTTGTCTGTAAATTGGGTTTGAGAATTTCCTCCAGCTTGGCAACTACCCCTATATGTAAATGCAGATTGAGGCACTGCATAGATTCTTAAGGTTTTTTCAAATTCTGTAACACAACCTGTGGCGATATTTTTGGTAATGAGTTTAACGGTTTGATTGCCTATTTGTGAAAATTGTTTTACACCTATTTGACTATTGGCAATACTTGTGCCATCAGAGAAACGCCATTCATACGACCAACCATTATTAATCACTGCGGGCGTAAATACAGTATTATCACCAAGACAAACATTCGCAATACTATAATCTGTAAAAGGGGTTGGATTAATGGTAATATTTTTAGTAATTTCCCCTTGACAAAAAGGCGAAATGGTACTTGTTTGTACGAGTTTTAATTGTCCTACATTTGTGCTGTTACTCCATTCTACAAATATTTGATTGGGCGTTACGCCATTGGTAATCGTTCCATTGTTGGTAGGAACACTCCACACATAACTCATATTGGGGATAAGCGGTGCAGAATACGAATATTTATAAGTAGTGGTGGTTGCATCATTTTTTATATTGATACCTGCACAAATTTGGTTATCACCCAAAATATCGGGCAAAGGCAATGGGCTAATGGTTACATTAAACACTGCTTGTGTAGATGTTTGGCATGAAATAGCAGTAAAAGGTGCAGAAGCACTATAATTGATAGTTTCCATTAAACTTACAGAAGCAGGGTTATTATTTGAAGTAAGCCATGTAACGTTTATACTATTTGTGCCTTGTCCTGAGGCGATTGTACCTCCTACAACAGTCCAATTATAAGTACGATTTGCATTTGCGGTTACGTTGTATGTAGTAGTTGAAAGTTCGCATACCGCATTATTTCCTATAATAATAGGTACAGGTCTTGCCCTTTTTGTAACATTAAAAGTAGCTGATGCTTTGGTACAATTTTTATTAGATGTTTGGGTTAAGATTATTGTTCCTAAACCTGCGGTATCCCATGTTACAGTTATTTGGTTTGTGCTTTGTCCTGCAATAATAAAACCGCCTGTTATTGCCCAACTATATAGGTGTCCTGTAACAACAGGTACTTGATATACATTGCCAGCGGAATTTTCACAAACTGTATTATCGCCTGTTATAATAGGGTTTGGAAAAGGATTTTTAGTAACATTGAAAGCATTGGTTGTTTTTGTGCAATTTATAGGATTGGTTTCTGTAACAGTTAATGTTCCTATGCCAGCAGTTCCCCATGTAACAGTTACTTGGCTGGTATTGGCACCTGCGGTAATAAAACCACCCGTTATTGCCCAACTATATGTATTACCAATATTATTTTGGGTGGCATAGACTTCCCCTATTATATTTTCGCATACATCATTATTGCCAGATACAATAGGACTTGGTGTGGAAAACTTAATGATAGATATTGAATTTGGGTTTACTTGTGTGCAACCACTTCCTGTGGTTTCCTTTACACTCACTGAACCTACACCATTTAAGCCCCAAGTTATAGTTATGGTGTTTGTGGTTTGTCCTGCGGTGATTGTTCCTCCTGTTACAGTCCAAACGTAGGTGCTACCTGCGTTATTTGGAACACTATAAATCTCTCCTACTTTATTTTCGCAAACATTGGTTGCGCCTGTTATTGTAGGATTTGGGAGGGGATTTTTGGTAACATTATAGGCAGTTGTTGTAGTTGAACAACCTTTATCAGAGGTTTCTGTAACGATTACAGTGCCTGTGCCAGCACTTCCCCAATCTACATTTACTTGGTTTGTGCCTTGTCCCGCACTCACAAATCCCCCTGTAACAACCCAATTATAAGAAAATCCTACATTATTGGTAGTGGAATAGATTACATTTGTTTGGTTTGCACATACATTGGCACTTCCTGTAACAGTAGGTGTAGGCAATGGATTTATTGTAACATTAAAAGTATTTAATGTAGAAACGCAAGTAGTAGAATTATCTGTTTTGATTAGTGTGAGTGTACCTGTTGCGGTATTATTCCATGAAACTACAATATTTGGTGTGCCTGCTCCACTTGTGATTGTGCCATTGGTAATTGCCCAAACGTATGAAAAAGCAGGTGTATTGCCTGAACTTGTGTAATTGTTACCTGTACTATTTGCACATGCTGTGTTGCTGCCTACAATATCTGCTACAGGCAATACATTTACTAAAACATTTTTCGTATATGTATTTTGACAGCCTGTTGCATTTATGGTTTCCACGAGTTGCACAACCCTTGCACCTGATGTTGTCCAATCAATATTAACATTGTTGGTTGATCCTCCGCTTGTGATTGTACCTCCACCAGAAGGCAAACTCCAAAGATATGTTCTTCCTGCATTTATGGGTATGTTGTAATTTACACCTGTAGCGCCTACACAAACATTTGCATTTCCTGTAATGGTAGCTGTTGGTAGAGGATTGACCGTAATTGTTTGGTTTATGGTATTACTACAAGTGATAATATTGTCTGTGTCTTGCAATGATATAATACCTATACCTGCGGTTGTCCATCTTACTGTAGCAGATGTGGCGGTCGTAGTAGTAATTATACCACCTGCGCCAGATACGTTCCAAGCGTAAGTATGGTTTGCTTGTGGAGTAGTTACACTATAAACTGTTGTGTTGGTAGGATGTTCACAAACACTTATCGCACCTGTAATGGTAGGGTTTGGGAGTGCATTTATGGTAATATTTTGGGTTTGTGTTTTTGCACAATTTGCACCTGCTCCCAATGTAGGGTAATTTGCAGTTTGGGTAATTTGAATGGTACCAGTTCCCGCAGTACCCCAATTTACAAAAACCTCATTATTGGTAGCACTGCCCACAATCGTTCCGCCTGTTACTACCCAGTTATATGTATGATTGGAAACACCGCTTGTAACAGCTGTTACTGAATATTTTACATTTGTTTGTCCTGCGCAAACACTATTATTGCCTGTAATTGTTGGATTGGGCTTTCTTAATACATAACTTTGAAAATAAAAAGAATAACTATTGCAAAATGGTTTTACTGCACCATCTACTGCTACAAATTCATTAGTGGTTAAAAGAGCGTTTATAGGAGGTATATCAGGATTAAAAAAAGCAGATGGACCCGTAAATGAAAACACACCCGAACCAAATCCATAGGAATATGTTTGACCTGGATTTGGGTCTATATCACAAGAACCTCCCAAATTACCAGGACCACCATAAAGTACTGTAGCGGGGACATCTCCTTCACAAAAAAATACAGGAACAATAAAACCCCCACTACTTACATTCAAAATAATAGTTTTTGTATCTGAGCAACCATTGGCATTTGTAAATGTATATAAAATGGTGTGTGTGCCAGTACCTGCTATACTTGGTATAAAATTAGTTCCTGAAATGCCTGGGCCTGAAAATATGCCTCCTGCTGGTGTAGCTTGTGGAGCTAAATTTACTGGTGTACTTTGAGAAGGCGAAAAAGAGGACGGAATAGGAAGTGTAAAAATAACGCTTGGATTAGCAAATACATTAAATGTATTGGTTGTGCTTGATGTTTGACAAAGGGTTGTAGGGTTTCTGCCTGTGATAACCATTGTATAAGTTCCAGCAGTAAGCAAATTGCTTGTCGTGTAGGTAGTAGTTGCACTAAAAGCTGTTGTAGCGATATTACTCGCAGTAGGCAATGTTCTATCAAGTTTAAAACTGTATTCTATGCCTGATGTACCTGAGCCTGTAAATACAATAGTCTGCCCTTCACATATTTTATCGGTTGGAACGCTTGTAGAAAGAAATACAATTGGATTATCATTGATAATAAATGTGATTTTTAATGCACTACTTCTACAAGTGCCATTGTCATTCAACACCCAGATATCTTTGGTATTCAAGGTTAAACTTGATACACCCAAACTTGCTGCGGTTACGGTTGCACCTGTTGCTACTTGTGTAGTAAGTCCTGCATCACTAAACCATCTATAAGTTGTGCCACCTGTTGCAGTTACATTTTTAAGGCTCATGTCATCACCCAAACAATAATTGAATGGACTGCCTGCCACAGAAGGAGCAGATGGCGGAGCTACACTTGTAAGGCTTGCAACAGTAAAATTAGGAGCTAAAATATGGTCTGTTTGTCCAAAAATACCAGTTCCACTATTCCTGATAATATTTCCTATGCTTACAGTATTGGTTGCTTTTATTTTTATGCCTGAAAATTCTAATTTATCAAAAGTAACTAACGCATTTACATCATAAAAAGCAATTATTTGGGTATTTGTAACAAAAATGCTTGCACCACTCAAATCTGCACCTGTGGTTGTAAGTGTTCCTGTGCCTGCTTCAAACTCAAAATTAGTAGGCGCATTTAAAATAATAGTGCGACTTGTGCCTGTTGGGAAATCATTGCTAAAAATCTCTTGTATAGAAAAATTGGGTAATATGGTATAAGCAGTATTTCCTACACAAAGATTGGATAAACTTGCAGTTGTAACCATATTGTTAGCCCCTGTGTAAAAACGCCAAGTATTAACACCAATTGCTAAAGAAGCATCTGCCCCATTCACAAAAGCACCAGCTTCAACGGTTACTTCATATACGGTATTAGCCAGCAAATTAGCGGTTGGATTGATGGTAACGACTGCCCCAACAATTGTTATTTGCGCATTATCAGCAGGAATTACAATGGCTGTTCCTGTTGGATTTATAGGTGTAATGGTAATATTTTTGCCTGTTACTGCGGTTACATTTTGGTCATAAGTGATTGTAAGATTTGAGGCAACAGGGAAATTTATGCTGTTGTGTGTAGGTGATGTGCTTACAAGGTTGGGAACTATAACATCTCCAAAAACTTTGTTGCAAATGGTTAAACAACAGAAGGCTAATAAAAGTAAAAATTTATGTTTCATGGCTGTATTTTTTAATTGGGAATTAGAAATTAAGAATTAGAAATTACTTAATTTTTTATTTAAAAAAAAAGAAAAATTAAAGGAACTGGCTACTAAATCAACTGATTATTGAATAAACTATCTACCTAATAAAATCTCCGTTTTGGCTTAGGTTGATAAGTGCCATGATGCTTCTTGTTTGAAAACCTATTGTAGCAGTTACGAGATATGTGCCATTTGATTGCTGGATAATATCATTAGGTTGGTCATCTTTGCTACTTCCAAATTTCTTGCTCCATTCTATTTCGCCTGTGTTGGTAAGTTTTTCTACAAAAATATCCCTTTGTTTTACACCGTTTAATACTTCTTCTTCAATACCTGCAACAATATAACCGCCATCATTTGTTGGGGAAATCACATGACCTTCTCTATTTTTTTCATTTTCATAATTTTTTGAAAAAACCAATTGCCCAAAAGTATTCATCACCAATAAAAAATATTGGGTTTTGGAAGGTGAAAGTTGTGTTTGGGCTGTGCCAACCATTGCATATCCAAGCCCTGTGTATTTGACATCATACCCAAAAAAATATATGCTTTGTACTGGCACATAATTATAATCCCATTTTAGATTGCCCAATTCATTCAAACAAGTAAGCCTCACGCCATCTTTTCCACCAAATTGTGCATCACCACACGCTACCACGTCATTGTTTGGCCCTGTACGCATATTGCGGATATAATTGTATTGTTGTTCAAAACCATACAATTTTTCTCTCAAAACATTGCCATTTTGGTCTGTTTTTATAAAATACATATTGGAAAGTCGTGAAGAATAATCTACTACGCCAAGCAACATATAGTCATTATCATTTGTGATTTCTACTGTGATTCCAGATACAGGCACTTTTTCATCAAGGGTGTTCAAGCGATATTTTCTTGTCCAAAGGGTATCTCCATTTTTATTGGCTTTTACAAGATACATAAAAGTTTTTTCTGCCTTTGAAGTATCACCAAAAGTACCAAAAAGCAAATAATCACCATCTTTTGTTTGGCGAATAGATGCACCTTTTGAGCCTCCCATACTTTTTCCAAAAATTTTATTGCCATTTTTGTCTGATACCAACAAAAACATATCGCTTCTGCCCTCAGTTGCATAGCTTTCGCTTGTGCCTATGATGGCATATTGCCCATCTTGATTGACCATACTTCGCCTTGCACTATCATTTTTTGTACCTCCATACATTTTGATAAATGCACCAGATTCATCAATAGGAGCAGAATTTTGTGTTTTGCATTGGGTAAATGATAGCAAAAAACCACCCACACACAAAATATAAAATATAAAGAAAATTAGCTTTTTTGGGAAATAAAACATAACGAGAGAATTGGGAATTACAAATTGGGAATTACAAATTGGGAATTATAGATTATGAATTATAGATTACAAGCAAAAAATTTTATGGGAAAAAACAGAAATTTATGTATTAAATAATTCCTAATTATTTTATTTCTTCACACGTGCCTTATAAAATGGATACGCATAACCAATAGAAAAACTGATATTGTTCCATTGTATATCATTGTCTATGTAAGCATATTTGAAAATGAGTTCTTGGTTGCTGTACCTGTTTAGATTATCCACAACTGGTGCAAAGCTATAATTGTATCTTGCACCAAATGACAATGTGCTTCTGCCTCTTTTGTAATCCAAACCCAATCCCAAAGTTGCATAATAATTATATTTATAACGCATATTATTCAATGATGTGGAAGGACTTTCCAATGAAATAGGCGTACCACCTTCGCCTGCTGGTGCGTCTATGCGTGTTACAATAGCGTTGCTACTCAACAAATAAGCACCTGTAACGCCCAACATTACATAAGGACTAAGACGATTGATAAAATGTTTTCTGTCTTTTTGAAAATTATAATTATCTACAAAATTGTATTTTAATAAAAGTGGCATTTCTATTAAAGATTGTGTTTCTACAAATTTTTGTGTGATATATTCAAATAATTTATTATTAAATTGATAAGAAACACTTTTGAAGTTAATTTCTGTATAAAATTCTAATTTTTTGGCAATAGGAATTGCTATTTGAAGCCCAATTTGATACCCAAATTTACCAGAGAAGTCGCCTTTATTGATGATATTGTTATCTAAACTATATGATTTTAAGCCATTGACTTGCGACATATTGCCCCCTGTGGTAAAACCTACAATCAAAGTAGGACGTACTTTGAAGGTTTCATAAAATTTTACAAATTCTATGGGTGTAGTGGGTGTGCAAGTATATTCAGGATTGATGGCAAGCAACGCAAGCATAGATTTGGTTGCATCTTCTTTTTCATTGAGGTAAAGGCTTGCCAATATTTGTATATAATGTGCTTGTATTTTGTCTTCTGCATTAAATTCTTCAATGCAGTTGTCTGTAAGAATATTTTTTATTTCTGACAAACGCCCATCATTATAGGCTTGTTCTGCTTTTTTGAGGGCTTCATCACAATTAGCAAATAATGTTATTGGGAAAAAAGCACCTACAATAAAAAATACAATAAATGAATACAGAGAAATGGGAATAAGTTTTCTCATAGTACAGTTGGGAGTTTTTATAATATATGTATTTTGGCTTGCTTTGGTAAGTCAGTTAAACTTGTAAGTCAAAACAAAATATTATAATAATTGGTGGGAAATTGCGTAAAGCCAAAAATAAGACACGTTCATTTTGTATTGCGTATATCTTGTATTGCAAATTATGACATTACAAGTTATGACATTACAAATTACTACATTTTAAAATAACACTTGCAAATTATAAGATATTTTTATTTTTTGCAAAATATTTTTATAAATACATGAAAAATTAAGCCCCAGCCCCAAACGGAAGCAAATAACTTTTATATTTTATTTGTATAACTTCACTAATTTATATTTGTTATTGTATTAATTCTCCCTTTGGGGGTTAGGGGCTATTTATGCACAAAAGCAAACGAATATCCTTTTTTTGTAAATTCGTCATAAAAAGTCTTCAATAAATCAGATTTCATATTTACTGAGGCATTGGCATCTCTTGCCCATACATTTGTGCGCAACAAAATGCCTTGTTCTGTCATTTGTATAATGCGTGTGGTAATAATAGGTTTATTTTCTTCTCGTTGTTCTACTGTTCTATTGTCTATCATATTTGGGTGTGAAAGTGCGATAGCAGTCATGAGGGACATAATTTTTTCGGGAGAATTTTGGTAATCTACCGTTACATCAACCGAAACGCATACTTTTTCATCTACAATTGTAGCATTAATGATGGTTTGGTTGCTTATTACAGAATTTGGGATAATAATGCGTTGATTTTCTGCCCCTTTCATTACCACATGACGCAACGTAATATCTTCTATTGTGCCTGAATCTGTCCCAACTTTGATGCTATCACCTACCCTAAATGGCTTAAAAATCACAATAAATATCCCACTTATAATATTGGAAAAAGCCTGTTGCGAAGCAAAACCAAATATCGCAGCCAAAATACTCGCACCAGCAAACAATGTATTGCCTATTTGTCGCAGAGGCGGAATTGTATAACAAATAATAATAACTGCAACCGTATAAATTGTAAAACTTACCGCATTTTTGAAAAAATTGAAGCGCGTTGCATCAATCATCAAGGTTTCAGATGCGAGTTTTACCAATCTATTCAACACCACACGCAAAAACGTAGATAATATATAAGCCCCAATCAATACAATACACACCACAAGTGTATTTTGTAAAAATGTATCTTGAAAATCAACGCCAAAAATTTTTATTAAAAACATATAAAATAAAAGTATAATTGAGTGAATATTGATTTATTTTTAGAAAAAATTGTTAAAAAAATTAAGCAAAACTACATAAAATTTGCCTATTAAAATAATTCCTAATTCCTAATTCCTAATTCCTATGATTTACCAAAACCTTTTTTCAAAAAATCCATACCAAACAATTCAAACGCTTGAATTGTTGGAGGTTGTTTTTAAAGGTAAAATTTTTGATGACGAACTTATAGGTATTCTTGTGTGGTTGCACCATCATTGGTTACCTTTCCCTACTCAAAACCCTCATTATACAAGACACATTCAGGCAATGGAGTTAGAATGGTTGTGCCCTTACAATGCACCAGAGGAAGAAAAAGAAGCCCACAAAATCATCGTGGAAAAAACAAAAAATATGTTAAACATATATTTTTCTGATATAAAGTTAACAGAAATTTTGCGCGCAGGGGCAATTTTCCGCCTTATTTTCCCTAATAAAATACCCATTGGCAACGCAGACACCGCAGGCTATGAGGAAGACTGCGTAATACATTGGCAATATTTCGAGCCCTATAAAACATATTTTGAGGCGATATTGGGCAAATATGAGTTTTTTGATAATACGTGGATTACGCTTGCACAGGTGCTTTGGGGGCACTACCGCTGGGGAAAAGATGATAGTTTTGATGGTGTTTTTTGTGTGGAAGCCTCCGCATATTTTCTGCAAAAAGCAGTGTATTTATCACCAAAAATTCCTATCCATTATTATAATATTTTATCCCAAAGACAAATTTACTCAAGCGATAGTTCAGAAATTTTGCAACCCGAAAAACGCCTAAAAATCAATAATCCGCAAAGTTTAACTTATTTTTACTATGCGCAATATCTCCAATACTATGGGAATGAATGGGATAAAGAAGCAAAAAATAAAAGTATCAGTTTTTATAAACGATTTTTAGAAAATGAGCCACATTTTTTCCCTTTCAATGATTTCCCATTGTTTTCCGCAGACGCCAAAGAACGTATGTACGCTCCTTCCTCGCAAGAAGCTTTGCAAGAAATAGGGATGATTTTTTTTGAGAATAAAGAAGAAGAAAAAGCTATTTTTTATCTCCAAAAGTCTATTGGGATACGCCCTAACAATTACCAAACACCTTATTGGTTACTCGCAAAAATCTATAAAAAGCAAGGAAATACAAAATTGTATTTAGAAATATTGGAAAAACAAATACAAGTATTGGGCATCGGAAATATACCAAAAGAAGATATACCAGATTTCTATAAAAAAATGCCTTATGTGTTACAATACAACCCAAATGCTACACAAGGCTACAACCTTGGCAATAGTTTTAACCCATACGCACGCATAAACGTATATTTTTTGCATGATTTTTTGAAAGAAGTAGCTGACACATACTTATTTGAATTGACAGATTTAGAAAAAGCAAAAGCATTTTATAAAAAACTTTTGCATCTCCTACAAAACGACCGTTATGTACGTTCTCTTGAACGATTGCGACTTTACAATGAAAGACATAACACACAATTCCATTTTTCAAGTACAATATTTCCAAAAATGATAACTGAAATATTGGAAAACCAAATTAGAATTGCTTTCGATAAAAAAGATTATTGGCAAGTAAGAAATCTTTGCGAAAAATTAGAAAAACAAACACCCAAAAATATTTTCGCACCTTTATACCTCAAAAAAATAAAGGGAATTTTGGGTTACTGAAATTGCCAATTTTCTCTTAAACTTTAAAAAGTTTTAACAAAAACAAAAACAAAAACAAAAACAAAAACAAAAACAAAAACAAAAACAAAAACAAAAACAAAAACAAAAACAAAAACAAAAACAAAAACAAAAACAAAAACAAAAACAAAAACAAAAACAAAAACAAAAACAAAAACATGCCAAAAAAATTGTATATTTG
>JANPJR010000072.1:0-3633 GCA_031425615.1 Cytophagales bacterium
GATTTTGTTTGTAAGCCAAATTTTAGGGTTTATTTTTAAGAAAAAGAAAAAACGAATTTCCCACATCTCGGAAAATTCGTTTTTCTTTTTTTACCCAAAAGCCATCCACCAAATCCAATATAAGCAGGTCCCAAAACCAATCAATGCAAATATTGCTAATAGAATAATGAGCTTATCAATTTCAAATTCCCATTTTATTCGTATCATATTGCGAAGTCGTTTTGATGTAAAAGTGTCATCGTAAATTTATCGCCATAGCGTTTGACTGCTTCCCTCACGATAGGCAACATTTTTTTAAATTCGGGTTCAATGCTACCCATGCACCCTTGCGACCAGCCTACATTCCAAAAATTTACAAATTCGCTTATAATTCCGTTGTTACTCATACGATGCAAATTAGTTGCATAATTGCCTTCGTAAATTTGTCCTCTGCTAATTCGCCCATTTTTGTCATTATCCCTATAATATTTCATTGACTTTATTTGAGCAAAATACGGATACCAAAGCCAACCTGTGTAAGTATCAATAAATTGATAAACGCCTCTATATTGCCCCTCCACAATTACCGCAGTACCACTTACACCTGTGCCTGTTTGTGTTCCTGTAAGTGGATTTTGCTCACCGCCTACGCCCAAAGTACCTGCGAGGGTTGTGCAGGGAATTGTAAGCAGTTGCCAAATACCATTTATTTTAAAAGCAATATAAAGCGTATCAGAAAAACGATTGTCAAAAATATCATCTTTCCTCACAAAAATTATGTTCAAATTATAATCACCATTTTCAAAAAAAGCGTATCCTTTTTTTTGGCAAATGGTTTTCAATTGTGCGATGATTTCAAGGTTTGTAAGTATCATAAATAAAAATAGGTTTAAAGTTTCATCATGGGAACTACCACCAAATATGGAGGGCGGTTTTCGTGTTTTTGTATTGTGCGATCATCTTGTGAAAAATTTGTTTCTTTGCCATTAGCTTTTTGAAAAGGTCGCCATGGTGGAGAACCAGTCCCCTGAAGAAATTCTTGATTGGTGATTTCATTAGGGTAATCTGCAATAGCGTGTTTATGGTCAGGCAAAGGTGTTTGGTCTTTATTAAGGGTTACGAATTCTGCTCCTCCTGTATTTCCTACCACATTGTAGTCTGCACTGCTAAAATCAGCCCCTACTCTAAAACGTTTTCTTAAATCAGGCGTGCCATTTTGTCCGTTGCATATTGCCCAGCCTGCCCAAGTATTGATACCAAGCCCTGTGCCATCCACTTCAAGGTTTGGTGTAGGATTTATACACACGTCCCAAATCACGCCACGCCTTATAAAACTATTCTGAAAAGCATCTTTTAACCTAAAAACATTATTGTTGTATTCCACTCTGATTTGCCCCCCTGAACTTGGTTGTGTGGTGGTAAGTATGGCATAATTTCGCGTACGTGTATTTTTGGTTTGCCCTGAAGCAAATACTTTTGGGCGATAATCTGCTTGATTACCTTCAACTATATAATAAAAAGGGAAATTTAAGAAATTTAACCCTATTACAGGCAAAAAATCAAGAATTTTATTGTTTATCCGCACCAATCCCCCAGATAAATTAGCGTTTGTATTACTCCCTGTAACATTAACTCCAGAAAATACAAAGTCCCCCAATCCTGTAAATTGTGCATTTAAAATCTCAAAAACACTATCTTGCATAACCCCCAAATCATCAAGGTTTATGGGTTGCCCTCCTTCACTAAATTTTACGTGTTCCATGTCTTTTTTTAGTTAAATTGTAGTACAAAAATTTTATCTGCTAAAGCATATTTTTTTACCAATGCGATTATTTGATTCTGTTTGGATAGTAAATTATTAGGACAAAGCACCCTAAAATCCTCTACAATGTCTGTACCCTCACTCCCAAGATACAAATAAAAAGGTGGCGTAATTTGTACCTCTGTATCATATTGCATAAAGTGGTCTTGTGTGGGCTGATTGTCAAGGTCTCTAAAAAAGAAAATTTCTTGATTTTCAAAATCTATAATTTGTATCCTGCGGAGTGTATTGTCAAAGGTATCATTCAAAACCCTTTGAAGTTGAAATACTTGCCCTGTGAGATAGCTTTCGTATTTTGTTTTTTGCCTAAAATCCAAAAAATCCACCCAAAGCCACACCAAAGGCGAAACAAGGGCTTTGAGCCAAGCCCAATGTTTTTCTCCCTGCATAGTATTTGGCAAAAACCAAAGGGCAATTTTATTTATGTCAAAAAAAAATTTCATAGAAAAAAAAACACTTATACCACGTTAAAGTTTGTTACCTGAAAATCATTCAAAATCATATATCCCGCGAAGGTTTCATATTCCCTCACAATAGGCGTATTACTTATTCCTGATACTGCTTCTATTGTAGTAAGTACAACATCTGCTACACCTTTTGTACTCCTCATTTTCTCAATGAGTTTGTTTTTATTTACAATTCCATCAAAAGCAAGGTTTTTCAAATAGCTTTGTATGGTGGTTTGTAGGGCAGTTTGTACCTCATTTGTAGCATACAAACCATCATACCACACATCACACACAATATTAAGTTGGTCAGCATCAAGCGAAATATAATTTACACGTGTTCCTGCAAATTTGACAAGCTCCATATAACTTTGAAATTGTGTTTTTTCAGTATCAGTCAATTTTTCTGACTGCAAAGTTGTAGGATTTTCTTTTGCTACTTTTAGCGTAATAGTGCTTAAGGTTTGTTTGGCAGAGGCTTGTTTGATGATTTTTTTAGTATCATCTATTACTTCATACCCAAAATCTCCTGTTTGAAATTCCTGTAAAGTATCCCCTTTTTGAAAATCCTTAGCCACACTCACATACCAAGCCAAAGTACCTATGCGTCTGCTGTCAATTATTGCCTGCACTTCTCCTTTAA
This sequence comes from Cytophagales bacterium, assembly GCA_031425615.1. Taxonomy (GTDB): domain Bacteria; phylum Bacteroidota; class Bacteroidia; order Cytophagales; family Microscillaceae; genus JAAFIN01. The sequence continues at coordinate 2,891 of JANPJR010000072.1, forward strand.
ATACATCTAAAAAACGTTCGAATGTATAAATCACAAATGCAAAAAAATTAACCCACAAACGCCACACTGCAGTATTTGAATTACTGTTAAATGTAGCAAGTTCAGGCATATTGTTTTTTTCTGAAATTATTTGATTGCGGATTTCTTGTATTGTGCGTGCCATGTAAAGTTCAAAGGTTAAAACAGTTTAAGGTTCAAGGTTTTTTCATTTTAATTTTTCGGTGATAAATTTTCTGTATTCTTCTGCGGTTTCACACATAAAAACGCTTTCTTGCTTTTGGGCGATTTCTAAGTATTTTTCTGGTAATATTGCCTCCAACGTGAATCCTATTGTTTCCAAACGCAAAGGAATAAATCCTCCTGTTTGCATTTTCAAATCGCTGTTTATCGTCATTATCACAGGCGAAAGTGGTATTTTTTCGTCTGTGATTTTGTATTCTTCTTTGTAGGTTTCTATGGTTTGTTTTAGTGTTTCTATTTTTTCTATTGGAATGAATAAGTACATAAAGATTTGAATTGCCCCCCGCTAAAGGGGAGGAATATTTTTAAAAAATGAAAATAATAAATGTATTAAATTCCCCCTTTGGGGGTTAGGGGCTTAAATTAAAAATCCGTGTCTTTCTACAAAAGTCCCACTGGCAGGAAATCCATATAAATCTGCTAAAATTCCTTGTTTGTTTTCCCTAAGTGTAAGTCCTTGACTTTCGTTTATTTTAAAATCAAATACCAAACTATCAAATAAT
>JANPJR010000073.1:0-4045 GCA_031425615.1 Cytophagales bacterium
GATTTTGTTTGTAAGCCAAATTTTAGGGTTTATTTTTAAGAAAAAGAAAAAACGAATTTCCCACATCTCGGAAAATTCGTTTTTCTTTTTTTACCCAAAAGCCATCCACCAAATCCAATATAAGCAGGTCCCAAAACCAATTACCGCGAAAAAAGCAAAGACAAAAATTGCTTTTTCAGGGTCAAACTCAAATTTTAGTTTTATCATAATTTTTTAAGCAAATGATTTCACAGAAATTGTATTGGTAGGCACTTCTTTTTGTGTATCTTTTTTGATAAATACCTTTTGAATTTGATAAGTGCCATTTGGCAGTAAATCCATTGCTTTCACAGCATCAGTGTAAGTTACAAATTCTTGTTCTTGTAACTTTAAATTTCCATTTGCGTCAAATTCCGCAATTTTAAATACTTCTTCCATTTTATTTTATGTGTTTTTAAGTTATAAAAAATATTCAATATTTTTCCCTGTGATACCAAAAGCGTATTCAGTAGCTTTTCCCCACAGGCCATCAGCACCACCATTTTCAGTCATCAACCTTACAATATCCGTATTGCCAAATTCCTCACTATTCATAATGTTATTTTGGATTGTTTGAATTTGTGTTTTTGTAAGGTTTTTTCCATGAATTGTAGTTGTACTTTCAGGCAATTTTTCCAAGTTCAAACCCTCTAATATTGCATTTAAAAGCGTTTTACAACGTGGTTGGTATTTGTCAGTAGCATATTGCCACCAACCCGATACCACAAAACCATAAGGTACAAAATTACCCTTTTCAATTTCTGACAAAAGATAACTTGCATTTTTTGAATTGGTTAAAAAGTGGTGATACACTTTGCAAGCCAAATCTAAATTATTCAAAGTATTTTCAAATTCACTTTGGGTGTAATCGTCAATATCTTTGGACAAAAAAGGTTGTAAATGCAATTCATAATTTGCACGCCAAGTGAGTTGATTAAGCCCCCAACCCCTAAATTTGAAATAATCACATTTTTCAGATGTTTTTTTTACTTCCTGCGGTGCGTTGTGTGGAAATACCCAACCATTCCACAAATTTACATCTGCATCACTTTGGATAACACCCCACGCTTTTAATTGGTTGCCTGCGAGCTGGTTTGGACTTCTGTTATACGTGGTTTTGGCAGGTGGATTGTGCGAAAAGAAATACCATAATTCCCCCATTTCACGCAAAGGTGTAAATTGTCCGCCTGTTTCATTATACATGATACAGAAGTGTGCAACAAATTCCTGCAAAGAAATTTCTTTTTTTCCTGCAAATAATTCAATTTTTTGCATGAGCAAATTAAAATTATTTGGAAGGATAAAATTAGGGAATAACCCTTCATTTTTATTGCGAAACTGTCTATTAAACCAGTCCGCAAAACCTATGTTTTGTATTTTGAAATTAGAATTGATAATCATAAAAATAATAAAAAGGTTGGATTTTAGAAATAAGAGATTTTTTGCACAAAAGGCAACATAATGTAAGGAGGCATATTTGTATGTGCTTGCGTAGCATTTGATGCGGTTATATTTTTTGTAACTGTATCCACAACAATTTCTTTTGGGTCGCCTGAGTTTGAAGATGTGGGAACTCTTGTTGTTGTTTCTTTTGCTTCATTGACGGAGATGCTTATTGCTTTTTGGGCGGTTTGGTCAGGTGTAAGTGTTACAACTTTATCACCACCAGTCGTTCCCAACATAAGATTCCCCAAAATATTATCTGGCATATAACCAAGTATCATTCTATCTTTTGTATTTTCTGTGCCATTGCGTCCATCAGCCCAAGCCCAACCTTGCCATTCACCAAAACCAAGTCCTGTTCCCTCGTCAAAAAATTCAATAAATTTAGCAGAAGATATATTTTTTATTGTTCCTATTTTCTCCACAAGGTTTCCTTTGTCTTCAATAGTTTGCCAAATATTGCGGATTTGATTGTTAGGATTAGCAGGCAAAGCAATACCATTGCTATTTGTGGTGCTGATAATTGCTTTATAAATACGTGTACTATTTTGCGTGTTGCCATTCTCGTAAGTTCTTGCATCAGTATCTTCAGGTGTATCTGCAATAATGAAATTTGGGACATTATTTTCATACACTGCATTGTCCAATTTAAGTATTTTACCACCAATGCACACAATCCCTTCTGACACCTGATTTTGGGCAGGATTTACAGAAAATATTTCACAACCTGAAAGTAGAAAGCCTTGATTGGAAAAACTGCCAAAACTTTTTTCTAAGGTGAATAAAGTTTCTTGTAAGATTTCCAAATCCTCATTGTAAAAAGGTCTTCCACCATTTGCTAAAAAAAGTTCTTTCATTTTAAATTATTTTTATTTGATAAGTTTTTCCTGCGAGTTTGTAAGCCTCTACAAGTGCTTTGATTTTTGGTATTTGTAAAGAAATATCTGCGGGAATTTTGACCACAAAATCTACTACACCTGTTAAATTTTCATTTTTATATTTTACAAAAAAAGCATCATAAGGCTCACTTTTGAAAGGCACAAAATCAGGGTTTTGGTTTTCTATTTTTTTCCAGATATAATTTTCTGTGATAAGTGGATGTTCAATGATGATTCTTCTTTGAATAAAATCTATTTTATCATTGAGGAAATTTTGCAGTACAATGGTCTGCCCTGTTATTTTGAGGTTGTACCTTGTGGTTTGGATAAAATTCAACAATAAATAAATACAATTTTGAAATGGTGCAAACAAACACCCTACAAAAGCCAATATTTTAGGTTTTCGTAAAATATAGGGGAGGGCATCACTGATAAATTTTCGAATATTAAAACGATAATTCATAAATTATTGGCTAATCATTTGTAAAATACTTGTGTTGTCATCAAAAATCATATAACCTGCTAATGTTTCATAGTTTCTGCCAATGCTCACAGGCAAATTGCCTTGTAGTGCTTCAATTGCCACAAATTCCACATCATACACACCTTCTACATTTCGGATAGTGTTTATCAAATCATTTTTGAGTAAAATTCCATCAAAAGAAAGGTTTAATAAATGGTTTTTAATGGCAGTTTTTACATTTTCCTTTACCAACGCTTCTGTAAAAATTCCTTCAAAAAATATTTTTGCATTCATTCTTAGCTTGTCAGCCTCCAAACTCACAATATTTACACGCGTGCCTGCAAATTTGATTTCGTCAATATAATTTCGGAATTGTGTAATTTCGGTGGGGGACAAGGGCAAAAGCTCATTATTATATTTCGCAATTTTTAGCGTAAGAATTCCTGAATTACTTTCTTTGAAAGATGCTTTTTTAATAATTTTTTTGGTGTCATCAATCACTTCATAAAAACCAAAATTATTCAAATTATCCCCAAGCTGGAAATCCAAAGCACTTTGCGTGTACCAAGAAGGTGTGCCAAGTCGCCTTTGTGCAATGGTATCATCCACCTCTTTTTTGAAAATATCCCAAAGTTGCTCAAGGGTATAATGTGCAAGTGCAATCAAATAAATAATATTGCGAAAAATAGCGGTTGCACTGGGCGAAGTAAGCCCTGACAAGTTTGGCGTATTTGCCATATTTTGCAAGATTTGGTTTTCTATTTCTTGGAGGGTGCGTGCCATCATTTAAGCAATTTGAGTTTCAATAAATTGTAAGTATTCCCTTGGATTTTCAAAAGAAACAATTTTCTCTTTTTCTATAATTTCCAAATATTTTTGAGGTAATTTTTTGACTTCTAATGTAAATCCAATTGCCTCGATTATCAAAGGGATATTTTCGCCTGTCTGCATTTTCAATCCGCTTTTTTGCGTTTTTAGCACAGGTGTAAGCGGAATATTTTTATCCTCAATGTTGTATTCTTTTTTGTAGGATTCAAGTGTTATTTTTAACAACGCTAATTTTTCTGTTGGAATGAATAAGTACATAGTTTTATGTTTTTAGATTAAAAATCCGTGTCTTTCTACAAAAGTCCCACTGGCAGGAAATCCATATAAATCTGCTAAAATTCCTTGTTTGTTTTCCCTAAGTGTAAGTCCTTGACTTTCGTTTATTTTAAAATCAAATACCAAACTATCAAATAAT
>JANPJR010000074.1:0-2189 GCA_031425615.1 Cytophagales bacterium
TCCTAACTGTTTATCATTTTTACAAAAAGAAAAAATGAAAAAACATATCATTAAAATTCAAGATGCAACTAACTTCAAAGAGATTGAATACCCTTACAGAAAATGGCTCAAAAAGCCTAATCATTTCCGTGTCAACAATGATCTTGTATGTCCAAAGCTAGACGCACATATCAAAATCAATGATACTGCATCTGGTTTTTTTAAAAAAATAAAACAATATTTTGATCCTTTGTCGAAGAAATTGGAAATGATTGATGTAAAACACGGTTGCATTATTAATTCCAAATGGAATTTCAAGCAGCTATTGGAATACTTTGAATCAACAGATCGTAACGGTATTTACAATCAGGTTAGTTTAGAGATAAGCAACATGGAAAATCTGATAGCAATGTTTAGTGCACCAAATTTTGTAAAAAATATCGATTGGATTAGAACACTATGCTTATTGGGAAAGCAAGATAAAGAATACCCTAGGATTCATCATTATTTGTTAACTTCAGTTAAAGAATCATTTATGGACTTTCATATTGATATGAATGGATCAAGTATATGGTATAATATAATTGTTGGGCAAAAGGTTTTATGTTTAGTAGAACCAACCACAAAGAATATTGAATATTATAAAAAGTGGTTTAAAGAGAATGAAAGTAATAGGATAAATAAAAAGGAATTGAAATGTTTTTTAAGTCCAACGTTGGATGGTTACACATATTTCGTCACAGCTATAACTGGTGATACTGTTATTATTCCTTCAGGTTACATTCATGCTGTTTATACTGCAGCTGATAGTATTGTTATTGGGGGTAATTTCTTTCATACATTATCAATTCCAATGCAAATTACAATTACCGATATGGAAGATGAACTTGATATCAAACCAGGTGGAAGATGTCCTTCATTTTCGACATTGTGTCTTTGCGCAATTCATTTTTTCTTCATTAATAATTTGAAAGACTGCAATTATGATAGTAAAAAAAAGAAATTAAGTTATTGATTACGTATTGTAAAAAATGGGTAAAATGTAATAAGAGTACTGAATATTATCACATTCCAAAACGGGTTAGAGACATAATTTTAACATATCATGTGGTTGCAACCATGGAAGATTTTTTCTGTTTGGTAGAAAATTGTGTTTGTTTTATTCATAATGACCACAAATGCATATTGAACACTGCAAAAAAAGGTTTGTGTTATTTGTATTCTAAATATACAATTTTGGAAGAATCGCATGTTAAATCATTAGAAGATGATGATGTTCGAAAATTTATCGAGAAGTTTGTTGTGGTAATTCCATATCAGTCAAGGTTTACTGCTGTGTTTGTTTGTCCATTCGAAAGTGAAATACATATGGCGGTACCATTAGTTGAAATGAAAGATACTACTGTTTTTCAATTAAATGAAAAGAATATTTTAATAAGTGTAAAAGCTTCAGATGTTGCATTTGATTACACAATGAATAGTGAAGAAGTAATGAATTATTGTTTTTTTGAAACAGAAGAAGAAGCTGTTGAAGGTGCATTGGCGTCGCGATTTGATTGTTATAATCATAGAGCATTTGTAAAATATGAGAAAAGAAAAAATCAGAATGTAAAAACAAGTTTTGTACCATTGTATTATTCTTTACTTGAGCCTTACATAGCAATAGACGGCAGATTCGTTGTTAAAGATGACATCATAATGTCAACAAAAAGTAATGAAATTGATCATTTAATAAATTATGCGGAAAATTTAAGCAATATTCAACAGTTAATGATTAAAAACAATAATACGAAAAAAAAAGCCGATACAAACCTATTGGTCGATAATTTAGAAATAATTCAAGAAGCAGCGGTGGATCATACAAAACTAGATACGACGGATGACATGAGTATAGACATAGTTTCTGGATACAATCAAGTGATTGAATTAAACAAAATACCTTTTGATGAATTAACACCGAGAGAAAAAGTTTTGTTAAAGACAACAGGAAATACAATTGAGTGTATAGAAACTGGATACAATATATTTTTGAATAATAGCGGTTGTTTTTATTTACCTACACCGTATTATATTGGTCATTTGTTAGAATATGGAGTTGAATGGCCAATATCAATGATACAAAGTTGTTTTAACTTTATGAATTATGAAAATAAATATTATTTTTATGCGGTAAACGAATATAGTTTGCCGTCTGCAATGCCCATTGTTAT
>JANPJR010000075.1:0-4322 GCA_031425615.1 Cytophagales bacterium
GGCATCCCAGTTGCAACCTGAAATAGCCCAATCAGTGACTGAGAGTGAGTACATATCTCTCAGCCAATGTCTCCGACAGACTATTCCCCTAATGCGATTGGTAGAAGAGTTGAAGGAGAAATTAGAAATCCCAATGGATACGATTCCAACGGTGCGGTGCAAGTTATTTGAAGATAACTCGGGGGCGGTGGAATTAGCCAACGTACCCAAAATGCGGCCTCGGACCAAGCATATTAACACGAAGTATCATCACTTTCGTGCCTATGTGGCTCAAGGCTTAATCAAGGTCCTTAAGATAGGGACTGAAGAACAGCTTGCTGATATTCTCACCAAGAATCTCAAAGAGGAGTTGTTTCTGCGAATTCGGAAATGGATTTGTGGATGGTAAGGTTACGAACTTTTTCACGGCCAAGACTGTGAGAGGGCGTAAACGAATAACGGGGACTAGGCACAGCCTAACCCGGAAAAAGTACTTACTGGATTACGTCCCGGGAAGTAATACGTAACTCCCGGGAACGTATCTTGTAGAAGAAGCCTCGCAAGAATAAATGATTTATTCTTGTACGAGTCCTCGTACGACTAATTCGTACGAGTAAAATAAGTTAAGACTCCGGTTCCAAGAGACCGGAGGAAATAAATGTAGGACATGCTCACAAAAAGTGAAAATCACGAAAATAAGTTAAAATAAAGAATTACGTTACGATACGTATAAAAACTTACTCTTTTTGTCAGCCCCTTGCGAAATTACTAGTACTACCGTAGTAACTCGCAAGTAATTATTTACGCTTCCTCTGCGCGAATTTACGTGTTTCGCAGAAAAAGTTGTTAATTGTTGTCTTCATCACGGCAACACCATTAACGACGAAAGAGAACGACGAGCTCAACAACGAGCAATTGTAGCCGAACGTGCTATACGAACAGCACAAGAAGCCCGACAACGAAGGCTTCAACTACAACAACAACAAAGAAATCCAGTACCAATGGATGCAGCTATTCAGGCAGCTATTGATGCTGCAGTGGATGTGGTGGCTAGAGAACTTGCAGTAACGAGGCAAGAACTGACCACAGCGAACACAGAATTGCAACAAGCACGTATCGACTTAAATACGTTGCAAAATGCGCAACCACAACAAGCAGCGGCACAACCAGCTGCACCTCCGGTATTTTCACTTGGTCCAGCTACAATTACAGGTACTTTCATCGACTATAGTACCCAATCTGGTATTAAGCTTTACAAAATGGCAGGCGAAAAATTGAAGTCTGACTTCGATTTGGAAACAACTCAATTCTCACGCTTCGTGGACAACCTCAACAGTAGGGCAATCGAACAAGGATGGAATAATTTGTTAGCTGTGCCACACGGTGGAACAACCATGAATGTACTTCGAAATTACGGTTCGATTACTTACAATTCGGTGTTGGCACATGCACAATCCTATGCATTTCAGGACGTTCGTTTGGCACAAAACTCCACGAACATTTTCAATTGCTTGGAAGCAACCCTCACCAACGATGCAACGGCTACAGTAAACGCCGAACATCATATATTTACCCTTAAAAGGGCGGCAGTAGTGTCATCACAACCAGCAGGAACAATCTATCCAGCAGGGACAGCTACTGACGAATTCCGTGATGGCTTATTATTGTTGTGGGTGATTATCAACCGCACTAATGCGCAGACCAACGCTGCCATCAGTGCCATCATCAATCAACTAACTCGCATGAACTCAATCATGGAGGATAGCAAACATAACATCAAGGAATTCAACACGACAGTGAGAACATTATTAAATCAGTATGTTGCAAATCGTCAGCATCAATACGACGAGACAATTTTAATAAACTCACTATTCTCATCATACAAGACCACTAAGGATCGTGAATTTTCGCTGTACATCACACGGAAACAGCAGGATCATGATGACAACACAAAGGTGTTGGAGCCAAACCAGCTCATGGAAGATGCCTTAAAATTCTACCAGACTAGAACCACCATGAAGGAATGGGAGCAAGACACTGCAGATGTCAAAGAAATATTGAACCTCTCAGCACAACTCAAGACCAGTAACAACAAGTTAGCGGCACTCGAGAAGAAATTCGGTTCGAAACCGAAAGAAGGTGAAAAGAAAGGTGAAAATAAGGGCAAGGATAACAAGTACGAAGGCTTGTCGCCTGAGCAGATCCGTAAGAAACGACGTGAGGAAATGCCAGGATGGATGAAGCAGCGACCGACAAATCCATCGCCTTCATCACGACTCGAAAAGGCTGGCAAGACTTACAAGTGGTGTGATAAGCACAAGATGTGGTGCTATCACGATACCACAGAATGTAAGATCAAAAAGGGCAACAGCGGTGGCAAGAATGAGCACAACAACAACAAAACTGAGGGCGGCGGCGCCAACAAGGACAAGGACAAGGACGGCGGCCAGAATGGAGGCGCCGGTAGCAAAGTCACATTTGGTCCGCACACATCCATGGTACTGGATGGGTGGGAAGACTACTGACTATTTGTACCAGTAGTATTAAGTCTGTACTACTGGTACACATTATGGTTTGATTCTACACAGTTTTTGTACGGCCAGTACGCATTACTGATGGCCATCTACAACGCGTGCATTTGGTGTGTAGAAGACCTACCGTGGTTCCTTCAACGAGAACGCGGTATTTGGTGGAACAAGAAGTACAAGATCAGTTGGCGTAAAAGTCAGGGTATTTTTAGAAGAAAACAAAAGTACTGTCCCCGGCTTTATTCGCGGTCCCGGAAACGGGGATCGCGAATCATAAACAAGAACGCGGTATTTCGAAGTTCAACCAAGAAAACTCCGAAAAATACAAAAACACCTTCCAAGAAAACAAGAATACATTATCCTTCTTCACCATCTGGACTATTTACGAGAATCGGAATTCTTACAAGGCAACTTGCTTTGGCCCTCAAGATCATATCCGACCTCAGAAAGCATCCGGATTTTGAGGACCCTCTATTTTGTACTAGCACAGGTACCAATATTGAGGATGGTAAAAGTAATGAAGCTAGGGCAGACTTCCAACCGGGTTGTATGCCATGTACTACGGAGTACGATAGCGACAGTACGTGGGTAGGAATCGATTCCCTATCCACGTACTGCATTACAAATGATGTCAACGACTACACTGAACCACCCAGCTCCATCCGCAGGGAAGTTCGGGGTATACAGAAGGACCCTGCATTTATCACCTTTGTAGGTAAAGGCAAGTTCCGGATCACCGAGGAGGGAGGTGCAACCATTGAGCTACCAGTCGAGAAGTTATATTACTGCAGTTCAGCACCCGTGAAGATCCTTTCGCCTCAACATCTCGACAAAATGTTTCGAGAGAAAAATAGTAACGACTATTTCAGGGCATCCGTAGACAGTGACGGTTGCAATATACGGTAGGCTTTGAACGGCGAAGCACACTACAAAAGTATCAAAATTAATGGTAAAACTGGAGTCCCATTGTGCAAAACGGCACCGGGCTACAGCAAAATAGCTAAATATATAACAAATAATTCAGCCATTTTGGAGGACGAAGAACACATGAACTTAGTCATGTCAGCAGTCAACAAGCAAGACATATCGGAACAACCTCTCATACAAAAATACGATTTGAATATAGAGGATGCGAAGAAAGACCCAGAACCATTGTCGTTTCATGACGAAAAGGCGACAGTGGAGGTTGACAAGGATTTAAGTTCAATGGATCCAACGTCGGTTATGCTCTACTTGCACTGCAAGCTAGGGCACATTCCCTTCACAACAATGCGAAACATGGCAAAGGTTGGTCTCCTACCTAAAAAGATCATTAAGTGTAGAGAACCAAAATGTTCATCCTGCTTATTTGGAGCAGCCACAAGAAGAGCATGGAGGACAAAATCACCAACCAAGCAAATTGGAAGACAGTATCAAATCACAGCACCAGGTGATTGTGTTTCTGTCGATCAGTTTGAATCACCAGTACCTGGATTAGTTGCACAAATCAAGGGCATACCAACGACGGCTAGGTATACCTCAGGTACCGTATTTGTGGATCATTTCACGGATACAACATTTGTACATTTTCAGAAATCTTTGACAGCAGCTGAAACTATTGAAGCGAAGGAGGCTTACGAACGGTGGGCATCATCGCATGGAGTAGTTATCAGACATTATCACGCTGACAATGGTCGATTTGCAGAAAACGCTAATGTGAAACATATACAACAAAACAACCAAACCATTTCCTTTTGCGGAGTCAATGCTCATTTCCAGAACGGACGAGCTGAACGAAAGATAAGAACTCTGCAGGATCAAGCTCGATGTCAGATC
>JANPJR010000076.1:0-28210 GCA_031425615.1 Cytophagales bacterium
AATGGCAAACGTGCTTTGGAGGATAAAGTTGATGTTACAGATATATTGAAATTGGATTTTAGAAATTTGTCCAATGGTACTTATTTGCTTCAACTTGAAACCAAAAAAGGAAAAACTACAGTTAGAGTTGTGAAAAACTAATATTTTTTGAAATTTAAAAAAAGGAAAAATATTATTGGAGCATAAAAAAACACCATTCTTGCAAAAGAATGGTGTTTTTTGTGCTTTATAAATAAAAAAATGCTTTTTTTTAGGCTTTTTGATAGTTTTTTTTTTTTTCAAAAATAATTTTCAGAAATTCGCACACGATTTAGCTAAAATTTTACGTTTTAAAAATCTTTTAAAAGATAGTTCAAAAAAAATAAACATATTTACAACAAAATAACATGAAAACAATAGTTTTACAAAATACTCCATTTTTACTATTTCCTTATAAAAATGAAAATATTATACCCAAAAAAATGATAAGTTGGGAGGATGATGATGATGACGAAGAATTTGAAAATATTGATGACTTTGATGAGGAATTTGATATTGAAGAAATTGATGAATCAGAACTTGGTGACGACTTCAAAAAGGAATTTAAGGAAATTTATACAAATGACGATTTTATTGAGGAAGAAGATGAGGAAGAAGAAGATGAGGAAATTGAAAATGAAGATTTTTAATGGCTAAAATACACCTAAATCCATCAAATAAAATTAGTTTCATTGTATAAAAAATACACAAAAAAGACAATTTACAAACATGTAAATTGTCTTTTTTGTTGTAATTCTATTTCAAAATGCACAAAAAAAAATTTTTCATTATAATAAAAAGATTAATTCAAGAAAAAATTTCATTTCAGAATATTTTTATTTTATTTTTGAAAAAAACGTAAGAATACCATTTTAAAAATACAAAATTATAAACATCAAAAACAATAAAATCTCATGGAATTTGACTATATTATTATAGGAGCAGGCTCTGCTGGCTGTGTGTTGGCAAATCGTTTGAGCGAAAGCCCAAATATTTCGGTTTTGCTGTTGGAAGCAGGTGGAAAAGATACCAAAATGGAAATTCATATTCCTGCAGGTTACCCAAAATTGCACCATTCAGAGGTAGATTGGGGTTTTGAAACAGAACCGCAAGCACATGTACTACAACGCAAAATGTACCAACCTCGTGGTAAAACATTGGGCGGAAGTAGCTCTACAAATGCTATGGCATACATTAGAGGCAATAAATTGGACTTTGACGACTGGGCAAAAGCAGGCAATAAAGGTTGGAGTTATGAAGAAATATTACCTTACTTTGTAAAATCTGAAAACAATGAGCAAATCACAAGCTCGTATCATGGCAAAAATGGACTTCTAAACGTAACATTTGCTAAAAAACATAAATCGCCCCTTGCTGATGCCTTTGTAAATGCTTGTAAAGAACAAGGTATTGTAGAAAATATGGATTTTAATGGGGCAACACAAGATGGTGCAGGCTTGTTTCAATTTAATATTAAAGATGAAAAAAGACATAGCACTGCACAAGCATTTTTGAAACCTGCACTTACACGCAAAAATCTTACCGTTATTACACACGCACATACACACAAAATTATTTTTGAAGGTAAAAAAGCAATTGGTGTGGAATATTTTTTGGGTGAAAAACATGAAAAAACCGAAATTGCCAAAGCAAACCGAGAAATTATCCTAAGTGCTGGTGCCTATGCTTCCCCTCAAATATTGATGCTTTCAGGAGTGGGTGATACCAAAATCATGGGTAAATTTAGTATTTCACCCATACACCACAACGCAAATATTGGTCAAAATCTTCAAGACCACCTTTTTTGTACAATAAGCAGTCTTTGTAACCAGCCTATTACGTTGAATACCACTACAAAGGTCATGCAACAAATTACGTCTATGGCAGAATATATGATTTTTAAAACTGGTGTTTTGACTACAAGCCCACTTGAAGCAAATGCTTTTGTAAAAACAGACCAAAAACAAGACAGACCGAATTTACAGTTGCATTTTGCACCTGTGCATGGCGGAAGTTATGGAACTGATATGCACAAGTACAAAACCTATCCTACGACTGATGGTTATACGATTTTGCCTACTTTATTACGCCCTTCAAGCGTGGGTTATGTTGGGTTGCGTTCTGCCAATGCCTTAGATACACCCATTATACAACCCAATTATTTGAGTACCGAACAAGATAGAAATGTGATGTTGTATGGCTCAAAATTGGCACGCAAAATATTAGAAGCACATTCTTTTTCGCCTTTCCGCATAAAAAATCATTTTCCAGAAAATCCCCAAAGTGATGAGGAGTGGCTTATGCACATTCTCAAAACAGTAGAAACGGTGTATCATCCAATAGGCACTTGCAAAATGGGCAATGATAGCACCGCAGTAGTTGATGACCAACTTAGGGTAATAGGCGTAGAAAACCTACGTGTAATAGATGCTTCTATTATGCCTAATATTGTGATGGGCAATACAAATGCAGCAGTAATTATGATTGGCGAAAAAGGAGCAGATTTGATTAAAGGAAAATAAAAGGAAATTAGAAATTATTTTATTATGATGTAAATATTATTTTTTTATTAAAAAAAAATAAAATCTAAATCCTAAAAATAAATTTTTAAAATAAATCCTAAAAATGCTTTATCATTGTATTTCAAATCCATAATTTATAACCCATAATTCATAATTTTTATTATTTTTTACAAAAAACATTTTTCTATTCATGGAAACTACTTGGTTGAACGAAGACCTTGACCAAACCATTTTTGAGGTTGGGGCACGCGTGTCTATGCGTGTGGGCAAAAAATTATTTGAAGGTCAAAGTGATTTTCAAAAATTAGAAATTTATGAAACACCACACTATGGCAATATTATGGTGCTTGATGGCTGTGTAATGCTTACAGAAGCAAATGAATTTTCATATCATGAAATGATTGCACATGTGCCTTTGTTTGCGCATCCAAATCCTGAACGTGTGTTGATTATTGGTGGTGGCGATGGCGGTGCTGCACGTGAAGTATTGCGACACCCACAAGTAAAAGAGTGTGTAATGGTAGAAATAGATGGACTTGTAATTGAAAAATCCAAAGAATATTTCCCTACAATCGCTTCTCAATTTGATAATCCACGCCTTACCTTGCTTGTAGATGATGGCGTAAAATATATTGAAAACAACAAAACTGCTTTTGACGTGATTTTGGTTGATTCTACTGACCCTGTTGGGCCTGCGGAAGGGCTTTTTTCAAAAGATTTTTACCAAAAAGCATTTAATTCTTTGAAACCTGATGGAATTTTGGTGGCACAAGCTGAAAGTCCTTATTACTTCAAACGCACACAAAGAGAACTTTTTGATGTATTGCACAGCGTATTTTCGTATGCTACGCTTTATACAACCAATATCCCTTTTTATCCAAGTGGTTTGTGGAGTTTTGCGTATGCGTCCAAAACCTATAAAGAAAACACAAACCCACGCTACACTGATATGGAAAAAATGGAAAATGAATTGCAATATTTCAACCGCAAATTATATGATGCGTGTTTTGCATTGCCTACTTTTGCCAAAAAAACCATTGAAAAAAGAGGATAATACGCCTATTCAATAATTCGTTTTTTGTAATTGTTTAGGCTGGAAAATATTTGAGTTAAAAATAAATAGAAACCTCCACTTGTGTAGTTTTGACCCTTAGGGTGGTGTTTAAAAATTGTAAATTTTTGAACACCACCCTAAGGGTCAAAATTCTCTTAAAAGTATTTTTGTCATTAAAATAACCAGTCCAAAGTTTATTAAGAGCCATAAATATTATGTTTAACGCTGTTCTCGTTTTGTAATTTTCTAAAAAAATTAGGGTCAGACCTCCATAAACTTCGGTACAGACCCAATTTTTAAAAATTGTTTTTAGAAATGTTGCGTTTAAATTATTTTAAAATACTTTTTTTAAAAAATCTTAAAAAAAATGTATAGCAATAGAATAATTCCCAATTCTCCCATTCCCAATTTACTCCACGCCTATCATATTAAAAGCACCCCAAAAAATAGGTTCAGGATATTTTTTCTTGATTTCAAGTTGAGCCTCACGAAAGGCTTTGCGTTTATTGCGTGAAGTAGTCCATTTTTCATAAAAAGAAGTCAAAAGTAATTGCGTAACTTCGTCATTTACTTTAAACAAGCTCATTATCAAGCTGTTAGCACCTGCCACCAAAAACGCCCTTTGCAAACCATACACGCCTTCGCCCATTGCTACCTTGCCTACACCCGTTTCGCAGGCAGACAATACCACCAAATCCACGCCATCAAGTGTCAATGTCATGGCTTCTTGTGCGGTTAAAATACCTTCGCTTGCATCAAAATTTTGGGTATCATTTGCCAATAAATCACCTGCACCACGCATCAAAATACCACTTTTGCGTAGTGGGTCATTCAATAATTCTTGTTGAAAATCAAACTCACTTTTGATGTCTTCCTCCTGAAAAAACCCATGTGTTGCCACATGCAAAATGCCAATATTTTGGGCATTTTTCAATACACTTTCTTCTGCTTTTTGTTCGTGATATAGGGTTACTTTATAATTTGATTTTCGCAATATATTTGCAATGCTTTGTATTTCGGTTTCAGTACCAGGCAACTGATTGATGTTTTTTTGTTTTTGAAAACTCTCTGAATAAAAAGAAGGATTACCACACAATAAAGCATTTTTTGAAAACTCAGTTTTCTCTGTATTTTCTTTTTCCTTGCCTTTTTTGCGATTTTTCCTGCGGTCTTTGCGTGTTTGCAATGCCAAAAGGTCTTTTATATTACTCACAAATCTTACATTATATTTGTCAATTACGTAATTTTCATCATCAATGCGTAATGTTTCAGGATTTACTTGGTTATACACGCCATCAGGGGAAAAATAAACGGTAGTTGCTTTCTCAAAATATTTTGCCAAAGGCGACCAAAATCTATTATAAGATTCTTCATCTTCTTGTTTGAATCGCATTAAATTTTGATAATAAGGCAAATAAAGTTTTTCCATTGCGTTGCCATTTTGCATCAATACAAGTGTAGGATTGCGTTTGGTATCAGGCGAAATAATCAAAAAAGCATAATACACACTATCTGTAAAACTTTGGTCAAAATGTCGATAACGCACCGCTTCCACCGCAAACTCATTTTTATCTAAGCGTTCTTTTATTTGTTCCCATGCAAATTGTGTGTTGTCTTGTGCATTGGCAAAATCTTCAGACTGCTCGCTAAGTTGTTTTTCCAACTGCGTAATCTCGTCTTGTAATGCTTGTGGCGTAGTTTGTCGCTCTTGTAATTGTTCAGGACTTAGGGAAAGAATGGCATTTAATTCCTCGCTTTTTTTTGCCCAAAGGTGATATTTATTGATGAGTTCTTCATCTTTGCTATTGAGAATTTTTTTACGCATTTTTTGGGATGAACTCAATAAAAGTGCCTTCGTAGCAAGTCGGAAATTATACATTTTGCCCAATAATTCAGGGCGTTTTTCTGCTTGTGTGATGGCAAGTGTATTATAAAATTCAAAATCAGGTTGAATTTTTGCCCAAAATTTTGATTTTTCTCTTTCACTCAATGAAGGAAAATAAAACTTAATAAAATCCAAATAATTTTGAGTGGTAATTTCCATCAATTCATTTGCTTTTTTATAATCTTTATTGGCAAAAAACATTTGTGCCATTTTGCTTTGCACACGCACAAAATCAGGGTGTTTTTCATTTAATATTTTTTTATAAATGGTTTCTGCTTTTTGGTAACGGTTTTTTGCTTCTGAAAAATCTTTTTTCTTGGCATAAATATCACCCATAAGCATATACACAGAAGCAGAATAAATATTGCGTCTTTTGAGTTTATCCAGCCAAATAGCGTTTGCGATTTCCAGATAATTAAGCCCTTTGTCATATTTTTTTTGTGCTAAGGCAATTTCGCCCAAATTTTTCATTACATCAGCATAAAGTGGGTGCTTGTCATCAAAATTACTTTGCATGATTTTGCGTGCTTGGTTGAGCAAGTTTTCAGCATCTTGTATATTTTTGGCATTATCATAAAACTTAACCATAGCCAAATCTTGGTATGATTTTCCAAGTTCAATATGATTTTCGCCCAAGAGTAATTTTTGTAAATCAATTACATTTTGCAACAATTTTTCTGCTTTGTTATAATCACCAATGTACGCATTATATTTTGCCAATAGAATATAACACTCAACGGTTTTTAGGCTATTTTCCCCAAATATTTTTTTGCTGATTTCTTCTGCTTTTTGGAGGTATTTTTGGGCTTGGTTATAGTCGCCTTGCACCAAATAAAGATACCCAATTTGGTTGTAAGGTTGCAATAATTGGCGGTTAGATTTGCCATATTTTTGTTCTTTTTGGGCAATAATTTTGCTCAATAATTCTTCTGTTTCCACATAATCGCCATTACGGATATACAAAAATGCAAGTTCTTCCAATGATTTTGCCCTTGCAGTAAGGTCACCTTCATTGTTATTTTTCCTATAAAATTTTTGCACATTTGCGAGCATATCCTCTGCTTCATCATAATTACCAACAGTTGCATACACTTTTGCCATTAGGCTTAAACCTTCCGCATATTCCACAGAGCTTTTACTGGATTCTTGGCGTATGATTTTGGACGCAGTTTGCATATTTTTCTCTGCGTCTTTGTATTGCCCTATTTTTAGTTGGAGTTCTGCGATTTTGCTGAGTTGCAATCCGTACCTCAAATCCTCTTTACCGTAGCGTGTGAGCGACATTTTAGTTGCTTTTTCGGTCATTTCTAAGGCATATTTGTATTGGTCATAAGCATCATAATATTGGCTAAATATGGTATAAATTCGTAGATTATTTTTGTGTTCGGGTAATCTTCGTGCCAAAATTTCTTTTTCAGGATTATCACCCAAATAATCATTTGCTTTTGTAAAATCTTCTTTATACACTACAAAAAACTCACCCAACAAAATTTTGTAATACAAAGTGATAGGTGCTTTTTCACCATAAATTTTCTTTGCCAATTCCCACGCACTTGTTGCATAAGTTTCTGCGTTATTGTTGCCATTTGGCACATTTACAGAGGCTTCATACCCCATTTCCGCAGTTCTAAGCCTTAATATATGGTTTGTAGGCAATTTGCTTGCAGGTAATTTTAAAATTTTTTCCAATAAAGGGAATACTTTTTGGTATTCTTTAAACAATACGCTACGTTCTGCAAGTAGTAAGTTTTCGGTTACAAAATATGGATTTTCCTCTCCCAAAGCAAATTGTTCGCTAAATTTTGCCCAATATGTAAGATATTTATCTGCACCACTCTCATCTTTGTTGTGTATGTATGTTTTTATGATTTTTTCGTAAGGAATAAGATACTCATATTGCTTTTTATTGAGTTTCCCGAGTGCTTTTTTGTAATAATCTTCTGCTTTTCTGTGTTTGTCTTGTTCAAAAAAATTATTCCCCCAAACTGTATAAAAATATGCCAAATCTAAAGGAAGTGCATTTTTTTTTGTTGAACTTTCCAATAAAACCAACAAAGAATCTGCACCTTTATAATTTCCTCTAAGCGTTAGTATTTCAGCTTTGAGCGTTTTAGCACGAGTAAGTTTTGTTTTAAAAAAAGCAATATCTTGTTTGGTAAATGTTTTAGATTTTGGTGTATTTGCCCATTTTTCCAATTCTTTTTCAGGGATTAATGCTTGGGCTTCATTAAGTTGCTCTAAGGCACTTTTGAGTGTTGCATATTGTAGGTTATAATAAGCAAATGTTGCAGGTAAAATTTTGATTTTATTGTCAATTTTAGCGTTTTCTATTTGTTTTAATAGATTTTCAGCTTCCACAAAAAAACCAAAATTCATGCAGATTTCTGCCATTTTGATAAAACCAATTGCACATTCATCAGGATATTTTTCTTGTAAAGTATTGAGATTTTTAGAAATTTCTTTAATTTTTTTGTCCATTTCTATAAAATTCCCTTGAATTGCCTCCCATCTTGCCTCAAAAATAGGAATCCAAGCGTGCAAAACTGGATTATCATTGTATTTTTTGCGAATAGTTTTTACCATGCCTTTTGCCTTATCAATGGCACGCATATATGCTCCTTTGGCATATTGTGCCTCAGCAGGGGCAAAAAATGTTTCCCAAGAAACTGTATTTTGGGCAAAAACCGTAAAATGCACAAGAAAAAATAAAAAATACAGAAAAAATGATTTCTGAAAAATCGTGTGTAAAGTTATATATTTTTTCATAAAAATTAGCCTCCTAAACCCCAAAGAGAAAACAACATGAAATTTAGGAGTACTTTTTTAGTTTGTTAAAAAAATTTTTTGCCTAAATTAAAAAAAAATATTGAATAAAGAGAAAATATATTGTAATTTTATCCTTAAAACTGCCAAAAAATCCGATAACCCGCTTCCAATTTTGTAAAATTATTATTGCCAAAACCTGCAATATCTACTACTTTAGTTTTATTGGACACATTAACCAAAAATTTTAATTTAACAAAAGGGCTAAAATAAATATGTTTTGAGATTTTTCCTTCCAAAGCACACACAAGTTCAAGCCAATCCGCAGTCAAATTGCTATATTTTTCGGTCAAAGTAACCGCAGGAAAATTAGTATTTTGGAATGTTTGCGAAATTTCTTGCGAAAAAAAACTTTTGCCATATTGTATCCCAACCCCAAACAATCCCCCATGTTTGGATTTGTCCTCAAACCAAAGATTATACACTGCTCCCACACGCATATACGAACCTGTTTGACGATTGTCGCCACGTATTACGGTACTTTGTCCTGCATCTATTGCTACCCAATAACGCGGATTAAAAGGAATTTCTGCTGAAAATTCTACTTGCTGAAACCTGTTATCCAACGCCCAAATACCAAGTGGCACAAGATTAACGCCTATCCGTGGAGCTGTAAATCGCAGTTTTTTGGATATGATAACAGAATCTTTTTTTTCCGATTTTTCGTTTTTTTCTTCTTTTTTATTGTTATTATTATTGATTTGTGAAAACGTATTTTTATTTGAAATAAAAATTATTACCAATAAAAAAAATATCTGTAAAGATTTCATGAGTAAAACTTTCATAAATGGTATTATTTTTTATAATTTTTTTAAAAATATAAAAAACGGTCAAACCTATTTTTTAGGCATCAACCGTTTTATTATTTAACCCCCAGCCCCAAAGGGGAGCAAATCCAAAAAAAGGATAAGTATAAAAAAGTATTTTTTATTAAAATTTCGTTTTGAAATTTGGGAGCGAAAATAAAGTATAAAGTCATTTTTAGGATTATGACCAATTTACACACAATTTTTTTACCCACTTTGGGGGTTAGAAAACTTTTATTTCACAGGACATTCCTTTCCTTTGTCACCCAACACATAACTCAATGAAATATGTGTAAAATAATATTGGTCATTGCCTCCATTATTGGTATAATATTTTGGGTTACGTATTACTGTTGGGTCTTTTGTTACCTGCACACCCATATCATCAAGTTGGTCAGTAAAAGTAGCCCTTGCTCCTATTGCCAAACCAAGATTTAGGTGTTCAGTCAAGGCATATTTGATACCAACACCAATGGGAATTACTGCGGTTTGTTTGTTATAATTTGCTTGTTGGTTGTATTTTGGGGTAAAAAGCATATAACCCAATCCACAAAAAAAGTAAGGTGTAATATTTTGGCGAGATTCATTGAGGCGTTTGGTTTCACGTCTAAAATTCAAAAAATTGTATTCCCATTGCACCGAAAGCTCAAAAATATCAGTTTCAAACTTATGTCCACGCATTTTTGCCAACAAATCGCCATTATTTGCATCATCTTGTGCAATTTGTCCATATACTGCTTGGAATTTCCAACTGCTTGCACGTGTTGCATTAATGCGATAAAATGCCTCATAACCCAATTTAGGATAAGCCAAATTGCCCGAAGTTGCCAATTCGCCTTTATAATTCATAGCACCTACCGACAAACCAACTTCATGTGTTTGGGCGTAAGACATTTGCACAAATAATACAAACAATAACAAAAAAATATTTTTTTTCATAAAGGTTTAAAAAAGGTTTTTTCAGTTTTTTCAGTAATCAGTAGTCTTTGGGTTAAGATTATTTTACTGAATAAACTGACTGCTAAATAAACTGACTACTGAATAAACTAATCACTAATCTTGCCTCTCTTTATTCTCTATTTTCTGAGGTGGAGACAGCACACAAACGATTTTTTGTTTATCTTTGGTATAAAGCGTTAATTTTTGTTTTTTACGTTTGTAGCTTATAAATTGTTGGTAAGGAATTGATATTTTATCGCAACAGGCTTGTGTGCAAGTGATTTCATTAGAAATTGCAAGTGTTTTTTTGTCTTCATTTATTTCGTATGTAGAACTGCACCCATTTACATCAAAATTAAATCCTATATTTTTATTTTTGCCAAAAGCCACAAAAAGGTTATTTTTTTCTACATTGAGCATTTTTCTACTATTTATTTGTTGAATTTCCAATACCTGCCATTGTGTATCTATGAGTGATTGGGCAAATGAGAAATGGGCTAAAAACACAAAGAAAATAAGAGGTGATAATTTCATATATTTTGTTTATATAATTATTTTAAAAATTATATTCTTTTAATATTTATTTTTATAAAATTATATTTTTATAAAATTATATTAGTATTAATTTAATATTTATAAAAACTATAAATTCTGTGTGAATTTAGCAATAATTTCATTTTTACAAAAATAACACCAAAATAAAGAGCCTTAGCCAAACTGTCCAAGCCTAAATTTAGTTAATTTTAGCTTATTTTAAGAGTTATCCACATTGCAAACATCAAATAATACGGTTAAAAAGTCTCAAACACGATATTGAGAAGTTATCCACAAAGTTATCCACATTTTATGATTTATTTTTATTTAGAATTTTATTTTAAAAATTTAAAAAATAAAGAATTTTATTTTTTAAAAATCAATATTTTATTTCTAATAAAAAAATTAGCACCAAACAATACATAATTATTAGTTATTGATTATTTGGTGCCAAAATGCTAAAAACTGAATAAACCAACCACTTGCATTAGTTTATATATTCTTTGCCTTTTTTATCAATATAAAACCTTTTATTTGCTTTTGCTACACGTGCTATACCACGTGAGAAATCCATTTCAATCTCAGAATATTGTGGTGCAATAATAGTTTTGCCAGAAGCATCAGCAAAGCCCCAATTTACACCTTCCCTAAATGCCACCAAACCATCACTAAAATTGCGTACTTCTGCAAATTTTGCAGGAATGGTTACGCTTCCTGTTACATCAACGAATCCCCATTTGCCCACATGTTGAAATGCTGCAAATCTTTCTCTGAAAGGTTTTGTACTTGCATATTGCATTTTGATTCTTACAACACCTTTATCATCAATCCAACCTTCTTGGTTGTTTTGTCTTACGCGTGCAAGTCCGCCATTAAATCCATCATCATCTGTATTTTGATATTTGAATTGTATAATTTCTGTTCCTTTTTTATCTACAAAACCCCATTTAAGACTTTTGTAGGCACGAGCCAAACCACCTGAGAAATCTTTTACTTGTTCAAATTGTGGTTGAATCACTACTTTTCCTGTGTTGTCCACAAAACCCCATCTGCCATTTTGTTGAAAAGCGCCCATACCTTCTCTCATTGCTTGCACAGATTGATATTTTGGTTCTACGATAAACTTATTTTGTTTGATGTCCCAATACCCACCGAGTCCAGAGCCATCTTCTTTATAATTGATTACGTCCAAGATGCCATCTTCATTTATTTCGGTGATATTGTCATATTTACAAGGCACTACTTCTTTACCTGTGATGTCTATTACACCATACTGTGGTTTTTCGTCAGGTTCTTCGCCTTCTTTTGCAGGTTGTTTGATACGCAAACCTACTACTGCATAATTGCCATTAAAATCTTTTACGTCAAAGTATTTGGGTGCTACAATCACTTTACCCGTTTTATCAATAAAACCCCATTTTGCATCACTGTCTTTGCCTTGCATTACTGCAGCAATAAGGTTGTATTCCTCCATAAAAACCGTATCTTTTTGGGTGGGTTTTTTTGTTTTTGGGTCAATCACTACTTTACCCCCAGCACCTTTTACATCTATTTTCATCGTTTTTTTGCGTAAAAGTGGTTTGAAAGGGCGCACATTGTCAAAAGCACCTGAAATACCTGTGAAAGACCACTTATCTCCTTTTATCACAGGAATTGGGTCACCTTGTGGGGTAGTTTCTACTTTTTTAGGGTCGGTTTTCTTTGGGTCAGTTTTAGAGTCAATCTTCTTCAGGTCGGTTTTCTTTGGGTCAGTTTTAGGGTCAATCTTCTTCGGGTCGGTTTTCTTTGGGTCTTTTGTTTGGGCTTGTGTAGTGGTTGTATTTACTAAAAACAAGCAGAAAAATAGGGGAAGAAAATAGAGACTTTTGTGTGTTATTTTCATATAAAGGTAGAACATTTTATAAATAAAATTTTTGTGTATTTGCATTTTTTGAGGAATTTGTATACATGAAAACATAGTGCAAAAATATTTTTAGGTAAAAACTTTTAGATGTATTTTTAAATAAATGTATGTTCAACATAATTTTTGGGTATATCAATGCTAAAAATATCAATCATTTGTTTTTATTTCTCAATCATTTTTTGTTTTTATTAAGTAAAAAAATAAACTATTTGCAAATTTGTAGCTTATTTTTGAATTTTTGATTGAATTTTTGATAAATTTTAAAAAAATTTGATGCAAAAAAATCAAAAACATTATTTATACGAATTTACATGCAATTAGTTCAAAAAAAATTGTAAAAAAAAGATTTTCCTCAAATTTTTATTTAACTTTAATCAAACATTTTTTTTCCTAATTTTTATCTTTTTTTTATCTTTTTTTTTATCAAATTACGTATTTATTGGAATTCTTGATATTTTTTTTTATGACTTTAACAAAACATTAAATTATTGGAAATTAGAAACTAAGGATTAGGAATGGGAAATTTTTACTAAAAATAATACACAAACAAATATTTTTACTTATTTTTGAAAAAACAATCCATCATTATATCTGTTATAACCAAAAAAATGGAACTAAACCAAACCTATACACACGAATTTCAATATACACAAGCACAAGTAAACCTATACGCAGAACTCACAGGCGATACAAATCCTGTGCATTTGGACGCAGATTTTGCTGCTACAACCGTATTCAAACGACCTATTATACATGGCATGTTTAGTGTGGGCGTTTTTACCATGATTTTGGGAACAAAATTTGGCGAAGGGAATATTTATCTCAAACAAAACTTTGAATTTTTGCGTCCAATGTATGTAGATACTGTGTATCACGCCAAAATAACAGTTGTAGAAATTGTAGAAAAGAAAAAACATGCACGTATAGAAACGATTATATATGATGCAACCACCAAAAAACAAACTGTAAGAGGCGAAGCATGGCTACAATTTCCATAAAAGTTGTCAATGAAAATTGTCAGTCCTTTCAGTAATTGGTCTTTTGTTCCATTTAAGATTCTAAAAGGCTTTTTTCGGTTATGGAAATTTAGTTAGAAATTTATTGCTCAAAAATCTGTTTTTTAATGTAAATTTATGAAAGCCCTTATTGTAGATGATGAGCCTCGTGCAAGGCGTATTTTAGAACAATTGTTGAAAGAGTACTGTATAGAAGTAGAGATTGTAGATACTGCTGATGATGTGCCAAACGCAGTCAAAGCTATTCAAAAATACAAGCCTGATGTGGTTTTTTTGGATATAGAAATGCCCCAATATACAGGATTTCAATTATTTGAGTTTTTTGAGGATATTGATTTTGAGGTTATTTTTACAACTGCCTATCGTGATTATGCGTTGCAGGCATTTCAAGTAGAAGCCTCTGATTATCTACTCAAACCTATTCAAATAGAACTTTTGATGCAAGCAGTACAAAAAGTACAAAAACGCATTGATATCAAAAATACGCCTATAAATACCAATACTGCTCCGCAAATGAACCGCATTACCGTGCCAATAGCAGAAGGCTTATTATTTCTTGAACCTAATGAAATTGTTACGCTCAAAGCAGAAGGCTCTTACACAAATGTTTGTCTTGTAAATGATAAAAAAATATTAGTATCTAAAAATATTAAGTTTTTTGAAGATTATTTACTCAAACATAATATGTTTTTTCGTCCCCATCGTTCATACATTATCAATCTTCACTTTGTAAAACAATTTTTACGACAAGATGGCGGTTTAATTGTAATGAAAAACGGTGAAGAAGTAGATATTTCAAGGGAAAAACGAGATGAGTTTTTGCAAAAATATCAGATGTGAAAAACCATATTTTGAGCGAAAATGCTTAATGCAAAAAAAAAGCATAATTTTTTAACTTATTTTTTCCTGACTTTTTTACGAAATTAAAGAAAAAAAATCTGACCGTTTTTAAACTATTTAAAAACAATCAGATTTTTTTTAAATATAGGGAAAATTACAATACCTATTACAATGACTTTAACGATTAATGGCAATTTTAATCCACAATTACTATATCAGAAAATTAGCATTTCCAACTATTGTTGTGTGTAAATAAACGTATAGCAAAAGTGATACATTTATTTGCCTTTCTCTGTTGGTTGTGATTCTTTTGCAGGTTCTGGGTCGTCTTCTTTACAACAACAATTTGTAAGAGCGAACGCAAGCATCAAAATCAATGCTTTTGGAAACGAATAAAAAAATGTTTTTTTCATAAAAAAAAAAAATTAAAAAATGGATAAAAAGATAACTATTATTTCCCCTTTTAAGGATTATTAGGGGCAAATTAAAAAATGAATTACACGCTCAACCAAAAAATATATTTGTTAAAAATTAAAAGAAAATGTAAGAGATAATTTATATTATTTTTTGGTTGAATTGCTTTGAATTTTTTTAAATTTTTACAAAATTAAAGGCTTTTTTCTGAAAAAAAGTTAACTTAAGTTAATTTTTTTCAGAAAAAAGCCCAAAGTCAACATTATATTTTTTTAATAGAACTTTCACAAAATACTTATTAAACTACATTCTCAGAGGAAAAAATGTATTGTTATTATTATGAATCTTTGCATTCCTAATATTTGTAAAATGATATATTTCTACTCAATTTGCGCACTGTGTTCTGCGGTTTTTACCTTATCAATGATTTGGGTAATGATGCCTTCTTCATTGATAACAAAAGTTGTACGAGCAATCCCCATATATTTGCGTCCGTACATTGATTTTTCTTTCCAAACCCCATACAATTCGCTTACAGTGTGTTCAGCATCAGCAATGAGCGTAAAATTGAGTTGGAACTTTGCAATAAATTTTAGGTGTGATTTTTCGTTATCAGGGCTTACACCTATTACGGTATAACCTTTTTGTGTGAGGTCAGGCATATTATCACGCAGATTGCAGGCTTGTGCAGTACAACCCGAAGTATCATCTTTGGGATAAAAATACAAAATCACTTTTTTGCCACGCAGTTGCGACAATGTAAAATCGTTACCATGTTGGTCTTTGGCACTAAAATCGGGTGCAAGCATTTGCACCGTTAATGTTTGAATTTCAGACATGAATTATTATTTTTTAGCTTTAAAAATTTTTAATTTTTTGACCAATTTTGTAATCTTGCAATATTATCCTTGTCACCCATCACTCTGGTTGCAACGTCAGGCGAGTCTGCTTCCAAGCGTGTTTCGTAGTCATAAGTATCAGAGATTATTTGGTTAAATTCTTTTTTCACAGCGTTTGCTTGTTCCAATGTAACATAGTTAATACCTAATTTTAGGTATTTGATGTTTTCCTCCAACTGTGTAAGGCGATTGCCTGTATCTGCATATTTCACATATAATTCACTTGGGTCATAAAAATTTTGAATGACACCAATAATAGAAATAAATGCAGTAATAAACAATGCTATGGTATTGAGCCACCATTGTACCTCAAAGTTTTTGCCTGTATTGATGCCCAAAAGTACTGTAGTTATCGCAGCCAACGCAGAAGAAAGTACACGAAATACCAAAGCCCATCTACGAGATTTGTATTCAAAATAACTATATTTATCTTTTTCTATGATAATACTGTCCGCTATATAATTGAGTTTATCAATTACCTCTTGTTTTTCTATTTCGCTGGTTGGTTTTCTTCTGGTAGTATCATCAGGAAAAAGTTTCTCTTCCAGTTTTTGCATCCTTGTTCTATTGTCTTTCAGCGAATCTATGAGTTGCTCTACTGCTTGATTATCACCACTATAACCTTGTTTTGCGAGGTTTTTGGTAAATTCCACCGCTTGGTTCATGTCTTGATATGTAAATGCCTTTACTTCTGGAAATGGCATTTTTTCGAGTTGTGTGATTGGCTCAAATTCATCTTCTTCCCACATATCAAAATTAAACGTAGAATTGGAAAACAATTCTTCGTCATCATCTGGCATTTCGTCAGAAGTAAAAAAATTACTCAAAAAATCTGTACCGCCATTGACAAAAAGTTCTAACTCTTGGTCTTTGATGGTAGTTGCTTCTGTACGATTGCTTTGGTGCAACTGTGAAAAAGGGTCATTTGTTTTTATATCGTCATCTTCCATGAGAATAAAAAAGATTATGGATTATAGATTATGAATTATGCGTAGATAAAAGTTATGGATTATGAATAATTAAAAATAATTGTATCTATTTAGCCTACATTTAAAATATTAGTTTGGGGCTAACTTTCCAAAAGTTTAAAATTTTTGGAAAGTTGAAATATCTTTAAAATTCCTCTTTTGGTAATTAGTGGACTAAATAATTCAAAAAATCATTATTTACAATTAAAAAAATTCCTAATTCCCCATTCTTAATTCCTAATTATTTTAATCTTCTCCCAGCACTTCTTTAATAGGATTTCCAATAGCACCACTTGGATTTTGGATATTCAAAAAAGCACAAATCGTGGGTGCAATATCTGTAATACTCAAACGTGAATGCGTTACTTTGCCTTTTGGCACACGATAACCATACATCAAAAGCGGAACTTGTGTATCATAATTATACATTGTACCATGTGAAGTACCGCCTTTTTTGTACCATTGTTCAAGCCAACCCGACGAAGCCATTACATATACATTTGGACTTCTTTTGTGGTAAAAACCATTTTGATAAAAATGTCTAAAATTTGGGAAAGCAAAATCTTGTGTTTGCAATTCAGAAGCCAATACAACATCATGCGTGCCTTCCACTTGACGCAAAAATTCTGCACACGCTTGTTCTACTTGTGCAATAGAAAGATTTTTTTGCAAAATAAGACTTTTATTCAAATAAAATTCTCTACCATCAGCTTTTTCAACCCATTTTTCATTACCAAATTTTATTTTGAGGTAATTATCCAAATTTTCTGCAATTACTTTAAAATCCGCATAACCCGCAGGAATATTCATTTTTTGGAGGTGTGCAGGTGTAATTACGCCTGCATGGTCAGCAGTCATAAAAAGTAGATAGTTTTCTTCGCCTACTTCTTTCTCCAATATCTCTAATATTTCCTCAATATCTTTGTCCAAACGCAAAAAAATATCCTCTACTTCAATAGAATGATTGCCATAAAAATGTCCTGCAATATCAGTAGACGAAAAGCTAATTAAAAGTGCATCAGTTTCTTGTCCTTTACCCAATTTTTCATGCGTAAGTGCCTCCAAAGCTAAATCTTTTACCATGCTATTGCCACAAGGTGTAAAAGGTATAAGTTCAAAAGGTGATTTTTTGAGTTGTTGTTTTTTCATACTTTCCACTATTTCTTTCATATTGTAAGGGAAAGTTGGTTTTTCTTTTCCGCCCAAACGTTGTTCATAAGGCATATCATCAGCAGAACTTTCAGTATATTTGGCGATTGGGTATAAGGTTTCCCAAGTGCTGTTGAGGTATTTGTCTGCGTATTTTTTATTGTTAAAATTTTCTACCCATTCAGGCAATTTATTGCCATAATATGTACTTGTGATAAATTTCCCGCTTGTATTATCATACCAAAAAGCCCCATTTCCACTATGTCCAGTGGGCAATACTGCTCCCCTATCTTTGATGGATATGCCTATTACTTTGCTTCTACCTTGCGATACTATTTTTAGCTCGTCTGTCCAAGTAGTTACCAAAAGATTTCGGGGAGAAACTGCCCCATTTCCTGACAAACTACCTACTACTTTTTGGGTAGAATCCCCTACACAATTCAAATCTTTTCCTTTTTCGTACCAATTATTTGCCACAATACCATGTTTTGAGGGCGTAGTACCTGTATATATAGAGGCATGTCCAGGTGCAGTTTCGGTAGGCACATAATTATAGTGCATATTTTTGGCAAGAAACCCTTGTTTCATAAGCCTTTTAAAACCACCATCACCATATTTGGCATAATATCTATGCAAATAATCGTAACGCATCTGGTCAATCACAATGCCTACAACCAATTTGGGGCGTTCTTGGGCAAAAATTGACGAAAAAGCCAAAGAAAAAAAGCAGGAGAAAAAATAAAATTTCAATCCAAAAGAACGAAAATATAGCATTTTGAAAATAGTAAAAGTAATAATTGAAATATGTAAAAGTGTGAAAATAAGTTAATTCAGTTGTCAGTAATCAGTTTTTTTAGTTAATTGAGTTGTTAATTAGTTCAGTTTAAGGCGGTTAGTCCCTCTTTGGGGGTTATAGAGCTAAAAACCTTGTAAAATTAAATAAAATTTTTCTAAAAATTACAAAAATCCCCAAAAACAAAAAACACCTCACACAAAAAATGAAAGGTGTTTTTATCATACCATTTTAATTGCAAAAATTTAAAACCAATAACTGACAACTCAAAAACTGACAACTTGGGTAATATTATCTTGTAATGTCCAAAATTTCAAATTTTTGTACGCCTGCTGGCACTTGTATTTCTGCGGTATCGCCTATTTTTTTGCCCAAAAGTCCTTTACCAATCAATGATTGAACAGATATTTTGCCTTCAGAAAGGTTTGCTTCTTCCTCTGATACAAGTGTATAGGTCATTTCTTTGTTTATTTTGAGGTTTTTTACTTTAACTTTTGACAAAATAGACACTTTGCTCAAATCAATGTTGCTCTCGTCTATCAAACGTGCATTTGCAACAATTTCTGTGAGTTTTGCAATTTTCAATTCCAATAAACCTTGTGCATCTTTTGCTGCATCATATTCTGCATTTTCGCTCAAATCCCCTTTATCTCGTGCTTCTGCTATTTGCTTTGCCATATCAGAACGCCCTTTTACTTTGAGGTTGTGGAGTTCTTCGTGTAATCTGTCCAAACCTTCTTGTGTGTAGTATGAAATTGCCATTTAATTAAATAAATATAAAAAAAAGTAAATATATTAGCCCCCTAACCCCCAAAGGGGGAAAAAACTGTTTATAATAAAATTCTTATTTGTAAGATTGTAAAAAAAACAAAAAGAACGATTTATACAAAATCGTTCTTACATAAAAATTTATTTAAAAAAACTTTAAAAAGTGTTCTTAAATTTTTATGTAGAATAGTGCCAAAAAAATAGAAAAACTGCACAAGTCCTTGCACAATTTTTTAGTGTATTTTTCATGATGATTTTTTACAATACTGTTGTAAATTCTTTGCAAAATTAACATAAAGAAAAGTATTTTGCAAATAAATTTTTGTAATATTTCTTGATATAATTTGTGATTTTTCTTATGTAAAAATCGTATAACAAACCCACAAGATTTTGAAAAAATTTGTGGGTTTTGAAAAAAATTAAAAATAAATATCATGATGGAAAAAATAATTTATAATCCATAATTTATAATTTTATTTTCTTGGAATAAGCACTTTTCTTGAAAGTTTAAATTTACCATTTGGCTCGATGCTGATGAGTTTTACGGTAATTTCTTCACCTACTTCAAGGATAGTAGCGAGGTCTTCCACACGTTCCCATTTCACTTCACCAATAGGCAAAAGTCCATCTTTCCCAGGCATAAATTCCACAAAAGCCCCAAAAGCATGAATACCTTTTACTTTGCCTTCATATACTTTATTGAGTTCTGGCACCGCTACGATATTTCGCACACGATTTACCGCCAATTTCATGCTGTCTTGATTAGTTGCAAAAATGCTTACAAAACCTGCATCGTCTCTTTCTTCAATATTGACCGTAGCACCAGAAGTTTTTTGAATATCTTGAATAATTTTGCCACCAGGCCCTATAATTGCCCCAATAAATTCTTTTGGAATTTTGATGATTTCTACTCTTGGTACTTGTGGTTTATAGTCTTCACGTGGTTTTGGAATGGCATCAGTGATTTTTTTCAATATGTGCAACCTGCCTTCTTTTGCTTGATGTAGGGCTTGTTTTAGGATTTCATAAGAAAGTCCATCTACTTTGATGTCCATTTGACAAGCAGTAATGCCTTTTGCAGAGCCTGTTACTTTGAAATCCATGTCGCCTAAGTGGTCTTCATCACCCAAAATATCAGAAAGCACTGCATATTCGCCTGTTTCACTATCCGAAATAAGCCCCATTGCTATACCTGCCACAGGTGCGTGTAATTGCACACCTGCGTCCATGAGGGCAAGCGTACCCGCACAAACGGTAGCCATAGAAGATGAGCCATTGGATTCCAAAATATCAGACACTACACGCGTAACATACGGAAATTGTTCGCCATACATTGGAAGCATATTTTTCAAAGAACGAAACGCAAGATTGCCATGTCCTATTTCTCTGCGTCCTGGTGCCCTATTTGGGCGAGCTTCGCCTGTGGAAAAAGCAGGGAAGTTATAATGCAACATAAAACGGTTAAATCCATTGATTAATGCCCCATCTATCATTTGTTCATCGAGTTTTGTACCAAGCGTTACAGAAGTGAGCGATTGTGTTTCGCCACGTGTAAATATCGCAGAGCCATGCACATTGGGCAAATATCCTACTTCACAAGTAATTTGGCGTATTTCGTTGTAAGCTCTTCCATCAAGACGTTTTTTGGCTTTTAAGGTAAAATCACGACAGGCTTTCTTTTTAATTTTAGAAAAATATCTTTCAAATACAAAATTATCTATTTTAAACGGTTCTTGTGAGGCTTCGCTGTGTTCAGCTTTTAATTTCTCCATAAATTCGGTTTTAATTTTTTTAAAACCTTCACTTCTCACGTGTTTGTTATCACTTGCCAAAGAAGCGTGTGCATATAAGAGTGGATAAACCTCTTCTTTTATCCTTTTTTCTAATGCTTCGTCTTGGTTTTCGTGGTTATATGTACGTTTTTCCGTTTTTCCTACTGCGACAGCAAGTTCTTTTTGGAGTGTGCAATGTGTTTTAATTACTTCATGTGCTTGGCGAATTGCCTCAATCATGTCTTCCTCGCTTACTTCGTGCAATTCGCCCTCTACCATGAGAATATTGTCATAACTTGCACCAACCATAAGGTCAATATCACTTTGAGCCATTTGTGAAAAAGTAGGATTTATGACCCATTTACCTTCTACACGCCCTACACGCACTTCTGAAATATAAGCCTCTATCGGAACATTGGACACTGCTATCGCACAAGAAGCAGCAAATGCTGCCAACGCATCTGCTTGTGTATCTTCATCAGCAGAAATCAGTTGTATAGCTATTTGTGTTTCAGCATGATAATCTGAATAAAACAAAGGACGCAAAGCCCTGTCTACAAGCCTACTTACAAGTACTTCATAATCGGAAAGTCTGTTTTCTCTTTTGAGAAAACCACCAGGAATTTTGCCCACAGAAGCAAATTTCTCTTGATAATCCACTGAAAGTGGCATAAAATCAACGCCATCTTTGGCATCAGGCACAGATACAATAGTAGCCAACAACATTGTGTTACCCATTTTTAGCACAACTGCTCCATCAGCTTGTCGGGCAAGTTTGCCAGTTTCTATTTCAATTACACGTCCATCGGGAAGCGTGGTACTTTTTTTAACGATATTAAACATATTATTTTTTGGTAAATTTGCCCAAAAATAACGTTTTTTTATGCAAAAAACAATTTTAGATTTTGAGCAAAATGTTATATTAAAAAAAATACATTTTTTATTAAAATCTTCAAAAAAATAATTATTTAAAAATTTACCAGAGAAAAAAAATTTTTCCTACAAAAATCAAAAAATTCCTCCAACGATAACACAAACGTTTGCAAAAAGCGAATTTTTTTTGGTTTTGAAAAAAAAACATGAAAAATGACATTTCTTGAAAAAATCATATTTTTTAACAACAAAAAATTTGCTAATCTCAAAACTCTCATGTAGCTTTGTAGAAAAACTAAAAACCCTTACATAAAATAAGTGCAAATACAAACGCATTTAAACGCTAAAAATATATTTTCAACTTATTTTCTTAACATTATCATAATATTATGGAAGACTACAATAAAATTATAGAATCATTAAACGTGAAGTTTTATAAAACAAATAATATAAAAATTTTACAATCTATTCATATCAAAAATCACTATGACGTACAAAATTATATTTTTCTTTTGCATGATGGTGAGCTAACCATTGGGCAGGAAAACGTAGTTGTGTCTAAGGGTGATATGCTTTTTTTGCCTGGAGGCAAGCTCACAAGCGTAGGTTTTGGGCCAGAAAATGAGCAAAGACACATTGACAATGAGGAGTATAACACCAATTTTGAACGATATTTGGAAGTACAACAAGATGTGTTAATGTTTGGAAAAGTACCAGATTCATATAGTTTTGTATCTTTTGATGCCAAAGTATTTGATTCTATCAACTTTTTTTCGTCTTTGGACATTCCGCCTTTTATTATACACAACAATCCTGTGCTTGCACGTTTGATAAAAGACATTACGATTGAAAAAAATGAAAAAATTTCTGGCAAAAACCGCATTATCCAACTTAAAACGGAACAAATTGCGATTGAAATTATTAGATACATTCTCCAAAATGGGCTTTTTGTGGAGCAACTCGCAACCAAAGTAACTTATTTTAAAGACCCACGTTTGATTGAAATTTTTGCACATATCAAAAATGATTTGGGAGGTGACCTCTCTAATAAAGTCCTTTCAGTGGTTGCAAATGTATCAGAGGATTATGTAGGGCAGTTTTTCAAACTTTTGACAGGCATCAATCCACAAGATTATATTGAATATCAACGTATGGAAATGGCAGTTAACCTTTTGCGCACTTCTAAAAAAAGTATTCGCGATATTGGCGTTGATGTGGGTTACAAAGACACCGCATATTTTTGTAGGCGATTCAAAATGATGTTTGGTATTCCCGCAGGCAAAATGCGTAGGAGAGATACACTAATGAATATGAATATGATTAGTGTTGTGGTAAGCTAAAAACATCAAAAAATAACCTAAAAATGGCTAAAAAAAAGAAAATTAAAGAAATTGTAAAGAGCAATACTTTTGATAAAATTATCAAAAAAAATATCACAGAAAGTATTTTGCCTCTGGTCAATGAACTTTTACACCAAAATATCACAATGGAGCAACTTTCAGAACTAACTGAAAGCCCCAAAAGTACCATAGAACGTGAGCCTGATGTATTACGTTTGGTAAAATTTGAGGATAAAAGAAAAAATTTTATCCTCCATATTGAATTTCAAAGTTTCAACAACAACGAAATACACTTTCGCATGATTGCAGATTTTTTTGATTATAAAATTGAATATGTAAAATACATACCAACAGATGAGAATATTATTTCTTAGTTTTTTAATCGTTCTAAAATGCTTCCAAAAAAGGTCAGGATTAAATTCTGACCTTTTTTTTATTTAATTTTCAAAAAAAATAATTACTTTTGAATAAACAAAAGAAAATTATGCGAATATCAACATGCAAATATCAACACCAGACACCTTAGAAAAAGCATTGACATATATCAATGCGTTGGATACCACAGAAAAAGTAGAAACTTTTTTAACCAATTTTTATGAGGCACAGCCTATTGTAATGGCTTTTTTGCGTGGTACTTTTCAAAAAAAATTATCCGAAGAAACCTATTATTTTGTGGTCAATATCTCTGCCCAACTTTGTCATGTATTGGCACAAGACAATCCCAATATGCCTCCTATTAGCCAAAAAAATATTGAAATCTGTTTTAATAAAAATTTGGATTTGGGTATTTATTTAAAAACAGAAAATAGCCCTACTGATATGTTAGAATATGTTATTGTGCAACATACACACACTTTTTTGCTTAGATGGGCTTTTTGGCATAGCACACATTTTGAAGAAATTTTGAAAGGAAACAAAAAATACACACCAACAGATAATACTGGTAAAAACGATTTTAACAAAGAAACTTATCATAAAAATACGCATTTTTATATTTTTATTATCCTAAAAACAATTATAGAAGCAGGAGAAATGGGAATTGAGAATTAGGAATGGGGAATTAGGAATGGGGAATTAGGAATTAGGGATGAAACAGCCAAAATTTGTTTTTTATTTATTTTTATCATTTACTCCCCTTGGGGGTTAGGAGGTTTTTCAAAATCAATTATGCAAAAAAAACACAATACTTATTGGCAAAACATTTATCAAGGAATTGTTACTTCTTGGGGAGGATTACGCATTTCTATACGACATTTTTTACACGCTACCAAACGCCACAAACCTACTTATGTTAATGCCAAAGATTATTTTGACCTAAAAAACGGACTTGTAACTGTGCAATATCCACACGAGCAAATTCCGCTCCCTGATAATGCACGTTATCACCTACACAATGAAATGGACGATTGTATTGTGTGTGATAAATGTGTGAAAATTTGCCCTGTGGATTGTATAGAAATAGAAAGTATCAGGGCTATTGAACAAGTAGGGACTACTTCTGACGGTTCGCCTATCCGTTTGTATGCCTCAAAATTTGACATTGATTTGGCAAAATGTTGCTATTGTGGGCTTTGTACCACTGTTTGCCCTACGGATTGTCTTACAATGACACATACTTTTGATGTGAGTACATTTTCTACACAAGAATTATTGATGCACTTTGCTACGCTTTCTCCAGAAGAGGCACAAGAAAAATTAGACCTTTTGGCTATTTTTCAAAAGGAAAAAGAATTGCAAAAACAAAAAGAATTGGAGAAAAAGGAACTGGAAAAGAAAGCATTGGAAAAAGTAGAATTAGAGAAAAAAGCATTACAAAGCCAAGAAAATACAACCGAAATCCCACAAGAAACACCCAAAGAAAATACAACAGAAAGCCAAGAAATTGCGAACAAAAAACCAAAATTTGTCCCAAAAATGAAACCAAAAATCAACTAAAATCTTAAACCATAATTTTTATTTTAATACTGAAAATATAGTTTTCCAACGCTAACAATACCGTTTCTTTTTTTTTGATTTTTAGAAAAAATTGCTTTTAAAGATTTATACTAATTTTTTTTCTTATTCCTTAGAAAAAAATCATAAATTGCAGAGCTTCCCATATTTTTTTGCGTTATTTTAATATAAGACCAACTTTAATTTTTTATTTTTCCATGAATTCTAATTACCTTACATACGCTATTCCACAATGGCTTATTGCCTCTAAGGTGTATATGGTGGTTATTACCGACTTGGAGGGAAATTATTTGTATGTAAATGAATTGTTTAAAACCCGTTTTTCTTTCTTCAATCAAGATTTTATTGAGTCTTCTATCAATAAAACTGTGCATGAAGAAGACCAACAAAAATGCACAAATGCAGGTATCAAAGCTATTCAAAATCCCAATGAAAGTGTAGAAGTACGTTTAAGAAAGCCAAAAAATAACAAAGGTGATTATGTTTGGTCAGATTGGGAATTTAGTGCCTACAAAAATCAACAAGGCGAAATTATAGGTGTGCTTTCGGTAGGGCATGATGTATCAAAATTGGAACGTTTGCAACGTAAAGCAAAAGTATTGAGGGAAAAAACTGATGCAATTATAGAAAATATTACTGATGGATTTTTTGTATTGGATACAAAATGGCGTTTTGTCAAAATCAACCGTATTGCAGAAAAAGTATTAAATGTTCCACCAAAATTTGTATTACGCAAAGTAATATGGGATCTTTTCACAGATGTTGAAAATTATAAATATCCCCAAGAATTTAAAAATGCAGTCAAAAATAAAGTTCCTACAAGTTTTCAAGAATATCAACCAATAACAGATAAGTGGTATCAAGTGTTAGCATACCCTTCGGATAGAGGCTTGACTGTATTTTTTAAAGATATTACCAACGAAAAAAAATCACAAGAAAAACTTAAAAATTCTGAAAACAAGCTAAAAGCTATTTTGGAAAGCACAACAAATGGTATTATGTTGATAAGCCCTGATTTGAAAATATTAAGTTTCAACCAAGTTGCCAATAATATCACTTTTGCTACTTTCCAAAAAAATTTGGAAGAAGGCAAAGATTTTAGAAATTTTCTTTTTGAAAATACACAAGAAGATTTTTTTTACCATTTTAATAAAGCACTCAAAGGCGAAATCGTTACAATAGAAAGACTCTATAGTGTTGGCACAAAGAATATTTGGTATGACATTCATTATTACCCTGTATATGCTTTTGATACCAAAGAAATTATTGGGGTGGCACTCAACAGCGTGGATGTTAGCATCAAAAAACAAGCAGAAGAAGCCCTCAAAAACTCTGAAAATAAACTTAGGGCAATATCTGAAAGTACCATCAATAGCAATATTTTGCTGAGTACAACCCACAAAATTTTAACATTCAATAAAGTTGCCAACGAAATCGCTTTACGCCTTTGGCATACACCTTTGCAAGAAAATGAGGATTTTTACAAGTTTTTGCCAAAAGGGGCAGAAGACGATTTTAATTTTTATTTTAATAAAGCCCTCAAAGGGGAATCTTCCACGATTGAACGCCAAAGAATAATCACAAATATACCACATTGGTTTGAAGTGCATTATTTTCCTGTGTATGATGATAATAGCCAAATCATGGGTATAGCACTCAACACAATAGACATCAATACCCGCAAAAAAGCACAAGAAGCACTTGCACAATCACAATATATGCTCCACGCCTTGTACAACAGTACACAAGATGCTTGCGTATTTTTGGATAATGATTTTAAAATGGTTTATTTTAATAAAATGGCAGAAAAAACTGCTATTCTACTTTTTAATCACCCTTGTAAAATAGGCGATAATGTAATAGATTTCCTTTATCCCGCATTTGTACAAGAATTTGTAGGTTATTTTGAAAGGGCAAAAAAAGGCGAATATATACAAATAGAAAAATATTTGAATACCCTTTGGTGGGAATTTTCTTTGTTGCCTGTATATGATACCAAAAATATATTGGTAGGCGTTGCACTCAATGTCAAAGACATTACCACCCGAAAATCTTATGAAGAACAAATTATAGCCCAAAACGACATACTCAAAGATGTGGCTTGGCAACAATCCCATGCCATAAGGCGACCGCTGTCCAGCATTTTAGGACTTATAAAGCTCATTAGCGAAGATAAAGCCTATAATCAAATATATTTTGAATATCTTGCAACATCAGCACAAGAACTTGACAATGCCATACGAAGGATTGTAGCGTATGCGGAAAGATTGGAAGAATAAAAAATTGATAAACAGTTTATTCAGTCATCAGTTTTTCAAAGAATTAAAGAAATTGATAACTGAATAAACTGACAAGTGATTAACTAAAATGCTTTTTGTTTTTAAAATAAAAGTAATTATCTTTGCGACTTTGAAAAATGTATATTTAATTTTTTTTATCATAATCTTTAAAGGAAATTAAAGTCTATTTCTAATATGGTTTAACATCTAAAAAAACAAACATTATCACTATGCCTTGCGGAAAAAAAAGGAAACGCCACAAAATTGCTACCCACAAACGTAAAAAACGCCTACGCAAAAATCGTCATAAGAAAAAATAAATGAAATAAATGCTGGACTTGTCATATTTTGGTTATTTATACTTTAATCACAAAGATTTTTAGATAAATTACAAAGTTCAATTTATTATAAACAATAGCTAATATTTACATACAATTTCATACAATAAAATACTATTTTGTTTTAATTTTAGTGTTTTTTTTAGTCTATTTAGTGGAAATAATTGTATTTTTTTGTATTTTAAATTTTTATTTCTGTTTTTGTAAAAAAAATATATCTATTTTATGGTAGCAAGGGCAAAAACACTACGTATCATTTAATTGGTTTAGATGTTTTTTGTAATACTATACTTAAATAATAGATAAAATATATTTTATTTTACT
>JANPJR010000077.1:0-2255 GCA_031425615.1 Cytophagales bacterium
CGTGTTCTTTTTGCTAAAAAAATACGTATTACTACGTCCTAGCAATAGTAATAATAAAGTAATTTAGTATTAGTAGAAAAAAATTAACTAATTCATTTATATGTAAGTATGTATTATTTAACTAATGTTATTTAAAAAGGAACCATTGTTTCCATCACCGTTGTCATATCATCATCATCTATCGGTTCATGTTCACTAATAGTTACATTACCGTTGCATATTTCAATCGTTACGTCGTTGTCGTTTGTTGATGTTAAAGCCATATCCATTGCCGTCGATGCTGCTTCATTTAACAGATGTATTAAATTTCCAGTATATGCATCAGGTGGTAACGTTTCTGTTTCTTCTCCATTTTGTTCCTCATCTTTCGTTGTTTCTATAGTTCCATTTTCAATTGAATTATTTGTTGTTTCTAATGTTTCATTTGTAATTGAATTATTATTAACATTATCGTTCATTTCTAATGCTGATGTTTCTACCGGTGTAATTGTTGTCTCATTTTCTGCTATAATGTTTTCAGTTGTTGCTTCTTCTGTTTGTAAATGAATCGATTCTTCATCATCCGAAATCATATCCTCGTCGTCATTATCGTACGTATTGTTTTGTAAGTTTTTGTGAATGATATCTTGGATTATGTTGTAGTTTGTACGATTATGATGGTTAAAATCATCATAATGTATTAAATTGTCCCTTTTTTTCTTCGTCATTTTCTTGGGGTCTAATTTATAACCACAGATGGATAACGTTAAACCACTGTCCTTCATGAACTTTGCTGTTGGACCTTCTAGGTCAATTAACGGACCATGAAACATTGACCACTGTCGTTCACCTGTATTAAATTCTACCAATAGCTCTAACTTCCAACCTTTACACTTTCGTGCATTACGTATACGTTTTAAGTATGCCTTGAAGTTCTTCTTGTATTTTGTAGTTGGTGGACATTCATCTGTTACGAGATGTGGGCATTCCTCAATTTCCCAAACCAAATCTTCATCCCTATTATCTTCACTCTCTTTTTCTTTTTCTTGATTGTCGTTAACTTTGTTATTAGATGTTTTTTCAACCAAACTTGCTTCTTTCCTCATTGCCTTCGCCATTTCATTGACTCGGCGACGTTCTTCTAGTGCTATCTGCTTCAGTTTATCTTTAGTAGAAGTTCGTTGGTCTTTTTCTTCTTGAACATCACCTTCCTTATTGTCTTTATCTAAGTCTGATACTTCTTCTTGTAAACTATCTGCCTTGTCCATATCCTCATTATCATTGATGTTGACATCGGTTCCTGTTTTTTAAAATAAAGTAATGAGGTAATGTATAGTACGTACGAATTACTTTGAAACGATATTATCTTACCTGATTCTCTAACATCATTAAGTTGTTTAAGTAATGCCTCCTTCATTTTATCAATCGTTTCAATTTCTATCAAGATTTGTTCTTCAGTCAATTTTTCCGTTACGTTGTATGTTGCTAAATTTCTTCTTTTAACTTTAATGGCGACATCGCTAACAGCACTTCTCTTTACACTCTTCTTCTTCAACTCATTAGTATGAGTAATCATCCACGGTAAAATATACTTGGGTAATGGTTTTTCCAAACCAATCTTTCCATTTCGCCTTGTTGTTTTAAAATTAAATCCATTAAACTCTTCACATGCGTCATTGACCTGTTTTTTAAGCAAATTAATACGAAAGGTTATCATTTTTTCCAAAAAGTTACGTGAAATACCAATCCTATCAGCACCAATCATTGTCAGGTTGTAAGTCATCATGACACAAATCCCTATTGTAAAACGAAAATCTGGAACATAGTGCCACGAAATATATAATGATTTCAAAATCATCATGGCATCTTCCCTGTTCTTGCAATAATTCTCTACCCAGTACATGTAGTCAGACCATGTACGAATTCTGTTACCATTAATGGACATTCCCAAGGAATTAGCAACATAAATGATAAAATGTCTAATCCATGCAGATACTGTCTTCGTGATCAATTGCCTATGAAGTTCTAATTCTGTTTTAATATTATTATAATTCACCTCATCTGGTTCCATTTCAAGGAACTCCAAACGACCAAGAATATGGTGTCTCTTGACGCTACCCAAATGAGGAATATGATCACGGCTTATGGGCAAAGCAGTAGCAGCATCATATTCCTCATTTGGGTAGCGTCAAGAGACACCATATTCTTGGTCGTTTGGAGTTCCTTGAAATGGAACCAGATGAGGTGAATTATAATAATATTAAAACAGAATTAGA
>JANPJR010000078.1:0-105595 GCA_031425615.1 Cytophagales bacterium
GGGTTTAAACTGCACAGGTGGCGGTTTCTCCCTATTTTTTAATTTTTTACCTAAATAGATACAAAATTTAATATTTTATTCATACGCAAAAACACAAATAAAATTGAATAAAGTTGGGTGCTTTTTATTTTTTGGAAAAATTAAAAAAAACAAAAAAAAACAGCAAAACAAAACTTTTTTGGGCATTATCAAGTTTTATCTTTGAATTTTTTAACAAAAAAAACAAAAAACCTAAAAAATTAAACCTAAAAAATTCCAACAAAAAAATGTCTAACAATTATCTTTACTTTTGCGTGCTTGCTACCATATTGGTATGCACAAGTGCCTGCGGTGGTGGTGAAACAAAATCACGTCCCGAAAAAGAAACTAACCAAACCTCAGAAAAAAAAATGTCAACAGAAACACAAAAAACGCTCTATGATTTTAAATTAAAATCATTAGATGGCAAATCAGACGTGGATTTTAGCACATTCAAAGGCAAAAAAGTGCTTTTGGTGAATGTTGCTTCAAAATGCGGTTTTACTGGACAATACGAAGATTTGCAAAAATTACACACGCAATATGGCGAAAAACTGGTCGTAATTGGTGTGCCTGCTAATAATTTTGGCGGACAAGAACCTGGCACAAGCGAAGAAATCGCTACTTTTTGCAAAAAAAATTATGGTGTGAGTTTTCAAATTACCGAAAAAATATCTGTAATTGGTGATGACCAACACGCACTCTACAAATGGCTTTCTAACAAATCAGAAAATGGTTGGAATGATGACAAACCAAGTTGGAATTTTAATAAATATCTTGTAAATGAAAAAGGCGAACTTATCAAATATTACCCTTCAAAAGTAAAGCCTTTGGACGAAAGCATCACAAAAGCAATCTAAAAAAGTAGCTCCTAACGCCCCAAAAGGAGAACAAACAGCCTTTATAGTTATTTAAATAAAAGCCTTTTGTATTTACTCCCCTTTGGGACTGGGGCTTGTTACTCCTCTGCAACCACCAATTTATTGTCTTTATCTAATCTTAAAATGAGAATAGATTGGTTGTTTTTTCCATTTTGAAAATCAATGGCAGGCGTAATAACACCTTTTTGAATAGGATATTTTGAAAAATCTGATGATAAATCACGTTTTGTACCAAAACTTCTCAAAACATTGTGCCAAAAATACGCCATTTCATAGCCCATATACGCATATTGCGTAGGTTCTTGGCGTGAAAAATTAGCAAATTTTACCCTAAATTTTCTTGCTTCTTCACTTTCATAATTTGCATAATCATGTTGGAAAAAACGCACTTTGTTTTTTTCTAATTGTTCAAAACTCAGGTCTTGAAACCTTAACCATGTATCAGGGGCAAAAATTGGAACATTAATCCCTAAGCTTTCCATTTTTTTCATTAATTCCAATGCTAAACCTTGTGCAGTTGTGATAAGTAAAATACTGCCTATATTGGTTGAGTTTGATTTTTGTTTTTCTAAAATTTGCCCAATTTTTTCTTTTTCGGTAACGTTTATCTGCTCAAAAATCAATACTGTGATACCCAATTTTTCACAACTTCTTTGGTAAAACGTAGCTAATTGTTTATTTTTTTGGAGATTGTCACACAAAATAATGGTAGTTTTGAGCGGAATTTTACTGTGTGCAAATTCTGCTACTTTTTGCATCATAATGGATTGTGTTGGGTAATAACTATATGTAAAGTTGCTTTTCAAAATACTATCCTGCACTGTAATTGGGTGGACAATATGGTTTTTTTCAGTTTGGAGTTGATTTGCAATTTTTACAAAAAAATTATCGTACAAAGAACCAATAACTACATCAGCTTCTTTTATTTCAGGTGATTTGAGTAAATCGTCCAGTTTTTGGTTTTGGTCTTTGTTGATTTCATAAGCCAAAAGTTCCATTTTGGGCATATTGCTTGTGGTATCTTTGTTAATGTCATTTTGGGCAAGTCGCATGCCTTGGTACATTTGAAAACTAATTTTTGCAACAGCAGTACAATCTCTTTTTTTGATTTTTTCATGTTCAAAAGGCAAAATCATTGCCACACGGTATTGATTTCGTTTGAATTTTTCGCCCAAAATCTTTCTTTTTTCAGGTACTTGAAGGTTATTGTTTTTTGCAAAAACTTCCATTTTTCTCAAATCTTCTATATTTTCCAATTCAGAAGCCCATTTGTGTAGGTATATTTTATTTATT
Organism: Cytophagales bacterium; assembly: GCA_031425615.1. Classification (GTDB taxonomy): domain Bacteria; phylum Bacteroidota; class Bacteroidia; order Cytophagales; family Microscillaceae; genus JAAFIN01. The sequence continues at coordinate 2,193 of JANPJR010000078.1, forward strand.
AAACTATCTTTTTTGCTTTCTTTCTGGCTTTCTACTATGGGTTTCAATTCATTTTTAGTTAGTTTTTGCAAATAATTCCCCTTCATTTGATAAATTTGGGTTTCAAAACTTTGGTCTTGAATCGCTGACAAATAATTATATGCGTCTGTGATGTATTGGGTATTTTTTTCTTGTTCAAAAAGTTGAAAAGAAATATTTGCAAGGTGGAATAAAGCCTCATTTTTGGCAGAAGTTTCATTGCATTTTTGCAAAAATTCTTTGAGTTTTGTTTGTGCATTGCCAAGTTCTTTGTTTTGCAAATAAATTAAACCTAAATAATAATGGCTATTTTGAAAAATAATATTCGCTTTTTTATCTTTGGACAGCAATATTAATTGAAATATGGTGCTTGCTTCACCATATTTTTGTGCTTGAAATGCAGATTTCGCGCTTTCATACTGTTTTTTTAGTTTTTTAGATTGTGCAAAAATTGTGTTTGCAGAAAAAAACGTAAAAACAAAAAAAGCAGAAACAAAAAAAGTGTAAATAGAAAATGTAGAAATAAAAACTGAAAAATTTGATATTTTCAAATTTGATATTTTAAAAAATGTGCTAAAAGGATTCATGTAAATGTGTTTCACAAATAATAAAAAGCCCTACCAACCCCAAAAGGAGGGCGTACAAAGTTTTGATTCCGTTTGGGGATAGGGAATTTTTATTTTTTAGCAAAAATAAACCATTAAAATAACAAAAAAAAACGGTGTTTAAATTAGACTATTTCAAAGTTTTTAAATAATCTTTTGCACTTTCCCTATAAGGTGAAAGGCTATCACCTTCCAATTTTTGTAGTTTTTCCAAAATTTCTATTGCTTTTTGTTTTTTATTGCCATTTACATAAGCGTTTGCCAAATATAATTGTGCTTCGTAATGTTTTGGATATATAGAAATCATTTTTTCAAACCTTGTAATTGCTTTGTCAAATTGGTTGGATTGTATCGCCAAAAGTCCCAAATTAAGCATAGCAAGTGCATTTTTTTCATCTTCTTGTAGTATTTTTTGCAATAATTTAATGCCCTGCATTGGATTTTCAGTAATGGTGTAAGTCATGGCTTGGTTTGCCATTGCTTCATAATCTTTTGGGTTTTCGCTGATAATTTTGGTGTAGCGATTGCGTGCTTCTTCGCCCATTTTTTTTGCTTTTTCTGCATTCACAGACAAAGCAAAGCGGAATGCCTCATAATAAGCACCTGCGGTTTGGCGATTTTTGGTTGCGTCTATGTCTGAGATTTGGGCATAATAAAACGCTGTGCTGTCAAGTTGCATGATTTTTTTGTGGAATTGTCCCAAACTATCCAAATACATGATTTTTTCTGTATTATTTTTTGCGTTTTGGAGTTTTTTTAGCAAATTATTTTTTTGTGCAATTTGTGCAGTTGTGTTTGTATTATTGTGTTGATTTTCTTGTTTGTTTGTTGATTCGTTTTTGGTAGTTTCGGTGCTACTTGTATTGTTTTTTTTGTCTTTTGGTTTATTTTTTACCAATGCTTTGGGCAGTTGATACAAACCAAATACACACAATAGGGTAATAAAAAGGGCGATAATTTGTGATTTTTGCATTTTTGTTTTAGTTATTTTTTATTTTTTTGTATTTTTTCCCTTTTGGGACTTGCTTTCCTTTCGTTGTTGGACAGAATTGTAAAGTTTTGTTCTTTTTATTAAAGTTAAAAAAAATAAACAAAAAATAAGCAAATTTAATTTGGTTATGTATGCTTTTTATGGCAAATTTAATACTTTTTTTTAGGACTTTGCAATTCCGTTTAACTTCCAAATTTTAGAACTTGGCTAAATAGGTAATTGAATTTTCATTTTCTAACAAAACTACTGTCTGTAAGCATATTTAAAAACAGAATAATATCTTTTTTTTCTTTTGGCGTGAGTTTGAGCGAATTTGCGTCTATTTCGTTGGTTGCTTCTATAATCAATGCATCTAATGCAGGTGACTGTTTGATGTGTTCGTTGTAATGGTCTAATACTTCGTCCAAATTTTTGAAACGTCCATCGTGCATATAAGGTGCTGTGAGGGCAATATTTCGCAAACTTGGGGCTTTCATTTTGCCTTTGTCCATCTCATTTTTTGTCCAAAAACCTACACCCAAATCCTTATAATTTACATCTAAACCGTTGTTATGAAAAGTATTAAGTTGTGTTAGGTGGCTTCCATGACAATCACCACAATTTCCGCCTCTGATGCCTACGCTTGCGATTGGGTGCGTAAAAAAAAGCTGTATTGCACGTTTTTCCGATGTTGTAGGCGTGATTTTGCCTTGTATAATGTGGTCGTATTTGCTATTGGCAGATATAAGTGTTCTCTCAAATTGAGCAAGTGCTTTTTGGATATTTTGAATAGTTAGATTTTCGTTGTTTTTATTTTTAGGAAAAATATTTTTAAATAAAATGACATATTCAGGTATATTTTTTAATTTTTTTACCAAATTTTCTTTTGATAAATTCATTTCCAATGGATTTTCCAAAGGGTGAAGGCTTTGCTCTTCCAAATTATCAGACCTTCCATCCCAAAAAAACTTTTTTTGCCAAAGCAAATTTACTAATGACATGGTATTGCGAGGAAGTGTTGCACCCCTGAAACCTTTTGCAGTTGTAAAACCATCAGTAAATGCCTTGCTTGGTTGGTGGCAAGTAGCACAACTTATACTATCATTGGCAGATAATCGTGTATCAAAAAACAATTTTTTACCCAAAGAAATTACTTTTTTATCAGGCAAATTGTCTTCTGGCACATAAAAACTTTCGCCAAAGTGTGCTGGTGTTTGCAACACTTTTTTGATTTGGTTTAATTGTTTATTGTTTAAGTTTTTTTGGTAAGAAAATGCGTTATTTAAAGAATTTTGGCTGTTTTGTTGGTTAAAAACACAACTTTGTAAAGAAATTTGTAAAAAAAACAAAGACAAAGACAAATAAAATCTAAAATTTAATAAAATATATAAACCTTGCTTACTTTTTTTTGTTTTTTTTTTCATAAAATAATTTAAAAAATATAATTGGTTGAAATTATTTTTTACAAAAAACGAAATTTTGGCATTTTCTCTCCTTTGGGAGCTGGGGGCTTTTACAACGGTTTCAGTATCAAATCTTTACCCGAAACAATCATTTCTTCAGATGCAATACCCCAATCAATACCCAAATTTGGGTCATTGTAAAGAATACCGCCCTCACTTTGCGGAGCATAATACGCATCACATTTGTAAAGCAAATCCGCACTTTCACTCAATACCACAAAACCATGTGCAAAACCCTGTGGAATAAAAAACTGTTTTTTATTTTCGGAAGATAATACCACGCTAAAATGCTTGCCATACGTAGGCGAACCTTTACGCACATCTACCGCTACGTCCAATACTTCGCCTTGTGTTACACGCACAAGTTTGGATTGTGCATTGGGCGGAAGTTGAAAATGCAAACCACGCATCACGCCATAATGAGAACGCGATTGGTTGTCTTGCACAAAAGTTCCTTGAAAGCCAGTTGCCTCACAAAATTGGTGGTGGTGAAAACTCTCAAAAAAATATCCGCGTTCATCTACAAAAACACGTGGCTCAAATACAAAAAGTCCTGAAATGTCAGGCACAGGGATATAAGGCATAGAAAGGGTAATTTAGTTTTTCAGTTATCAGTTTTTTTAGTTAAAGGCTATTTATTCCCTCTTTGAGGTTAGTGGGCTTTATAAATTAAAATACTAAAATCTTTTTCTTGTAGCATTTCTTGTGCAACATCTTGCAGTTGTTGGGCAGTAAAACTTTCCAATACATTAAAAATATCAGCAAGGGAATCAATTTTTTCTTCATCTAACACACTTTTTCCCATCATCAGCATAAAACCTTGATTATTTTCTTCTGACATAGCGATTTGCCCCATGATTTGCTCTTTTGCTTGGTGCATTTGGAGCGTTCCAAGTGGTTTTTCACGCAATTTTTCTAATTCTTTATACACAAGTTTGATGCTTTTTTGGAGTTGTTGCTCATCAGTGGCAAAACTTATTCCAAAAAGCCCTGTATCTTGCAAAGGTTGATAATATGCTTCCACATTATACACATAACCATGTTTTTCACGCAGGGCAAGGTTTAGGCGTGAATTTAAACCATAACCACCCAAAATATTAGTTAGAAGTGCAAAAATACTTCTTTTTTTGTCTTTAATATGGTAACTTGTGCGTCCCATTGCACAATAAGATTGCGAAATTGCGTATTGTTTTTGGATAATTTTTGGCAAAAAATTTGAAAAAGCAAGCCTTTTTTTATCCGTAGTTTTTTCAGGAATAAGACTTAGGTATTTTTCCGCCCATTTTAAAATAATTTTAAAATCAATATTACCTACTGAAGAAAAAACAATTTTGTGTGTGTCTAAATTTTCTGCGACAAACGCATCAAAATCCTTTTTTTTAAATTTCTTAACCGTTTCCCTAATCCCTAAGATATTTTTACCCAAACTATGGTTTTCAAAAATTACTTCTTCAAATTCATCTTGTAGGCGTTCATCGTATGCATCTTCGTACATAGACATTTCTTCCAAAATAACTTTTCTTTCTCTGTCAATTTGGTTTTCTGGAAAAATAGAATTAAACGTAATATCTGTCAAAAGCTCAAATGCTTTGTCAAAATGCTTATCTAAAAAAGACGCATAAAAACATATTTTTTCTTTGGTGGTATAAGCATTCAATTCTCCGCCCACTGCTTCAAGACGATTGAGAATATAAAAAGAATTACGTTTTTCTGTACCTTTGAATGCCATGTGTTCCCAAAAATGTGCAATACCTTGTTGAAGCACACTTTCATCTCTGCTCCCAATATCCAATACAAACCCACAATGGGCTATTTGTGTGTGTGGTGTATGTTTATGAACAAGACGAATGCCATTGGCAAGTGTGTGATAATGTATATTCAATGTGTAAAATGGATATGAAATAATTATAAATTGCAAAGTAAAAGAATTTTTTAAGAAATTTTTGAAAAATTCCTTTAAAAGCCCTAAATACTAAAACTTAAAAAGATTATTTTCCATACGTTCTAATAGATTAGAAGCATAAAAAACAATCTTTTGGCTAAAAAAAGCTACCAACGGTAAAACTAAACACTATAAACAGTACTTGCACCATTTTCCGTTGTAAGTGTATTGATTTGAGTATTAGCAATATTTTCTACAGGATTTGGGATATGCACGGTTGTACCAAGCCATTTGAGCATACGAACATGTGAACCCAAGGCACTCCACAATGTAGGATACTCATGGTAACAAACCCCAAATTCGTCAGCAGTGTCTTTCACAATATCAGATATTTGGTTATAATGTATATGACAAATATTCGGAAAAAGATGATGTTCTACTTGATAATTTAGCCCACCAAGATACCAGTCTAAAATAGCATTTTTACGTGCAAAATTAACCGTAGTTTCCAACTGATGGATTGCCCAAGTATTTTCCCAATCTTGTGATTCAGGCATAGCAGTATGATGTGTAGCATGTTCTACAGAATGTGCAAGTTGAAATACTACACTCAAAATAAGCCCTGTAATAGCATGTACTAACATAAATCCACCAAAAACCCACCAAAAACCTACCCCGAGCATATACATAGGCAACACAAGTGCGGTAGTCAAATAAATAGATTTGCTGATAAAAACCGTAAAAAATTCTGCGGTTTTATTGTATTTTGCAACATTGCTTTGTTCTCTTTTGTAGCGAAAAATTTTAATAAAATCTTTTACAATGAAAGAAAATGTCATCAACATATACAAGAAAAACGCATAAAAATGTTGGTATTTGTGGATAGGTTTCAAAGGGGCATAAGGTGACAAACGCAAAATAACTTTTGTTTCAATATCTTCATCTACATGCAATACATTGGTATAAGTATGGTGTAATACATTGTGTTGGATTTTCCAAATGGTAGGACTTCCACCAAGCAAATAAAGTGTACCACCAAGCATATTATTTACCCAAGATTTATTGGAATATGCCCCATGATTGGCATCATGCATGATAGACATTCCAATACCTGCTTTGGCAAATGCTAATAAAATAAGCAATCCTATAACCGCAGGTGTAGAAAAAAAATTGGTTAAAATCAATGCAAAAGAACCTAAATACACCAAAAGCATGATAAACGTTTTGCTAAACATCTGAATATTTGCTTGTTTTGGGGTATTGCTATCTTTAAAGTAGCTATCAACTCGTTTTTTGAGGGTTGGGAAAAAGTTTTTAATGTCTTGTTTAGCAAAACATGGTTTTTGATATATTATTTTTTTTGCCCTTTTTTTTATCAGTTTTTCTGTTCCTTTATTGTCAGAACTTTGTTCGAAATTTATTTTTGAAGGATTTGAAGCCATAATAAGTAAGGTTTGATAATTTTTTAATGCGTGTTCAAAGTAACGTTTAGTTTAGCTTTTTTGATAATTTATTTTTTTTTGTTTTTCTTAAAAGAATTTTTTTGGTAAAAAATAATGATTTTAGATAAAAATAAAATATGAAAGAAATTGTTTTTTTTAGAAATAAAAAAAAATAAAAAATATGTATTCTAATTATCAAATGTTACAAAAATATAAACTAAAAATAGTTTGTCATAACTTTTTAAAAAACCCGTAAAATATATTTGCCAAAAATATCAAATTTTTGGTATTTAGTTGTTACACTTGATTATGAAATACTGCACAAAGATAGTATTTTTTAATAATTTATAAAAGTTGTTTTTTACATTTATTAAAATGTTTACGTAAAATATGTATGAAGCACAACATTTCAAATTTGCTTTCAAATTTGCATTTTTTATATTTGAAAAAAAAATAAAAAAAATATTATTTTGGAATATGTACGTAAAAACGTTAATTTTGCGTACAAATCCCTATCAAAATTTGATAAAAACCTATCAAAACTTATTTTTCCAGCATATAAAATAACATGTTTTCTTTCCTTTTCCCTAAAAAAAATATAAATACACCAAAACCAACCGTTGCGTTTCAATTTCCAAAAATTGACATGCACTCCCATATTTTATTTGGGATAGATGATGGTGCAAAAACGATAGAAGATAGTATTTTCCTCATCAAAAAACTCTACGCACTTGGCTATACTACGCTCATTGCTACGCCCCATGTCATGTATGACACATATCGCAACACATCCGAAATAATTTTAGAAAAATTGGAATTTGTGCGAGAAGCAGTAAAGGAGCATCAAATACCAGTAGAAATATATGCAAGTGCAGAATATTATTTGGACGAAGGGTTTATAGAAAAATTAAGAAAAAATGAAAAGTTATTGTCTTTTGGGCAAAAAAATTATGTGTTATTTGAAACAGGTTTTATGAACCAACCCTCTCAACTTTGGGAAGTAATTTTTGAATTGAAAACACAAGGATATCAACCTATTTTTGCACACCCAGAACGTTATGATTACCTCCAACAAAATATAGATATTGCCCGAAAAGTACAAGAAAAAGGGGTTTTGCTTCAACTAAATGTTAATTCATTGACAGGTTATTATGGAAAAGGAGCAATGGTTACCGCAGAAAAATTGTTGAACGAAAATCTAATTTCATTTGTAGGTACAGATTGTCATCATGCACGACACGCAGAAAGTTTGGAGAAAATCCTTACCATGAAATTGCCTATTTCACTTCAAAAAAACATATTATTAAATAATAATATTTTTTAGCACAATAATTTTTAAATTTTTAGCAAAATATTTTCTGATATAATATATTTTTCAAAATTTTTTACTAATCTTTTGAATATAGAAAATCGTGCATTATATTTGTCAAGCCTTATATTAATCTAAGTTGTCAGTTATAATTTTTTAAGTTGTCAGTTTTGTAAATTTACGCTAATTTGCGTTTCCAGTACAAAAATACTATAAAATAAATGGCTATTTTTCTCAAAAAACATCAAAATTCAAAGTTTTTTTGGAAAAATATAACATAAAACTTTGGTTAATAAAATACATCTACATCTACAAAAAACAGAAAAGAATATTTCACTTTTACCACGTTTTTATCATCTTTTGATTTTTTATGCAAATATGGACAAAATGTAAGCAATTTTGGCTTTTTGCCTATTGTGTATTTCAAACACAATATTTATTTGCCCAACAAGATTTGCAGTATATTGACCCAAGAAAACAACTCACACAGTATATATTGGAGCATTGGACATCAGAAAAAGGGCTTCCAAGCAATAACATACGCAGATTAGCTAATACACCTGATGGTTCGCTTTGGTTGTCAGGCTTTGATGGACTTACGCATTTTGAAGGAATGCGATTTACCAATTTGAATAAAAGAAATGTATCAACTTTTGAAAATAATTCTACATATAGTTTGAGTGCTTCGCCAAATGGTACGCTTTGGGTAGCAACTGATGGCAGTGGGTTGTTTGCGTATCAAAAAGGGAAACTCGTGCTAAAAGCATGGAAAAAAGAGCTTTTGGGCGGTGTTTTCGCAGAAAAAGAAGATAAAATATGGGTTTCTGTGCGAAATAAAGGACTTTTTTTATATAATCCTTTAACCAATGAACAACAAAAAGTTTCGCATGAAGTTCTTTCCCAAACCCTTACATTTAATATTAGGAAAGACCAACAAGATAATTATTGGTTTTGTACTGAGGCAAAAGGACTTGTAAAACAAGATAAAGCAGGAAATTACACCGTTTTTGATAAAAAAGATGGATTGCCTACCAACAATATTGTGGAGGCATACCTTGATACTTTTGGCGTAATGTGGGTAGGCACAACTAAAGGATGTGCAACTTTTAACCCAAAAACCAAAAAATTTGAACTTATAAAAGAATTGGAGGACAACGCAATATATAAAATATTGCAAGATGCCTCAGGCAGTCATTGGTTTGCTACTTCAAATGGCTTATACCGCAAAAATGTTTTAACCAAGAAATTTGAGCAATTTCCATCTACGCCTGAACGCCCTCTTACCAATGTCAATGACATTTGTTTGGACAAAGAAGGTAGCCTTTGGGTAGGCACTTATAGGCATGGTTTGTTTCGCATGAAAGAAGGCAAATTTACAAATTACACGTACCAAGATGGACTTTCTACATTGGCAGTAGGGTCTATTTGTGAAGTAAAAAAAGGTGTTTTTTGGGTTGGTATGAATGATGGTACTATCAACATCATAGACGAAAATAAAGGCAATAAAATATCAAAATATACCCTCCAAACTCAACTTATAGAATGGCGTATTTACAATATCAGCACAGACCAAGAAGGCAATATTTGGATAAGTACATTTAGGGGTATTATTAAAATAACCCCACAAGGTCAAGAAACTTTTTATAATGAAAAAAATGGATTGCCCGATGATGGTGTAAGGGTAATATGTGATGACCAAAAAGGCAATATATGGGCAGGTACAAGGCGAGATGGTGTCATAAAATTGGATAAATTTGGTAAAATTTTAAAGAAATACAATAAAAAAAATGGTCTTTCTTCCAATTTTATCATGTCTTTGAAAGAAGATATATATGGGAATATCATTGTATGTACCAATGATGCAGGTGTTAATATTATTACAAAAGATGACAAAATTGAACTTATAGAAGGACTTGATAATAAAGTAATATTTTCTGCTTATATTGATAAACAAAATACAATATGGCTCGCAACTAATGGCGGTATTGGTAGGGTCAGCGGAAAAGAAGTGATGACGTTTGGTAGTAAACAAGGACTTTTTAATGATGCTATTTTTGATATAGTTGAAGATAGCAATGGGCATATTTGGATTCCAAATAGCAAAGGTGTTATACAAATTCTTAAAACTGAATTAAATGAATATGTAGAAAATAAAAAAACTAAACTTAATTGGACAGTATATGATGCACATGATGGTATGAAAAATGAAGATTGTACAGGCGCTGCACATTCAATTATTGCCCAAAATGGTACAGTTTGGATACCTACTAATGGCGGTGTATTAGTCATTGACCCAAAAAATATTCCATATAATCACCTAAAACCCCAAATTAAAATCAATCAATTACTTATTGACAATGTAAATGTTGATATCCACCAAGCAAAAATTAAAATATCACCTAATCAGCGTAGATATGTATTTGATTACAGTGCTTTGAGCCTTTTAGCTTCTGAAAAAGTACGTTTTAAATACAAATTGGAAGGTTTTGATGATGAATGGAGTGAAGCAGGCAGTATCAGAGAGGCAATATACACCAACTTACCCGCAGGTACTTATACATTTAGGGTGATTGGTTGTAACAATGATGGGGTGTGGAATAATGTGGGTGATAGTATTGTATTAGTAAAAGAACCACATATATTAGAAACTTGGTGGGCAATTTCGTTAATGGGTTTGCTTACGATTATGTTGGTTGTACTTGGGGTACGTTGGCGAATTTATCAACTACAACAACGTAGTATTAAATTGGAGCAAATTGTAGAAAATAAAACTAAAGAAATATCTGAAAAAAATATAGAACTTGAAAAACAATATATAGAAACTAATGAATTAAAACTATTGGCAGAAAAACGCAATGAAAGCATCTTGCAAAGTATCAATTATGCCAAACGCATACAAGAAGCCATGTTGCCCGATTTGGATTTTATTCAAAAACATTTTAAAGAAAGTTTTGTGTTTTTTCAACCACGTGATATTGTTTCTGGTGATTTTTATTGGTTTGACGTTATTAGTGACAAAAAAATTATCTCTGCGGTAGATTGCACAGGACATGGCGTGCCAGGGGCTTTTATGAGTATGATTGGTAATGATTGTTTGAACGAAATTATACAGTTTCGTAATATCACACAAACAGGCGAAATCCTTGCACAACTGCATCAACACGTTAATAATACATTGCAACAACAAGACAACCTAAACCGTGATGGTATGGATATGGTGCTTTGTGCTTGGCATGAAGAAACCCGTACATTACAATTTTCTGGGGCAAAAAATGCGTTGTACTATATCACAAATAACCAATTTTTTGAACTAAAAGCAAGCAAAATGCCTATTGGTGGTTTTTACAAAAAAGAAGACAAAATACGTTCTTATGAAACACAATCAGTATATTTACCAGAAGATTCATGGGTTTATTTATGTACTGATGGTTATCAAGACCAATTTAGGAGAGAAACACACAAAAAGTTTTCTCGCCAACAACTCAGGGATTTACTCCTTGAAATAAGCACTTTTCCTGCGGAACAACAACAAAATAGACTACTCCAAGTTACCCTCGAATGGCGTGGGAATGAAGAGCAAGTTGATGATATTTTGATTGTGGGAATTAAGGTTTAATTTGGGATTAATTATTTAGGAATGAAAAATAAATAACATAAATGGTTTTTCATTAAAAAAAACTGGCTGTTAGTTGTTCTTAGTATAAAAACAGCCAGATTCCTACGGAACGACAAAAAAGATAAAAATAGAAGAAAGTTATTTACTTTATTTTCAAAAGTTTCATAATTCCTAATTAAAATTCCCCTTTGGGGGTTGGAGAACTTTTTTTAATTTTCTTGTGATTCAGCAACCAACACTTTTGGTTGTCCATTTTTATCGCCTTCATAGCCAAAAACCTCCATAAAAGCACATTCTGTAATACTCACCACCGTATAAGGCTCAATCATAGCCCCAAGACCATCTTCAAGTCTTTCATAAGCGATTTTGATATTTTCAGCAGTTACCATGACATATTCCACTACTTTTTTTATTTTTTGGGTAGCTTCATCTGCCAAATTATACGTAATTTTGCATTTGTACCAAGTAGTGCTATCTTCAAAGTGAAAAATATCTGCCAATGGACTTCTACGTAAGTCGGTAATAACAAATTCACCATTTGGAATTAGACCGCTCAATTCACGATAAATACGTTCTTCTGCTTCAGAGTACAATATTGCATCTACAAGATAGGCTTCTGTTACTTTTTTCACATTGCCTTTTTCATCTTGTTTATTATATTTTATTTGACAAACAAACCAATTAGCCATATTATATTTTAAAATTTAAAGTTTTGATAAAAATAAATTAATTTAATTAATTTTTAATAAAAAATTGTGTAACCCTAAAATTACACCTTACAAATTAAAATTACAATCAAGTTTATCAATCAAAATTAACTTGTTAAAAAAGGTGTTTTTTATTAAGATTTTTTTACAAAATTAGTATTTTTTAAAGAAATTTGCAAAAAGAAATTTGTAAAGATTCTTTTTTGGATAAAAAAAATAGCTTTCCAAACTAAAAACAAATATTATTAATAACCATCATTACAAAAAATATGAATATTCTTATCACAGGCGGAGCTGGTTTTGTAGGCTCAAATATCGCCATTCAACTCAAAAAAAAATATCCACATTATCATATTATTTGCCTTGACAACCTCAAAAGGCGTGGTTCTGAATTGAATTTGCCTCGTTTGCGTGCTTTTGATATTGCATTTTTTCATGCAGATATACGCAATACAGAGGATTTGGCGGATATTCCGCATTTTGATGTCATGCTTGATGCCTCAGCAGAGCCTTCAGTACTTGCAGGCATTACTTCGCCTGTGATGCAAGTGGTAAATAACAATCTTGTAGGCACGATAAATTGTCTTGAACTGGCAAAAAAACACAATGCTTCTTTTATTTTTCTTTCTACAAGCAGGGTTTATCCGATTGGGGCGTTGGAAAGTGCTAATTTCGAGGAATTGGATACACGTTTTGCTTGGAAAAACCAGCAAAATCTCGTAGGAATTTCTGCAAAAGGTGTTAATGAAGATTTTACATTGTCAGGCTCGCGTTCTTTTTATGGAAGCACAAAACTTGGTGCGGAACTTATGATACAAGAATATGAGGCACTTGCGGGCATGAAAACCATTATAAATCGTTGTGGTGTGCTGACTGGTGCGTATCAAATGGGCAAAATAGACCAAGGGGTGGTTGTACTTTGGCTCGCAAGACACTTTTGGAAAGGAAAATTGGGGTATTTTGGGTACGGTGGCGAGGGAAAACAGGTAAGAGATATGCTTGATGTAGCGGATTTGGGCGAGTTGATTGATTTGCAAATACATAATTTAGATACATTTAGAGGACAAATTTTTAATGTAGGTGGTGGCAATGAAATCAGTGTTTCTTTGCAAGAATTAACAAAAATATGCCAAGAAATCACAGGAAACCACATAGAAATTCAAAAAGTGGTGGAAAACAGGGTTGCTGACCTTCGCATTTATATTACAGACAACCAAAAAATCAATCAACTCTGTGGCTGGTTACCCAAAAAACAACCAAAACAAATCCTTACAGAAGTTTTTGAATGGATTTCTACGAATGAAAAGGATTTGAAACCGATTTTGGGGTAAAGAATTTTTATATCAGGACTTACGCACTTTTTTCAAAATATGTAAAAATAGGCTTAAAAACCGCTTAAAATGAGGTATAAATTTGAAGAAATATTCCATTTCGGTAAAATCTAAATAATTCAACTGTGCTTTGAAGCATTTTAAGGTACTTTGAGTATAAAATCATTTTTTTGCGTAAGTCCTGAAATTAGAATAAATTAGCCTTACATAACGTTTAAATCCTAATATTATTCCCCTAAGAATACAATTTTTTTAGTAAATGCGGTTTTTTCAGTTTTTATATGTGCAAAATAAACACCTTTTTGTAATCCTTTCAAAGAGATTTCTTTTTGCCAAATATTTGTATTGTTAATGGTATTATTGTTTGTATTATTGGTAAAATTATTACTTTCAAAAAATTGGGAAAAATTTTCTGCCAATCCAAGCACATTTTTACCTTCTGCATTGGTGATATATATTTCTATAAATTGTTCAAAACTTTGTGAATTTTCAATTTTTATTAAAAATTTATCTGTTGTAGGATTAGGGAAAATGCTTGTACTTTGTGCAAATACATTTTCTAAGGCATTGGGGACAAAATTAACGCCATTCACAGTGATTGGATTTAGGTTTGTAGGGTCAAGCCAATCCCTCAAACGTGTATCAGCAGTAGCACCACCATTCCAAGAAATAGAAAATTTGCCAAACCAATCAGGCTTATCCAATGCACTACACGCAGCTTCTCCGCCATGCAGTTGTCCTACAATGCGTTTATTTTGGTCAAATAATGGTGAGCCAGATGAACCACTTTCGGTAGTAGTATTATTGTCCCAAACTACCCTAAAATGTGTGTTGTCATTGGGTAAATCATTATAATAACTTTCAGTAGTAATAGCATTATTATCTACCGAAATTTTTTTGATGTCGCCTGCTGGGTGGTGAATACAGGTTGCATTTGTGGGGTTTGTACCGCTTTTGTCCCAACCATTAAAATAAGGGAGATAACTTTCTGGTATATTTTGGTTTAATTTCAATAGTAAAAAATCTGATACGGATTCATCACCCATAGCCACAATCGTTGCGCCTGACATTGATTGCCCACGTGAAGGCTGTAAAGCAGGATTGGAACATGTACTTGCCTCATAATTGAAAATAAAAACCCATGTATCTATAAAAGTTGAACCTCTGTTTTCTTCACAATGTTTTGCACTCAATATATAAGGCGTATTGCTGTTGTTGGCGGTATTGATGAGTGAGCCTGAACAATGGTCAGTACCATTTATATTATCAAGAACGATTTTTACGATACCTCTTTTCTGGTCTTGCCAATTATTGCCCAATGCACAATTTACATTTACATTACAACTGCCTGAACTGCCAAAACCTAATATACCATTGTTATTACCGCTTTTTAAGCCATTTTTTGCAAAACCTGTTTTTCTATATCCATATCCTACACGCCAAAGTTGGAGTTCGGATTGATTTCTTGCGTGTGCAGGCTCAAAAAGTTCTATTGTGATGGTATTTCCTTCAATAATATCAGTAGCAAAACGTCCTTTCCCTACATAACTTTCTTGTGTAAAAGCCCCCAAAACTTCGCTCTGGTCTTGGTTATAGATGAATAATTTTGCACCTTTTGGTAAATAAAATTTATCAAAAATAGGTCTAAGACACCACGCATTTTCAGTTTGGATAGTCAAACGCCAAATTCTATGCCCTTCTCCTATTTCTGTCCATTGTCCACCATTTTGGAGGTTGTGCGACATATATATAGGATATGCAAACCTGTTATTAGTTCTTTTGCTGTCTTCTTCTTTGATTTTTGCCATGTCAGGCGTAGGAATATAGTGCGGAACGAGTTTGTTTTGTGCTTCAAATCGTTGTTGCCATTCACTGCCAAAACTGTAAGGCGTGCCACCAAAATTTATTTGGGAAAATACATTTTTTGTAAAAAAAAATACCGAAAATGCGAAATATAATAATAAAAAAAGTGTAAAATTTTTTCTCATGATGGTTAAATTATGGATTATAAATTATGGATTTTAGTATTTTTTTATGTTAAATTTAAGCGTTTATCTTTAAAAATAAGTCACAAAATCAAAGGTTATAAGAAAATAAGTATTTTTGGCTTTTAATCCAAAATTTATAATCTAAAATATTAAATCTTTAATTTTTTCTCTTGCAAATTAACTATTTTTTTGCATTAATAAAATTTAAAAAAATCTTTTACAAAAAAGTTTATAAAAAATAAAAAACAACAACAAAAACACTAAAAAAAACTGTAAAAGTAAAACATTTTTCATTTTAAATTTTTTTTTTCAAAAAAAGCACTTAATTTTAAAAAAAAATACTAAAAAACTGTAAAAATCACAATAAAGATACAATTTGTTAATTTATTTCTCAGTATTCTTCCAAAAACACCATACCCAATGTCCCAACTTCAACCTGCATATTCGCATTCGCACACAACTAATGGCATCAAAGTAAGCGTAATCACTGAGTATCAAGCTGAATTTTCAAATGTAATGCAAGCACATTTTGTATTTGCATATAAGATTTCTATTGAAAATAACAGTCCTTATACTGTGCAACTTTTGCATAGACATTGGTATATACATGACATAGATACACTGCCAAGAGAAGTAGAAGGGGAGGGCGTAGTGGGTAAAAAACCTATTTTGGAAGCTGGCGAATCATATCAATATGTATCAAGTTGTCATTTAAGAGGAGGTATTGGCAAGATGAAAGGTTTTTATACAATGGAAAAAACCGTTGATGGCAAAACATTTGAGGTAATTATTCCAGAATTTGTGATGATTGTACCAAGTTTGTATAATTAGGGGTTTAAAGTTCAAGGTTTAAAGTTCAAGGTTCAAGGTTTAAAGTTTAACTATCCTTGTCAAGGTAACATGTAAAATTGCTGTATAAACGTTTGTTTCTAAGTGTTTTAAAATTTTGCAAGCAATATACACTTCGGAAAGTGTTTTTGGGATTTTTTAAAACCTTTATTTATACCTAAAATATATATATTGAATATGAATTGCAATGGGTTTTAACCCATTGTTACATTATAAAATCCCAAAACCAATTTCGTATATGTGCAACATGCTTTATTTGCTCAATCTAAACAGTTCAAAAAAATTAAAGTATTTAAAAATATTTTGCTGAAAAAGGCTAATTATAAAAAAAGGATCTAAGTGATTTTACTTGATGAGAAACCACACCCTAAATCCCTTCCCGAAGGGGAGGGATTTTAAAATACATTTTTTGTGGTTTTTGCTCCCTTTCCCTTCTGGGGAAAGGGTTGGGGATTGAAAGTCAAAACCAAGTAAAATCATTTAGTACCTAAAAAAAAAAATAAAATTATATTTTCTATCTATTAAACATAAAAAATGCCTTTTTAAAGTAGGCTTTTCAAAAAAAACATGAACAAAGAAATACATCAGTGGTGGAGTCCTCGCCTCAATCGCAATATGGAAGTAGCGGTATATGGACATTATGGGTTTGCCTTGTTGTTGTTGCCTACTGCTGCAGCAGATTATTTGGAATATGAGCGTTTTCATCTCATTAGTGCTATTCAGCCATTGATTGATAGCGGAAAAGTAAAAGTTTTTTCTATCAATAGTATCAATTCGGAAAGCTGGCTTAACAACCGTATGCACCCAAGAGATAAATCTATCCGCCATGTCATGTTCAACGAATATGTGTATCAAGAAGTGGTACCATTCATTAAAAATCATTGTGGTGACAATACACCTATTATTACTTCTGGTGCGTCTTTTGGGGCGTTGCATAGCGCCAACTTGTTTTTTAAACGCCCTGACATTATTACAGGCGTAATTGCAATGAGTGGCGTGTATGATTTGGGGCAATATACCGATGGTTATTGGGATGATGATTGTTATTTCAACTCGCCAGAATCATATTTGAGCAACTTGCAAGATGGTTATTTATTGGATTCTTTGCGTAGCAATCGTCCTATTCATATTCTTTCTGGACAAGGCGATTATGAAGCACCTAATGCTTCTCGCAGATTTTCGCATATTTTGAATACAAAAGGTATCCCGCATGATTTGGATATTTGGGGTTATGATATGCCTCACGATTGGGACACTTGGCGCAAAATGTTGCCTTATGTGTTGGGGGCGAAGTTTTAGCCACCTAACCACCAAAGGGGAATTTAAAAAACAAAGACATTTTTTTTATAAAGAAATGCCTTTGTTTTTTTTGTATCTATATTTTTTGAATATAATTGTTTTTCGTATTTATTCCCTTTAGGGTTAGGAGCTAAATAGTTATAGTTATTTTTTAGTTTTTTCAGATAAAAAAAATATTTTTAAATAGATTCAAATATTTTTAAAAATTTGTTTATCCATAAAAACCCACCAATTTGATTAAAACCAATTTTTTAACCAATTTCAAACATTAAAATATTTTTTTTTTAATTTTTTTTTGAAAATTTTTTAATTTTTTTTTTTAGTTTCATAATTTATTATTATTTTTGCAACATATTAAACAATACAATAAAAAATTTTTATGAAAAAAGGTACAGTAAAGTTCTTTAACACTACAAAAGGGTTTGGTTTTATCAAATCAGACGACACTAACGAGGACATTTTCGTTCACGTAACAGGCATTTTAGACGAACAAGAAATCCGTGAAAATGATGTAGTAACTTTTGATGTTGAAAACGGTAAAAAAGGTTTGAACGCAATCAATGTAAAATTGGCGTAATTAACCAAAAAATTGATAATAGATTTCTTCTAAAAAATGGTCTTTAAGACTACGTCCTCTATTTTCCCCTACTTCAAGTAACAGAAATAAAGATTTTTACAAGATATAGATATTTAATCAATTGACAAAAAACCACGCAAAAGCCTTTTTAGGTATTTGCGTGGTTTTTTGTTTTAATTTTTTTTTTAATAAACTGACATAAATTTGTAAAAACTGGTTTATAAAAATTGGTAACTCAAAAAACTGATAACTATTCCCATTCGGTTTATAGATTGCTATTTTTTACTTTTCTAAAGCTGCATTATTAGCTTTATTAAGCATAAAAAATAGAAATTAGTGTAATATTTTAATTACAAAGTATCACCCGAAAGGGAATAACAACTTAAATTAATTTACACTTTCTACCATGATTTTCATGATATTTTCCAATTTTTTTTGCATTTCTGGGTACGTGTTTGTGTATTGATGTACGCAAAGTGAGAAAGCATAAAGTTCATTTTTGGTGTTGCGAAAATATCCTGCAAAAGACTGCACACGTGTAATAGCACCTGTTTTTGCCCTAAGATTATTTGCCATTTTGGTATTTTTGCCAATGCCTTGCATTGTGCCATCTTTGGTAGCAACAGGCAATGACGCAAAAAAATGTGGAAAACTTTTTAGTTTGGTCATTTTGGCTAAGATTGTGGTCATTTGGGAAGCTGTAATTACATTTGTGCTTGCCAATCCACTTCCATCTTGCTGAAAAAATCCTTTTGTAGAAAGTCCTTTTTTTTCCCAAAAATCTTTTGTTGCTTTTACGCCAGCACGTGTGCCAGCACGTTTTTCTTGTGCAAGCGCAATGCGTTTGTGCATACTTTCTGCGTATAAATTTACGCTATAAAAATTGGTAAATCCACAAATATATTTCAAATAAGGCGAATAATGTGTATAAATTAGCTTTCTGTTTTCTTTTGTAAAGGTTTGGTTTTGAGATAACAACAAGCGGGAAGTTGTTGCTTTTTCTGCGGTGATACCTGCATTTTTGAGGTATGTTTGAAAAATTTTTACTGCTGTAAGTGGTGGATTGGGCAAACTTCCCTTTACTTGAAATATACCTCCTTGTGGTATTGTGCCATTGAGATACCTTTTTGTTTCAAACATTCCGCCATTGATGGTACTTTGGTCGCCTGTGCCTGTGGCTTCAGTTTTGAGTTCATTTATAAATTCAATATCTAAATTTGCAGGTTGTGTGCGTACAATTTGAGGTTTTTGGTATAAGGTTGCGTTTGGTTGCAAAAAAAGTGTGTATTGGTTATCAAAAATATTTAATGCGGTAGCACCTGCACCATAAAAATTACCCATATCACCCCAAATCCATTCGGGAGGTGTAATATCCATTGGGAAAATACTTTCATCAGCAATAATTTTACCTTTGATTTTTTGTATGCCTGCTTGCTGGATTTTTTGTACCCAAATCGGAAAAATTCGGTCTATATGTTGGTCTGACATAATATTAGAGCCTAATACAGGGTCGCCAGCACCTTTTATATACAAATTACCATGTAATACGCCTTGTTGGATATAACCATCATATTCCAACGTAGTCGCAAAACGAAAATCCGCTCCCAACACTTCCAAAGCGGTTGCAGTGCTTACCAATTTCATGCAAGAGGCAAAAGGGATAGACTTTTGGGCATTTTTTTTTGCGATTGTTTTGCTGTCTTTGATGCGTGTAAGGTTGAATACAAGCGTTCCATTTTCTAAAAAAGAGCTTTTTTCTAATTGCTCTAAGGCATTTTCTAAGGGGAGTGTATTTTCTTGTTTTTGAAATCCATTTTGCGAACACATCAAAAAAAATAATAGAAAAAATACACAACTCAAAGATATGTATTTGTATGAAGGATAAGCGTAGTAAGACTTTGGATAAAATTGCATGAAATCAAATTTTTTTTGTAAGGTTTAAAAATACAAAAATATTTGAAAAAAAGCAAAAAAAAGGAAGGCTAAGTACGAATACAAAATAATTTAAGCAAATTTCCAAAAAAACTTTAACGATATTAAATGTTTAATAATTCCTCTAAATTTTGCTTGTAGGTAAGTGAAATACTTACTGTTTTGTCTTTGATTTTGAGCATATTGCCCTCTATTTGTTGGATATGTGAAATATTGACAATGAATGACTTATGTACTCTAAGAAATTGATTTTTGGGTAATTTTTCTTCCAATTCGCTTAGTTTTTCCAAAACTATCAGAGGCGGTACTTTTTCGGTATGAATTTTTACATAATTGCCACTGCCCTCAAAAAATAGGATTTCTTTGAAGTAAAATTTATGAATTTTTTTATCCGCTTTGAAAAAAATAAATTCATTTTCGGTAGGCAAGTTTTCTTGTACTTTTTCAAGTGGAAAGTCTATATTTTTGGGTATCAAAATTTTATTTACTGCCTTCAAAAATCTTTCAAAAGGAATGGGTTTGAGCAAATAATCCGTAATACCATATTCATAACTCTCTACGCCAAATTCGGAAAAGGCAGTCGTAAGAATGACTTTGGGCGGGTTTTGTAAGGTTTTGAGCATATCCAAACCCGAAAGAGAAGGCATTTTGATGTCCAAAAACAAGACATCAATTTTTTCTCGGTGCAAAATATTCAAGGCTTCAAAGGCATTATTTGCCTTGCCCACCAACTGCAAAGCCTCCATTTGCGAAATGTATTTTTCCAAGATTTCCTGGGCTATTGGTTCGTCATCTACAATTAAACAGTGAAGTTTTGCCATATTTTTTTTTATTACAAACTTATAAGGTTTTCAAAAAACCTTATAAGTTTATCTGTAAAATTACTTTAAAAAATCTTTCATTTTCCTCAATTTCTAAAAAATGCTTTTTGGGATAAATCAACAATAGCCTTTTGCGTAAGTTTTCTAAGCCTATGCCACTTTTTTCTTGAACAAGTAGATTTTTACCTACCGAATTTTTGGCTTCAAAATACAATTCATTACCCTGCAAAGATAGGCTAAAATGGGCAAAATTATTAAAATTATTTTCTGAAATAGTTTGCAAACCGTGTTTAAAGGCATTTTCTACCAAAGGAATAAAAAGCAAAGGGGCAACAAATACCTCTTTTTCAAAACCCGAAATTTCCAAACGAATATCTGCCTGATTTGCCAAACGGATTTTTTCTAATGCCAAATAATCTTCCAAAAATTTGATTTCTTTTTGCAAACTTACCTGCTCTATTTTGCCACTTTCCAAGAGATAACGCATCAAATCGGATAATTTGAGCGTGATATTCCCTGCTTGTTCGTTTTGGTTTTGAATGATTAAGCCATACAAATTATTCAAAGTGTTGAACAAAAAATGTGGGTTTACTTGTGATTTGAGCAAAGAAAGTTCGGTTTTGAGTTGTTGGATTTGCATTGCAGCATATTCTTTTTCTTTCAAATAACTATATCGGGCAATTTTGATACTGCTTGTGAATGCTGTAAAAATCAAAAAGTCAAGAAATATGGTAAAAAAATCATCATTGTCTTTTTTGTATATAGTTGTGGGAATCCAGTAAACAATAAAGACATATACAAAATTAAAAACAATTAGGCTTATAACAAAATAAGTATAAAGTTGTTTTTTATAAAATATGTTTACTAATATTTCATTTGTTAAGTAGGTAGGAATGATAAAAAGAATTAGGCTTATAAGGATAAGTTTATCCTTTTGTGATGGATAAAACTTTATCATTATAAGATAAACCATAAACCAAAAAGTAATATGCAATAAAAATCTTGTACTCTTCATAATTTCTTATAGCCTAATACTTAAAAAACCTTTAATTCCCACATTAAAATACAAAAAATTAGTAAAAGGCAAACGATTTGTATTTTGTCTATCTGCCCTAAAATCTACTCTGGGATTAGATAAACTAACTTCAGATTTTTTTAACCCAATAGTACCCAAAAGTCCATTATTATTCTCATTCAAAAATACCAAGCGTTCTTGATTGGAAACGGGTATGAGACAGCCTACTTCTGCAAATGAAAACAATCTACGGTTGATTTCTAAGAGAAAACCTATTTTAGGTTTGATTACAAATTGTCGGTTTTGTAATTCGAATTGGACTTTATCTTTATCAAATGTTATCGCTTCTACTTCAATTTTTGTGGCACTTGTATTATCAAAATCTTTTACTCTTTTGATAAGGTTTGCAAAGGCAAAAGTGTTTTCAAAATATAAGTACATAGGTCTTTTTTTCTCTTTGTGCAAAGGAAATCGGTAGCCTAAACTAAGTTCTGTAAAATTATATTTTAGTTTTGAAAATCCAAATTGGAAATTAAGGTTCGCATAAAAATTTTTGTAAATGTCATATTCTATTCCAAAACCACTACTCCACGCTATTTGTGTAGCGTTAACATTCATTTGTTCATTGAAACCAAAACTTCCTGTTTCGTTGGTGTATTGGATAGCAATTTGGTTGGCAGATGATTTTATCAGCGTTGGACTTATGGAGTAAGAAAGCCTAAATCGCTTGTTTGGTTTTTTATCTTTCAAAGAATTATTCAAGTCAAAGGATAAATTAGTTGTTTTTTGTTGTTTTTTGATATTCAGTTGGTAGGTTGTGTCTATCAAAATTTCTTTGTAGTCTTTTGTTTCAGGTATGATATTATAATCTTTCCAAAAATTTTCATTATAAGCATCATTTTTTGTTAAAAAAATATCATTAAACTGAATTTTATCAGCATACTCAAACTTTTCATAGGTGTTGGTGTCTATGCGTGTAGTTGCGTATTCGGTTACATATCTGTAGTAGTCTTTGGCGGGTTTGTCATATCCTTCTGCTTGTTGACATATAGTCTGCACATACCATTTATTACCTATGGGTTGATAGTTTATTTTAAATTGTCTTTTAATAAGGTCTGCATAACTACGCGAAGAATTTTCTCGACGGAGTCCTGCTTCACTGTATTGATAATCTACTTTTACAATGGCGTAAGTTTCTGTATCAATGTATATAATGCCTTGATAATCAGCACTATTTTTAGATGGTTTAAAACTAATTTTATATACTTCTCTATCATAATAGGTAGTATAATCCTCAAGAGTATAAGTGTATCTATATTGTTTTTCGGGTTGAACAAAATCAAAACGTTTTTTGGCAACATCAAACCTTATAGGTGTAAACGCACCTGCAATCCATTTTTGGAATTTTATGCTCTCTTTTACAAATTGATTCTTACGCACTTCGGTAATTTTTACATCTCCTTCAGGTAGTTGTTTTTCATAAGAAGGTTTATTAAGTTTGGTAACTGCTTCTATGACATAGAAGTATTTTTCAGCACTATCCTTTTTATGGTGTAAATTGGATTCTCTATAAAATCCTGTATAAAGGGTGTTCGTAAGCGGGTAATTGATAGGTATATTTTGATAGGCTTTGGCTATAATTTGGGCAGGCGAACTTGCTGAGATGGTAACTTCTTCCAATGTATTCTCTGGTTCTTTGAGTAAAATAATCATATCAACACGGTTTTTAATGTTGTAAATAGCAATTTTATAAGATTCAAAACCTATATAAGATGTCATTAAAGTATCATTTTGGAATTCTTTTGGAACTTTCAGCATAAAAAAACCATCTGTATTTGTAGAAGTGCCTATGTTACCCTTTTTGATATATATATTGGCATAAGGAATGGACGCATTGGTTTTGGCATCTTTCACATAGCCTTGTAAGGTAAGAGTTTGAGCAAAAACATTATTGGTTAAAGATAAGTCAATAAATAAAACTATCAACAACCATAGAATACCCTTAATTTTTTTCATTTTTTTTGAATGTTTAAATGTGAATGAACACTGCAAAATTCTAAATAATGAATGAGTAACTATAATTTTTGTGATGACCTGAGTTGGAAATCGTGTGAAATGTGGTTTTTATTGTGTGAGTTGATTTTTGTTATTAATAATTAATAACAAAGGATAAGGTTTGGCGAAGTTTAAAAGCACAAAAGTAAATAAAAAGCACCAAAGTTCAATTTAGAACTTTTGCCAAACCCTGTGTGTTTGTGCTTTTCTTTCGTTTATGCTTAATTTATCTGTTGAAACTCCATACACTAACAACTTTTCTTTTTCAACTTCAATTTCTTTGTCAAAAAATAACCCAAGTTTTTTCAGTAATTTAATAGATATTATATTTTCAGGAACTGTTGTAGCAAAAATATATGAAAGGTTGTATTGGTGTATCACATTTTTTAAAACTGCATTTGTAGCCTCATAAGCATAACCGTTATTGGCAAAATTTGGAAGAAAAGCAAAACCAATGTCGTGGTGTTCCAAATAATCACGCTTAATAAAAGTAATTATTCCAATTTTTGTTTGATTGTTTTTTATTTTAACCACCCAATAAGTTGTATTTGGGTTGTCATTTATTTTTTGAATATAAGCAGTTGCTTCAACTTGTGAAGTTACATTTCGATTTCCTATAAACTTAATCCATCCATCTGTATTAAGAAGTTCAAGAATAAAGTTGTTGTCATTTACCGTAAGTGGTTCAATTAAAAGTCGGTCAGTCGTTAATAAAGTTTGAATTACCATTTTTATTTTTTATTTATCGCTATAAGTTTCAATTTATGATTGTCGCCTCGCCATAGCCACAACATGACGCACAACGGAAAAGCATTTGTGCGGGACTTGATAGCACTATTACCCCACAAAGTACAAACGTTTATTTTAGCACTTCTGTCCACTTTTGCCAAAACCTTGTTGTGCGTTCGTATTTCTTAAAATTGCTTTTCAAAAGTCTTACCGTTAAACTTAAATATATTTCCGTCTGCCATTCCAAAAAGTAAATTGTTTTTGTTGTCTTTATAAATAGTCCAAATCATTTGCGATTTGAGATTATTGTCAATCATATAGTTTGTCATTGTCTTACCATCATATTTCCAAGCCCCTGTATCTCTATCTCCAAACCAAATGTTTCCTTCTGAATCTTCTTC
Source organism: Cytophagales bacterium (assembly GCA_031425615.1). Classification (GTDB taxonomy): domain Bacteria; phylum Bacteroidota; class Bacteroidia; order Cytophagales; family Microscillaceae; genus JAAFIN01. Next base: position 27,202 of record JANPJR010000078.1, read on the forward strand.
AATAGCAAAGACGTGTTCAAGGGTACCTGTTTGTGATTTACCTCCTCTTCTTGTGCTTGTTGGGTGGATTAAATTATTCTTTTCCGAAAAATTAATGATTGTATTATCTTCCATTAGCAAAACGCCTATTCCATTATTTCCTATCCAAATTCGACCTTTTGAATCCGCTAATACACTTCTTATATGCAAAAGCTCATTATCTTTTAGGTTTAATTTTTCATCATCAAAGATATTTACCGTTTTACCATCATAGTTGAATAGTGCTGCATAAGTTGCAATCCAAACTTTACCGTCTTTATCTTTTGAAATATCAGTTACGCCATAAGTATTATCAGGGTTTTTATTTTTGGGTTTTTGGAAAATTAAATAGTTCATATTTATTCCATCAAAACGATTTATTCCACCTTCTTCACCTGCATAAAACCATAAATCTCCTTTGGTTTCATTCCATTCATATCTTGGGTTATTAAAATTTGTTAAAAAATTAGTAAACTTTCCTTTGTCATATACACTTATTCCTTTTGCAGTTCCAAACCAAATTTTTCCATTCTTGTCTTCTTGGATTGAACGGATTTGATTGTCGGATAAACCTTTATTAGTTGTAAAGTATTCAAATGATTTTCCATTATAAAAACTTATGCCTTCATTATGACTTCCAATCCAATAATTCCCTTTGCTGTCCTGAAAAATAGCACGTATTCCCGAAGTAAATTTTAAGGTGTCGGTTTTTGAGGTTACTACCAATTCAGGCTTATTAGTTTCTTTTTCTGTTGATTTTTTTCCAACGCAAGAAAAGTTTAGAGAAATCAAAACAAGCAGATATATCATGCCCATTAATTTTTTCATTTATGTATTTTTTTTAAAAATTTTTCAAAGGATTGACCATTAAATCTATAAACCCCTGCATTATGACTTCCAAGCCAAAGAAAGCCTTTATTGTCCTTATAGATTGTAAAAAGTAATACATCTGTTTGACCATCTTTGACAGGGTAATGAATAAATTCTTTTCCATTGTATTTCCATACACCTTCATCATAAGTCGCCATCCATAAATTGCCCTCGTTATCCTCGGTTATTGATAGAAAAAAAGGAAATTTTTTTTCATTTTTTTCATTCAAATACCCAATTCCGTCTTCTTTTTGGAAGTTTAAATTACTTCTACTATTCAGTTTTATGTTGTACCGAAAACGACTATTATTTATCCAAAACTTACCTTCTTTATCTTCAAAAATAGCACGAGTTCCAAAATCGCCACCTTCTGGAGTTGTTTGTAATTGGTCTTCATAATGCCAACTAATAGTTTTACCATCATACCTGCACACACCAAGACTTGCTGTTCCAAACCACATAACACCTTTATGGTCTTTGTATATGGAATAAAGCAGATATGGTTTTAAACTCGTATTCTTGTTTTTGCTATTAAATTCGTCCTCTTGCGGAGATTTTGGAAATTTTAGATAGTGTAAATATTCGCCATCAAATCTATAAACGCCATTTTTATCAAAACCTGACATAAACCACAAATCATTAGCTTGTAAAACCCAATCATTCGTTGGTAAATCTATATTTTTAATTGGTAATGTGCTGAATAACTGACCATCAAATTTGCTTACTCCATGCCCTGTATCAAAATAGATATTTCCATTTTTATCCTCCTGTATGGAGCAGATTTGATTGTCTAATAAACCATCATTGATTGTAAAATATTCAACTGTTTTTCCATCATATTTGCTTACGCCTTCCTTATGACTTCCAAACCAATAATTCCCTTTACTGTCCTGAAAGATAGCACGTATTCCCGAATTAAATTTTAAGGTGTCAGCTTTTAAAGAAATTACCAATTCAGAGTTCTTAACTTCGTTTTCTGTTGATTTCTTTTCAACGCAAGAAAAGTTCAGTGTCAATATTAGTAGTATGTAAATCATTTTCAATTTCTTGTTCATTTTGTGTTTCTCTAATATGACGCACAACGGAAAAGCATTTGTGCAGGAAAGTCTAACGTTAGCACTTCTGCTTGTTTTGCCAAAAATACCATATCGTGTGATGCGCGTTTTTGTGTCGTCCCAAAATTATTTTTTTTCTTGAATAAAAACGGATATTTTCTTTTATTTTTCCAAAATATATTTTTTCTTATATTTACAATACAAAATACGCATATATTTATAACGGTTGCCTATGTATGCAATATTCCCTACTTCTCTTTCATTTCAATTTTCAAAAATTTTGCGGTATAGCTTTCTTTATTTTTGATAAGTTGTTCAGGAGTGCCTTCAAATAGGATTTGTCCGCCTTTGTCACCACCTTCTTTGCCCATGTCTATTACATGGTCAGCTACTTTTATCACATCAAGGTTATGTTCAATGATAAGCATTGAATTGCCTTTATCTACCAATTTTTGCAACACTTCCAACAATACATTTATATCCTCAAAATGCAACCCTGTGGTTGGTTCGTCCAAAATATAAAATGTTTTGCCTGTATCTCTACGTGAGAGTTCAGTAGCGAGTTTTATGCGTTGTGCTTCTCCACCTGACAGCGTTGTAGAGGCTTGTCCGAGTGTTACATAACCAAGACCTACTTCTTTGAGGGTTTCAATTTTGCGTTTGATGGCGGGTTGATTTTCAAAAAAAGTTACTGCTTGATTTACGGTCATGTCCAATACATCAGAGATAGATTTGCTTTTAAACCTTACTTCTAAGGTTTCTCTGTTGTAGCGTTTGCCTTTGCAACTTTGACATTGCACATATACATCAGGCAAAAATTCCATTTCAATCAATTTCATGCCACCCCCTTGACATTCTTCGCATCTGCCACCTTTTACATTAAACGAAAAACGCCCTGCTTTGTAGCCACGTATTTTTGCTTCGGGAAGTTGTGCAAACAAATTGCGTATTTCCGTAAAAAATCCTACATAAGTTGCAGGGTTTGAGCGTGGCGTTCTGCCTATGGGTGATTGGTCTACTTCTATTACTTTATCAATATTTTCCAATCCTTCGAGTGTTTTGTAAGGTAACGGAATTTTTTTTGCCCTAAAAAAATGGTGATTCAAAATCGGATAAAGTGTGCTATGGATTAAGGAAGATTTACCGCTTCCAGACACGCCTGTAATGCAAATCATTTTACCCAAAGGGAGTTCTAATGTTACATTTTTCAAGTTGTGTCCTGTTGCACCTATGAGTTTGAGCGATTTTCCGTTGCCTTTTCTTCTTTCTTTGGGGATTGCAATTTGTTTTTTGCCATTCAAATATTGTGCAGTAAGCGTATCTGTTTCCAAAACCTCTTTGGGCGTGCCTATTGCCACTACTCTACCACCATGTATGCCTGCACCTTTGCCTATATCTATGAGGCAATCTGCTTGTAACATCATGTCTTTGTCGTGTTCCACCACTAAAACAGAATTGCCCAAATCCCTTAAATTTTGCAAAGAAGCGATAAGTTTTTCATTATCTCTTGCGTGCAATCCAATACTTGGCTCGTCCAAAATATACAATACGCCTGTAAGTTGCGTACCTATTTGCGTAGCAAGGCGTATGCGTTGTGTTTCGCCACCTGAAAGTGTGCGTAATTGTCGTGAAAGGGAGAGATAATCAAGTCCAATCTCCAAAATAAGGTCTAATCGTTGGCGAATTTCTTTTAAAATAGGCGTAGCAATGGCTTGTTGTCTTGTATCAAATGTATGTTCAATGCTATCAAGCCATATTTTAAGATTTTTAAGGTTTAAAATTGATACTTCATAGATATTTTTCTTAGTGTTTTCGTTTTTGAGGTTTTTACTTTTTTCAGGTTCATTTTCCCCCAAGAAGAAATGCAAACTTTCTTTTTTTAATTTCGCCCCATTACATTCTGCACAGGTTTTTGTTTCGATATAATCCTCTATTAAGTTTTGGGCTTTTTCTGATTCGCTTTCTTGGTGTTTTTTCAAATAATTCACAATACCATCAAATTGTGTGTGGTATGCTTGTTTGTAGCGGTCTTTTTTAACGGTAAGTGGTTTTGTAGAACCATAAAAAACTTCTTGGTAAAGTTCATCAGGAAATTTATTGATGGGCGTTGTAAGGCTTAATTTATATTTTTTTAAAAGGGCTTCTAATTGAAAAAAAATCCAAGTTTCTTTGTATTCTCCCAATGGTGCAATGCCTCCTCTGCTGATGCTAAGTTCTTTATTAGGGATAATACTTTCTTCCGAAATCACGTCCATATAACCCAAACCTTCGCAAGCAGGACACCAACCCGCAGGCGAATTGAAAGAAAATGAATTGGGTGCAGGTTCGCTGTATGATATGCCTGTGGTAGGGCAAGCCATGATTTTGGAAAAAGAAATATATGTATTATTATCATTGTGAAGAAGCCCCATAAATCCTTCGCCATGTTTGAGGGCAAGTTGTACGGATTGGCTTAGTCTATGCACTTCTTCTATATTAGGCACAAGTCTATCAACTACAAGTTCAATGTTGTGGTTTTTATAGCGGTCAAGGGTAGGGGTAGGGGCAATGTCTATTATTTCGCCATTGACACGCATTTTGGTAAATCCATATTTTCTATATGCTACAAATATTTCTTTGTGGTTGCCTTTTCTACTTTTGATAATAGGAGCAAGCAACGCAACTTTTTCATTGGTATATTTCTTTAAAATTTCTTCAATAATTTGTTCTTCTGATTGTTTCAACATTTTTTCGCCTGTATTGTAGGAATAAGGCACACCTGCACGTGCATACAAAAGTCTTAGAAAGTCGTACAACTCAGTTGTAGTGCCTACTGTACTGCGTGGATTGCGTGTAGTGGTTTTTTGTTCAATAGAAATTACGGGACTCAAACCGTTGATTTTATCTACATCTGGGCGTTGCATATCACCCAAAAAACTACGTGCATACGCAGAAAAACTTTCCATGTATCTGCGTTGTCCTTCTGCATATATTGTGTCAAAAGTCAAAGAGGATTTGCCACTACCTGATACACCTGTGATAACCACAAGTTGATAACGTGGAATTTTGATGTCTATATTTTTGAGGTTGTGTTCTCTTGCCCCAAATATTTCTATATATTCTTGTGTATAATTTTCCTGTATTTTTGATTCTTCTTGTTTAATATCTTCTTGTTTTTTGTTTTTCATTTTTTCAATGGGTTTTTTTATTTAATAAATAAAATGGGTTAAAAACCCATTGCAATTAATTTTTTTAATGGAATAAGGAAATAACAAATTAAATAGTTTGCCATTTTGAAAAAATCTGGCTATTTTTTTCTAAAATTTTAACCAGATTTCTTCGGGATGACAAAAAATGTGGGACTATTTACACAAAAGGTAATTTAACTACTTCGCCTACTTGCAATTTTTGGCGAATTTTTACATATACATTTGCTCCAACTTCTGCATATTGCAAAGGCACGTAGCCAAGCCCAATACCCACATTGAGTGAGGGTGACAATGTACCAGAAGTTACTTCGCCTATTACTTCGCCTGTTTCATTGCAAAGTTCATAATGACTGCGTGGTACAGCTCCTTTTTCGTGCATTTTGAACGCAATTAATTTACGAGAAATGCCTTGTTCTTTTTGTTTTTTGAGGTTTTCACTATTTACAAAATCCTTTGTGAATTTGGTAATCCAGCCTAAACCTGCTTCAAAAGGCGAAGATGTATCATTGATTTCGTTGCCATATAAGCAATAACCCATTTCCAAACGCAAGGTATCTCTCGCACCAAGTCCAATAGGTTGTATATTAAATTCTGCACCAGCTTCAAATATTTTTTTCCAAACCATTTCTGCGTGAGCATTTGGCACAAAAACTTCAAAACTGCCTGAACCTTTTTTGGTATAACCTGTAGAAGCAAGTAAAATATCATTCAAACCTGCAAATTGCACCTTTTTGATGGCATAATAAGGCATTTCCATCAAATCTTCATTGGTAATTTTTTGCAATGTTTTTACTGCATTAACGCCTTGTATTGCAAAAAGACAATATTCAGCAGAAAGGTTTTGAATATCTGCCCCAAATTTTGCGTTGTGTTTTGTTACCCAAGCCCAATCTTTGTCAATATTAGAGGCATTGACCACCATCATATATTCCTCCTCGCCAATGTGATATACAATAAGGTCATCAACGATACCGCCTTGTTCGTTGGGGAAATAATTGTATTGAGCTTTGCCCAAAGGAAGCCCTGCGACATCATTTGAACAAATATATTGCAATAAAGGCAACGCATTTTTACCTTTGAAAAAAAATTCGCCCATGTGCGATACATCAAATACACCTACATTGTGGCGTACTGCCAAATGTTCATCTTTGTCTGAACTATAACGCACAGGCATCATGTAGCCCGCAAACTCAATCATTTTACCACCAATTTGTGCATGCAAATCATTTAAAGGTACTTGTAAAGGCGTTTTTGCTGTTTGATTTTCTTGCATAGTTTTTGTTTTTTTATGTTTTTATGTTTTTCCACTTTTGTTATATTTTATGGAATAAATGACTTAAAAATATTTTTCAAAGATAACAAAAAAGCACCACATAAAAAAAGCACATAAAAAAAACAGTGTAAAAAACGGTGTAAAAAATTGATAAAATCTACATGGTAAAATAACGAAAAATAGCGTAGCCCAAAACAAAAGTTTGGATTACGCTATTTTTAATGTATTTACAAATATAAAAAAAATCAAAAATTGTATTGTTTTAAACTATCCTACCCTGTGTGAAGGAGGTGCTACCGCATTGCTATATTTTTGCCAACGTTTCTGCATTTCACCCAAAAGGCAAAATTTTTCATCAGAAGAAAGTTGGTTGTCTGCATACACCAAATTATTAAATTTGGTTTGGAATGCAAAATTTTGTGTATTGACGATATTGTCAATGATTGCCAAGTAAAAATCAAACATAGGCAAGGCGATATTTATTCTCTGTCGTGATTCCAAAGCTAAAAATTTTTAGTGAAAAATTACCAATAAAAATATTTTAATGGATAAAATAAGTTTTTATTGATTTCCAAGCACTAAGGTATAAGTTTTTTTACAAAAAATGATAATTTTTAATTGGTATGTTTTTTGATAAATGCGTAATTTAATTTTTTCAATATCTATTTTTCTTTTTCTTTTAATAACTTATTATATAATCTTACATAATTTACCAGACTGCTTGACGGGTTTTGGGCAGAGATTCCACTTATGGAAAGCGTATTTTGCAATTCAGGAATTTCTTTGAAATAATCTTGTAATTGTGCTTGCATTTGGCTAATGTCTTGATTAAGCCAATATAATTCTTTATCAGTGCTTTTTTTCAATATAAAACGGTGCGATTTTGGCGTAGCGCCCCATACTTGTTCTTTTTTGTAAGCAAACTCATATAGGCTCACATCATCGTCTACAAGCACTTTTGCGAAATCACTTTTGATTTCTTTGTTGCTGTTAGGTGGTGTAAAGTTCAGATTTTGCAATGATATATATGTTGTATCACCAATGCCAAATCCATCAATATCTTCGGGTTGAAATCTGGCTTTTTTGCCTCTTTCATCTATAAAACGCACAAAACCACCCTCAAAGAAGCGATAAACATGTAATATTTTTCCATTTTTTATTCCGCCATTTTTAGTAATTAAATAGCCTTTTGCACTTTGCCCAAAAATATTATTTGGTATGACCAAATTGTTAAAAAGTGCGAATACAAAGATAAAAATAAAGTGTAAGCTTTTCATTAGATTTGAATTTTTTTTGATTATGGATTATGAATTATGGGTTTGGGATAATTTTAGCGGAAATAAAGACCAAAAGTTGAAAAAAGCATTTCTTTGAACTTTTAAACTTTGAACTTTCTTATTTCACATCTTGGTTTATCAAAAGTGGGGCTTTGCCATCTGTGATGATAATTTTTGTATTGGGTGAATTTGATAATTTTTCAAAAACAATCAAACTTTTATACTTGATAATCATATCATTAAGCCCTTCTGAAATGATTTTTTGGGCATCACGTATGCCTTCTGCTTCTATTTTTTGGCGTTCAGATTCTTGGCGTTGTTTGTCCAAGATAAATTTCATAGTTTGAGATTGTTGTTCTGCTTGTAGTTTTTCTTCTATGGCTCTTGACAAATTTTCGGGCAGTTGAATACTTTTGAGTAGCACAGCCTCCACAATAAAACCTCTACTGCCCAAAATTTCGGTCATTTTTTTACTAATTTCTTGTTCTATTTTTGTTCTTTCAGAAGTGTGAAGGTCTTTTGCAAAGAAATGCGAAGTAACATCAGCAGCAGCAGAACGCAATACACTCAAAATAATACCTTCTCCAAAATTCAAACCAACAGTTTCTATGATTTGGATCGCATTTTCAGGTTTGATGTGAAATAATACTGCCAATTCGCAATCTATACTCAAACCTTCTTTTGAGGGCAATTTTTCCAATTTTACAGGTAAATTGATGGTGCGTGTAGGTATTTTTAGCATGCGTGTTGTAAAAATATTGATGCCATACACACCAGAAGGCAAAATACCGCTTTTTATTCTTCCTAATTTTTGTTTGATGCCAACTTCGCCAGGTCTAACGATGGCACAACTATTGAGCAAAAAAGTTGTTGAAATTGCAAAAAATATGAGAAAAAAGAAGTTTTTTGATTGAATTTTAAAGAATTTCATAAAAAATCAAATAAATTTAAAATTAAAATAATAACTTATGGGTAAAATTAAATAAAAACACCGTAAATATAACGTAAAAGATTGTTTTTTGTTACTGAAAATTATTTTTTATGATTTTTATTGATTTTTTATTTTTTAATTATACTTAAATTTATTTTAAATAAAAATACTAAAATATTTTTGTAATAATCTAAAAAATATTTTGTATTTATAATAATAAAATATCAATTTTTACATTTTTTTGTATTTTTATAACTTTTACATTTCTATAATTCTTACATTTTTTTGTTTATTATCCCCTTATTTTTATGAAATACTTATTTATGAAATACTTATTTTTTGTTTATTCGTTTTTGTTTTATTTTACTTTGTTTTATCTTACTTTGTTTTTTTCTGCCAAAGCACAACTTATCCATAAAATAACAAATGGAGAGGAGAAATTCCAATATTTTCAATCTATTGTGGTGCTTGATTGGAATAATGATGGCTTACAAGATGCAATCACAGGGCATTATGTAAATCAAGGAATTTGGTTGCACCTCCAACAAAAAAATGGCACATATACAACACAAGAGTTTGAATTGAATACAGAAAAGTATAGCGAAATACAATATTTATTGCCCACTAAATTTAACAAAGACGAAAATATGGATTTAGTGGTATTGCATAGTGGCGGGATTTCTATCGTTTTGGGCAATGGCAAAGATGAAAAATTAAACAAAAAAGTGATTTTGGTTGATAACCAATATTTTACAGAAGCAATGATGCTTGATGTAGATGATGATGGTGAAGAAGATATTGTAGCAATGACCAATGAAGAAGGCGTTTTTTGGTTTAAAAATACAAAAAGCGATAAAAACATTTTCAAAAAATCAAAACTATTTGACTACAAAAAACCAATGTCTATGCTAAAAGCTGATGTAAATGAGGATAAAAAAATGGATATTATTTTTTCAAATGAAGAAGGTATAAAAATTTTTTGGAACAACGGAAAAAATAATTTTCAAGGTGAACAAATAAGCAGAAAACCAAAACTTATTGTAAAATCAGTAGAAAAAATGCAAAAAAATGCACCAAATAGCATTATAACATTTAATGAGGATAAAATTTGGATTTATAAGTACGAAAAAAAACGATTTGTTGAACAAATTATAACTGTTGCATTGCAAAAAGATATTCATAATTTGAGTTTTTTAGGCAAATCCAGCATACAATATTTAATGGTATTAGACATAAACCAAGATGGTAAAAAAGATATTTTTGTTATGGATTTCAATACATTTTATTTGCTTTTTCAAGAAAAAAACAATGATTTTTTTTCTTCTGATAAATTATTTCGCATACCAGAAGACATTATGAAACCTTTGGCGGATAATGCTATTTTTTTGAAAAAACAATCAAAAAATGAAGACCAAAAAATGCAATTTGTCTATGCAAATACGAATAAAATCTCAACCATTACTTTGTCGTTGCCCCAAATGTTGGTGGTCAAAAATATACAAGATTACAAAGAAAAACCACCTTTTGAGCAGTTATCTGCTACACAATGGAAAAAATCATATAGTTGGCTCAATACCTATTTTGGCAACATGAAAAATCAATCACTTTTAATGGTGTTTTATCCTGAAACACAAGATATGGGTTTTTTTATCAGCAAAAATTATGTGTTGCTGGATAAAAATATAGATGTAAAAACAAGTAATCTTGGCAACAACAAAAAAATGTTTATGTCAGATGAAAAGGCACAAGAAACACAATATTCTGGTGATGGCAACAATAAAAAACAAAAAGAAACTTTGATATACAAAGACCGAGAAACCTATAATGATGGGCTTACAAATGCAAATTGGTCATTTAAAATTACACGAGATATTGCAGACAAAAAAAATCCTTTTGCAATAATAGCATCTCCAGAAGCACGCGAAAAAATTACACTTTTTCTGCAAAATTTGTATAATTTTAATCATTATTTGCCTGATGTGTTTCAATACCAATATACAGAAATTGTAGAAGGGATTTTAGCAAATAACATCAATCAAGATTATTTGGGTGCTTATATCCAAAATATTTTATATTTGTTTGATGAAAAAGGGGATTTGGTAGAAGTCAGAGAATAAAGGAATGTAAAAATGATAAAAATATTTGTAAAATGCTTTGTTTGTTTTTTTAATTAGCTAATTTTGTCAAATTAATTATTTTTTGAATACTAAAAATATTTGAAATACCTTACATACTAACAGACTAAAAGTCTGTGCTACACATTACAAATATAGCACTACCTGAGAAAGATATTGAGGAAATGGAAATTTTAATTTTTAGGATAAAAATGCCTTTTAAAACCAGAAAACAATACAATAGAAAACAATACAATTGTAAAAGGGTTTTAGTTTTTTTTTTGTAGTTTTGAAAAAAAACAATAGATTTGTTTTTTCAAAATAAAAAATATAAAGAACGTATGGCATACATGATTTATGAAGATTATAGAAAATCTGCATTGAAACATCTCAAAACTTGTGAGTATATGATAGGAAGTTTAGAAAACCTTTCAAATATTGAAAATTACAAAAAAATAGGAAACAAAGAAAAGGAAAAATACGAAAATAATATTTTGCGTGAAACGTATTATTTATTGGGTTATGTATTAGAGGGGATTGTAAATTATTGCATCCTGAAAAAGCTACCTTCATTTCAAAGTGATAATGATAAAAATGTGTATGGTTTAGATGAACAAATAGTGTCCTCAATTTTATCACAAGATTATCAGGCAATCAATACTAATATCTCTTTTTCTAAAAAAGATACAAGTATGTTTTATTTAGGAAAACATGAATATACAAAAAATATACAACTTCTGAAGATGATTTCGCCACAAAAGTTCCAATTAATTGATATAATTAACTCTGACAGAGACCCTAATGATTATATTTCAGTAATGTATTATGATTGGAATGTGTATGTTCGTTATCAAACTAAAGGTTCGAAATGTAACTTTGATGGTAATTTGTCCTATGACAAAGAAAAAATAACAAAGTTTTTTGATTTTGTTAATAACATTTTTAGCAAACTTCCAACCTTATAAATAAAAAATATTTTTTAACTTATTTTTAATATTTACATAAAAATTTAAAATCTCTCAATCATGCTAAAATCACTTGAAAACATAGAACAATTTGAAGAAACATTCAAAAATCAAATAAATGAACAAATCATAATAGATTATCGTGTGTCTTTAAAAACTGATATGCGATTAGAGATTTTTATTTTGGTTGCCAATAATAAAAAAGATTATGATAAAACATGGTTACAATCCAATAAGATTTCTGTTAAAATTATTACAGAAAGCGAAAAAAACTATGACCCAATGTATGGTTATATTTTTTCGGATAAATATTTGGGCGAAAATGCAAAAATAGATTTAGGCTTAACCTGGCGTTTTGATTCCCTGTTGAATATAAACACTGAAAAAGAAGAAAATCACCCAAAAAACCCTTGCAATGTGGTTACTTTTTATAGTTATAAAGGCGGAATGGGTAGAACTACAACCTTGTGTGCTTATGCTATCTACTTGGCTTCAGAAGGCAAGAAGGTGGTGATATTGGATTGTGATTTTGAGGCACCTGGGTTTTTGAGTTTTTTTGATATTGAAGACAAACAACGTAACAAAGGCGGTTTGGTAGAATATATGATGGATAAGGATTTTTTAGGAAAAGAAAACCTAAACCTCAAAGAAAATTATTTGATAGAAGTAGAGAAAACGCATTATCAAAGTGAAAGTGGGAAAATTTATGTACTGCCTGCGGGTAATCTAAGCTATGAGGAAGTGGCATATACTCCCAACGAACAACAACAAAAAGAACATTTAGACCGCCATTTATATCACTATATACATGGATTGGCAAGGCTCAATGTGGCTAATACGGTGGATATGGTGGCTAAATTCCGTGATTTATTTGCAGATTTGAAAACTGGTTTAGAATTGTCGGAAGACGATTATATATTGATTGATTCACGTACAGGTTTCAACGAAATATTTGGGATAACAGCATTTAATCTGGCAAATGTTATTGTTAGTTTTTTTGGAAGTAGCGAGCAAACGAGGGCGGGCTTATATTTCTTGTTGGATAAATACCAAGATATAAGACCTCAACCAAAACTTATGCTTGTGAATTCTATCGTGCCAAATGATGAAGAAACTGCTAAAGATTTTTTAGATTCTTTCAAAACACTAACACAAGAATATAAAGATAAAAAAGAATCTGAATGGGATATTTTGGGAAATATTCCTATTGTATCTTTGAGAGAAAACAAAGTGTTAAAACAAGCAGGAGTTAAATTTTTTGATAAAGAAGGTAAAGAAATCAAAGCACAAGAAAATGAATTATTAAAATTGGTAAAAACAGGAAAATTTACTGATTATGATAAAAAAGAGAAAATTTTTGAGGGTTTTAAAGATATTTTTGATAGAATTAGTAATTTCTTTGTGAAAGAAGCAGAAGTTTTGGATATAGATAAACTTTCTGTAAAAGAATTGCGTGATGTGGTTTTAAAACATTTAGCACAACTATTGCAACAAAATGATGATGGTTCTGTTAAAATTTTTGCAGAAGATGGAGAAATAGAACCACAAACATTTTTTTACAGAGAATGTATGAAATCTTTATTTTTGAAAGAGAAATTTATAATCAAAGGTTTCAAAGGTTCAGGGAAAACATACCTTTATAAAGCTCTTACAAAAGAAGAAACACAAAAAATAATTCTACGAAAATCAAACATTCAAGAATTAGAAACTTATAAGTTTGTTGATGTCATTGAAACGAAAGGCAATAATGAAAACACTAAAAATATGCCTTTTGACAATGAAAGTATAAGTGACATTAAAAATTTTAATGATTTTTGGCAAGTGTATATGTGGAGTTCTATTATGCTTGATAATTCTATCCAAAATGTGGTTGAGGAGTTTAGAATAAATTACCCTAATGAACAATTGGAAACACACACACAAGAATTAAAAAATACTGAAGGAATTAAAGGAAGGAAAATTATCTTTTTGGAATATATTAAAAATGATACTAACGCTTTTTTGATAGAAAAAGATTTGAATAATTTGAATAATTTCCTTAAAAATAAAGGTATAAAATTGTTTGTTTTATTTGACCAGTTAGATAAAATTGCTAAGACTAATGATTGGAGCAAATTGATTACGCCATTGGTAGAATTTTGGCGTGACAATTACAATAAAAAAATGTATAGTAATATATATCCAAAAATATTTATTCGCACTGATATTGTTTCATATATTGCAACAAATAATGTAGAGTCTATAAAAAACACAAATATAATTTCCATAGAATGGGAAAATAAAGAAGTGTATTTATATTTTTTTAACTTATTGTTCTCGTCAGAAGAAAGTGCAAAGGCATTTCTTAGCATAATGAGAAAATATGGAGAATATGAAGAAACTATTATAACATCACTGGAAAAAATTATTTTTGAAAAAAAAATAGATTTGTTTGATAAAAAACAAATTGACATTTTATTGAATACATTTTTTGGTAAAGAAATTAAAACATACAGAGGTGTTAATTTAGGAACGCCTTTTGATTTTTTCTTTTTAAATTTTTCTAATGCCAATCAAGAAAATATAAGTTTAAGACCATTTATAAATATTATGAGTGGTACAATTCAAAAAGGATTAAGAAATGAGTTACCTACAAGCATAGATATAGAAGGCATAGAAGACAAGGAATCGCCTTATGAATACTATCCACAATACAAAAATAACCCGCCTATCGTGCCTGTATTACATTATGTGTATGTAACTGACCCAGGGGAAAGAGTAAAGGCTACTCAAGAACATTTCAATGACCTCACAAAAGAAACAGGTAATAATTGGCTTCAAAATATAATTGAGTGTATACAAAATTTAAAAAAGGCTAAATCTGAAGTATTGCAAGGGTTAAGAAAAGTTGTTTTAACCGAAGAGGAGATGGAAATGTTGTTAGATGAGGTACTAAAAAATATTGGGAATGATAGTAAAGATAAGCCAAACACTAAGATTTTGAGCAACCTTTTAGAAATAAATGGCATTGCTTATCATGACAAAAAAAATAAAATTTACCGTTTTGCTCAAATGTATAAATATTGGTTGGGGCTTAAAAGTAAAAAAAACTATGGAAACGAAAAATTAAACAGCAATGTTAGCGTCAATAAGAAAAATAGGCTTTCAATCTCCGAAAAAGAAATAGGACAGAAAAAATCTGGTAAAATAAAAAAAGTTAGCAATAAGGGTTATGGTTTTATATTTTTCAATGAAGAATTTAATGAGTTATATTTTCATAGCGCATCTCTGACAAATATTAGTTTTAATGATTTAACAGAAGGAGATGAAGTTGAATTTATAATAGGAAAAGACAAAAATGGGAAATTTGAAGCAAAACAAATAAAAAAAATCTCTTAATTTCTCTATCAAAAAACCATCTAATCCATCAACATCAACCAAACCCCCATAAAAAAACATTTCTTTTACTTTGATTTATCTATCTCCTCCACATCTAAATCCTGAAGCAAATTTTTATTTGCAAAAAGCCATTGAAACGAATTGGGTGGCACCTGTTGGCGAAAATTTAGATGAATTTGAAAAAAGCGTATGCCAATATACCCAATCAAAATATGCGTTGGCTACTTCATCAGGCACATCTGCCATACATTTGGCATTGCGTTTATTAGGCGTACAAGCCAATGATATGGTTATTTGTCCAAGTCTTACGTTTGTGGCAACTGCAAACCCTATTTTTTATCAAAATGCTACACCTATTTTGGTGGACAGCGAATTGGATTCGTGGAATATTTGCCCAAAATACCTTGCTTTGGCGTTGGATTATTGCAAACGACACCGCAAAAGGGTAGGGGCGATTATTGTGGTGCATCTGTATGGGCAACCTGCCAAAATGAAAGAAATCAATGAAATAGCACAATATTATCAAGTGCCTATTGTGGAGGATAGTGCAGAGGCATTGGGCAGTAAATATGGAAAACCAAACGAAGAAAAATATGCGGGAACGTTGGGTGCTTTGGGGGTTTTCTCGTTTAATGGCAACAAAATTATTACAACTTCTGGCGGTGGTATGCTTCTTACACATACACGCAAGGCAAGAGAAAAGGCACTTTTTTGGGCAACACAAGCCAAAGATGAAGCAGATTATTATCACCATAGCGAAATAGGTTATAATTATCGCCTTAGTAATGTACTTGCAGGTATTGGCAGAGGACAAATGGAAGTATTGGGAGAACGTGTGTTGAAAAAAAGGGAGATTTTTGATTTTTATAAAAAAAACATTACCCAACTTTTTACGCAATTTCAACCCGAATTACCCAATTCATATAGTAATCATTGGCTTACTGCAGTATTATTTGAAAATGAAAATATACGCAATAAACTGTTACAACGCCTACAACAACACAATATAGAAGCACGCCATTTTTGGACACCTTTGCATACATTGCCTTTGTTTAAAGATGTGATGTTTTTTGGAGAAAAAATCAACAGAAATATTTACAAAAATATTCCACAGAGCATTGCAGAAGACCTTTTTTCGAGAGGACTTTGTTTGCCTTCTGGTACTGCACTTTCTGCGGAAGATTTGACCATGATTACGGATTTAATCAATGAATTTGGGATAGAAACTTGGAAAGGTAAGATTGGGTAGGTTTAGGGGGGGATAATTTTTTTAGAACTAAAATATAAAATGATTTAAAACCTGCATAATCTTCATTCTTTTTATCTTCATTTTTTTTAAGCACGCGGATAACGCGGATTGAACGGATTTAAACGGATTTTTTTAATACAATTTAAAAATGTCGTTATTAAATTATCCCGAACTTATTTGCTATACACTTTTAAGGATTAAGTAAAAAATAATTTTTAGTGTATAACAAAAAGCCTAAGAAACTTCGAGTCCAAGTATATTTTTCAAATCTTCAATGTCATTGTAGCGTTTTTTGATATATTCGTAGCGGTCTTGGTTGGTATAAGTAGCTTCTATAACTTCAGGGATATATAATTCTGTTTTTACTACAATTTCAGGGTTTCTAAATCTTTGTTGTAATTTTTGGGTAATATCTTCCAAATAATCTTTTTCAAAAGCATTTTTTAAATTTTCTTCTAATAAAAATGTAATACAAAGCCCATCTTCTGAGATTTTTGGGGTGCGTTTAAAAAACTGTGGTGCTGTTAAATCGTTGGGTTTAGTTTGTGGATAAAACTTGTAAAAATCACGCAAAGGCGTATCCAAAGATAATTTTATAGGTTGATTTTCAGGTTTTTCGGTTTGTTCGTTGGGGATTTTATTTTCTTTGAGTTGTTTGGTAATTTCGGTTAAGTTTGTAATAATTTTTACATTTTTAAAACCTTCGTCTTGTGGCTTTGAATTTTCTTTTTGGGTATTTAGATTATCTTCGTTTTCGTTTTTCGTATAAGAAGGTTGGTTTTCTGCGGTAGCATTATTGCCCCCAACAATATTTTGAGGATTATTGAGGGCTAATTGCTTTTTTTTTTCGTTGTCTTCTGCCAAAATTTGTTGGAAATTTAGGGCATTTTGGAGATGTGCCATTTTCATTAGCCCCAATTCTACGTGTAATTTGGGCATTTTGCTGGCTTTATATTGAATTTCGGTGGTTGCACAAATATTCAGGGCAGACATCAAAAAACCTACAGAAGCGGTTTGGGCTTGTTTTTGATAGCGTATTTTATTTTTTTCGCTTACTTCCAATAGTGAAATCGTATCAGGGTGCTGACACACCAACAAATCCCTAAAATGCTGGGCAAGACCTGCCACAAAATTATGTCCATCAAAACCACGTTTGAGAATCATATCAAAAAGTTTCCACGCATCACCTATATTTTCTTGTAAAAGTGCTTCTGTAACCTTAAAATAGAAATCATAATCTAATACATGTAGATTTTCCAACGCATTTTTATAGCTGATACCGCCTTTTCCTTGTCCAAAAGTAGTAAGCATATCAAACAAAGAAAGTGCATCACGCAATCCGCCATCAGCTTTTTGGGCAATAAGTTCCAAGCCTTCTTTTTCAAATTCAATATGTTCTTTGTGGGCTATTTCCTCCAAGTGTCCTGCCATGTCGCTAATTTCAATGCGTTTGAAATCAAATATTTGACAACGTGAAAGAATTGTAGGAATGATTTTATGTTTTTCGGTGGTTGCCAAAATAAATATCACATAACTTGGTGGTTCTTCCAATGTTTTTAAAAACGCATTAAATGCTGCGGTAGAAAGCATGTGTACCTCATCTATAATATATACTTTTCGTTTGCTGTTTTCGGGAGGAGGCACGCGTACTTGTTCCACAAGGTTGCGAATATCCTCTACACTATTATTAGACGCTGCATCAAGTTCATATACATTGAGCGAACTATTTTGTTGTACCGCCATGCAATTTGAACATTCGCCACATGCCTCATAATCTTCCGTAGGATTGAGGCAATTAATAGTTTTTGCCAATATCCTTGCACAAGTCGTTTTGCCTACACCTCTTGGGCCACAAAACAAAAATGCTTGTGCAAGGTGATTATTTTTAAGCGCGTTTTTGAGCGTAACTGTAATATGTGATTGCCCAACAACTGTATCAAAAGTAGCAGGGCGGTATTTTCGGGCAGAAACAATAAAATTTTCCATAGACAAAGATAATCATTTTTTTTAATTTTTTAAAAAATTTAAACAAAAAATAGGCGTTCATTTTTTTAATGAATGTTGTTAGTGATAATTTATTATTGAAAAGCACTATAAATTTTAATTCTTAGGTTTCCTTTTTTCGCAAACGTTGCCAAATAAAATTTTTTAATTTTTTTTGGATATTTTTTTTATTTTTTTATAAAAATTCCAATAAAAAATATAATTTTTTTTATTTTTAATAAAAAATACTCTGCATACCGAATATTTTTTCATAAAAAATTTGGAAATGTTATGCACGCATACTAATTTTAGAAAAAGTTTTAAGAAATACAAAGATTATCAACTCATAACATTTTTTAACCAAATTTTATTTGGTTAAAAAACCTAAAAAATATAAAATTATGGCAAAATATTATAGTCCTCGCAACATCAAATTTATGATGAAAGAGGCATTTCAAGTGTCTGACATGACCAAATATCCATATTACAACCACTTAGATGCTGAATCTTTGGATATTATTATGGATAGTGCAGTGCATATCGCTGACAATATTTCTTATCCTGTAGCGGAAGAAATGGATAAACACCAAGCAGAATTGGAAAATGGTAAAGTAACAGTACACCCAAATGTTAAAAAATTTGTAACTGCAATGGCAGAAAGTGGTCTTTTGGGGGCGCATGCCAAAATGGAAGTAGGTGGCTCACAACTTCCTGTGATGATGTACACGCTTTCAAGTTTTATTTTGACTGCTTCCAATAATGGTATGACGATGTTTACAGGGCTTACTGCAGGCTCTGCTAATTTGATTGGTACTTTTGGCTCACAAGAACTCAAAGATACCTATTTACCCAAAATGTATGGCGGACAATGGCAAGGTACAATGTGCCTCACAGAGCCACAAGCAGGTAGTTCATTGCATTATATTACTTCTTCTGCTACACCACAAGCTGATGGTACATACAAAATAAAAGGGCATAAAATATACATTTCTGCTGGTGACCACGACCAAACTGAAAACGTAGTGCATTTGTACCTTGCCAAAATAGACGGAGCGCCAGCAGGTACAAAAGGTATTTCTTTGTTTGTTGTACCAAAATTGAGACCTGAAAATGGTACATTGGTGGATAATGATGTGAAAAATATTGGTATTTTCCACAAAATGGGTCAAAGAGGTGTGCCTGCTATGCACATTGAAACAGGTTCTAACAATAATTGTATTGGTTACCTTGTAGGAGAACCGCACAAAGGACTTACCTACATGTTTCAAATGATGAATGAGGCGCGTATTGGTGTAGGGCTTACAGGTGCGTCTATTGCGTCTGCGTGTTATTATGCGTCATTGCAATATGCACAAGAACGCCCACAAGGTCAAAAACTTAGTATCAAAGGACAAGACCCAAATACGCCACAAACACTTATCATCAACCATGCTGACGTAAAAAGAATGTTGCTTTTGCAAAAAGCTATTGTAGAAGGCTCTTTTTCACTCATTATGCAAGCCTCTTATTATGGTGATATGATGCACGTGAGCGAAGGCGAAGAAAAAGAAAAATACCAACTTTTGTTGGATTTCCTTACGCCAGTAGTCAAAACATACCCTACCGAAGCAGGACTTAATTCCGTAAGTCAAGGTATGCAAGTATTTGGTGGCGGTGGATATTGTACTGATTTTCCTGCGGAAAGGTTGTATCGTGATATTCGCATTACGACCATTTATGAAGGCACAACAGGCATACAATCACAAGCCCTTTTGGGACGTAATATTGTAATGAAAAATGGAAAAGGTGCAATGCTTTATTTTGGCGAAGTACAAAAAACTATTCAGGAAGCAATGACGTATGATGAATTGAAAAAATACGCCCAAAAACTCGCTGAAACTGCCCAATCTCTCCAAAAAGTAACCCAACACCTCGTTGGTTTTGCTATGAAAGGCGAAACAGAACGCTTTTTGGCTGATGCTACGCTTTATATGGAATATTTTGGTACTGTAGCAGTAGCTTGGCAATGGTTATTACAGGGTATTGTTGCAAAAAAAGCCCTTATTATAGGCAATCATACCGAAGAAGATACACATTTTTACGAAAGCAAAATTCAAACCATGAAATTTTATTTTGCGTATGAATTGCCAAAAACGCTTGCTTTGCATACGCGTTTGCTTGATGACGAAGTTTTGACTACCGAAACTGCAACTGTAGCATGGGCATAATTGGGAATTAGAAATTAAAAAATTAGGAATTAGGGTTTTTTTTAAAAATTTCTAATTCCTTTTTTGTTTTTTTTCATAACGAAGGTTTTGCTACACTTTTTTACTATTTTATTCCTAATTCTTAATTCCCAATTTTTTATATGCTTTTTTCATATAATTCATAGCAATTTTATCACATTTTTCTTTTGGAAAATCATTATTTACTGCAAGTTCAAAGAAATATTTAGCTTCTTTTTTTTGTTTTTGTTGGTGGTACAATTGTCCTAATTGATAAACAATTTCCGCATTTTTGGGTTGTGTAAGGTGTGCAGAATGAAGATAAGCAATGGCTTTGGGCGTATCATTTTGTTGGAGATACAATTCCGCACAAAAAACGTAATATTGTACCTCATCAGGATTTTGCAAAATAGCTTGTGTAACAAACGTAATTGCTTCTGGTACACGTTTTTGCAATACCAATAAACGTGCTTTTTGCACCAAAAAATCCGAATTTTGTGGATTTCTGCGTATCAATTCGTCCAAATAAAGTGTTGCAGTAGGAATATTGTCCGTATTATTATTTTTCAAACGACAATCCAATGCCCAAAATAAATATTGTGTATCTATGCGTGCATACACTTGTTGTAAATTATCTTTTTGAGTGGTATTTTGTATAGTATTTTGAGTGTTTTTTTTAGGATTTGTAGATTTAATATTTTCCAAATTTTTCAAAATTAATGCTTCATATTGATTAAAATATTGTAAAAAACTTGGGCAATCTTTCAAAAAATATGCAATTTCTGCAGACATCAACACATAATTTGTATTTTGTGTATCAAACGCAAAAGCCTGTTGGTAATCCTGCAATGCCTCTTTTGGTTTTTCCAAAGCGAGTAAACATTTTGCCCTTCCTGCATAAAATTTTGGCTCTTTTCGTTCAAGTTGTATTGCTTTTGTGTAATCTGTGGAGGCTTTTTCGTATTGTTGCAAGGCGTAATATGTTTCAGCCCTATAATTGTAAGCAAGCGTATATTTTATGTTATTTTTGAGTGCTTTGTCCAATAATGGAAGTGCCTCATTATATTTTTTTTTTGTATAAAAAATAATTCCCAAATACGCATTTGCATCATTTCTTTCAGGATTTATTTGTAAAGTACGTGCAAAATCTCTTTCTGCGAAGTCAATATTATCCAGCCAATAATTCGTTTTGCCACGTGCAAAATATGCATCTTCATACGTAGGATTTTCTAAAATTGCTTTGTCATAATACAAAAGTGCTTGCTTAAAATCGCCTAAATGCAATTCAAGTTCACCTTTTAAGTAATTTTCTTGTGCCCTTTTTGTTTGGGAAAATGTATTTTGAGGGAAAAAAATTAAAAAACTAAAACAGAAAAACGTATAAATATTTTTTGTAGAGAAAGTCATTTTAAAAAAATCAGTTTAAAAAATTATTTTAATATATCCTATTTATTATTTATTGAGTCAATTTTCTTGCGAAAATGCAAGGTTAGCGATATTTTTATTGTTTTGTTTTAGATTCGTGTTTAATAATATGTTCTTTGATGATTTTTATATGTCGCCTTACTTGCTTTTTTATGTTGTCGCTTTTCATTACTTTGCTTGCTCTATACGCATAAGTAATAAAGTTCCGATTGCCAAGATGACTATATCGTTTGTATATTTTATTTTTATGCAAAAATTGTTTTTTTCCTGTTCTATCTCGTAAAATTTTTGCTTTTTTTGATTTTACTCTAATTGCCCTTTTCAAACGCCTATAATACTTTGCAAGGCTTGGTTTTTTAATCGTTATTTTTTGCCCGTCAAACTCAAAGCCTAAATATTTCAAACTTGCGTTTTTATCATTGGTTTTGCCCGTTTCTAATTCATTTTTAGCATTCCTTTTGATTCTTTACAAATTTACTGTTTTTTTTTTAGAAAAAAAATTTCATATATTTGCATCACGCAAAAAAAACCGCTTTCCTGCATAAGGAAAGCGGTTTTTTATTTAATTTAAGAAAATATTTTTATTTTTCTTGTTGTTTTTCCTTGTGTTTAGTGAGTTGTGTGCGTAGATTTTCGGTAGCGTCATCACACGAGGCTTCAAAAGTTTTGTCGTGTGCTTTGGCAAATAGTGAAGCACCTGGCAATATAAGTTTAATTTCCACTACTTTATTGTCTTTTGCATTATCTCCTTTTTCTAATCGGAGAAAAACCTCACCGCTTGTGATACGGTCATAAAAAGTTTCTAATTTTGCAATTTTTTTTTGGATAAATTCCAACAATTTGGCATCAGCGTCAAAGTGGATAGAATGAATTTGAACGTCCATAAGCAACAATCTAAAAAAATGAGTAGTTAAATAATTAGCCCCCTGACCCCCAAAGGGGATAAATACGAATAGCTAAAATAAACACAAATAAAATTTATAGTATTATTGTGTTAATACTGCACTAACATAAATTTAATTTTTGATAAAAACAAATTTTTTAGAAAAAAAGTAGTTGTCAGTCAATTTAGTTATTGGTTCATTCAGTCATTAGTTAATTCAACTAAGAAACTGACAACATGAATTTGATTTTAAACTAAAAAACTGACAACCGAAATTACTTTTTTAACATATTTTCCAAACGTTTTAAGGTCTCTTCTTTGCCAATAATTTGCATAATCATTGCCAAATCAGGTCCAGCCCCCACGCCAGACAACGCCAAACGCACCGCAGGCATTACTTTTCCCATCTTCAAACCACTTTGTTCTACAAGTGTATGAAGGTCGTGTTTGAGGGATTCGTGTTCCCAAGTTGCTTGGTTATTTTTGAGGAATTCATAGTAAGATTGGAGGAAATTTTTTGATTCTTCGTTCCAATTTTTTGTCATCGCTTGCTCATTGTATTGTGTTGGAGCTTTGAACAAATAAAGTGCATCTTTCCAAAAATCATCTGGGAAAGTAGCCCTTTCCTTCATCATTTGGCAAATGCTAATCGCTTGTTCTTCGCTTAGATTTTCGCCTAAGTCTTGGGTTTTTAAGCCATCTTTAAGGTATTGGGCGAGTTCAGTATCAGGTTTTTGGCGAAGATAATGTTGGTTAAACCATTTTGCTTTGTTAATATCAAATTTTATCCCAGCTTTTCCTACCCTTTCCAAACTAAATTTTCCAATAAGTTCCTCCATACTAAAAATTTCTTGGTGGTCGCCTGCATTCCAACCCAACAATGCCAAGAAGTTAATCACAGATTCTTTTAAATAACCTGCTTCTTTAAAGCCTTGTACAAGTTCGTTTTTTTCAGGGTCATGCCAATCCAAAGGAAACACAGGAAAACCATATTCTGCACCTTTTCTTTTGCTAAGTTTACCTTGTCCATCAGGGTTGAGCAAGAGCGGAAGATGGGCAAATTGTGGCATTTCCCAGCCAAAACATTGGTACAAAAATACATGCGTTGGGGCACTTGGTAACCATTCTTCTCCTCTTATCACGTGGCTTATCTCCATCAAATGGTCATCAATCACATTTGCAAGGTGATATGTAGGCATTCCGTCCGATTTCATTATTACTTTATCGTCCAGCGTAGCAGTATGCACATTTACCCAACCGCGAATGAGGTCTTGGAAACGAATTTCATCTTTTCTGGGCATTTTGAGGCGAATCACATAAGGCTCGTCTTCTGCAAGCAATTTTTTTACCTCATCTTCAGGTAAAGTAAGTGAATTACGCATGTTACCACGTGTGATAGCATTGTAAGAAGGATTTTTTGATTTAGCTTGTTCCAATTTTATACGCATTTCCTCCAATTCTTTTGTAGTATCAAAAGCATAATACGCCAAATCCTTTTCCACCAATTCTTTCGCATATTGCATATACATTGGTTTGCGTTCCGATTGGCGATATGGGGCATGTTTTCCGCCCTTTTCTGGTGATTCATCAGCAATGATGCCAAGCCAATTTAAGGCATTGATGATGTATTCTTCCGCACCTGGTACATATCTTGTTTGGTCTGTATCTTCAATACGAATAAGGAATTTGCCATTATTTTTTTTTGCAAATAAATAATTATATAATGCAGTTCTTACGCCTCCTATGTGTAATCCGCCTGTGGGACTTGGGGCAAAACGCACTCTTACTGTGTCCATTGTGTTTTTTTATAAAAATTTTGTGTTGATTTCTGTATTTACTTTTGTATTAATTCTGCAAAAATAAGGAAAAAAACGCAATTATGGTAATGTAAGTTATTGGTTTTGAAGGATTATCATTTTAAAACATATACTTCTTGCAAAAGTATTTTTAAATCAGCAGGTAAGGCATTTGCAATTGAATATATTATAGCTAAAAACACAACCAAACAAAAGGCATTACAACCAAGTAGGGGGAAAAGCGTTATTTTTTATAAAATTTCCGCACTGTATTAATGACCTTTTCGAGTTCTTCTTCTGTCAGTTGTGCATGAGAAGGCAAACAGATACCTTTTTTAACAAAAAAATCTACATTTGGGCAACTTTTGTCGGTTTGTCCATATCGTTTTTGGGTGTGTAACGCAGGATAAAAATGGCGTGTTCCTATGCCATTATCTTTCAAAAAATTTTGTAAAGAAACAACATCAGGCACAATTATATCATTAAACCAAGGCGTGATTTCGTCTGGTGTGTCTATAAATTCTATTTCTTCAATGTCATGTAATCGTTCTTGCAACATTTTATAATTTCTTCTTTTTAAGGTTACACGCAAAGGTAATTTTTTGAGTTGTTCTATCCCAATGACTGCTTGTATGTCTGTAAATTTAAAATTTACGCCATAAAAAACCTGTTTGTCTGTGCCATCTTTTTCACGCCCAAAATTTTTGACAAGTTTTATATTTCTATACAATTCTTGGTTAGATGTAATCAAAGCACCGCCTTGCCCTGTAGTAATAATTTTGGGCATGCTGAATGAAAAACTCCCCATACACCCATAACTTCCTATGTGTTTTCCTTTGTACCAACTCCCCAAACTTTGAGCTGCATCTTCTATCACAAATATTTTATGTTTTTTGCAATACTCCAAAATAGCGTCTATTTGTTTTGGGTATCGTCCATTTATACTCACAAGCATAATAGCCTTTGTGCGTGGGGTAATTTGGGCTTTCATGTTTTCAAAATCTAAGCAAATAGTTTCCCTTTCTACATCTGCAAAAATGGGCGTTGCCCCAGCCATTACCACCGCATTGGCGGTAGCTATCATGGTGTAAGCAGGCACAATCACCTCATCTTCTTTTTGGGTAATACCCAAAGCCATCAAAGCGCCTACTAATGTCATTGTGCCATTGGCATAAATGGAACAAAAAGGGGTTTGGGTGTATTCCGCTAAATTTTTGGCGAAAAGTTTTGTTTTTTTGCCTTCTGACAGCGAAGTTCCACCTTGCATAAATTCAAGCAAAGCCTGCGTTTCGTGTTCATCAACCCATGCTTTGTGCTGGTCTATAAATTTCATAAATGGTAAAAAAAATATAGGTTTGTCTATGTTTGAGGAATTATTATTTTTGGTTGGTTTTTGGTTTTTTGTGTCTGGCAAATATAATTAGTATTTTTGGGATATAAATTTAATGATAATATAGTGTCTTTACATAATTAAGACTTACAAAGTTTTGAAAACTTTGTAAGTATCAACAAAATTTTTTAGAATAACAAAGTCCAAAACTGAATTTTTGAACTAAACAAGCGGGTTATCTTTAGGGAAACTTGGACGAGAGAGGTTTGTTGGCTGACTTGTTGGTGATGAAAAATGTATTTTGCTTCTGTGAGTTATTTTTTACTTTTGTGCTTACTTACATTTTTCTAAACACCAATAAGAGAGGAAAAGGTCATAGTTATTCGTCTGTAAAGCTGGGATTAGCAATTAGCTGATGTTACAACGTTCTGCCCAACTTGCACAAAAACCAATGTTGCTTGTTGGCGTTTTTTGCCACACAAGTCTAAAAATTAATTGTCAAGCCTATTGTCTCTGCCATAAAGAATTGCAGTACCAGTTTGGCTTGTCGCAAGTTGACTTAATTCTTTTTGGAATATGTCAATTGCATTTGGTTCAACAATAATTTCAAGTTTTAATTTATCCTTTTCTTTGTGTCTAAACTCTGTCGCTACGTTATCTTCCAAACTTATTTCAACCCCAATATGTCCTGCATTGTCAATACAATAAAAACTCATAGAAAAGTAAGCATAACCATCTTTAAAGCCTGCGTAGTGAAACAATTTTTTATTATCATTGGGAAAACCAATAAGAGTTTGGGCAAAACTAAATAATGACTCTGTCGTATCATAAACTTCTGTTGTCCCAAAGTAACGACCATTTGATGCTGTCACTTTTAATTCAAACATATCATTGTCCTTCCAAACTATTTGCAATTCTAAAAATGATTCCAGTTTGTCTTTGTTCATACGGGGTTGGTTAAAATTTTGCAAGTTTTGAAGTGTCGCACTACGCTTGCAGGCAACGGGAAAGTATTTATGAAGAGGGGGAATTAAAAGCACAAAAGTTTAATAAGCCACTAAAAAGTACCTTAGCCCAAATTTAGCACTTCTGCCCCTTTTTCATAAATACAATGTTACCGGTTCGTTGTTTTCTTTTTTGTCGATTTGTTTGAAATTTTGTTATAGTCGAGGCAGATTTTTAGTAAGTAGTCAAAGTCTTTTTTGTTACTAAAACCTTCTGGATTTATGTAACAGTATCCTCTGTACTCTTTGCCTTTCATTAACATTGTTTCATATCCACTCCATTCGTAAAGTTCTTCTTGACGATTGGGGTCAAACCGTAACATCAATTTTTCGCCACTAACACAAACACAAGTTTTTTCGTTTACCATAAAGTTTAATACAGCAAACATTTCCTTTTCTTCCACTGCAATGTCTGGAATTTCAGCAAGAAATTCTCTGACTTTGTTCACAAGATTTGTGTCGTAAGCCATAACTGAAATCTACTTTCGTGAATGAAGCCCAACCGTATTGCCCTCTGTGTCAATGAAAATTGAAATATAGCCAAACTCGCCAATATGCAATTTAGGTTGCACCACTTTTCCTCCTGCTGCTTCAATTCTTTGTTCTTCTGCAACGCAGTCTTCGGTTTCAAAGTAAATAACCGTATTGTTGCTACTTGGTGCAAAATCTGCTTTTTCAACCAATGCACCCGAAATATTTGGACTTTCGTGATTAAACGGAAAAAATGATTGTTTGCCCCACTCAACAGGAAAGTCATTCAGTTTTACATTGAAAACTGTTTCATAGAATTTTTTTGCTCGGTCTAAGTTTGCTACATTCAAGTCAAACCAACCCACTGGATTTACATTTGCCATTTTATACTAAAATTATGTTTTTTTGCAAAATTGCATTGCAAAGGTACTATAACCTAAAACAGCAAAATTGTAAAAATGGGACAAGGTTAAATTTTGTCAAAAATCAAGGACATTTTTAAATCATCACCATAAAATTCTTTTGGGGTTAAACCTGTAAATTCTTTAAATTCTTTGATGAAATGGGCTTGGTCAAAATACTCGTTTTCGTAAGCCAAATCAGTAAGTTTCACCACTTTGTTTGATAAGAGTTTTTTTAGTGTGGCTTGTATTCTTATTGTTTTTGCTAATTGTTTAGGGCTTAAACCAATGGTAGTTGCAAACTTACGTGTCAATTGTCTGCGATTGATATTGTTATGTAGTGAATATTCATTTACAGAAAACTGCCCATTAGCGTCCAAAATAGTTTCAATGGCAGATTTCATAACATTGCCAATAGTTTTTTTATCTGTTAAGTGTTTTAGTAAAAAGTGTTCAATTAAGTTTATTCTGTCAATAGTTGAGTTTGCATTTAGAATACTATTTCCGATTTTCTCCCCTTCTTCACCAAACAATTCACTTAATGGCACTGCTGTATTTTCTATTTCTTTTATTGGAATGGTTGCGAAAGGCAAAAAACCGTTTGGGTGAAACCGAACAACAAATGTTCCTGTAATTCCAAGTGGCTCTACAACATAAGGTTTTGTCAGTTGTCCAATTAAGAAACATTTTGGCAAGGTTATGATGTCTCCATTGCTTGGGTGATGCTTGTAAGTGTCCCCATAATGAAAAATAAGTTTCATAGTCCCGTCAGGAACAATGGTATTTTTGACAGGTGTATCTTCTTTGTCAGCCTCCAACGTCCAATAGCACTTTACAAACTCTGTCAATTCGTTATTTGGTTCAAATATTTTTGGTTTCATTGGACTGTCAATTTTTTGCAAGGTGTAGTTTTATAATGACCGCTAACGGAAAAGGCTTGGCGAAGGCGGGGAATTTTAGCACATAAAACCAAATTATTATAAATCCCCATTTATATTCCAAAAGTTCAATAAACCACTTCTGCCCCGCTTTTGCCAAGCCAATGTTGTGCGTTTGTCTTTATTTTGCTCAAAATTAGTTCATTTAAAATTCTTTACCTCCTTTTTCGTAAAGTTCGTTTAGTTCTTGATACGACTTTATTTCAACTTTTTCTCTGTCTTTGACTACAATTCCATAATGATTACCTACATTAGAGTTAATTTTTTCAAACTTTCCAAGTAAAAGCATTTTGTTATTTATTCTTTCGCCATCTGCATAATTTTCATAAATATTTACAGGCAAAGGTTTATAATTTGGGGTTGATTTGATGAATTGTGTAAAAAAATAAGGGTCTAAATCGCCAAATTCAAGTCCAAAAACGAGAGGGACTTCAATATATTGACCTGTTTTTTCGTTATCAAAGCGACAATGAAATCCGTGTAAAAAGTAACTCCAATTTTCAAATTTCCCCCTTTGCTGGTCATTTGCTTTAAATTTGTTGAAAGTTGCTAATGGGTGGTCTGCGTTTAATGTTGTATTAAGTTTGTCAGCCAATTTAAAAATAAGTTCTTTCCCTAATTTTCTATAATCTCTGGCACATTGTTCAAAAAAAACTTGATTATCTTCAACTTCTTTATCAGTTATAAGTTTTGCTATGTTTATTTCAGGTTCTTGTATGTGTATTCCAACTGAAAACCCATCAAGTTCTTTTTTGAGTTTTTGCCCAATAGTTTCTCT
This sequence comes from Cytophagales bacterium, assembly GCA_031425615.1. GTDB lineage: Bacteria > Bacteroidota > Bacteroidia > Cytophagales > Microscillaceae > JAAFIN01. The sequence continues at coordinate 56,733 of JANPJR010000078.1, forward strand.
TTGATTATTAGTTGAACCGTCAAAAATAAGTTTTAAAGTCCGTTCTCTTGGGATTTGCCTAATACTTTCAAGTGTTGGGATTTGTCCAACCGAATTTATAGTAATTGTTTCTGCTGTTCTTTCCATCAGTTTTTACGGTTTTCTTAAAATAACGCACAACGGAAAAGTATTTGTGCAGGGCGGGCTTTGATAGCACTGTTGCCCCACAAAGTACTAAACCAAATAAAAAGCACAAAAGTTCCATTTTAACGCCTTAGCCCCAATTTTGCAAAACCCCTGTTAACAGCAACCTTACTACCACCCAATTTTGTTTGTATATGGTTTGCCTGCATACGCTTTAAATTCTCTAATTTTTGTCAACGTAAGCGGTTGTGAAAGATTATTCAAGTCAATTTTAAGTTGCCAAATTTCTGAATTGTCCGCCCATGGGTCTGTTAAAATTTGAACAGTATATGCGTCAATTAGTTTCAAGTCAAAAATCTCTTTAAGTTCACCAATCAACCTCAAAGTATTGTCAACCAAAGACCTAAGCACCAAAACATCACCACCAATTAAACACCAATCATTATTCTGTCCTGCAAGACCACAAGTTGGGTCGTTGTCAAATTCAAAAATTTCAAATTCTTCTTTTGTCAACTTATTAAAGCAATAGGAAGATTCAAAAACGTGTCCAACCGCCAAAACAGTATTTTCAAATAGTATTCTGGAGTTAGGGTCGTCTTTAATATATCCTTTATATGGTCGCATTGTCATTAAGTGTCCTGTCTTGAAAGTTGCTGTTAACGGAAAAGCATTTGTGCAGGGCAGGCTTGATAGCACTATCTTTGCCCTACGCACAAAGTTTATAGAAAGTACAAAAGCCTAAATTATGCACATTCGCCTGCCTTTTCGCAAACATAATGTTGGTGGTGGTTATCTTTTTACAAATGGTGGTAGTATAGTTTTACGTTGAAAATTAGGCATTGATTGTATTTTAGGGTTTAACAACGGACTTGAAATATCTTTAAAATCTACTTCATAAGTGTCTCTTTGAAAAATAAAACTTCCGCCATCGTCCTTAATTCTTTTAGTACCTGATTTATATAAAATGCCTATTGAACCTGCTTCTATTTCATTTTTAGAAACATACCCTAAAAATGATGCGATATATTGAGTATCATTTTTATGAATACTGATACAGAAATAATAATCAGTTACAACTGTTTCACGTCGCATTTGATATGCTGGTAAATTCAAGACATAATTTTCCCTGAAGGTGTTATTTTTTCTACCCATAGATTTTACGTCAAATGATTTGAGTTGTCCATCAATTAAAAGTTGGAAATCTTGACCAAAGTCTTGTCCGTCAATTGCTCCAAACGACCTTGTTGGTGGTGGAAGTTCGTATGCATCAGCAAAGACAATTTCTCCAACAGTACCTGTAAACCTAAATTCTCGTTGTCGTTCTTTACCTTCAGGGTCATTAGTAAAAATGTCCTGTATTGGATGATTTGCAATAGAATAGTCCACAAGTTTATATGCTAATGCGACTTGCTCATCACTAATTCCAATTTGAAAGAAAAATTCGTTTCGCATAATTTGTTTTTTTTATAATTGCCCCAACGGAAAAATGTTTGCGAAGGGCGGGATTTAATAACACTTCCCTTGCCATATGCACAAAAGCCTAAATTACGCACATTAGCCCGCCTTTTCGCAAACATAATATTATGGTAGTTTATTCTTTGATGAATGTAATATAACTGTTATAAAGCCTCAATGCCAAACTATTTTCTGTTAGTTTATACTTAATTTGGCTCGGAAAAATTCCGTTTTGCCAAATCAAAATTTGGGTTTTAGATAACTCAAATCTCCCCATTTGAATTGAATAATCACCTTTTTCGCCACTCCAAAAATTTAAGGGAATTTTTATATGACAATTTGCTTTATTATCGCTTTCCAAATCTAAAATAAATTTTAATTTGCCTTTTGTTGGAACAGCATCAATCCAATTCCCAAAATTTGAATTATAGTTGAGATTAGAATATTCTTTTTCAGAAATCCAATTTCCATTCAATTGCTGTTTTGTTGATTCAATACTTTTTAGTATAGCGTCTAATTCATCAAAAAGTTTTTTTTTGTCTGAACTAATTTCAATGAGCCTTTCTACAAAAGTTTTAGTTTGAGAAATTTTTAAAAATTCACGCCATTGATGGCTATGAATTTCTTCAAGTGTAATATTATTTCGGTATAGAATTTCGTTTTTACCAACTTCACTGACGACCAAAAACTTTAATGTTTCTGTTAAGTCAATACCAAGCACATATTGATGCCAATATTTCATTGGAGTTAATTTAGCACCACGTCCTATTTCAATATAGTTATTGTGTTCATTCATTTTTTCGGGTGTTTCTGTTTAAATTACCCACAACTCACTAATTGACGCAAGTTTACATCTGTTTCACAAATTTAAAAATAAAATTTTAGGAATACAAATATTTGAAAAAATGTTTGAAAACCTTTATTAGTCAATGATTTATGTAATTTCACAATACAAAATATGCAGTGCGTATTTTGTATTGTGGAAATATAGATAAGCAAAAATTACAATACAAAATACGCAATAGTTTTTTATCTATTGTGGCTTATTCGTAATTCAAATTAGGTTTTAGCCATTTTTCTGCGTCTTTGAGGGCTACGCCTTTTCTTTGAGCCAAGTTTTCCATTTGGTCTTTTTCTATTTTTCCTAACCCAAAATATTTACTTTCTTCGTGGGCAAAATACCAGCCCGAAACTGCAGCAGCAGGATACATGGCAAGGTTTTCAGTAAGTGTGATGCCTGTGTTTTTGGTAGCATCTAAAAGTTCAAATAAAGTGATTTTTTCACTGTGGTCAGGGCAAGCAGGATAACCAGGCGCAGGGCGTATGCCTTTGTATTTTTCACGGATTAAATCCTCATTTTCAAGGGTTTCAGATTGGTCATATCCCCAAAACTCTTTTCTTACTCTTTGGTGCAATCTTTCTGCAAAAGCCTCTGCCAATCTATCTGCAAGGGCTTTGGACATGATGGCTTGGTAATCGTCCAATTCTTTTTCGTATTTTTTGGCGAGTTCTTCTGCCCCAAAAATCGCCACTGCAAATCCACCTATATAGTCCTCTTTTTGGGTTCCAGTAGACGCAATAAAATCTGCAAGTGCCATGTAAGGCTGGTTATTTGCTTTTTCGGATTGTTGGCGAAGTGTGCGAATGTGTGCTATTGTTTTATCCCTATTTTCGGTAAAATGTGCGTGTTTGTGGCTACCATGTTTATCACAAGGAATTTCGGTTATTTTTTCCTCAAAATCATAAATTGCAATGTCATCATCATTGACTGTATTAGCAGGAAAAAATCCAAAAGTAGCTTTGGCAGTAAATAATTTTTCTGCTATGATTTTGTCCAAAAGGGTATTCGCATCAGCAAACAATTTTGTGGCTTCTGTGCCTACGACCTCATCAGTAAGGATTTTTGGGTATTTTCCGTGCAGTTCCCATGATTGGAAAAAAGGTGTCCAATCAATAAATGCTCTTAGTTCTGCCAAATCATAGTTGGAAAAGGTTTGATGCCCCAAGAAATTTGGTTTTTTGATGTGGGTATTTTGCCAATCAATTTGAAATTTTTGTTTTCTTGCAATGTCCAAAGATACATAAATTTTGTCTTGTTTGCGTCTTGCGTGTCCTTCTCTCATTTCGTCATATTCGTCTTTGATGCTTTTGATGTAGTCTGCTTTTAGCTCTTTGCTCAACAGATTGCTTACTACAGGTACGGAGCGAGAAGCATCCAATACGTGAATAACAGGATTTTTGTATTTTGGGGCAATTTTTACCGCAGTGTGTATGCGGGAGGTGGTAGCTCCTCCTATCAAAAGGGGGATTTCTAAACCTTGTCGTTGCATTTCTTCTGCCACATACACCATTTCGTCAAGGCTTGGGGTGATAAGCCCGCTAAGTCCTATTACATCCACTTTTTCTTTTTTGGCGGTTTCTATGATTTTTTCCAAAGGCACCATTACCCCCATGTCTATTACCTCATAATTATTACAAGCTAATACAACCCCTACAATATTTTTACCAATGTCATGCACATCACCTTTTACGGTTGCCATCAACACCTTACCTGCCCCTTGTGTGGTAATTTCACCACGAAGAGAAGCAAGGCGTTTTTCTTCTTCCATAAAAGGTGTAAGATACGCTACTGCTTTTTTCATTACCCTTGCAGATTTTACGACTTGTGGTAAAAACATTTTGCCTGCCCCAAACAAGTCACCTACCACGTTCATCCCATCCATCAAAGGTTGTTCTATGACCAAGAGTGGTTTTCCTAATAAATCCATTGCTTCTTGCGTATCTTGGTCAATAAAATCCGTAATACCTTTCATAAGGGCATATTTTAGCCTTTCGGTTACAGATTGGTTACGCCAAGCATCATCAAGTTCTTTCTTTTTGCCTGTGCTATCGTTTTTAATTTTTTCTGCATAATCCACAAGTCTTTCAGTTGCGTCATCTCTACGATTGAGCAATACATCTTCTATTAATGTAAGCATATCTTTTGGAATATCCTCATACACTTCTATCATACCTGCATTCACAATGCCCATATCCATACCAGCCTTAATGGCGTGATACAAAAATGCGGAGTGCATCGCTTCCCTTATTTTGTCATTTCCCCTAAAAGAAAAAGAAATATTGCTTACACCGCCCGAAACTTTGGCATAAGGCAGATTTTGTTTAATCCAACGCGTTGCATTGATGAAATCCACTGCATAATTATTGTGTTCTTCAATGCCTGTGGCAACTGTGAGAATATTTGGGTCAAAAATAATGTCTTCCGCAGGGAATTTAACGTTTTCCACCAAAATTTTATAGGCTCTTTCGCATATTTGTATGCGTCTTTCGTAACTATCTGCTTGTCCTTTTTCATCAAAAGCCATCACAATCACCGCAGCACCATATCTACGCACAAGATTTGCCTTTTTGATAAATTCTTCTTCACCTTCTTTTAGGGAAATAGAATTTACAATCGCTTTGCCTTGCACAGTTTTCAAACCTGCTTCAATTACTGACCATTTTGAACTGTCAATCATAATAGGAAGGCGCGCAATATCAGGCTCAGAAGCAATGAGATTGAGAAAAGTGGTCATTACTTGTTCCGAATCCAGCATACCTTCGTCCATATTTACGTCAATTACTTGCGCACCGCCTTCTACTTGGTCTTTGGCTATGGCAAGTGCTTCTTCGTATTTTTCTTCTTTGATAAGTTTTTTAAATTTGGCAGAACCTGTTACATTTGTTCTTTCACCAATATTTATAAAATTAAGTTCAGGTGTAACTGTAAGTGCTTCCATACCGCTTAGTTTGAGGTATTTGGGCAAATGTGGTGATTGACGTGGGCTATAATTTTGTGCTATTTTTGCAATTTGGGCAATGTGTGCAGGCGAAGTGCCACAACAACCGCCTATAATATTGAGCCAACCATTTTTCAAAAAATCCTCAATAATGGTTGCCATTTGTGCAGGTGTTTGGTCATATTCGCCAAATTCATTTGGGAGTCCTGCGTTTGGGTGTGCAGATACATTAAAGGACGCATTTTTGGATAAACTTTGAATATAAGGACGCATCAAATCTGCACCCAAAGCACAATTTATGCCTACACTTAATAAATTCAAATGCGAAACAGAATACAAAAAAGCCTCAATTGTTTGTCCTGATAATGTTCTGCCTGCATTATCAGTAATTGTCCCTGACACCATTATTGGAATATCCCTGTTTATTTCTTTGCAATATTTATCAATGGCAAACAACGCAGCTTTTGCATTCAATGTATCAAAAATAGTTTCTACCAACAATAAATCCACACCACCATCAACCAAACCCCTAATCTGTTCTGTATAAGCTACCACAAGCTCATCAAACGTAACAGCACGATAGCCAGGGTCATTGACATCTGGCGAGAGCGAAGTAGTTTTACTTGTAGGGCCAATAGAACCTGCCACAAAACGAGGTTTTTGAGGATTTTTCTTTGTAAATTCTTCTGCTACGTTTTTAGCCAATTTTCCTGCTTCATAGTTCAATTCGTATACCAAATCTTCCATGTGATAATCTGCCATAGAAGTAGAGGTACTATTAAACGTATTTGTTTCTAAAATATCAGCCCCAGCTTCCAAAAATTGGGCGTGGATTTCCCTAATAATATTTGGTTTTGTAAGCGACAAAAGGTCATTATTCCCTTTCAATGAATGTGGAAAATCCTTAAATCTATCACCACGATAATCTTCTTCTGTAAGTTTGTGGCGTTGTATCATGGTACCCATTGCCCCATCGAGGACGAGGATACGTTGTTTTAAAAGTTCTTTAATGTTGTTCATATATAAAAAATTTGCCCTCTAATCCCCAAAGGGGGAATATATATCATTGGAGGCTTTATTTTAATTTTTAGATTATTTTATTTTTTGGTGTATGGACTTATCAATTTTTCAAAAGTGTTTTGAAATATATCGTCCATTTTTTGGTTTTTGTGTATTTTTAGGGCTGTTTTTACCTCCGAAAAACACAAAGCACCATCATTTTTGGGTAAAATTTGGTTTGTAATGTCTAAAAGTTTTTTTTTGGATTCTTTTTCAAAAATGTCAAGTTTTTTAGAATTTTGGACTTCTGAACAGAATGAAATAAGATTTTGGATTTCTGGGGATAATAATAAATCTAAGGGTAAAGTATTTTTATGTTCTTTGTCAGCATTTTTTTTGTGAAGGGAAAAACCATCTCTGATTATATCAAAATATTCTTTTAGCACCTCTTTTGACACATCATAATTAAAAAAATGGGCAATTCTCTCCAAATCTTCGGTTGCTTTAAAATCCAAAAAATTGCTTTCAGACTCAAACATTACCAGACCCACATTCACAAATTCCTCTGTAAAAATATTGTGCTTGTATCGTAATATTTGAAATTCATAAACAAGGATATTTTTTTCTCCTTCTTTTTTGTTGTTGAATATGTCAGGAGTTTGAACAAGATGTATTGTATTCATATTTTTGAGTTTTTTTGTAAAAATGATTTTATTGAGAAAAAATATTTTTTAATTTTTGCTCAAAAACGTTAATATTTTGTATTTCTGTATTCAAATACTTTTGTATTTCGTTTATTCTTTCTATTTCCCCTGAATTTTGCCATTGTTTTGGGATATTTTTTTTTACAAAATCCCAAAAATTATTGTCTATGGTTTTGACTTTTGTTATAAATTTTTCTACATAATTATCCCAATCTTCTTTGGAGATTTGAGAAAGATAGGTATAAAAAATATGCCCTTTAATCCAAGTATTGTCAGTGGCTAAAAAAGAAAAACGCTCTAAAAAAGAAAATGCTAATTCATGGTCAAAAATCACAAATGTATTATTATTTTTATCAATTTTAAGGTTTGGTTTTTCAACTCGTCTATCTATATTTTCAATAAAAACATCAAATAAAAATATTTGGCTTGCTAATAACGCTAAAATTTTATTTTGTATATCAGTATTTTTTAAAAAATCAACAAAATCATTGCCTGCCCAAACACAACCAAAACAAATCCCACTTTGTAAATCTGACGATTTTATATAAAGCTCAATAAAATCATTTGTCAAATTTTATACCCAAATGTTGTGCTATTACACTTGCTATAAGCTCTTTACACGCAGAAATTGTAGAAAACTCTTTGTAAAAAGGCTTAACTACAAGCGATATTTCTTGCATATTTTGGTTTGTAGCCTCACATAAAAAAGGTGAATTACGCCCCGAACTCAATATTTCTTTAAAATAATAAGGGGTATAAGTTTCTATATTTTTCAAATTCATTCTTTTTTGTTTTTTTATTACTCATTCCCCTTTTTTTTCAAAAACTTATATTTCCTTTCATTGATATACCACATTGTAGGAGCGAAACTTATTATGCCTCCCATAGTAAAAACTAAAATTTGTAGCAAGATACTTTGCCAACCCTCATAAATACCTCTAATGGAATAAGTAACAAGTGCTAAAGTAATTCCTGTAAGCAAACCCCAACTAATCCCATTAAACAAAATAAAACGCCAAAAACCCTTTTGTTTCCATTGTTCCCATTCTTGCATAAATTTTTTATCTTTTTCAGAAAGGGAAATTTTTTCGGTAATATTTTCTTGTGATATGGACATAAAAAATGTACTTTCTAACTTTTGGTTAAAAATAATTAAATTTGTTGTATAAGAAATATGTAAAATAAAAAACGCAAACGAAAAATAAAATACAAATACGAAGTTGTAAATGAAAATTTTAATAGAAAAGTTTTAAAAATAAAGCATTATATGTCCAATAATTTTTTTTGATTATTGGTAGGATTTAGCACCTTTTTTTTGAAAAATTAAAAACTTTAAAAAAATAGGTTGCCAACGATTCACAGAGCCTTAATCTCTCCTCGTTTCGTTATAAGCCAACTTTTGCGTTTTATAGATGAGGGTTCATAAACCACAATTTTTGACAATGCAAAAGTATGCTTTTTTTTAGAAAAATAAAAGAAAATCATTTTTTTTTAGTAATTTGTCTCAAAATATAAAAATAATTATCCGATTTGTAAAAGGTTTTGTATTTTTTATATTTTTTTCTAAATTTACAAAAAAAAGTATTTTTTTGAGAACTTTAATTTTCCTACTTTGATAATATTTCAACAAATTCAACAAAATTTTAACATGATTACCATAAAACTCCTCGTTCCAGACGAAAATGTAGCTACACTTACTGACCTTATCAACACATCAGGGCTTGCTTATGAGGTGCTAATTGAAGATTTGGAAGACCAAACACTCAAACCAATGACTGCAACAGATTTTTACAAACGCATAAATGCTGCAAACCTTGCACATAAAGAAACACGTGTTTTTTCTCAAAAAAATATGGAAAGCGAAATTTTGACTTGGTAATGATTTTTAGAAAACACTTAAAGATAACCAATTATACTTATTTTTAAGTGTTTTTTGCATATACTTATGCTATTTACTATTTTTTAAAAACTAAAAAATTAGTTGTTTTAAAAATTATTTATAGATGTTTATATACTTTTAATAAAAAATGGCGTATTATGGTAATTTTGTTGTTTTTTTAATACAAATATTTTTTTAAACCTCAAAAAAATTTTAATTTTATCAAAACAATGAAAAATTTTCAATTTCCGAAATTTCTGTTTTTTTCTTTATTCTTGGTTATTTCTTGCTTTTTTTGTGCAAAAAACGAAATATTAGCACAACAAAAAACGCAAAAAAAATTAAAAAACACAAAAGAAATCGTGGATTTTATCCAAAAAAAACAAAAAAAATGGCATAAAAAATACTTTTTTACACAAATAAATGAATATCCAAACGAGTTAGGTGAAATAACGCGTACTGATTTTATTTTAGAGTATTTACAAAGTCCAAATACCTTAGTAATTTACCCACAAACCAATAAAATACAAGAAAACGAAAAAAAACAAGATGTTGTTACAAAATTGCATAATGACACTTTGTATAATTTTGTAAACGGGAAATTTTTTCAAAAACTATACTATCCAATGCCTTTGGTGTGGTTGAGTTGTGGTTTGGGGAGTTATAAAATGAAAGAAGTTTTGGAAAAATTGAAAAAATTGGGTATTGACATTGAAAAAACATATCAAGATAATAAAAACCTTGTAATAGGCGCAAGCAATACACAAGATATTACTTCGCCACAGGTGCATTATGACGCAGAAAAAGGTTTTTTGAAAAGGGTTTTAATTCCAAATTATAAGTATTGGCAGGAAGCAGTTTTTGAAAATCAACAAGCATTTGGCAAAGGTTGGATTGAAACCAAAGTTACTATTTTTAAAGATAAAAAAGTGCTTATTGTGGAAAAATACAGCAACATCAAAGCCCCAGAAACCGCAGGAGAAATAAAAGATTTTGATATAAAAATCAATCCAGGGAATTAACTGAATTGTAATAAAATTGATAATTGTGGTAAGGCAATTTTCCAAAAAATGTAAAAACAACCATTTATACTTTTTTTGGTTATACTGAATTAACTGGTGGCTGAATTAACTGGCAACTCATTTTATACACTTTTTTTTGATTATACTGGATTAACTGGCAACTAAATTAACTGACAACTCATTTATCTACTTGCATTTTTTTATTTTTTGAAAAAAAACACTAATTTTGAACAAAAAACCTTTTTGTTCAAAATTTTTCATTTTTTATTACAAAATTTTGAGCTAAATTTTCTAAAATTTTAAACTTTAAAAACTTTATATGCCTTTAAACTCCCCTTTAGGGGTTAGGGCTAAATAATTACAAAAATAATATGTTTGATTCACTTATCAACAAAATAAATAAAGCAGTAAATAATATTACAGGTAAAAATCGTATTACTGAAATCAATGTTGCTGCAACAATAAAAGACATTAGACGTGCTTTGGTAGAAGCTGACGTAAATTATAAAGTAGCAAAAGAAGTAACTGACCGCATCAAAGAGGAGGCAATGGATAGAAAAATCCTCATCAACGTAAAACCTGGTGAGCTTATGGTCAAAATTGTGCATGATGAACTTACCAACCTCATGGGCAATATTCCATCTGAAATCAATCTTTCGGGCAATCCAACCGTTATTTTGATGTCAGGTTTGCAAGGCTCTGGAAAAACTACTTTTTCTGCAAAACTCGCCAATTATCTCAAAAAACAAGGTAAAGATGTGTTATTGTGTGCTTGCGACGTGTATCGTCCTGCTGCAATAGAACAATTAAAAGTGCTTGGTAGTCAAATAGAAGTAGAAGTATATGCAGAAATTGACAGTAAAAATCCAGTTCAAATTGCTCAAAATGCCCTTGCAGAGGCAAAAGCAAAAAATAAAGATGTGCTTATTGTGGATACCGCAGGACGTTTGGCGGTTGATGAGCAAATGATGACTGAAATAGAAAACATTAAAAAAGCCCTCAATCCGCAAGAAACGCTATTTGTGGTAGACGCCATGACTGGGCAAGATGCAGTAAATACCGCCAAAACATTTAACGAAAGGCTTAATTTTGATGGGGTAGTGCTTTCAAAACTTGATGGCGATACACGTGGTGGTGCTGCACTTTCTATCCGTGCTGTGGTAGATAAACCCATCAAATTTCTTAGTATGGGCGAAAAACTTGATCCTACGCACAACATGGACGTGTTTCACCCTGAACGTATGGCGGGTAGGATTTTGAATATGGGGGACGTGGTGGATTTGGTAAAACGTATGGAAGATGCCTATGACGAAGATGAAAATAAACGTATCGCTGCCCAAATTCGCAAAAATCAATTTAATTTTAATGATTTTATGTCTCAACTCCAACAAATCAAACGTATGGGGAATATCAAAGACCTTATTGCAATGATTCCTGGTATGGCTGGTGTGGTAAATAATATTGATATTGACAACAATTCATTTACACCTATTGAGGCAATTATCCAATCAATGACGCCAAAAGAAAGGGAATATCCCGAAATATTGGAGGGAAATCGTAGAAAACGCATTGCAAAAGGGAGCGGAACTACGATACAACAAGTAAATAACCTTTTGAAACAGTTTCAAGAAATGAAAAAAATGATGAAACAAATGAATAAAATGCAAGCATCAGGCAAAATGAAATTTTAAAGCATGAAAGTTCGTGTAGATTGTTATACTGTAAGCATCTTGCTATTCTTCGCTGGAAACAGCAAGATTTCTACGAAATAACAAAAAATGCAAAAATATATTTTGCAATTTTTTGCCCTAAAAAAATACTGACAACTGAAAAAAATATTTTTCATCTGTTTTTTAATACCTAATTTTAATATTTTTTAAAAAGATAAACATAATGAATACTTTACAAATACCCTCTACAATATACACACCTACGATAGATTTGAGAGATGGTAGTATGCTGATGGAAGGGGAATCTTTTCCTGAAGACCCACAATCGTTTTATCACCCTATTTTAGAATGGCTTAAACAATACATGCAAAGCCCTTATGTAAAAAATAAGCAAAAACAAACGGTTTTTACATGTAAATTAAGTTATTGTAATTCGTCTTCACGTCCATTTTTATTAAAATTTGTACAAAATTTGAATAAATTGCATAGTGAAGGACATGCAGTAGAAATTATTTGGTATTATGATGCAAATGATAGCATAGATGATGATGATATTAACTTCAAATTGTTGTTGGAAGATTTTGAAATTGTGATTCGTTATATAAAATTTTAATGTAAAATAATAAAATTTGTGATTTTAAAACCTTAAATAAAAAAATACTAAAAAAATGTTCTTCTGGATTATTGTTTCATTTATTGGTATAGTCGTGGTGTTGGCAAGTCTTGGGCATAAACTTTCGTTGAATGCGGGCGGAGAAGGTGATAGATTATTCAAAAATTTGGAAAATATTTATGAAGATTATGTACGGGATTACCTCAATGACCGTATATTGCAACAAAATAAATGGGATTTGGACGAAGAAGAATTTAGGAATAACACTAAAAAAATCCTTTTGCCATGCGTAGAAGCTATTTTTGGGCATATCAACGCTACAAAATTGTCAGATATAAAAATAAAATTTCAATCAAAATATTTTACAAATGTTATCCGAATTGCAGAAAGTTTTTATCAAAAAAGATATCAAACCAATGATATTTTGGGCGAAGTAGAGTTTAAAAAATTACTTTCTGCATTGCAAAATGCCATAGAAGCAGATATTACACACAAAATCCTTAAATTAAAAGGGGGAATTGTATAAATCTGCCCCAACCCCAAAGATGGTGCAAAGTAAATAAATACAAAAAAATAATTTTGAAAAATATGGCTAAAAAAAATACATTTTTTTGTATAATTAAAAAAAAACAATATATTATTTGAATTATTTTCTAATCCATAATCTACAATTCATAATTATAAAATTTCATTTTTTATTGTTTTTTACCCCTATTTTTTACCCAAATTTTAATTAGTTCTCCCTTTGGGGGTTAGGGGCTAAATTTCTAATTTCTAATTCCTAATTTAAAATAATATATGTCATGCAAATCATGCGGTACAGGTGGTTGTGGCACTGTAAAAAGCACAAATAATCCCACAAATGAAAGCGAAAACAAACCAAGTGCATATAGTTGTAGCAGTGAAGGTAGTTGTGGTTGCAACAAGCTAAATAGTTATGATTGGTTGATGGATATGGATATTCCTACGGAGAAAAAATTTCCGTATGTGGAAATCAAATTCCGCAATGGGCGTAAAGAATTTGCCCTCAATGCACAAAACATAGAAATTATCACAGGTCAATGGGTAGTGATGGACATGCCTCAAACAGGAGGTTATGACATTGGTACGGTGTCTTTGCAAGGAGAACTTGTACGCCTACAAATGATGAAAAAAAAGGTAAAAGCAGAATTTATACTGTCTAAAATATTACGTATTGCTACTGAAAAAGACCTTGAAAAAGCATCTACCATACAATCACGCAATATGAGTGCGTTGTTTCGTGTAAGGCAAATCATCAGAGAGTTAGAACTCAATATGAAAATGTCAGATGTGGAATATCAAGCAGATGGCTCACGTATTTTGTTTTATTATTCTTCGGAAGACAGGGTGGATTTTAGAGAACTCATCAAAATATTGGCACTTGAATTTAGGGCAAGAATTGAAATGAAACAAATCAGTAACCGACAGGAAGCTGCGCGTATTGGCGGTATAGGCGTGTGTGGACGAGAATTGTGTTGTGCTACTTGGCTTACAGATTTCAAAAATGTCATTAATTCTGCTGCACGTTACCAAAATATTTCTATCAATTCTAATAAACTTGCAGGACAATGCGGAAGGCTCAAATGTTGCCTAAATTATGAATTGGATACGTATATGGAAGCCCTCAAAGATATTCCAAAAGTAGAAGCATTGCGTACACAAAAAGGTATTGCAAAACTCTACAAAACAGATATTTTTCGCAAAATTATGTGGTTTGGTTTCAATGAAGAAGGTTGGATAGCAGTGTCAGTAGCACGTGTAGAAGAAATTTTAGCCATGAATGACCAAAATATAGAACCTGCCAATTTGTTGGAAAACGAAATAGAAACCAAACAAAATGCATCCTCTAATATTCTTGCACGCATAGAAAGACAAGAAAAAAGGCAAAAAAGGGATATTTTTAAAGATAAAGTTGAAAATAGCCTAAGAAAGGAAAAAAGAGATAATGCACGCACAGAACGAGCAAGGCAACCAAGACCGAAAATGAGAAACAACGAAGGGGAAAATGAGAAAAGAACAAACGAAAAACCTCTAAATACAAAAACACCAAACGAAAAAAGACAACAACATAAAACACCAAACGAAAGAAAATTTAATGACCAAAAACCAAACGAAAGAAAAACCAATGAAAATACAGAAAAAACTAACAAATTCAATGATGAATATTTGACCAAACAACAAAAAAATAGAATACCTTTTGACCACCCATTGCCTAATTTTGAAGATTTGGATTTTAACGAATCAAAAATTTTGCAAAGTGAAAAAAACCAAGTAAACACCAACCAACAAAAACCAACTGACAAAAAGTCAAACGAAAAATTCCAACACGATAAAAATTACCCAAAAGAAAACCCACAAAAACAACAAAATTTTCAACAAAGGAAACCAGAACAACAAAAACTATCAGAACAACACCCAAAAGAACAACCGAAAAAACATACCCCCCCAAAATCATTTAATTTACCCAAATTGCCCGATTTTACGGAACTCCCACCAGAAAAAAAACAAAACCAAAAAAATAAACAACAACACGACCAAAATAAAAACCAACAGAATCAAAACCAACAAAACCATAAACGCCCTCCACGCCAAAATTTGTAGTAAAAAATAAAAAAAGCCCCTTAAAATTTCAAAGGGGCAATTTTAATCTATAATTAAAATACTTTTACGTTTGTTTCCCCTTTAAAAAAAATGAAAATATTAGCCATTGGTCGCAACTATGCGGAACACATCAAAGAACTCAATAATGCAGATTTGGGCGAACCTGTTGTATTTATGAAACCTGATACTGCTATTTTACGCAATGGAGAGCCTTTTTATTACCCAGATTTTAGCAAAGATATTCACCACGAAATAGAAATCATCTTGCGTATTGGTAAAGAAGGTAAAAATATTGCCCCTGAATTTGCACACAAATATTTTTCGGAAATAGGCATCGGTATCGATTTTACTGCAAGAGATTTGCAAACACACGCCAAAAAAAATAGCCTCCCTTGGACAATCGCCAAAGGTTTTAATGGGGCTGCACCTATTTCAGAATTTGTATCAATAGAAAAATTTGCTGACCTCAAAAACATTAATTTTCATCTTGATGTTAATCAGGAAACACGCCAAAAAGGAAATACAAATATGATGTTATTTGATTTTAATACGATTATAAGCTATATTTCTAAATTTTTTACACTAAAAATTGGTGATATTATCTTCACAGGCACACCCGCAGGCGTAAGTGCGGTAAATATTGGGGATAAATTAACAGGTTTTTTAGAAAATGAAAAAATGTTGGAATTTGAGATAAAATAACATAAATAATTAAGAATAACATAAATAATTAAGAATTAAGAATTTTCGGTTTTTTTAACATTTATGCGGAAGCCTTAAAATATATTGGGTTTAAGATTTTTTTTTATAAAATCCATAAAATTCGTTTTAACCTATTTTATCAAAAAAAATTCCATTAATTTTTAGTTGATTAATAAATATTTTTTTTATAATTTTCATAAAAAAGTATTATTTTTTGTTTTTTGGAAAAGAAATCATATTTTAGTGTTTGGAAAATGTAAATTTTAACCAAGACTTTAATTAATTTTCTCAAATAAATTACTTGTAAATTCGTTTTTGGTTTTTATTATTATTTGTAATATTCGTAATTCCTAATTTTTAATTCCTAATTTCCATGACAACTTTTCAAGAAAATATTTTACCTGAATTTGAACAAATAAGGGAAGAAAATGAAACTATTCTCTGGGCAACTAAACCCAAACTTGCACCATTTGTGCTTATTTCTTTGGGTGTGGCGAGTTTGGTTATTTTATCGCAAATGCTTTCGGTATATGGAGCAGCATATAGTTTTGTAATGTATGGGAAACCATTTTCAGAAGAATTATTTACCAATGCGTTTAGCTTTTTTTTGGTTGCGTTAGCTTTGTGTGCTTGGCAATATTTTGCGTATCAAAATGAATCTTATGCGTATTCAAATAAAAGAATGATGCTCAAAACAGGTGTTTTTAACACAGATTTTATTGCTGTTGATTACAAAAAAATTATTGAAGTAAGCGTAAGCATAAACCCCATAGAAAATATATTTGGTGTGGGTACAGTTCGTTTTTTTACAGGAAAAACTGATAAAAATGGTAGTACGTATGATTGTTGGCATTGTGTAGAAAATCCTTATGAAGTCATGAAAAAAATGACAAGCATCATCACACAAACACAAGAAAACTCAAATCAAGGACACCAAGCACCAACAACACATACACCTAATACCACACAAGGGACAGATATAAAAAATAATGAGGAAATTTAATTTTTAACCTTAAAATATTTTTTTAAACTTTTAAAAATGAATTGGCTCAACGCATTTTTGCAAACGGTTTTTCCTGAATGTTGTTTAGCATGCAAAACCACGCTGGCAAGAGGGGAAAGCCTTTTGTGTCTTACTTGCACATTAGAATTGCCTGTTACAGATTACAGCATGCACAAAGAAAACAATCTTTTCATGCGTTTTTCGTCTTTAGATATTGTTTTGGAACATGCTTTTTCGCTTTGGTATTTTAATAAAGAAGGCATTGTTCAAACCCTTTTACACAACCTAAAATATTACAACCACCCTGAAATAAGCCATTTTGCAGGCATAAAATTAGGCGAAAATTTGAAAAATAATAATTTTCAAGGAAAAATAGATAGTGTAATCCCTATCCCTTTGCACGCTAATCGCAAAAGACAACGTGGTTACAACCAAAGTGCTGGTTTCGCACAAGGTATCGCAGAACAATTAGAAATTAACTGGTCTGATGATTGGCTTATTCGCCATAAATCGACCGAAACCCAAACCAAAAAATCACAACAAGAGCGTAAAAAAAATGTAGAAGGGATTTTTTCTATACAAGATTTTACGCATATCAAAGGCAAAAATATTCTGGTTGTTGATGATGTCATCACAACAGGTGCCACTATTTTATCATGTTTGCACACACTCAAACAAGCAGGTGCGAATAATCTGTATGTAGGGTGTATCGCTATGGCAGTGCAATAATCCAAAAAACAAATGCTTTTACAAATTCAAAAAATCATGCCTGATGGCGGTAGTTATTATGCAGAAACAAATCCTGCTTATTGGTTGGTAGAGCCATATAATGCAATTTCTTCACTTGCGTTTTTTTTTCCTATACTTTATTATTCATACCTTTTGAGTGGTAAATATGTGCAATATCTCACAATTACGCTTGCATTGCCTTTGTTGTTTTTGAATGGACTTGGTAGTACGTTATTTCATGCTTTCCGCAATAATACAGTTTGGTTGGTCATGGATTTTGCCCCTGTTTTGGTATTAATGTTGGGTTTGAGCGCTGATTTTTGGGGCAAAATATTGGGTGGTATAGGGCGTGGTGTGTGTGCTGTATTGGTTTTTATAGGTTTGCATATTGTTGCACATTATCTATTTCCACCATCTATGGGAATAAATATTGGTTATTTTTTGCGTGGTACCATGCTTTTTTTGCCTATGGTTTTGATGTTGCAAAAAAGGAATTATAAAAATGCAGGTTGGTTGATATTTGGTGTTTTATTTTTTATTTTGGCATTGGTTTTCAGAGGATTAGACAAACGTGTTACGCATATCTTGTTCATGGGTTCGCATTTTTTGTGGCACATTAGCACTGTCATTGGCGTTTTTTTAATTTGCGAATATGTCTATAGGGAAAGGAAAGAAGAATTACAGCTCTCTAACGCCCAAAGGGGTAATTTTTAGCATTATTTTTTATACTAATCTTTTATATTATTCTTTCCGTAACCAACCCAAAATATACTTGCTTTTGATTTCCCACTTCCCGTTTATGTTTTCAAGCGGATATGTTGCACGTGATTTACTTGATTTGCCAGGATTTTGTTGTATAATTTCTATTTCTTTTTCTGTAACATTTGAGATAATGGCAACATGCCCATATTGATTAAAAGTTGTTTTATCAAAAATCAATAAATCACTAATTTTTGGTTTTGTTCTGCTTGGGTTTGTGTATTGTGTCAAATTCCGTTTTTTGCTTTTTTGGTTATCCGACAATGATTTATCAAAAAAATCTTTGGCATGTCCATAACTATCAGGCATTTTGTGTTGCAAATATTCATAATAATAACGTTTTACAAATTCAACACATTGGTATTTTAGCCCCAAATTATACCCATCTGGGGTAGTATTTCTGCCAATTACAGTGCTTACATTGCCATTGTAATATACAAAAACGCCATTTAAACTATCAATTTTCTGCCCAACCGAAATACCATTTACAACATCATTTTGCTGATTTACAAAAATATTACCATTAAAATAACCTTTCTTAAAAGCCCACAAACCTATAAAAATCAAAATAAGCAAGCTAATACATAAATATAAGTAATGTTTTACTTTCATGTTTTTCAGGAATAAAAAAAATAAATATAGCTCATATATTTTTAAAAAATAAAAAAAGTACTTTTAAGTTGTTTGAAAAGATTTTTTATAACATTTTTAAAAAACATGGTCTGTACCGAACAAAGCGAAGGTCTGACTATATTTTTTAAAAATTACCTACCAAGAACAGCTCCAAATGCTATATTTTGTTACTTAATTTAGTTGGATTCCTACTGGGATTTCTATGGGCAATGTATTTTCTTTTGGTACGATAGGACAAGCATAATTATCGCTGTAAGCACAATAAGGATTATATGCTTGGTTAAAATCAATCATAATCGTATTATTATCTGTCGTTCTTAGAGAGATATACCTTCCTCCTTTATAGGTTTTTAATCCGTTAGTAGCATCCTTGAATGGCAATAACAAATAATCTTCATATCCTTTTACATTTTTTAGAAATAAAGCCTGATAAAGATTAAGTTTGTATTTTTTGTTTTTAATTTCAAAATGTGCTTCTGCATACTTTGTATATTCTGTCTTGCCTTTTGTTGTTTGCATCAAAAACGGTTTTGCTTTTGGCGTTTTTTTTAGCGTAGCCTTTACACAATAATCAAGGTTTACCTCAAAAAAGGTATGTTTTTCAAATAATCCTAATTTTTCAGGTGAAAGAGGCGATTTTTCAGGATTTTTGTATTCGTTATTTAATTCCTCTTGGAATTTTTGTATTGCCTCAATTTGCACTTGTTGTGTTTGGGCAAATGAAAATGAGTAGGCAACAAATAAAATTAAACAAAAAAAATATTTTAGTATCATAAAATAAAGGGCGATAGAAATAAAAAAATCACCTTATAAAGTATTAAAAGGTGATTTTTCTTTTTTTTAATTTAAAATTTTAGTAACGATACATTTCAGATTTGAAAGGTCCTTTCGTTGTTACACCAATATATTCCGCTTGTTCGTCTGTCAAAGTATCAAGTTCAACACCAATTTTAGCCAAGTGGAGGAATGCTACTTTTTCGTCAAGATGTTTAGGGAGTGTATAAACGATATTTTTGTCGTAATTTTTTGTATTTGTCCAAAGTTCAAGTTGTGCAAGTGTTTGGTTGCAAAAAGAGTTAGACATTACAAAAGAAGGGTGTCCCATCGCACAACCCAAATTTACAAGACGACCTTCTGCAAGTACAATTACATCTTTGCCATCAATCGTATATTTATCTACTTGTGGTTTGATTTCATCTTTTGTATGACCGTAGTTTGTATTAAGCCACGCCATATCCACTTCATTGTCAAAATGTCCAATATTGCAAACAATAGCTTTATCTTTCATGTTGCGGAAATGTTTTTCAGACAAGATATTTACGTTACCTGTTGCAGTTACAAAAATATCTGCTACTTTGGCAGCGTTTTCCATTTTCATTACTTGGAAACCTTCCATTGCAGCTTGCAACGCACAAATTGGGTCAATTTCAGTAACGATAACTCTTGCACCTGCACCACTAAGTGATTTTGCAGAGCCTTTTCCTACATCACCAAAACCTGCTACTACTGCTACTTTACCTGCCATCATTACGTCAGTTGCTCTACGGATTGCATCAACCAAAGATTCTTTGCAACCATAAAGGTTATCAAATTTTGATTTTGTAACAGAGTCATTAATGTTGATAGCTGGGAGTGCCAAAGTACCTTTTTTCATCCTTTCATACAAACGGTGCACACCTGTTGTAGTTTCTTCTGAAAGACCTTTGATGCCTGGTACAAGTTCAGGATATTTGTCCAATACCATGTTTGTAAGGTCGCCACCATCATCAAGAATTAAATTAAGTGGTTTTCCGCCTTCAAAAGCGTATAAAGTTTGTTCAATACACCAATCAAATTCTTCTGCGTTCATGCCTTTCCAAGCAAATACAGGTACACCTCTTTCAGCAATTGCTGCTGCTGCATGGTCTTGTGTAGAAAAAATATTGCAAGATGACCAAGTAACTTCTGCACCAAGTGCAACCAAAGTTTCAATAAGTACGCCTGTTTGGATAGTCATGTGCAAACAACCCGCAATACGTGCGCCTTTGAGTGGTTGGCTACTGCCATATTCTTTGCGAAGTGCCATCAAACCTGGCATTTCTGCTTCTGCTAATGTAAGCTCTTTACGTCCCCACGCTGCGAGGGTCATGTCTTTTACTTTGAAAGTTGCTTTTGTTGCTTCTAACATGATTTTTTTATGCTTTTTTTAGATAAATTTGTTTTATTAAATCCAATTATTTGATTAAAATCCCCAATTAAAAAAAATATTTTAAGGAAATTGTTTAAAAAAATAATTTTAAATTTTATAAAACGGTTTAAAATTTTTTTCAAAGTTAGGCATAATTTGTATAAAGTCAAAAAAAATACAGAATAAAATTTTGTGGAAAGCAATATATAAATTCTTTATTGTCTTATACTGTTTTAAAAATCACATAAAAAAACATATTTGAAATACAGCAAAATAGACTTTTTATAAGATTTTTTGCTAAAAAATATGGTTTTATTTGTCTGTTTTATACACATTTGGATTAAATAGTTCCATGTATATTTCTGGTTTGGGTAATTGCGTAAAGCCATATTTTTCATAAAGCCAATTTGCTGTAGATGTCAATAAAATCCATCTTCTTAGTCCTTGTAAATTTGGGTGTGTTATCACAACGTCCATTAGTTTTTTGGAAAGCCCTTGCCCACGATAATTTTCCAAAACATAAATATCACCTAAATATGCAATCGTAGAAAAATCTGAAATAACCCTTGCAAAACCAATTTGTTTATCGTTGTGAAATAATCCAAAATTTAAGGAATTGTCAATAGAAGTTTTTACAATATCAAAAGGAATATTATCACTCCAACCTGCATATTTTGATAGGAAATCATGTATTGCAAAAACGTCCATTTTTGATTTGTCTGTTGTGATTGTAAACTCGCCAAAAGTAATTTCAATTATTTTCATTTTTGTATGGATTAGTTGTAAGATTGTCTAAATGCTATTGGTGTTAAATTTGTTTTATTTTTAAATAATTTGCTAAATGATTGTGGATATTCAAACCCTAATTGGTAAGCAATTTCACTAACGCTCAATTCGGTTGTGGTTAATATTTCTTTTGCTTTTTCAATGAGTTTATTATGAATGTGTTGTTGTGTACTTTGTCCTGTTACACTTCGCAACATATCACTCAAATAGAAAGAAGAAACATTAAGTTCATTTGCTAATTTTTCAACGGTTGGTAATACGAGTTCTGCATTATCCGAAAAATATTGTTCCAAAAGGTTGTCAAATTTTGTAAGCAAATCGTTTGTAGCCATTTTTCTTGTCATAAACTGCCTGTTATAAAAACGATTACAATAACTTAAAAGCAATTCCAAATTTGAAAATATTACATCTTGGCTAAAATTATCTAAACGTGAAATGATTTCATTTTGAATGTTTCCAATTATTATTTCAATCGTTTTTCCTTCTTCATCAGAAAGGTGCAAGGCTTCATTTATTTCATAACTAAAAAAGCCATAATTTTTAATAGATTTGCCCAAAGGATATTGCCTAATTAAATCACTATGAAATATCAATGACCAACCATCATCATTTCTATCTTCCTCATTGTCAATGGCTATAACCTGATTTGGGGCAATAAAAGACATTGTTCCCTCATCAAAATCATACTTATTTTTGCCATATTTTAATTGACCTTTAAAACTTCTTTTGATAGAAATATTATAAAGGTCTAAAAGCAGTTTTTGATTTTGAGATTGATTATTATTTATCGTTTTAGCATGGTCAATTATGGTAATCAATGGATTTAAAGGGCTTGACAGACCTAAAAAAGCGTGCAATTCTTTTACTGAACTTATTTTTTTGATATTTGACGCTGTATTTTTCATATTTCAAAATGAACAGACAATAATAGATTACTGTCTATTGTTGTCTGTGTTATTTATATTAGTGGTGTGCAAATTTAAGCATTTTGAAAATCAATTCCTGTGCTTCTGTCCATTGTCATAATTTCCAAAACATTTGCAGGATATTCAACTGGTAGTTTACTTACTTCATATAGTTGATTTAGTTCAACTTCTGTAAAAACAACATCAATCGCTTTTAAATTATCCACTAATTGATGTAATTTAGTTGCCCCAATAATAACGCTACTTACCACAGATTGATGTAATAACCAAGCCAACGCCAACTGTGCAATGGATACATTTTTTTGTTTTGCCATTGGTGCAAGTACGTCCAACACATTATAGGCTCTTTCTTCGTGAAATGGTGGAAATGGAAAATTATTTAACCTTCCTTCTTCTTTATTTCCGTCTCTTTTGTATTTACCTGTAAGCAAACCGCCACTTAACGGACTCCAAACCATCATACCCACTTTTTGGTCTAATAACAACGGAACAATTTCACGTTCTACATCTCTAACGTCTAATGAATAATTGACCTGAAAAGAAGCAAACCTATCCAAATGATTATATTGGGAAAAAGCCAACCCTTTCATTAGTTGCCAAGCACTCATATTGCTTGCCCCAAAATACCTAATTTGGCCACTCCTTACCAAATCGTCCAATGTTTTAATTGTTTCCTCGATTGGCGTTAATGGGTCTGCTGTGTGGATTTGGTAAAGGTCAATATAGTCTGTGCCAAGTCTTTTTAAACTTGCCTCTACTTGCTGGATAATATGCTTTTTTGAAAGCCCAAGGTCGTTTTGGCTTTTGCCAGTAGTTCCTCTTACTTTTGTTGCCAAAACCAAATCATCTCTATTGATGCCCAGATTTTTGATGGCTTGACCAATCATTATTTCTGAAAGCCCTTCAGAATAAATATTTGCGGTGTCAATAAAATTAACGCCTGCTTCTGTTACCGTTTTGATTTGCTCATCAACTTCTTTTTGTTCAAGATTGCCCATGTAGCCAAAAAAACCTTTTCCGCCATAGTTCATTGTACCTAAACAAAGGGTTGAAACTTTCAAACCTGTATTTCCTAAAATTTTGTACTTCATCATTTTATTTGTTTAATTATGAAGTGCAAAGTTCAAGATTTTATAAAATTTGGTTGTATCCAAATTGGAGTTATTTGTGTCCAAAATGAGTTTAAGTTATTTCCTTGTATGATATTTTTTCTTTATGATATTTTTCTTTTGAAAATATGTCTTTGTTCCACTTGCGAAATTTGTTGATGAAATAACACTTAACTTGTTAATTGACACGGATTTAAGTCTATATTCACAAATGTAAAAACAAAATTTTACAAAAGCAATTTTCTCATAAAAACTACTATTTTGTCCAAAAATTATTTTAAACCAAAAATTTGTATGGTTTATTTTTAGGAAGATTTACACGAAATAGTTCCGATTTTAAAAATATGATACACCAAATTTTATTTTTTTTATAAAAATTTTCAAAGAAAAATCACTACATTTGCAAAATTTTTTGAACTAAAAATCCTTTTTTTATTTAAAGTTTAATTTAAAAAAGATAAATAAAGGTAAAATTTTAATATGGCTAATAACAAAATAAATATTGATGAAATCGTTGCAACAAACGAACATTTTTCTTCAATCTCTGAAAAAGAATTTCAGACAGTAATGGATAAATTTGACAAAGAACAACCACATTTGGCTGAATTTCTTTGGAACGAATTTGCAGAAGACCTTAGTGATGAAACCGTTGAATTTTTGTACTTTGTAGGTGTTCAAACTTGGTATATCCTTTCTGCTAAAAATAAAAATCTTCCGCTTGTATCACAAGATGCTATCACAGATGCTTTTGAAAAAAATGAGAAAATGATGGATTATTTGCACGGATTGGAAAAAGAAGAAGAATTTGCAGACTTTTTCCAAACTACCGCCCAAAACCACCCACAACCTGATTTATTTACGTATCTTTTGAGTTTGGCATACGATTATGGCAAAGAAGATGATGAAAACGAAGAAGACGAAGATAACCCATATCTACAAATGCCTGTGTATGAAGAAGAAATGGAAGTAGAAGACTACGAAAGTGTAGCACGTGATATTGCACTTTTGGCATACAAAACTGTGTTAGATACACTTGTTGCATAATTATTTAGCCAACTAATCCCCAAAGGGGGAAATAAATATAAAAAAACAACTTTATTTTTGCCTCTAAATTCTATAAAAACATCATAAAAATTATGATGTTTTTTTCATTTTTGAGTAAATATTTAGTAAATTTTTTCTTAAAAAAAACAACTATTTAAGATAAGTATGCAAGATAAAAACAATCCTTATGAAGCATTTGCTTTTGTGGAATATCGTTATTTTTTGACATTGAGGGCGTGTTTTGTATTGGCTATACAAATGCAAGCGGTGATTGTAGGCTGGCAAGTATATAAATTGAGTGGCAATAGTCCTTTTATGCTTGGTATGATTGGGCTTACAGAAGCATTGCCTTCTATTGGCGTGTCGTTGTATGCAGGATATTTGGCAGATATGTATAACAGGAAACGCATTATTTCTATTTCAATTATTGTGCTTTTTGTGGCATCTTTGATGCTTACAATATTGAGTTTTGATGCTTTGAATGTATTGAAAATCAATAAGTTATATCCTATTTTTGTTATTATTTTTATTACAGGACTTGCGAGAGGATTTATTTCGCCTGCCAATTTTGGACTGCTTTCGCAGGTAGTTCCTACAAAGGCTTTGCCCAATGCCATTTCGTGGAATAGTACCATTTGGGAGGGAAGTATGGTCATTGGGCCTATTGTAGCAGGGTTGTTATATGGGTATTTGGGCGTACAAGTGGCATATATTGTACAAACGGTATTGTTGTTTTTGGCGGTTATTGCGATTAGTTTTATCAAAAGTAAACCTGTTGTTGCCAAAAAAACAGCGGGTGAAGGTTTTATTTCAAAACTTTCGGTAGGCTTAAAATTTGTATTTTCTACACCTATTTTATTGGGTGCTATTTCCTTAGATTTATTTGCGGTATTATTTGGCGGAGCGGTGGCATTGTTGCCTGCTTTTGCGTCTGATATATTACATGTAGGCGAGATAGGTTTGGGTTTTTTGCGTGCTTCGTCAGGTATTGGGGCGGTGCTTACTGCGGTTGTGTTGGCGTATTATCCCATTGGAAAAGGTGCAGGGCATTTGTTGTTGGCGTGTGTGGCAGGTTTTGGTTTGTGTATTATTGGTTTTGGGCTTTCTACAAATTTTTATTTGTCTATGTTCTTTTTGTTTTTGAGTGGAATTTTGGACAGCGTGAGCGTGATTATTCGCAGTAATATTGCCCAAATATACACACCAGCAGATATGAAAGGACGTGTATCTGCGGTCAATAGTATGTTTATATCTTCGTCCAACGAACTTGGTGCATTTGAATCTGGGTTGATGGCACATTATTTAATGCTTGTCCCTTCGGTACTTTTTGGGGGAAGTATGACGCTTTTGGTGGTGGTAATAACTTTTATTTTTGCAAAAGATTTGAGAAATTTAAGTTTTGAAAAGAAAAAAGAAAATTAAAGTTGTTAGTTTTTTCCAGTTGTCAGTAATCAGTTTTTATACATTTCTTTAAACCTATATTTTATAAATAAAAAACCTTAAAAAACTACAATGGACACAATTTTAGTGGTAAATGGCGAAAATTATTGGCAAGAATATTTGCCCGAATTTAAGGTAGAACAAAAAAAAATCCAAAATACAGATTGGTTATTAAAAGACAATCAACTTTATGCAATTGATGAAAAAGGTGTTTGTAAGCCCAATAAAATTTTGTGGAGAGTAGGTGCAATCAAACCAAATGCAAAGCATAAAAATGCTCTTGATATTATTGAATTATCCAAAATACATTGTGTAAATACTGCGAAAGTATTGACCAAAGGCTATGATAGGCTCACAATGCTTAATGTACTCAAAGAATGTGATTTACCTTTAATCCCTTTCAATGTTGCAACAAATTCTACACAACTCAAAAACATAGAAATCCCATTCCCATTTGTTGTAAAAGCAGGTAATTACCATGGTGGTTTCGGGAAAGTATTGGTAGAAAATGAAGAAAAATGGCAAGATGTAAAAGACCTTTTGTTTATTTCAGAAGATTATATCACGATTGAGCCTTTTATCAAATATGACAAAGACATTCGCTATTTGGCAATAGGTGATAAAGTATGGGCAATGGCACGAAAAGGCAAGTTTTGGAAAGCAAATGTCCAAACAACTGATTTTATATTGGTGGAACAAGATGGATTTTTGACAACCCAGATAAAGAAATTGAAATATTTTTTGAATGCAGATATTATTGCGATTGATGTGCTGGAAGAAAAAAATGGCAACAGATATATTGTAGAATATAATGACATTCCTGGTCTTTCGGGTTTTCCAGAGGAGGTAAAAAATGTACTTGCGGATTGTTTGAGAAATAAAAAATAGATTTTTCGTATTTTTTTATTTGAAAAGACGTAATTTTTATTGTAGTTTTGTATTCCTTTTTCCAAAATTTTTAGCTTAAAACTATTTTATACGTCATGCAAATTACCTTTTTACAAGTATTTTTACTTGGAACAATAACTTTTTTGAGTTGTTTTTCCCCTATTTTTGCAAAAAATTTTTTTTTAAAAGATACCCTTATCACACATCAATCTGCTTCTATGGGCAATGAGCCTTCAAACCTCAAACCCGATAAAATGGAAGCAAAACGTGATAGTATAAGGCTTTTCGCAGAAAAATTTATGGGTACGAGATATGCGTGGGGCGGTACACAACCTGGCGGGTTTGATTGTTCGGGCTATGCGTTATACGTTTTTCAAAATTTTGGGTACAAAATTCCACGTGTATCTGGTGACCAAGTGCTTTTGGGTAAGTTTGTAAGCGAAAAAGAAGCCCAATCGGGCGATTTGGCGTATTATGGCTATCCTGCAGGCAAAGGTTATGTATATACACACACTGCTATAGTACATAGCAATAGTCGCACCAAAGGCGTACAAGTAATACACGCTACTTTGTGGGGTGTAGCCATCACAGGCATCCATTTTGACCCAAATTATACCCAAAAATTGGTGTGTATAAAACGAATTCTTTAGTTGTCAGTAATCAGTTTTTTCAGTAAAACTGAATTAACAAAAAAAAACTAAATACTGAATAAACTGAATTAACCGAAAAAAACTAAATACTGAATAAACTGAAAAACAGACTACTGAAAAAACTAAAACTATCATGTTTCAATTTTTACAAGATTTTTTATTATTCAACGAAAAAGAGCCAATGATATTTACCCAAGCAATATTTTGGGGCTTTTTTTTGTTTGTAATGGCTATATTTTCGCTGATATACAAACGTATTTTTTGGCGAAATTTTTTCCTACTTATTGTCAGTTTGTTTTTTTATTATAAATCAGGTGGTTGGTTTTTTGGTTTATTAATATTTTCTACGGTGGTAGATTATGTGATTGGCAATATGATATATGCTTCTGATAACAAATCAAAGCGGTACTGGCTTATTATAACAAGTTTGGTTATAAATTTGGGTTTGTTGGTGT
Organism: Cytophagales bacterium; assembly: GCA_031425615.1. Taxonomy (GTDB): domain Bacteria; phylum Bacteroidota; class Bacteroidia; order Cytophagales; family Microscillaceae; genus JAAFIN01. The sequence continues at coordinate 84,890 of JANPJR010000078.1, forward strand.
ATTTCAAATATACGTATTTTTTTACAGATATCTTCAACCAAACTTTTTCAACCAATATCAAAGTTATAGATTATTTGGCATCATGTTCAAATAATATTTTTGGTACAAAATTACCTATTGACAAAATTATTTTGCCTGTTGGTATTTCATTTTACACCTTCCAAACGCTTAGTTATTCCATTGATATTTATAGAAATGAACTAAAACCTGTCAAAAATATTTGGGATTTTGCGTTTTTTGTGAGCTTTTTCCCACAACTTGTGGCGGGTCCGATTGTGCGTGCTTCTGAATTTGTGCCACAGATTTATGAGCCTTATCGCCTTACAGAAAAAGAATATGGGCAGGCAATTTTTTTGATATTAAATGGTTTAATCAAAAAAATCTTAATTTCGGATTATATTTCTACCAATTTTGTAGATAGGGTTTTTAATAGTCCAAGTTCATTTTCAGGTTTTGAAAATCTGATGGCGGTGTATGGTTATGCGATACAAATTTATTGCGATTTTTCGGGTTATAGCGATATGGCGATAGGCTTGTCGTTGTTGTTGGGTTTCAAATTAAGTGTCAATTTCAATTCGCCTTATACTTCGGTCAGCATTACAGATTTTTGGCGTAGGTGGCACATTTCATTGTCAAGTTGGCTAAGAGATTATTTGTATATTTCGCTTGGAGGCAATAGACATGGCAAAGCGAGGCAATATATCAACTTGTTTCTTACTATGTTTTTGGGTGGATTGTGGCATGGTGCGAGTATTCGGTTTATTATTTGGGGCAGTTTGCATGGATTGGCATTGGCGTTACACAAAGTTTGGTTGGAATATGTTTTAAAAAACCCAAAAGATAATCCAACAGGTTTTCGCAGGTTTTTAGGACAAATTTTTACCTTTCATTTTGTGGCATTTTGTTGGATATTTTTCAGGGCGGACAATATGGATATTGTCTATAAAATCCTTTGGCAAATAGGCATGGCATTTAATCCACAAGTTGCAGGGCAGGTATTAGTGGGGTATTATCAAGTATTTTTGGTAATGTTTGTGGGGTATTTGGGGCATATTTTACCTAAATATTGGAAAGATGAAATTGCTATCCGTTTTGGCGGAATGCCTGACTTGATAAAAGCATTGATTATTTTTGCAGTAGGATTTTTATTGTTTCAGGTGCGTGTGGCAGATATTCAGCCTTTTATTTATTTTCAATTTTAAAAAAAGCCCTCTAACACCCAAAGGGGGGATTAATACACAAAATTTAATTTTTAATCATGCACTAAATATAGTGTAATTGAAGTTTTTCCTACTACTATACATCTTTTTAGAATTTAAAAAAAAGTGCTTTGTAACGATTTAAACACAATATTTTTAATACCATTGTTCTAAAAATAGGGTCTGTACTGTTGTAGTTTACGGAGGTCTCACCCTGATTTTTTTGAAAAATACAAACTGAAAACAACGTTAAACATCATATTTGTTTTAATTTTCCAAAGAAACGAGTTATTTCCCAGTAAAAAACACTAAAAAAAGCCTTTTTTTCGTTATGAATGTGTTTTTTAAAGTTTGTATGGTAGTGAGAACAATTTTAATTAAATAGAAATTTGAAAAAAATGGTGGGAAATAACCTTTTAATTTACAAAAATTCTGTTAAACTAATGTTTAATTCTTTGGCAACTTCAAAAATAATATCTTTTTTGTATTGAAACTTTATATTTTCAAATTTGAGAGTTTTTCCTGCGATTTCACGTGCTGTATTTGTACTTAGGATTTTGCGTGCAAGGTTTTCGCCATATTTTTCAGTAATTTTTTGTTGAATAGGGCTAAAAACCGTATCAAGTTTTTGGGTAATTTGTTTATTATTTTTAAAATTATATTCTTTCCTATCGCTATTTTTTTTCTGTTGTTCATTGTTTTTTGGCAGAATATTTTTAGATAGTTGGTGTTCTTCTGCGTATTGGTGGGCATTTTCTACGATTTTGATAAATTCTTCTTCAAATTCTATATTTTTGAGGTAACGCATAATACCTCTTGTTTCCAAAAAATCTTGTCCTTTTTGTGGTGAAAATGCAAGTGTTTTGGCAACATCTCTGCTAAAAATTTGGTGTGGCGGTCTATCAAAAAACACAGCTTTTTCTTCCCTAAATTTCAATACTTCAAGCAAAATATGAAAGTCATAAGGTGAATAAAATTTTTCTTCATCTTTCCCCAATTTTCTAAGGTCAAAGGGTGAAGTTTCTAATGGAAAAATAAAACTATCATAATGCACATTTTCCTCGTGAAGCCATGCAGTCATATTTTTCTTTTCAATTTCTTTTTCCAATACATTTTTTACATCTATCAAATATATTACATCATTGCCTGCATACATGATTTGTGTTTTGGTAAGGGGACGTACCGTCCAATCGCTTGATTGTGCTTGTTTATCTACTACGATATCAAGGGTAAAATAAATTACTTTGTCCAGCCCCAATAAACTATGATTGAGCAACTGACAAGCAATATATGTATCAAAAATATTTTTACAAAAACACCCTAACAACTGTAAAAGCCTCAAATCTTCGCCAACACTGTGTAATACTTTTTGGATTTTCGGATTTTCTAATACCCCAAAAAGCGAATTTATTTCTACTTCATAAGGGTCAATCACAAAACAACGTTCTTTGGAAGCAATTTGCACAAGGCATAATTTAAAACCATAATGGAAATGATAATTGTCAAATTCTAAATCTAAGGCAATAATTGACTGTGTTTCTAAGTGTTTGACACAATCAGCAAGTAATGTTGGGTTGTTGATATATTCTATTTTCATCAAAAATATTTAAAACGATAAATAACAAACGCTAAGTAAAAATTTTCATGCAAAAACTTTGTGTAAAACTAAATTTACGCATAAAAAAAACTAAACTTACGAAAATTATACGAAAAAAACAAAAATATTTTTTATTGATATAGTAAAATTAAACAGATACAAAGTATATTTATGATAATTTTAACACTTTAACAAAATTAAAATTAAAATCAAAAACTTAAAAAAAGAACTATGTTTAATAAGATTTTAACCTTCAGGAGAATTTCAAAATTTATTGAATGGAAATGAAATTTATATTTCATTGGAACAGCAAAAAGATGGATTACTACTTGATATTATTATTGAAACAAATGGGACAACATTCGTTGAAAATAACAATATTTTTTTAGATATTAACCCATAATATTCTTTCGTGTCCCCAAAATCGTACTAAAAAATAAAAATAGTTTAGTAGATATTTTGTATTTTTCTTTAAGAAATCATATATATTTGTGATAAAAAAAAATAAGTTAAAAAACAACCTATAACCCAATATTTATAATCCTATGACTAACATTGAACAATATATCCAACAACTTATTGCGTTGCAGAATAAAAATCAAAATGAGCAAATTTCCAAACAAGAATTAGAAGAAATTGCGACACGTTTAGGCTTTAATGTGTCTGAAATCAACAAAGCAAAAGATAACTATGTAACCGCAGGCAACAATTACCTCAAATACAGCAATTATGAAGATGCTTTAAAAGAGTTTTCGCAAGCCTCTGTATTAGACGCTCAAAACCCTGAAATTTTGTATGCGTTGGCTTCTTGTCATAAAGGTATTTTTCACCAAAAACACCAAAAAAAGGACAAAGAAACTGCCATAGAATACGCTAAAAAAGTAACAAAAATAGACCCACATCACCAAAAAGCATTTGCATTAATAAGCAGTTTTCAGGAAAATAATACTGTTCCCAAAGAATTTAATAAACAATATGCACCACCTGCTAAAAACAACGGTTTTATTGTGGTTATGTTAGGGGCAATTATTGCATTTGGCGGTATCATAGCGGTAGGTTTTTTGACATTTGTTGGGCAAAGTGCTTCACAATTAACTTCCAGAAAAGGGGTTATACAAAATAAAAGCATAGCCACTTCTCGCTCAATTACCTTAGCAAAAGTTACAGGAGGCATTGCACAAGACAAAAGTTATGTGTGGGCGATTTATTACAACCAAGTGTATAAAAATAATACCTACATTCGCCAATACAAAGCACGCATTATAGATACACAAAAAAAATCTATCATCAAAGAAATTACACTCAAAGATGATGTGAATTTTATGTCAAGTATTTATGAGCAAAACGAAGTTGTAAAAGACAAAATTTATTTTTGTGCCAAAAATTTTTATGAAGTAAGAGATTTAAAAACAGGCGACATCACAGAAACAAAAGCAACAATAGCCAACAAATATACACAACTCAATGAAGGTATTGCGGATATAGAACGATATGGTGGCAATTCGGGATGGTATCTCATCACTACACGCAAAAACGAAAAATACTTTTATAATCCTGCTGAAAATCTGCTTTTAGAGGAAAAAGAACGCAACAATTATGACCGTAGTGTATTGGTGTATAGGTGGTATGCAAATAACAACAAACCCAATATTGAAACGGAATTTATCCTTATGGGTGATAAAACACATATTTTATACAACTATGACCATCTAAAAACAAGTTCTAATGTGATGGATAAAACTTCTTGGGAACGCCTAAAAAATGACACAGCGCATAACAAAAATCAGCGTAATAAAAACCAAAATAAAGTGGTCATGTTGCAAGGAAGTTTCTTAGGTGGTGAAATGTTATATGGCGATAATACTTATTTTTTTGGACGCTATCGCAAAGAATTAGAAGAAGATGACACCAAACAAAATAACAAAAATTTTGTTTATTTTTGTGCTGATGTGCCTACAGGCAAAGTGATTTGGGAAAAAACGTTTGTGAATGAAACAAGTGTTGTGCTTGCCAACTTGGACAATGTGCATACCACCAAAATTCAAAAAATGGGTAATAATATTACATGTATTACAGAATATCTCTCTTTGTCTGATGGACAAGCATTTGCTATAACAATGCTTGACCTCAAAACTGGTGAAACGTTGAGCAATTACGCAGAGAAACGATAAAATTTTGAACGATTTTAAAAAGTATTCTTACATAACTTTAAAAATTCACTATCCTTTTAACTAAAATATTTTATGAATTCATTTGCAACTACTGACCAACAAGGCTCTAAGTGATTTTACTTGATGAGAAACCCAGAAACCCGACCCTAAATTCCTCCCCGAAAGGGAGGGGCTTTAAAATACCTTAAAAATCATTTTATCCAAAAGGCAGATACAGCAAAAAACTTGTTCCTTTGCCAAGTTCGCTTTCTACTTTGATATTTCCTTTGTGTGTTTCGGTCATTACTTTTACATAGTTAAGCCCCAAACCAAATCCTTTTACATCATGCACATCACCCGTTGGCACACGATAAAACTTGTCAAAAATCAATTTTTTATCTTCTTTTGAAATACCAATGCCAAAATCTTTTATGGTAAGCAATATGCCATTTTTTTTGTTTTCCGTATAAATTTCAATTTTTGGGTTTTCTTGGCTATATTTTATGGCATTGTCCAATAAATTATATAAAATGTTGGTCAAATGTAGTTTATCTGCATTAAGAATGAGTGGATTTTTGTCCAAAAAAAGATGAATTTCGCCTTGCACTTCTTTGAGCATTGCTTCCATATTGCGTACCACCTTTCGGATAAGTTCGTGTAGGTCTAAGGCTTCTTTTTGGAGTTTTAGGTTTTCTTTTTCAACGGTTGCCATTTGGAGGATTTTCTCCACTTGTTTTTTTAGGCGTTTATTTTCGTTGTGGATAATGGTTGCATAATTCAAAAGCCTTTCAGGGTTTTTGATAATATCAGGTTTCATTAGCACTTCGCTTGATATGGAAATGGTAGAAATTGGGGTTTTGAACTCATGTGTCATATTATTGATAAAATCTCTTTGGATTTCGGAAAGGCGTTTTTGACGCAATAAAACCCAAATCGTATACGCAAAAAATATCACGACCAACAACAATACCAAAGACGTAAAAATCCACATATCCATTTGCCCAAGCATATACTCGCTCCTGTTTGGGAAATAAATGCCAAAATAGTAGTTGTCACGTGTCAAAATAGGCAATACTGTAGGCGTAGGTACATTGGGTTTGAGGCGAAAAGAGGCTTTATCAGATTCTATATAATTGCCATACACCATTTTTTTGCTGGTGCAATCATAAATCCCATACTCAAAATCCAAAAAAAGCCCTCTGTATTGAAACTCACTTTTGAGATAAAGCTCTAAGGTTTCTGCGTGGATAATGTCGTTTATCATCACTGTGTAATAGTTGGATGATACTTGTATGACAGGATTGATAAGGATAGCAGGGTTATTATTATACATGAGCATTTTTTCCGCTACAGTTTTCAAAGAAATATAAATGGTTTGGTCTATTTGTTTTTCTTTAAATTGAAAAGCCTTATTAAACCATAATATTTGTATAATGATAATGCCTGTAAGCGAAATAGTAGCCAACACAATAACCCAGCGAATGGTGCTTGTTTTCATATTTTTTTATTTTTTTTACAAAAATAACAAAATGATATTAATAACAAGACACAAACAACAAAAGGCAAGGATAATATCCATGCCTTTTGCGAAACCTAACTAATCAAAAACTTACAATTATGAAAACCTACAAACATAACATACTTTTATAAGAAAAGTTCTTTGATTTATAAAAAAAAACATTTTTTTTATACTTTTTTATGTTTATTTTATATTATTTTGTTTTGTCGCTTATTAAGGCTGATTTTATAGTATTTTGTTACGCATTTACTAAGTTTTGCTTGGGTCTATGAATATTAAAAATTTTTACGCTTTTTGTAATATTTTAACTAAATTTAATCAAAATTTAGGGTATTCCATAGTTCTACATGGGTAAGTTAATTCCGCACAACCTCCAAAATTATTTTTTCCATGAGTTTTATTTTAGCATCTTCCTTTTTTTTATGCCTTTGTTGTGATTGATACAACACTTCTTTATATAACACTTGAATTTTTTGGATTTTCTGTGGGTTAAATTTTTTTACATTTTTATCAGAAAAAGAAACGTAAAAATGCAAAGGTATGTATGAAAAAATAGATGAGACAGTAGGAGCAGATGGATTCTGAAGATGTGTAATGAGTTTTTTGGTAAATCGTATGAATTTCTCTTTTTCTGATTGATTGTAAAGGTTTTTACCAAATTTTGTTTTAATATTTTTAATAAACGCTTGTGAATTTTTATTAAAATTTTTATCTTTTTCTTTTTCTTTATTAAAATGATATAAATCTTTATATAACGCATAGTTTTTTGTACTGCCATACGTACCTGTGAGATATGCCTCGTCATGCAAATAGTAAAATTGTGCTTTTCTACCCCAAATCGTATAAGGTGCATAATCATAAGGCGTGAGTATATGCGTATTTCCTGCGTCATCAACTGCTTGTAATGTATATATTTGATAAAAATTGCTGTCCCACCAAGATAAATTTTTGACAGAAAAACAATAATTTCCAAATAAAATTACAAAAAATAAAAAAAATGCAGTATAAAAACCTTTAAAAATTAGGTTTAAAAAATTATTTTCTGTGTCTTTTATATTTCTTGTTTGTTTTTCTATATAAAAAATCTGAATAATCAATAAAATATTAAATAATTGCCAACTCCAAAATGTATTGCCTGTAAAAAAAAACACGCCCAAATGCAATATAAACCGCCCAAAAGCTAAAACTTGAAAATATCGTTTGTGCCAAAAAGCTAAAAAACCTATTTCAATAAAAATTACCAAAAAGGCAAGTAATATATTTGTGTTTTTAAATAAATTTTCAAAAAAGATAAAGTTTTTTTCGTAAAATTCCCAATACTGCACATCTCCAGCTACGAGATAATGGAAGATTTGATTTTCAAAAATCCATTGTCCAACATATTCGCCCAATACCATTTTTTGATAGGCAGGATAGGCGTACATTGTAAGTACATATATATAAACGCATATAAAGATATTAGCTTTTAGTTTTATTTTTGAATTTAATTTAGTTTTTGTTTGGATTTCTGATTCAATTCCTAAATCTGTTTTTTCTTTTTTTAACATAAAAAAACCACTCCAAGCCAACAAAAGCACATTGCACCACAAATCATACGTCCATTCGTAGCCTTGTCCGCCAAAAGGGTAGGAGAATTGCGAAGCAAAAAAATAAATGTATAAAACAAATAAAAACAAAAAAGAAGGACAGAAGAAACACACAATGCCTAAACTACCCAATAAAATGCGGTCAAAAATAAACCATTGTTCCACATAAAAATTGTAAGGCGAAAAGCAAAATGTAAGCATCAGCACAGAAATTCCCACAAAAAAAATCATTTTCTCTGCAAAGGTTTCCCATAAAAAATCCCATTTCCACCCCAAAAACCAAATCCCTATTCCTACCCCAAAAACAAAAACACCCAAAAACCGTAGGCTTTTGAGTGCATTGAATAATGAAATGTTAAAAACCGAAACAGGAAAATTATTATTTAAAAAAATACTTTCGTCTAAAAGAATACTTTTTTGAATAAAGAAAAATGCACAAAAAAAAATGCCTAAAATAACAACTAAATTAATAAACGAATTGTAGAAGTTAGGCAAAAAATACTTTTTAATAAACAAAAGGTTTTCAGGAATTAGTGTGTTCAGATAATTTAAAAGTTAATTCAGGTTAAAAATTTACTTAAATGATTGTAAGGATTTAATATTTAACATACATGAGTCGTTTACCTCCACATTTTGTATTTGGTAATACGCTGGGTATCCGTGTTTTTGATTTCAGGGTATTTTTTCATTTCTTGTAACCTTTTCAGCACTTCGTCATGACTTCCATCTAATTCATCAAGACATATTTTATGTATGATATCTTTTCCGTCTATTTTGCGTTTTTCTTTTATGAACAAAAAAGCGTTGGTATCAATAATTTTACTTCCTGATTTAAAAACTATATGTCCATGTTCTTTAAATTCAATTATCTTTAACCAAAAATCCCCCATATCTTCCCATAATATTTGTTTATGTTCAAAAAAAAAACTTCTATATTTATAAAAAAAGCAAACTTATTTTGGGATAATCGTTGAAATATATAAATCAAATAATAAATGAGAAAAAAAGCTACCACCAAGTAATTATAAAAAAATAAATAATGTCCCTCGTGCATAAGTGACACTCCAACCACAAAATCAATAATTAGAATAAAAAGTGCTACCAACATTCCTATAGCATACCCTATGTGGTTGTAATAAAATATATATTTCTTCTCTGATTTTACCATTCTGATTTTACCATAAATGTCTTTTGTTAAAACTGAAAAAACCTGATAATTTTAAATTTTAATACAAAAATTCTTTTATAATTTCCCTTGCAACGACCTGTCCCGAAATTAAAGAAGGCGGAACGCCAGGGCCTGGCACAGTTAATTGTCCTGTAAAAAATAGGTTTTTGATTTTTTTGCTTTTTAAAGAAGGTTTTAGCATGGCGGTTTGCATTAATGTATTTGCAAGTCCATAAGCATTGCCTTTAAACGAGTTATAATCATGTATAAAATCTCTGTGTGCAAAACTTCTTTTCAAAACCACGTGTTTTTTAATGTCTTGTTTGGTTATTTTTTCCAATCTGTCCATGATGATATGGTAATATTTTTCCCGCATTTCTTCCATATCGTCCAAATCTGGGGCGATAGGCATGAGCAAAAACATATTTTCCATACCTTCTGGGGCTACGCTTGTATCTGTGATAGAAGGCACAGACACATAAAAAAGTGGGTTAGAAGGGTATTGTGGTTGCGTATATATTTCGTGGGCGTGTTGCTTAAAATCTGTATCAAAAAATAGGTTGTGGTGCAATAAATTTTCTACTTTTTTGTTCAAACCCAAATAAAATAATACCGAAGAAGGAGCAAGCACACGACTATCCCAATACCTATGCGAATAACTTTGATATTTTGGTGGTAATAATTGCGTTTCGGTGTGGTGATAATCAGCCCCTGAAACTACTACATCAGCGTAATATGTACTTTTGGCGGTAACTACTTGGGTTATTTTGTTATTTTGTCCAATCGTAACACCATCTACTGCTTCATTAAAACTAAATTTTACGCCAAATTCTTCCGCTACGCTCTTCATACCCTCTACGATTTTGTGCATACCACCATTGGGATACCATGTTCCAAGTGCAATATCTGCATAATTCATCAAACTATACAACGCAGGTGTATTTTCGGGCAATGCACCCAAAAAAAGTATTGGAAATTCCATAAGTTGCAGGATTTGGGGGTGTTTAAAAAAACGCCTCAAATGTGTGTGCATAGATTGAAAAACGTCCATTTTGAACAATGCACCCAAAAGCCTTGCATCAGCAAATTCCATCACTGAGCGACTTGGTTTATATACCAAATCTTTGATACCAACTTGGTATTTATATTGTGCCTGTGCAAGAAATTCGTCTAATTTTTTGGCACTTCCTTCTTCTTTTTCTTCCAAAAAAGCCTTAAAATCATCCAAATTAGCAGGGATTTGCCAATTATCTGCTTTTTCTTTACCAAAAACTACAGAATAGGAAGGGTCAAGGCGTTGTAGCGTATAATAATCGCTTACTTTTTTGCCAAATTGTGCAAAATAATGTTCAAATACATCTGGCATCCAGTACCAGCTTGGCCCCATATCAAATGTAAAACCCTCTTTTTGCCAAATTCTTGCCCTGCCACCTGCTTGGTCATTTTTTTCTAATACTTGTACCTCAAAACCAGCTTTAGCAAGGTGTGTCGCTGCTGACATACCTGCAAAACCTGCTCCAATAACAATTGCTTTTTTTGCCACAGAATAAATAATTAGGAATTAAAAATTAAAAATTAGGAATAGTTTAAGTTGTTAGTTAGTTATCAATTGTCAGTTGATTGTTTTTCTTATTTTTTTCCTATAATTTGAATTAACAAAAAAAACTAATAACTGTTTAACTGACAACTGTTTAACTTATAACCCCCAACTATTTTATTCCACCATACCCAACAGCGAAGAAATAATCGCTTTTAATTGTTTTCTATCCACAATAAAATCCAAAAAACCATGTTCCAACAAATATTCAGAAGTCTGGAAGCCTTTTGGGAGGTCTTTCCCAATGGTTTCACGAATAACACGAGGTCCTGCAAAACCTATAAGTGCCTTAGGCTCTGCAATATTAAAATCGCCCAACATCGCATAAGAAGCAGATACGCCACCTGTGGTGGGGTCGGTCAAAATAGAAATATAAGGTATTTTTGCTTTTGCTAAGAGTGCTAATTTTGCGGAAGTTTTACCCATTTGCATAAGTGAATAACCTGCTTCCTGCATACGCGCACCACCAGTTTTAGAAATGATGATAAGTGGTTGCTTGTGTTTGAGGGCATAATCAGTAGCACGTGCTATTTTTTCGCCTACAACTGTTCCCATAGACCCACCAATAAACCCAAAATCCATGCATGCAACGGTAATGTCTTTTCCATTTAATTTACCTGTGGCACTGCGTAAGGCATCTTTTAAACCTGTACTTTCTTGCGTAGCGATTATTCTTTTTGGGTATGCTTTGCTATCCGTAAAATTAAGGGGGTCGCCAGAGGTCATATTTTTGTCCAATTCTGTAAAGATATTTTCATCAAAAAGGATTTCAAAATATTCTGCTGAACCTATTCGTTCATGATAACCGCAATTTATGCAGGTATGCGCATTGTATTTGTGTTCTCGTGAGGTTGTTACATTATCACATTCTGGGCATTTGTACCAAAGTCCGTCTGGCGTTTCTCTTTTTTCGTTGGTAGCAGTTTTGATACCTTGTTCATTTCGGTTAAACCAAGCCATATATTATGTTTTTGAATAATAGGTTTTTTTAGTTGTTTTTTTTATTAAAAAAAGAAAAATTAGAAAGAAAAATTAGAAAAAGATAAAAATTTATATAAAAATTTCTAATTCTAATATTAAAAGTTATTGAAATAAAAATATTTTTAATTTAGATGGTTGTTTATTATTATATTAGTTGAAATAAAATTGAAATAAAATATTGATTCAATAAATAAATATTACCCTTCTTGTATTTCCTGTTTAAATTTTATGCTATCGGAAAGGCGGGGGTGAAAAAGAATAAAAAAAGCGAGTTGAAGGTATTCCAAACTATAAAACATTTTGAAAAAATACCTAAAGAACATATACAAACGCATGATTTCAGTCTTGAAAAAACCTTTGTGTTTTTGAAAATAATAAAAATAAGAGATATAAAATTCTTTCAAAAAAACTAAATTTATTTTACTATCTGTTTTGGAACTTTGACTTACAAAATGCTTGTATTCTGCTTCTGGTACGAGGTAGAGGTCATGATTTGCTTTGCGTAATCTTATGCCTAAATCTTCTTCTTCACAATATAAAAAATAATTGGTATCAAAACCGCCAATTTTCTCAAAAATAGAAGCCCTTACAAACATAGAACTACCATTTAAGGTATCTACTTTCAAAGGTTGTGTATAATCTGTATGTTTTTTAGGGTAATTTCTTGCACTAAACATACGCAAAATCCCTGTACCCAAAAATTTAAGGCGAAGACTTGGCAGATAGCCAAAATTTAGTTGCTTTTCATTTTCTATATTATACATTTGCCCAGAACATATTGCAGTATTAGGCATTTTTTCCATAAAATCATGTAAAATACTTAAACAATCATTGCGAAAAAGGGTGTCATTATTCAAAAAATAATAGTAATCAGCTTTTGCAAATTGCACGCCCAACATATTTCCCGCAGAAAATCCAACATTTAGCCTACTTTTAAATACTTGTAATGCATCGTCTTCTAAATTAGGATTTTCTAAACGCCATTTTTGTATTTCTGTTTTTTGCATAGTAGTAAGCGTAGCAAATTCAGATGTATCTGTGCTATTGTCAATAATAATAATTTGAAACGAAATATTTTTTGATGTCTTTTCAAGCATAGACTTAACGCAATCCATTGTAAATTTACTTGTGTTGAAATTTACGATAATTACAGCTACTTGATATTTCCTTTTTTTCATTATTAGGCGTGATTATTGACCCAAAAAGGGTTTTTATGGAGTTTTTTTATCGCTAAGCAAATATTTATATAATTGTAAAGTGATTTTTTTTATGATAATGACAAACAAATAACATTTTTTTAGATGCCTCTTTTTAATATTTTTTTTTTGATTTGTGTTCTAAAACTCAAATTTATTTCACAAAAATAGAAAAAAACATGAAATCTTTGCAAATGCTTTGGACGAATTTCATAAATTTAACTATATTTTAATAAAGTTTTTTTAAAATTTTTATAAATCGTTTATTTTAATCCACAAAAATAATATTTTAAATGAACAAACGTGAAGTTTAAGCGTATAAATTTAAAAAAAAAAAATATCTTTGCAAAAGAATAAAATCCAATAAAGCATAAGCAATTAAATAGTATTTGAAAAAACTAAATTAACATGAATTTTTTGCAAAAATTATGGCTCAAAATCAACAATCCAAGTGCGTATTATACATATAAGCAACAAAGATTGTTTGAAAATGCTATACATTTTAACCAAAAAATAAATACGTTTGTAGAAAAAAATATAGAAGTTCGTACTTTTAAACATGCAGGCAACGCAGGGGATATTATTTATTCTTTGCCCATAGTTGCATCATTATATAATACGCAACCAACAAAACAACAGGTATTTTATTTACATATTCACAAAAAAGGGCATTATAAGAAAGGACATTTTTTAGGAAATGTTATGCTTGATGAAAAAACTGCAACTATGTTTGTGCCACTTATAGAAACACAACATTATGTCCAAAAAGTGAGTATTATAGATGAGCGAAATATAGAAAGACAAACGTCTCTAAACTTAGACACTGATGCTAATAATATAGTTGTTAATGATATAAGTATCAATGATATAGATTATAACTTAGATTTATTTCGTGATTTACCGTTGTTGTTGGATAAAGGTGATATTTCAAGATGGTATTTTCATGTTTTTAATGTTTTTTATGATTTGTCAAATGCTTGGTTGAACGTAACACCTAATAAAAATTTTAGTAATACAATCGTACTTGCAAGAAGTGGGCGTTACCAAAATCCACACATAAATTTTAGCTTTTTAAAAAAATATGATACTATTGTTTTCTTAGGCGTTGAAAGTGAATTTAAAGCAATGCAGGTTTATATCCCAACTTTGGTTTGGCAACCTATAAAAGATTTTTTGGAAATGGCTCAAATCATAGCAGGTTGTAAGGTTTTTATTGGCAACCAATCCTTTCCTTACAGTATTGCAGAAGCGATAAAAGTAAATAGAATTTTGGAACTTTGTTATTATGCCCCAAATGTAATTATTCATGGCAAAAATGGATATGACTTTTATTTCCAACAACACTTTGAATATTTGGTTGAGCTTTTATTTTCTGAAGAGCAGATATCATAAAATAGCAAAAAAAATCTTACTTTTGTAAAATTTATTACAATAAAAAATATAAAATAAACAAAATATAAACTAAAACAAACTGAAATCTAAAATCTAAAAAACAATGTCAAGCCTGCTTTTGGATATGTCACCATTGCGATACCCTTATACAGGGCTTGGACAATTTTGCTTGTACTTAGGCAAATCTATGTTACCATTGTTTCCAAATGATATAGAAATAGACTTTTTAGGTGTGTCTGCCAGCAAAAACCTTTTTGAAGAACCGCTCAGACATTGGGAAAACCTACACTGGATAAGAAGGCACAGCCCACAATTTATGCAAAAATATTTGTATAAAAAATACGATTTTTGGCATGCTACTGCTCAAAATACACAAATATTACCTCCACACAAAGAAACAAAATTATTACTCACAATACATGATTTGAATTTTTTGCAAGATGATTTAGGAAAAAAAGAAAAAAAACTGCAAGCCCTCCAAAACAAGGTAAATCGTGCTTCTGGCATTACTTTTATTTCTAAATATACACAAAAAGATGCCCAGAAATATTTGGATTTGGGTAATATTGCCCAAAAAGTAATTCATAATGGTGTAGCTATCAAAACGTTTGAATCGCCTACAAAACCATTTTATATGGATATGCACAGCGGACAAGCACCAAAACCTTTTTTATTTACTATTGGAACACTTTTTCCACGCAAAAATTTTGCTACTTTATTACCTTTTTTAGCAAAAACCCCTGACTATCAACTCGTAGTTGGCGGTCAAAATAACACCTCTTATGGGCAACAAATTCGCCAAGAAATACAAAATTTCGGGCTTGAAGACAGGGTAATACTTGCAGGCGAAATTTCTGATGAAGATAAATATTGGCTCTATAAAAATTGTGAAGCATTTTTGTTCCCTTCAACCTTAGAAGGTTTTGGATTGCCTGTGGTGGAAGCTATGATTTTGGGCAAACCCGTTTTTACAACTGAATACACAAGTTTGCCAGAAATAGGAGGGCAAAGGGCATTTTATTGGAAAGATTTTGAACCTGAAAATATGAAAGAAGTTTTTGAAAATGGTTTAAAAATAGCAAGATTAGAAGAAAATTTTGCAGAAAACCAAAAAATTCACGCCAATAAATTTACATGGGAAATCGCATCAAAAAAATATTGGGAATTTTACCAAACGTTTTTATAAAAGTTATCAGTTTATTCATTTCAAGGCTGTTTATTCCTTTTGGGGATTAGAAGTCTTTTTTAGTTTCATATTTTTAAATTTTTAATCAAAAAAACAAAAAAACCTGTGTCAAATACAACTTCAAGCCTTACAACTTCACCCAATACACGTATTTTAAACAAAAAAACTTTTTCAGTGTTGCTTACACAAACTGAAATAGAAACTAAAATTCGTGATTTAGCTTCCTTGCTTAATCATGATTATGCAGACAAAAACCCCATTTTATTGGTTATTTTGAATGGTGCTTTTCGTTTTTCTGCGGATTTGGTTAGGTATATAAATATTGATGTAGAAATACAATTTTTACGATTGGCATCTTATCAAGGCACTGAAAGTATGGGCGAAATCAAACAAATATTAGGGCTTACAACCCCTTTACGAGATAGACACGTGATTATTTTGGAGGATATTGTGGATACAGGACTTACTGCTCATCAAGTTTGGCAAGATTTACAAGCCCAGCAACCTGCATCACTCGCACTGATGACGCTATTACTCAAACCAGACGCACTTCAAATGCCAGTTGAATGTACATATATAGGATTTTCTATTCCTAATATGTTTGTTGTAGGTTATGGTTTGGATTTTGACCAAAAGGGGAGAGAATGGAATGATATTTATGTCTGTTTATAAAATACAAAAAAACATAAAAAAACAACTGCAAAACTGACGACTAATTTATGCAATCAAAAAAATATCCACGTACTTATCATTTTCCTTTTAGTCCAGGTACTACAAGTGATGACCGTATTGCATACGATTTTGAGTATGTGTGCACACAAGATATTATCATTACTGAAAAACTTGATGGCGAAAATACCTGTCTTAATCAATATGGTGTGTTTGCAAGGTCGCATGGTGCGCCCACACAAAACCCTTGGGCAAATTTTATGTGGGATAAATGGCGTGTGTTAGAACATGAATTAGGTGACTTGGAGATATTTGGCGAAAGTTTATATGCTATTCATTCTATTATTTATACAAATTTACAAGAATATTATTATATATTTGGCATAAGGCAAAATAATATATGGCTTTCTTGGGAAGAAATAGAATTATATTCAAATATTGTTAATATTCCTATTGTACCTGTATTATACAAGGGAAAACTTATAGATTGGGAATATTTCAATTCAAAAATTTCTTTGGCTCAAAACATGGAAAATCTTGTCCAATCATTTATTATACAAAATAGCAAACTCAATGATGCAGAAATAGGAAATTCACCAACAGAAGGTGTAGTTGTTCGCGTAGCAAATGCCTTTAATGATGAAGATTTTGCAAAATGTGTTTTTAAATGGGTAAGAAAAAATCACGTAAAAACAGATGCACATTGGACACGCAATTGGCAAAGAGCCAGATTAAATCATGAACTAAAAAAATAATTTTTAATTTTATCGTTTAGCTAAATTTAGCTAATGTCTATATACTTATAGTCTATGAATAACATAAAAAACCACCAAAAGTAAATATTACTTTTTGGTGGTTTTTAGGTTAGGTTTAAAATCAATTTCAAAAAGTTAATAAATAAATACAAATTATGATTTGTTTGTTTATTAACTTATATTTATTAACATCTTTCTATGGTTTGTAATTTGTATGGATTTATGGTAATTTTTAAACCGTTTTTAAATGAATGTATCGCAACCCATGAATTATATTTTACTTAAATTCAAAAATCACAAAATTAAAATGTTTATTTATTATAAATAATAGCACAAAAATATAAATTATTATGGAAATTTTAATTAACAAATAGTTATCATTATAATTTAATTGTTATCATATAGTTATCATTTTGAATTTTAGTTTAAATTAATGGTTTAAATTGTAATTAAAAACAAAAAAGGCAATAATTTTAACATGTTAAAATTATTGCCTTTTTTGTGGATTAAAATATTTAAACTAAAAAATGTCGTGTAATGATTGAATTTTTTATTTATTTTTGTCAAAAAAAATTATTATTAACAATCTTTATTAACAATCTTTATTAACAATCCTTTTATATTTTTGCAACTATGAAAAGATATATACAGCAATATAGTTATTCGCTTTTATTGGCTTTTATCGCATGTCTTTATCCTTTTAATGCATCATTTGCACAAAAGAAAAATGACAAAAAAAATGAAATTCTTTTAGAAGATTTTAAAAATTATCGTCCAAGTTTTGCTTATACATTCACTCCTTCTACAATAGAAGGCACTTGGATTGAACGTACTTTGCCACCGCTTGACAGCACCGCAAAACCAAGATTGGACATCACAAATGAGCTAAATCGTATTTGGGATTATGTTCCGCCTATTGTAAAACTTGAAAAAATGAAACGCAGAATGGAAGGCTGGCGTATACAAATATATAGAGGAAAAAGCGTAGAAGAAGCACAAAAAATCAGAGAACGGTCTTATGATTTATTCCCAAATCTTACGCCTTATATGGAATACAAAACGCCTACTTATAGGGTAAAATCAGGCGATTTTTTGACTGAAAATGAGGCTGCACCTTTTTGGAAACGCATAAAAAGGACTTTTCCTACTGCTCTTATTGTGCCTGATATTATTAATGTAATTGTGCTTGATGAAGATGATGACGAGAAAAAATAGATTTAGCCTATTCAGTTGTCAATGCTTTCAGTAAAACGAAAAAAACTGATAACTGAATAAACTAATTACTGACCAATTATTTACACATTTCTATTGCTTGAATCCCTAATCACAAGTTTGGTATTGATGATTTTGGTTTCAAAATTATAATCTGGTATATTTTCGTTATTTTTTTTGTCTTTTTGGTGTTTAATTTGTGCTAAAAAAAGCGAAGCAACAGACTGACCAATTTCAAAACCAGATTGTGATATGCTACTCAAAGGTGGTTCTACAATCGTTGCAATAGGATTATCACCAAAACCAATCACAGCAACATCAGCAGG
This sequence comes from Cytophagales bacterium, assembly GCA_031425615.1. GTDB lineage: Bacteria > Bacteroidota > Bacteroidia > Cytophagales > Microscillaceae > JAAFIN01. The sequence goes on from JANPJR010000078.1 coordinate 103,423, forward strand.
GATTTTTTTACCAAAATTTTTGCAGGCACGCATTGCACCAATAGCAGTATCATCATTTACCGCAAATATGCCATCAATGATTTCACCTTTTTCCAATAATTCTTTTACAGCATCAAAACCTTTTTGGAAATTATCACTTACGATAATCGTATTTTTTACAATATTATGTTTTTTGAGTGCTTCCAAATAGCCTTTTGAACGGTTTTGGCTAATGTGTAAGCCATCAGGCCCTGCAAGATGGATTATATTTTTGCAACCTTGCGTAATAAGGTGTTCCGTAGCGTGGAAAGCACCTTCATAATCATCAACAATTACCTTAGAGGCCTGCACTTCGTCTGTTTCTCTATCAAAAAAAATCACAGGTATTTTACTTTTTTGGGCTTTTAGAAGGTGTTTGTACGATTTTGTTTCACTTGCTATAGAAATCAAAAGCCCATCAACTCGATTACCAATAAATCCCTCTACACTATCAACTTCTTTATCAAACGATTCATTAGATTGTGCAATCACAAGCCTATACTTTTTTTCTGAAGCAATGTCCTCTACCCCACTAATAATGGTAGAAAAGAAATGATGTACTACACTTGGCACTACAATCCCCAACGTGAAAGTTTGATTATTTCTAAGGCTTTTAGCGATAGTATTTTCTTGATATTCAAGTTCTTCCGCTTTAGCAATTACCTTTTTTTTTGTTTCCTCGCTAATGTCTGGGTGATTGCGTAAAGCTCGTGAAATGGTAGAAGGTGATAAATTGAGTGCTTTAGCAATATCCTTGATGGTAGATTGTTCTTCATTTTTCATAAAAATAGGCAATAAGTATTTTTTGTAAATATTTTTCCAAATGTTTTAGTTTAAAAATTTTTATACTAAATTTTTGTTTAAAATTAAGCAATTTTATGTAATTTTTTATGTAATTATTGATTGTTTACTATTTTTATTAAAACTTCATAAAAAAACGTTTTTTGGATTTAAACTGTTTGAATTTAAACAATAGAAATAATTAAATTTTTTCATTCAAATTTTGATACAAAAAAATTAACTTTGCAAAAATATTCAAAAAACATTATAAATATTTAATCATGTATCAATACGACACAAATATAAGGGTGAGATATGCAGAAACCGACCAAATGGGGCGTGTTTATCACAGTAATTTTGCGGTATATTATGAAGTAGGCAGGGTAGAAATGCTCAGGGAAATGGGTTATCCTTACAAAATATTAGAAGAAAAAGGAATATTTATGCCTGTTTTAGAATTGCACAGCAAATTTTTGAAACCTGCTTTGTATGACGACCTCCTCAAAGTACGTGTTATTGTGCCAAAACTTCCTTCTGTAAAAATGTTTTTTAATTTTGAAGTATATAATGAAAAACAAGAACTTATCAATACAGGCGAAATGACGCTTTTTTTTATAGATGCCACCACACAAAAACCTTGTAAATGTCCAATAGAAATTGTTAATCTTTTCCAACAGTTTTTTCAGTAATTATTTTTTCCAGTTCAGTAAAATCAGAACTTTATTCTTTTTGAACCCCTTTAAACTTTAATTTTTTTCAACCTTAAACTTTTTAGACTTTAAACCTTTTGAGCCTTTTTCTATGTTAGTTTCATTTATAGGTATGCCCGCTTCTGGTAAAAGCACACAAGCACGATTGCTTGCCCAAATGTTGGGTTATGCTTTTGTGGATATGGATAAGGCATTGGAAGCTCAAGAAAAAATGACTATTTCAGAAATTTTTAGGTACAAAGGTGAGAGCTATTTCCGTGAAATGGAGCGTGTTGCACTGCACCAAGTCCTCAAACTTAAAAATACAGTTATTGCTATGGGAGGCGGTACACCTTGTTTTTATGATAATATCAAACGCATTAATGCCAATAGCGTAAGCATTTACCTTAAAAACTCGTTAGAAGTGTTGAGTAAAAGGATTTATTACAGTCCAACATCTCGTCCTATGTTTTTGGGTAAAACAGAGAGCGAAATTTTGGAAATGTTAGAAAAAATTTTTGCCCAAAGAAAAGAGTTTTATGAACAAGCAACTTTTTTTATAGAAAGTGAATTACCCAAAATAACGGTATAAAAGCAAAACATCTTGAATTTTAATGTTTATTTTATGTTTTTCTGGGTTAGCAAGAGCATGTTTAAAAATTATTAACTACTTATTATTTAAAAAT
>JANPJR010000079.1:0-57034 GCA_031425615.1 Cytophagales bacterium
TTTCAAGTTCTTTTATAAAAAAATAAAAATACGATTATTTAAAAAATTATTAAATAAAATTATGAAAAAAAATACATTCAATTTATTTACTTTCGCTTTTTGTGTGATGGTATTATTATCCACACAAAATATTTTTGCCCAAAAACTTAGTAAAGAAGAAAAAAAAGTATTGCAAAAAGAAATCAAAGAATTTCAAAAAAATCCCCAAAAATATAAGGAATTTAAAGAATCTTTGGCTGCTAAAAAAGAAACTGTGGAAAAAAGTAGCGAAGAACTTACAAAAATTGATGAATCAATAGCAGAAATCAAAAAGGAAATTGAAGAAAAAAATAAACGTATTGACCAACTTGGTAATGAACTCATGCGACTACAAGAAGAAGCAAAACAAACCGTAAAAGTGGAGAAAAAAGAAGCAAATGCAGAAGGAACAGTCTATAAAGTACAAATCATCATCCCTGAAAATGCGTTGTATGAAGACAAAAATCCTGATGGCTCAAAACGTCAATATTTTAATGGCGAACAAGATGCTGATGGCACAAAAAAATATACTTTTGGCTTTTTTGGCGAACAATCAGAAGCAGAAAAATTTAAAAAATACCTTCAAATGCTTCGCATAAAAGATGTAATTGTAACAAAATATAAAAATGGCGTAAAAGAATAACAGCCCCTAACCCCAAAGGGAACAAACAGCATTAAACTAAACTTTGGTCTTAATATCTTGTTAAGGCTAAAAATTTTCAACCATTTATTTTTTATTTTTTTTTGCCTTTAAATTCCCCCTTTGGGGGTTAGGGGGCTTTTTTTGAACTTCCATGATTGGCGAACAAGTATTAAATTATAAACTCATTGCTTTGCTTGGCGAAGGCGGAATGGGAAGCGTGTATGTGGGTTCTCATGTGCAACTTGGCAGAAAATCCGCTATCAAAATTCTACACCCAAATCTTGTGCGTAATACCATGATTAGGGAAAGATTTAAAAATGAAGCCTCTACACTTGCCAACCTCAAACACCCAAATATTGTAGGGCTTTATGATTATTTGGAAAATGAAAAAGGCTTGTACCTTATCATGGAATATGTGCAAGGAAAACCTTTGGATAATTATATTAGCACCGTTTCAGGGGCAATAAATGAGTCTTTGGTGGTGCATTTTTTTAGCCAAATATTAGATGGATTTCAGTATGCGCATACGCAAGGAGTAGTACATAGGGACATCAAGCCTTCTAATCTCATCATCACACCCGAAAATGAAGTAAAAATCTTGGATTTTGGGATTGCAAAAATCTTGGATAATGGCAATAAATCTCTTACACAAGACGGAACACGCATGGGTACGGTGCTATACATGAGTCCTGAGCAAGTAACAGGTGTGCCTGTGGATAACCGAAGTGATATATATAGCTTGGGTGTTACGCTTTTTCAGGCAGTTACAGGCAGTTGCCCATACCAAGAAGAGGGAAATACAGAGTTTGCAATTTTTAGTGAAATCGTTCATAATCCATTGCCACGTGCCAATACATTTTATCCAAATGTATCACAAATTATGCAGGCAATTATTGATAAAGCAACCGCCAAAAATCCAGATGAGCGTTTTCAATCTTGTGCGGAATTTAAGCAAGCACTTTTGGACAATATCCAAACAGACAGTAATAATCAAACAGATGTTTCGCCTGGAATTCCCCTGATAAGTACAAAACCTTTTGCAAAAAATGTGAATACGTTAGATAAAACACCGCCAGAAGGCACAATTTTTACACCTGAAAATAACCAAAAAAAAGCAAGCGAAGAAGATAGTTATTATATCAAAAATAACCAAAAAGTAAACAAAGAAGAAAATTATGACGACAATTATGGCGATAGCAAAGAACACAATCGTCTTAAATCTGCGATATTTTGGCAAAAAACCAATTATTGGCTTTCTATTGTAGTTGTGCTTGGTGTAATATTTGGTGGAATGTATGTTATTTTTGCAAATCCTTTTGAAATAACATTATTTGAAAAAATAGCCTTTTTTAAAGGTAAAAAAAATCATAAAAATGAAGCGATTAAAGAACGCATCAAAAGTTTTTATAAGGCAATAGAAACCAGAAATTTGGACGCAATCAAGGAGTTCTATCGTGAAACTGTAGATAATTATTTCAATAATCAAAATCGTAGTTTTTCGCCTGATATTACTTCTGCGTACAAAGCATATTGGAAAAATTACCCTGCGGAAAAACACGAAATTGATTTCCAAACATGGCAAATGACCAATGACGAAGCAGGCAATTATATCCTAAATTTTAAAATAAACTACCAAGTACAAGCCCACAATAAAAAAGAGAAAAAAGACGAATGGAAATCACTTGTAATACAAATGGAAATTCACTTGGATAATGATTTGAAGATTTTTTATATTGTGCAGAAGAAAGTTTAACGAAAAATCAAATAAAATAATTTCCTGAAAAAATCCAAAAACATGAAAATAGAAAAGTTAAAAATCAAAAATTATAAGGTATTCAAAGATGTAGAAATACGTGATTTGCCTAATATGTGTGTGTTTTTGGGGGCAAATGGCTCAGGAAAAACCACCCTTTTTGATGTATTTGGTTTTTTGAGTGATGCTTTAAAAAATAATGTAAAATTTGCCCTCAACAAAAGAGGTGGGTTTAAAGAGGTTATTTCAAGGGAAAGTGAAGGCGATATTTTTTTTGAAATAAAATTTAGAAACGAAACAGGCAACAAACAAACCTCTCCGCTTATTACTTACGAACTTTCTATTGGTCTAAACGACCAAAAACAACCAGTAGTTACCAAAGAAATATTAAAATACAGACGAGGAAACACAGGACAGCCTTATCGTTTTTTGGATTTTTCAAATGGAAAAGGAACAGCTATCACTAATGAAGATAAATTTGAAAAAGAAAAACAGAATTTTAATGAAGAAAGAGAAGAACAAACCCTTGACTCGCCTGATATTTTGGCGATAAAAGGGTTAGGGCAATTTCAAAAGTTTAAAGCAATAAGTAGTTTTCGCAGATTGTTAGAAAATTGGTTTGTGTCTAATTTTCAAATACAATCTGCCCAAAATATTTCTGACACAGGATTATACGAACACCTATCCAACAGTGGCGATAACCTCGCACAAGTTACCAAATATATTTATGAAAATTACCCTGAAATATTCAGGCATATTTTGGATAAAATGACACAAAGGATACCAGGCATTTCACTGGTAAAAGCTGAAGAAACAAAAGATGGGCGTATCATCTTGCAATTCCAAGATGGGACTTTCAAAGACCCTTTTATCGCAAGGTATGTGTCTGATGGTACATTAAAAATGTTTGCATATTTGATTTTATTGTATGACCCTTCGCCTCATCCTTTGTTGTGTGTAGAAGAGCCTGAAAATTATCTTCACCATGAACTCCTCCAAGAACTCGCAGAGGAATTTAGAGAATATGCCCAAAAAGGTGGGCAGGTTTTTATCTCTACACATTCGCCTGATTTTGTGAATACCTTGAACATTGATGAGGTTTTTTGGCTCAATAAAAAAAATGGTTATACTGACATAAAACGTGCAAAGGATGATAAAACTGTGAAAGAGCTTGTAAAAGCAGGCGATTTGATGGGGTATTTGTGGAAACAAGGATATTTGGCAGGAAGTGGCATAAAAGAATTAAAATAAAAAAAATTAAATCAAAAATATGCTTGAAAGAATAGAAATTCTCACAGAAGAGCCTTCTATGGAAGAGTTTTTAAAAATTTTATTGCCAAAAATTGTGCCTTCCCATTGGATTTTAGACCAAAATTATTTTATCCGAAAACACGAAGGAAAATCAGATTTACACAAATCCATTCCTAAAAAAATGAAGGCATTTTCTAACAATTTTTATCAAAAAACAGGTATTTTTATTTTACAAGACCAAGATTCAAATAATTGCAAACTTTTGAAACAACAAATCCAAAATCTTTGTAATATAAATAATCCTTGCCCTGTACTCATACGTATCATTTGCACCGAATTAGAATCGTGGTATTTGGGTGATATGCAAGCAATAGAACAAGCATACCCAACTTTTAAGGCAACAACACATCAAAATAAAGCTAAATACAGAAACCCAGACAATATAGCAAATGCTGGGGAAGAATTGCAAAAAATTTTGCCTACATTTAAAAAAATAGAAAGTGCGAAAAAAATTGCCCATTTTATAGATATCCAAAATAATAAATCAACAAGTTTTCAGCAATTTGTAAATGGTATCCAAAAATTTTTCCCTTGACTTTTTAACCTTTATTGTATTTCTGTAAAAAAATTATTATTTTTAATTAAATCTATCACATGGAAACTATTTACAAAGAACACACATTTGAAAACTTTACTTGGATTGACATTTGTAATCCTGACAAAAAAAATTTGGACGAAATTGCAAAAAAACACAACTTGGATTATTTTCAAATAAAAAATAGTATTCAAACAGGGTATTTGCCAAAATTTGAAAAACAAGAAACTTACAACTTTCTTATTCTGAGAGCTTATACCGCCAAACTTCACGAAAAAGTTACCAATATTAATGATTTGTCCAATAAAATAGCTTTTTTTTATAGCAGGGATAAAATTATTACAATTCACAGAACAGGTTTTAGTTTTTTGGAAAGTGTTTCGCAAAAATATACCACTGTAGAGGAATTGCTGTTGTATTTTATGCACAAAATGTGTGAAACTTTTGTAATTCCTGCCAAAGTATTGGGCGATAAAAATGATAAAATAGAAAAAACTATTTTTTTAAACGACCATTCAAAAATATCATTGAAAGACTTATATTTTCAAAAAACAGAAACCCGCATTACCAAAAAACTTCTCCAAATCACACAAAATGTCCTCAACCAAATAGAAGTAAGCCCAAAATCTAAAACATCTTTGCAAAATATCAAAGACAAATTATTGGATTTAATACTCATGCACGATGAAGTATTGGAAAATTCCAATAATCTTTTTAATACATATATGTCATTCAATACCCAAAAAAGCAATGACGTAATGAAACTCTTAACGATATTTTCTGCGTTTTTTTTACCACTTACGTTTTTGGCAGGTATTTATGGAATGAATTTTAAAAATATGCCCGAATTGGAGTTTAAAATGGGGTATTATGCTACACTTGGCGTGATGGTGGGGATTTCTGTTTGTATTTATATTTGGTTTAGAGCTAAGAAAATTATTTAGCCCTCTACCAAGTCCCAAGAGGGGATTAATACAAAAAAAGCCTTAAAAACCGTTCTTTGAATTTTTTTTATGAAAAAAATGTTAAAAAAAAGTCTTAACAAATCCAAATGACGTGTTGTATTTTTCTCAAAAACTGAAAAAACTAATTACTGAAAAAACTGGCAACTTTACAACTGCTTTTACCATTTATACCTTTCCTGCTGAATGTCATTAGAACCCGAAAAAGCCAATTCTGAGAAAATATTAGAATGGCGTGCTATCCGCAAACTCTCCAAATTTGCCAAACCTTACAAAAGCCAATTCATGTTTTTGGTCATGTTGACCATTCTATTGGGTGTTTTTGGGCCTGTAAGACCTTATTTAATAGAATACACGATTAACAATTATGTAGCCCAAAACAATTATAATATGCTTGTAACCATGACATATATTATGATTGGCTTGTTGGTTATGCAATCATATATACAATATTTACATACATATTTGTCGGGTTGGCTTGGGCAAACGATTATCAAAGATGTGCGTATGGCGTTGTATAATCATGTATTGAATTTTAGGCTCAAATTTTATGACAAAACGCCTATTGGTAGGCTTGTAACACGCAATATTTCAGACATTGAAAGCCTTTCTTCGGTATTTACGGAGGGAATTGCTGCGTTGATTGGGGATATTTTGCAAATTGTATTGATATTGGCTTTGATGTTTTATTCGCATTGGAAACTCACACTCATCAGTCTTTCATTGTTACCTTTGTTGTTGCTCAGCACCTATATTTTTAAGGAAAAAGTAAAAAAATCTTTTGATGAAACACGTGTTGCAGTTGCCAATTTGAGTACATTTATGCAGGAGCATATTACAGGTATGAACATTGTGCAGATTTTTGGGGCAGAAAAAACAGAATATCAAAAATTTGAAAAAATAAATAATGAACACCGCAAAGCCCAACTAAGAGCAGTATTGTATTATTCGGTGTATTTTCCAGTAGCGGAAGTGATTGCAGCAGGTGGTACGGGCTTGTTGGTGTGGTATGGTTCAAGACAGGTGCTTGCGGAGGAGATTACGCTTGGAACGTTGATTGCATTTATCATGTATATTTCGTTGTTTTTTAGACCAATTCGCATGATTGCAGACCGTTTTAATACCTTGCAACTTGGTATTGTAAGTACAAATCGTATTTTGAAATTATTGGATAATACAGAAGATACCCAAAAAAATGGCGATTATAAACCTGAAACCTTAGAGGGAAATATTAAATTTGAAAATGTAAGTTTTGCGTACAATGAAGGAAATTATGTATTAAAAAACATTAGTTTTGAAGTAGAAAAAGGAAAAACGGTTGCTCTCGTAGGTGCAACAGGAGCAGGAAAATCATCTATTATCAATCTTTTGAGTAGGTTTTATGAAATAAATGAAGGCAAAATATTAATTGATAATAAAGACCTCCAAACGTATGATTTGCCTTTTTTGAGGCAAAATATTGGTGTGGTATTGCAAGATGTGTTTCTGTTTTCGGATTCTATCAAAAAAAATATTACACTTGGCAATGAAGATATAGACCTTGCTACCCTGAAAAGAGCCTCCGAACTTGTAGGTGCAGGCAAATTTATAGAAAAATTGGAAGGAACTTTTGATTACAAAGTACAAGAACGTGGAGCTACGCTTTCGGTAGGACAACGCCAACTTATATCGTTTGTGCGTGCTATGGTGTATGACCCAAAAATCCTTGTGTTGGATGAAGCAACCGCCTCAGTTGATACAGAAACCGAAGAACTTATACAAGAGGCAATTAGCAAACTTATGGAAGGACGCACTGCTATCGTGATAGCCCACCGCCTAAGCACTATCCAAAAAGCAGATAAAATTATTGTGTTAAATAAAGGCGAAATTGTAGAGGAAGGCACACATGCAGAACTTCTTTTCAAAAATGGACACTATGCCAATTTGTACAATATGCAGTTTAGTCATTAAAGTTGTCAGTTTTTTATTTTGAAAATGAAAGACAAAGTTTTTAATTTGTGTCTTATCAAATAAAGCATTTTTTATGAAAATTATATGAGTTTAGTATATTGTAATTGAAATAAGTGTATAAATTGAGGTTAAACCTTTGCAAGAGTTCTTAACCCTTGCAAAGGTTTCCGCTATGATTTTCTTATAAAATACATTTTAAAAAATATACATTTTCTTTGATTACACCATATTTAGTATAATACTTTTATATATTTGTTTCCTTGTAGCTAAATAGACATAGTTTTTTTATTGAAAAGGCAAAAACACCTCAAATTTACTACCTTTGCCCAATTCACTATCAAGTGCAATATACCCTTTGTGTGCATCAACCATAAGTTTCACATAAGCAAGCCCAAGCCCAAAGCCTTTTACATCATGCACATTGCCTGTGGCTACACGATAAAATTTCTCAAAAATATGCTTTTGTTTGTCTTTGCTCATGCCAATACCTTTGTCTTCTATGGCTATGATAATGCCATCTTCTCTATTGCGGGTAGAAATACGAATTTCAGGGTTCTTAGGTGAGTATTTATTGGCATTGTCCAGCAAATTGGACACTACATTGGTGAGGTGTGTAATATCTGCTTTGATATTCGTTTTGATGGCTTGGAGTGAGCAAAGTATTTTACCGCCTTTGCTTGTAACTTGCAAGTCTAATGTTGCGATGGCATTTTGAATAATTTGGTTAATATTGGCTTCTACTTTTTGGAGTTGGAAATCACCACGTTCCAATTTCGCAATACGCAAAACTTGTTCAACTTGCAGTTGTAATTTTTGATTTTCTTGGTAAATAATATCTGAAAAATGCGTAATTTTTTCTGTATTATTTGCAATCTTATTTTTGCGGAGCATATTGCTTGCCAATGCAATGGTAGAAATAGGCGTTTTGAGTTCATGCGTCATATTATTGATGAAATCCGCAGTCATTTCCGACATCTTCTTTTGTTGCCAAATGGTATAAATTGTCATAGAAAGACACAAAATCACCAAACCAATCAACAACACTGACCCCAATAACATCCAGCCCATTTGTGCAAAAATATATGCGTTTGGGTTAAGAAAAACGACTTGTAACTCTACTTTTTTGGGTTTAAAAAATTTATCCAAACAAATCCCATGCGTGTTTTTACTGTTTTTAAGGTCAAAACAATTTTTTGCATAATTTTTATGATTTTTATCTAAAAATCTAAAATTATATTTCAATTCTACTTGGTGAAATCTAAACTCTGCCATAAGCAGAGAATCTACTTTTGCTCTTTGGTTTTCATTCAACGAAATAGTCATTCGATTTTCAACTTGGGTTGCCATTTTTTTACTTTGATTTTCAACCAATATGTTTTTTAAACCCAAAATCAAAGACGAATCTTTTGACAATTTATGCGAAATACGATAAGATGCCAACGTAAGACGATGCCTAAGCTGTGATTCGCGCAATTCCATCGCATGCCTTATCCAACTTATTTGTAGCACAACTAAACCCAATAATGACAATGCTGAGGCAACTATGATAAATATTATACGCTTTTTTTTCATAATATTTGTTTTGTAGCTTTTTTTTGCAAATTTACTTTTTTACAAAAAGAAACTATATAATTTAACACTTGTTTAACGAATTTTTATAGAAAGGAGGTATCGTACCAATATTTTATTTTTTTTGGATAAATGTTTTTTTTAAATAAACTAAGACTAAAAAAAATAATGCTTATTTTTGCGTGAGTTGCAATCGTTTGTTTTTTTATAAAATACGGTTGTTTTAGTTTTTTAAAAATATTCAATTTTAATTTAAAAAATTTTTACCTAAAAAATATGGACGCAATTTTTGAAAATAAAACCTCCAAATCTGTAACTTCTGCAGACAGAGAAAAAAAATATTATCACATATACGCAGAAGGTGACGTAAGTGATGCAGATTTCAAAGGCGGTTTTAATGCAGTATTGGAAGATGTAAAAGTGAATGGCTACCAAAAAATCATTATTGATTTAAAAAAAGTTACTTCTACACCTTTTTTATCACGTACTTGGTTGCTTAGTACATATTTACCTGAGCTTTACAAGGCTGTGCCAAAAGGCTTGCAAATAGGTATTATCAACACAGATTCATGGATTGAAGGTGCTACAATTACACTTATGGTTACCTCTGTGCAAGCATTGGGCTTTAATTTGGGCATCAAATTTTATAAAAATGTTCCTGAAGCACAAACTGCTTTTGATGTGGCATAAATAATCTAAGTTGTAAGTTTTTTCAGTAATCAGTTTTTCAGTTGTAAGTTTATTCAGTTTTTTATGCTGTTTTTGATTGGGGAGTAGAGGACTTTTTTAAGTCTTTTACTTCCTTTTTAAGGTTTGGGGCTTTTTTTTCACGTAAATATTTTTTTTAACCCAAAAAAAAATTATATTAGCCCCAAAATTAAACTAAATCCACCCAATTTTTACAATACATATACGTATTTAATTCACACATATTCAGCAAAAATATTATGATTCAAGTAATACCTGCTATGTCCATTATGGACGGAAAAGTGGTAAAATTAACCCAAAAAACAGAAGAAACGCTCAAAATATACGATAAAAATCCCTTAGACCTTGCTATGGAATTTGAAGATGCAGGTTTTACGCATTTACATTTGGTAGATTTAGATGGGGCAAAAAGTCGTAAAGTTGTCAATTATAAAACATTGGAATTATTGGCAAAATATACCAAACTTGAAATCAATTTTACAGGTGGCGTATCAAGTGATGGTGATGTGCGTACTGTATTTGAATTTGGGGCAAAATCCATGACCGCAGCAAGTGTAGCATTGCACGAACCCGAAAAATTCAAATCTTGGCTAATTTCTTATGGCAGAAACAAAATCATGCTTGCTGCAGATACACTTGATGGCATAGTGCGTACAGGAGGGTGGCGACAAAGTTCTGACAGGGAACTTTTTGAATACATAGAATATTACCAAGAAAGGGGTATTCAATTTGTAAAATCAACCGAAATATCAAGAGATGGCTCACAACAAGGGGCTAATTTGGAACTTTACAAAAAACTTGTAGCAACATTCCCAGAAATTAAATTCCTTGCTTCTGGTGGTATTCGCAATATCCAAGACATTAAAGATTTGGACGCAATAGGCATATATAGTGCATTAATTGGTACTTCTTTTTATGAAGGAACGCTTACACTGGAAGAATTAAAACCTTTTGCAAGCTAATTTTTTTAGTTATTTTGTTTTTGATAAAAACCACAATAAAGTTTGATTGTCGTAAAATTTAGTAAAATATCCATGAATAACCACAAAAAAAAACGGTCAAGTATGCACTTACATATCTTGGCTTTTTTTTTCATTTCTTTTTGTAGTGCTTGTGCTACGCCTGAGCCTTATGGTGATATTCAAGTTAAAGTATTGGATAATTTTGGGTTTCCTGTAAGTGATGCCAAAGTAACAATTTATACCAATGCCACAGATTTTGATAACGAAACTAATCCCATACGTACTACACAAAACACTGACCAGAATGGATTGACTACGTTTTTTGATGTACGCAATATATCTGATTCGTGTTATATCAATATTATAAGTGCTGACGGAATACGGAATAATTGGGAAGGAAAATCAAAAATTGCTTTTATTAAAACCGAAAATGGTTTTAGAAATTTGGGTGAATTTGTAATTTTTGATAGTAGAACAGGCATTGTAGCCAATGCACAAGGCAAGGCTTGGCGTTGGCAAAGGGTAAAAATAAATGGTATTGATGTTACCAGTTCTTTGTCTGCTTGTGATTTGGATAATTTATATTATTTTTTCAAAAGTGGGAAATATATTAGAGATGAAGGTGCAACGAAATGTGACATAACTGATGAACAAACTACGACAGGTTCATGGCGTTTCAACGATTCAAATACAGGTTTTAATGTTGTGCTTGGAAACAGCATCAACGAATGGATTTTTATTTCTTTTAGTACAAATTCTTTTCAAGTATCACAAAATATTTTATTTAATGGCGTGATTACCAATGTAGAAATCGTATATGTGGAAAATTAAACCAAGTTATCAGTTGTAGTTTTTAAGCTGATTGTTATAAAAACGTCTCAATGCCTTATCTATGAATTGCAACGGGTCTCAATCCATTTTATTAAAAAAAAACCTTTTATGAAAGAAAACATACAACTTATGCGTATTGCACTAATCGCAATTATAGCATTTGGGGCTTTGATGTGGTATTCTTTGGGAAATTTTGGGGAAAATGAAAATAATATAAAGCCTAATACAACCCAAAAACCTGATAATACACCCACATACAGCGAAGCAGAGCCTATCCAAAAACCTAAACCTGATACATCTGCCCAAAAAATATTGCTTATAGGCGATTCTATGATGGAAGGCTTACAAATTTACCTAAAAATGCGTACCGAAAAATGCTCGCATAACATTGTTTCGCTTGCCAAAACCAGCACAAGTATTGTGGCTTGGGTAGGCAAGGATAGCACAGGCAACCTAAAACAAGCCATCAAAAAACACCAGCCAACACTTGTATTGATTTCCTTAGGTTCTAATGAATTATTTGCAAAAAAAGCCCTTTTGCCCGAATACGCCAAATATTTGGATAATATATTGCTACAACTTGGTAACACAAATTTTGTGTGGATTTGTCCCCCAAATTGGAAAAAAGATTTTGGTTTGACTGACCTTATTTTAGAAAAAGTACAAGAAGATAGATTTTTTCCTTCTCGTGATTTGAAACTTCCTCGTACTGCTGATGGCATACATCCTACGATGCAAGGCTATGAAATATGGGCAGACAAAATCCTACATTTTATCTTGGAATCTCCACGCAAACCTATACAGTTGGTTTGTAAAGAGAAAGCAGAAAGTAAGGATTAAGAAATTCCGCTATGTAAAACTTACACAAACTTTAACATTTGCAATTTACTTCGTGCTTCACCGTGTCCCTTTGTCACCAGACGCAGGTTTTTTGACACTCCACACAGCGGGCTAACTGACCGCTTGTTTGGCAAGATTCACACTTGCATTCAAATCCCTGTCTGCCTCAAATCCACAATTTGGACAAACAAAAACTCTTTCTGATAAATTCAATTTTTCTTTTTTACACCCACAACTTGAACAGGTTTTTGAGCTGGCAAAAAACCTATCTGCTATTGTAAGTTTTGTGCCATACCACTCACATTTATAGGTTAATTGTCTACGAAATTCATAAAATCCGCCATCTAATATGGCACTTGCAAGTTTGTGATTTTTGCTCATTCCTCTCACATTCAAATCCTCAATCACTACCTCGCTGTGGTTTTTGGCAAGGTAAGTCGTAAGTTTATGAAGGGTATCTTTGCGAATACAAGAAATTTTATAGTGCAATCGGGCTACTTTTTGCCTTTGTTTTTGGTAGTTTTTGGATTGTTCTGAGCCTTTTTTATCTTTTTGGTATTTTTTTGATAATTGTCTTTGGGCTAATTTTAATTGTCTTTGGTGGTTTTTATAAGGTCTTTTGTTTTCAAAACACATTCCATTTGAAAGGGTGGCAAGGGTTTTTATCCCCAAATCAACTCCAACAGGCGGTTGTTTTTGTGTATTTTCTATTACTTTTTTGGTGTCTAATTTTAGGCTTACAAACCAATAATCTGCTTGTCTTGATATTCTTACATTTTTTATGCTTTTCAAATCCTCCACTTTTTCGCTTAACTTTATCCATTTTAAATGTGGCAATTTGATTTTATTATTTTTTATTTCAATATTTCCTTCCAAATAAAAACTATCTTTCTTTCCTTTTTTCTTAAATGTAGGTTTTTTGCTTATTTTATTAAAAAATCTTTTGTAACCCATTTCCAAATCTCGTAATGATTGTTGTGGGCTACATTTTGAAACTTGATAATACCAAAGGTTTTTGGGTTTCACTTCTGCCACCAGTTTTTTATGCAAATCAATGCTTGTGGGGCGTTTTTCTTTATTTTCAAAAGCCTTTTGACAAACATCAAGCCCCCAATTATAGGCATGGCGAGCCACACCTGCGTGTTTGGACGCAAGGGTTTTTTGTTTGTTGTTCAATTCTAAACGAATTTTTAGGCTTTGCATTTCTAATTTTTTTGGTGTCTTTGTTCAAAATTACACTTATTTTTCAAAAAAAGCAAATATTTTTTAGTATTTTTGTGGACTATTTTTACAAAAAAATTAAAATCTTATACATTTTACCCATAAAATCAAAAAAAATGTATAATATTTTACAAAAATGTGCAAATATTTTGACGCTGTTTGAAGCCCTTTTTTCTCTTAAATTCAACAAAAAAACAAAGCCCAAAATTTTACTTTTGGGCTTTGTTTTTTTTATATTAATTTACGTTTGAAATTATGCTTTTGCTTCTTCGGTAGGTTTTACTTCTGTTTCAGCGGTTTTAGCAGGTTTTTTAGCTTCGTCTTTCATTTCAGGTTTGTGAATACGTGTATGAGAGAGGATAATTTTTTTCTCGTCTTTTGAGAAATCAACTACTAAGAAATCCAATGCTTCGCCCAATTCTGCGTCTTTTCCATCTTCTTTTACAAGGTGTTTTGACGAACAGAATCCTTCGATACCATAAGGCAATTCAAGGATAGCACCTTTGTCATTTTTAGACAAGATTGTGCAACGATGAATAGAATTAGGGAGGAAGATAGTTTCAAACGTATCCCAAGGATTTTGTTCAAGTTGTTTGTGTCCAAGTGCAAGGCGTTGATTATCAACATCAAGTTCAAGTACAACTACTTCAAGGCGTTCGCCAACTTTTGTAAATTCAGAAGGGTGTTTGATTTTTTTCGTCCAAGAAAGGTCAGATACATGCACAAGTCCATCAATACCTTCTTCCAATTCCAAGAAAAGACCGAAAGTAGTAAGATTACGGACAAGACCTTTGTGTTTTGAATTGACTGCGTATTTGGTAAGGAGGTCTTGTTTTTTCCAAGGGTCTTCCACAAGTTGTTTGATACCCAAAGACATTTTGCGGTTGTCGCGTTCAAGCGTAAGTACAACAGCATCAAGTTCATCTCCTACTTTCAAAAACTCTTGCGGATTGCGTAGGTGTTGCGACCATGACATTTCCGATACGTGAATAAGACCTTCTACACCAGGTATCACTTCTAAGAAAGCACCATAATCCGCCACATTTACAATGCGACCTCTTACTTTTGAGCCTTCTTTCAAATCAACACTTAGCGATTCCCAAGGGTGAGGAAGCAATTGTTTCATACCCAAAGAAATACGTTTTTTGTCTTCGTCAAAATCCAACACTACGATATTTACTTTTTGGTCAAGTTTCAACACTTCTTCTGGGTGGTTTACACGTCCCCAAGAAATATCTGTAATGTGCAACAAACCATCTACACCGCCAAGGTCAATGAATACACCGAAGCTGGTCATGTTTTTGATAACACCTTCCAATACTTGTCCTTTTTCAAGGTTATTGAGGATAAGACCACGTTGTGCTTCAAGGTCTTTTTCAATCAATACTTTATGAGAAATTACAACGTTATCATTCGTATAATTGATTTTGATTACTTTTACTTCAATTTTTTTGCCAACATATATATCAAAATCACGAATTGGTTTCACATCAATTTGAGAACCTGGCAAGAAAGCCTCTACACCAAAAATATCAACAATGAGACCGCCTTTTGTTCTACGTTTTACCAAACCTTCTACTACTACGTCATTGTCCAATGCTTTTTGGATATTATCCCAAGCAGTAAGCACTTTTGCTTTTTTGCGAGAAAGCAATAATTGTCCGTTTGTATCTTCTTGATTTTCAATAAATACATCAACTACATCACCGATTTTCATATCAGGTGTGTCCCTAAATTCAGCGATTGGAATAAGTCCATCTGATTTTGAACCAATGTGCAATATTACTTCACGGTCAGTGATGCCTACAATTGTACCTTTTACCACTTCTTTTTCCGCCATTGGCTTCAAAGTATTGTCATAAAGGTCTTGCAATGATTGTTTTTGGTCTTTTGAATAACCTGCACCAAAGCCTTTACCTGCTATGCTATCCCAATCAAAATCTGTTTTTTGAATACCCATATTTTTGTATGTAAGTGCTTGTTACATCAATCCTTAGCACTTTTAGGGATTGAAATTTGTGGTTATGTATGATTTTATTCTTTTTTAAAAGAAAATAATTTGCAAATGTAGGTGTTTTTTTTGGAAATTTATTTATTGAAATATTTTTTTTGGAATAATTTTAAATTTTATGGTTTTTTTAAGAAAAATAACAATGTATTTGTTTATCGCATTGTAATTGAAAAAGTGTATAAATTGTGCTTTATTTTTGGCATTCTTTGAGTTTTGTAGCGGTATTCATATACAAAAATTTTCTTGATGTTGTACATCTTTTAGTATTACATTTTTCAAAAAAATTGGGTCTGTGCTGTAGTTTATGGAGGTCTGCCCCTGATTTTTTGAAAAATTACAAACGGATAACAACATTAAACATAATATTTGGTTTAATTTTCCAAAAAAATACGTCATTTTTTTATAAAAAACATTAAAAAAAGGCTATTAATTATAAGTTTGTCAAAATTAATCTTATAATTGACGTAATATTCCTATATAAGCTGAAAGCAACAACCAAGAGAGGCAACCAAAAACATTTTTTTTGCGTCTTTTTGAAATACAAACCAACATATTTTTTATAAAAAACCATTTGTAAATATGAATACTCTTCAAAAAAACGTTTTTTTAATTTTAATTTTAACTTTTTTACATACCAATTTTTCTAAAAATGTTTTTGCCCAATCTGAAAAAAGACAAGTTGAATATAAAGCCCTTGAAATCATAACACCAGAAAAAATCCCTGATGTAGAAAGGGAAAATGCAAAAAAAGTTAGTAATGATACTTGTTTGCTCAAAGGAATGATAATTGATGAACTTACAAAAGAACCTATTATACAGGCAATTATTGCAATAAAGGGTACAAATATAGGAACACTTACAGATGAAAATGGGAAATTTACATTAAAAAATGTACCTCAAAATTGTACATTACAAATAACCAATTATGATTACGAAACATTTGAAATTTTAGCAGACTATAAATTCTTTAATTCTTGGGAAGAAAATAATCAACAAATTTATCTCAAACCAAAAGAAGATAATGTTAGGATTTTGGAGGGTTACAAAGTAAATGTTTCACCTTTACCATTAAACATACCTGGAATAGATGGTCAAATAATTACTAACTTACCCATTACAGCAATCCAGTATGACATCAACTACAAAAAACCTAATTTTTTCAAACGCACCAAACGCACTTGGGATTTTATTATTTCTCCATTTCGTAGGGAATAATTTTATATTTTTTTTCAGAACTGAAAAGTACGACCATTTTTTTGGTCTTAGCGGGGTGCTAATACAGTATAAACTATTTTAAAATACCTACTTATTTATAAAGCAATTAAAGTAGTTTTTTGTGTGAAATTCACAAAAAATATGTTTCTTTGTAACAAAAATTTCACAGTCTTTTTATTTTCCTAAAAAAATTAAAATATGGAAAAAAAATATAAAAAATATGCGTGGCACAAGGATAGCCATGATAAAACACCTTTTGGTATAGATTTGGCAAATAAGGTAACAAATCATCTCGAAAATAGCGGAGTATTTGGTAATGGACATAGAGATTATTGTGGTATGGGTTTAATTTTTGCAGATAATGCATATTATTATTGTACCGTTTATGATGGATATTTCGAGGAACATCAACAATTTCTTACTCGAAATTCTTTTGTGGAGTGGTTATCAAAGCAAAGTGATTATACTATGCGTCTTGCTTCATTGTCTGAAACTGACGAAATAACAGATGAAAATAGTTTTTTGATTGATAATCAATGTATTACCAGAGAAGTATTGAATAATTTATCAAACATCATTGAAAATCCGCGTTCTGAATTTTTTCAGAGGAAAAAAACAAATAAAGACTAAATAAAAAAAACACCTTTTGGTCTTAGTATTTCGCTTGCTTGTTATATATTTTTGTGGAATTGTACGGAAGGCAAGCGAGATGCTTGCTATTAGATAGGTCTTAGCGGGACGCTAAGACCATAACAGGGCATTTTTTTGGTCTTAGCGGGACGCTCAATGCTGTCAATTTAAGAAAAAAAACAATATTTTTATGTTGTTTTAAAGTCAAAAAATAAAACATTTTATTTGTTTTTGTAATATTTTTTTATGACAAAATAATTAAGTTGACAGCATTGAGCGAGACGCTAAGACCAGGAAACACAGAAACCAGAATACTATTTTGATTTTTTAACAAAAGGTTTAAGTTGTTGGTTTACAAATATATCAGGCTTCCAATTTTCTACAAGTTTATCAAGCAAAAATTCATCTGCTGCGCTAAGTCCTATCCCCGCTAATGTAGCAATACCTCCACTTCCTACAAAATCTAATAAAAGACCCACACCAGTAAAAAATGACCAACGAAAAGTCTTAGAAGGAAGTTTATTAACCCAAGTATCTTCTGTTACTTTTTTATGATATTCATTGATTATATTTTTATCATTTTCAATATTTTTCAACCATCCTTTAAAGTTATTAGCTTTATCTAATATATTTAAAAAATCTTTTAAATTTTTTTCTTTACTATTTATGGTTTCTCTTATTGCAAAGCCATTTGAAAGTGTAAAATCATTAAAACCAAAAATATCATCTTTGCTTTTCTTTATCTTTTTATATATTTCATCAAATTTTATCTTCATTAACGAAGTATTTAGTCCAGTAGTTGCAATTTCTGCATTTAATTGTGATGCAAGATGTATATCTCCTTGAGTTTCCAAAATATTTAAAATAAGAATATCTGGTTTAATATTTTCATTATAATTATTTGGGATATTTTTATTGATATAATTATAATCAAGACTTAGGTCAAAACAAAATCCATCTTTAGTTTCGATAAAATTGTAATTAAATTCATCTTGTCTAATTGTAAATTCTGGATTGTAAAATTTTATAGTATCGATTATTGATTGTTTAACATAACTATTATTTTTTAGGTCTCCCATTACTAAATCGCAAAAATTATTTTGATAACTAATCGTTTCAATATATGGCAATAATTTTTGTGTTTGTCTTCTGCTGTATCCATTTCTTTTTGTTTTTTTATAAATTCCATCAAAAATAACTTGTTCCTTATCCAATCTTCTACTATGTATAAGACCAATATTAAATTTTAGAGGGTTTAAAGGGCTTGAAATAACAGCAGGCATATTTTCTTTTGTGAAAATTTTAAACTTATAATTCTCCAACAACTCTAAAAGTTCGTCAATATCACAATATTCTAATAAAGAAGGTAATGTTGTTGAGTCTGCAATAAGGTACACATCTTCATAAAAAAGTAAATTTTCTGCAATAAACCCAATATCAGTTGGGAATGAATGGTCATTTGGTTTGATACAAATTGCTCTAAACATAGTTATAATTTTTTTTAAATGTTAAAAATATTTTCTTTTTCCCTTTCGGTCTTAGCGTCCCGCTAAGACCTACCAAGTGGTAAGCGTCTTGCTTGCTTTTCATATATTTTTGTGGGATTGTATGGAATGTAAGCGGGACGCTGAGACCATTGTTTTTTTCGTCTTTTTTTCAGATTGTCAAGTCTTGCGACCTTGACAACTGAAAAAACTGACAACCAAGTAATTTATTCCCTACGCACTACACGCCTCACAATCAGGGTTATCAATAGAACACGCTTTTGGTGCAAAATTTTGTTCGTGGTTGTCAAGCATTTTATTGATTTCGGTTTTGTTGTAACTACCAGAAGGTTCTGCGACTACATTTTCCAATACATTTGCTTCTTTTTGTACGGTAAATTTGATGGCTTGTGTAGCAGAACGTGTACGCAAATAATACATACCTGTTTTTAGCCCACGTTTCCATGCGTAAAAGTGCATAGATGTAAGTTTTTGGAAAGTAGCATCTTCCAAATGAATATTTAGGCTTTGACTTTGGCAAATAAAAACGCCTCTGTCTGCTGCCATTTCAATAATTGCTTTTTGTTTGATTTCCCAAACAGTTTTATACAAATCTTTCAGATTTTGGGGAATTTCGGGAATCGTTTGTATAGAGCCTTCCGAAGCAAGGACTTTATTTTTGATGTTTTCGTTCCAAAGGTTAAGGTTGATAAGGTCTTGCAACAAATGGCGATTTACCACAGGAAACTCACCTGCAAGCACTCTGCGATTATACACATTGGACGTAAAAGGCTCAAAACATTCATTATTACCCAATATTTGCGAAGTAGAAGCGGTTGGCATTGGGGCAAGCAAAAGCGAATTTCTTGCACCATATTTCAATACTTCTGCCCTCAAACTTTCCCAATCCCAACGCCCAGAATCAGGTTGCACACCCCACAAATCAAATTGGAATTTGCCTTGCGAAAGTGGCGAGCCTTGATAACTTTGGTATGCACCGAGTTCTTTTGCCAATTCAACAGAGGCAGACATTGCCCCAAAATAAATGGTTTCAAAAATATCTTTGTTCAAACCTCTTGCTTCTTCGCTGTCAAAAGGCATTCTCAACATTGCAAATACATCAGCCAAACCCTGCACACCTATTCCAATAGGACGATGACGCATATTAGAGTTTTGGGCTTCTGGAATTGGGTAATAATTGAGGTCAATGATTTTGTTTAGATTTTTGGTTGCAACCTGCGTAACTTCAAAGAGTTTTTGGTGGTCAAATTTTCCATTATTTACATAACGAGGCAATGCAAGGCTTGCCAAGTTGCAAACAGCACACTCAGATTCAGAAGTATATTCTATAATCTCTGAGCAAAGGTTAGAACTGCGAATTGTACCCAAATTTTGTTGGTTTGATTTGCGGTTTGCACTGTCTTTGTAGAGCATATAAGGCGTGCCTGTTTCTATTTGCGACTCTATGATTTTGTGCCAAAGTTCTTGTGCTTTGATTACTTTTCGTGCTTTTCCTTCACGTTCATAGCGTTCATACAATGCTTCAAATTCTTTGCCCCACACATTAGCAAGGTCTTTGGCTTCGTTGGGACAAAATAATGACCAAGTATCATCATTTTCCACCCTTTCCATAAATAAATCTGGAATCCAAAGGGCATAAAACAAATCTCTCGCCCTTACTTCTTCTTTGCCATGATTTTTTTTCAATTCCAAAAAATCGAACACATCAGCGTGCCAAGGTTCAAGATAAATTGCTACTGCACCTTTGCGTTTATTGCCACCTTGGTCTACATAACGGGCAGTATCATTAAATACTTTGAGCATAGGCACAATACCGTTTGAATGTCCATTTGTACCTCTGATATATGAGCCTGTTGCACGAATATCATGTATAGAAATGCCTATTCCGCCAGCAGATTGCGAGATGAGTGCGGTTTGTTTCAAAGTGTCATAAATCCCTGAGATGCTATCGTCTTTCATTTTTACCAAAAAACAACTTGACATTTGCGGTTTTGGTGTGCCTGCATTAAACAGTGTAGGCGTAGCATGTGTAAACCATTTTTCGGACAAAAGATTATACGTTTCTATGGCACTTTTGATGTCCTCTTGGTGTATGCCTATGGCTACACGCATGAGCATGTGTTGAGGACGTTCTGCGATTTTGTTGTTGATTTTGAGGAGGTAAGATTTTTCTAAGGTTTTAAAACCAAAATAATCATAATTAAAATCCCTGTCATATATAATGGCAGAATTAAGTTCGTTGGCGTATTTTTTGATGATTTGGTAGGTTTCTTCGCCTATCATGCCTGCTTTTTCGCCTGTTTTTGGGTCTATGTAATCATACAGCAATTTCATTGTTTTGGAAAATGATTTATCTGTATTTTTTTGGAGATTTGAGATGGCAATGCGTGCTGCAAGCAACGCATAATCGGGGTGTACGGTGGTCATCATGGCACATGTTTCCGCAGCGAGTATATCAAGCTGTTCAGTACTTACACCATCATATAAACCATTGATTACTTTCATGGCGATTTTGACAGGTTCTACAAAATCACGATTTAGGCTATAACAAAGTTTTTCTATACGGGCAGTTATTTTATCAAATTTTACTTCTTCCAAACGACCATCTCTTTTTCTTACTTGCATAATTTTTTTAGATTTTTGAGGGTTTTGACTATGATATTTAGGGAAATTAAAAAACTTCCTTTGTTTAAGTGTTTTTTTTGAATTGGGCAATTTGTGTTAAAAATCTAACATTGTTGTTAATTTAATTAGCAATACAAAATATTTTTATTAACATTATTGCAATTTTTATACTAAGATAAGGCAAAAATAGTGTATTTCGTTCTTTTTTTTTCAAAAAAAATTAAATGTATTGATAATCAAAAAGATAATTTTTTAGAACAAAAATTAACAGAAAAAGGCTTGTTTTTCTGAAAAAATATCTTAAATACATTTTAAAAGGTTAAAATTTTATTTTGAATTTTTTATTTTTTAGGGACAAAAAACTTTTTTTTGAGGAAATAATAGGTTTAAATTATTTTTCTTAATTTTTATCAGAATTGCAAACAAAATCCACCTACCTTTTACGCAAGAAAAAACCTCATTATTTTTATTTAGAAATTTTCTAAATAATATTTTTTGTTTATTTTTGTAAAAATTTTAATTTTTAATTAGTCTAAATAAATTTAAAAAACAAATACCAATGTTTAATACAAAAATTTTCTTTCCTGCGGTTTTAATAACTGTGCTTTTTTTGGTTTCTGCGTGCAAAAAAAATGATGAACGTCCAGCTTTACAAGTTGCTGCTGCATACAACGACAGCAATTATGCTACACAAGCCTCCACACAAATAAATGTTGTCACACAACTCATAAATATCACAAATGAAGTAAAAAAAGGGCGTGTAAATGGTGTAGTTATCAATAAAACAACCTTAGATAATTTGTTTAATGCAGGTAATCCAAGCCTTTCGAGTCTGATAATGCCTTATTACAAAAGCAAATTGGAAGGCACAAATAATTGGTTTGATGAAATTGCCAAAGCAAGTGGTGGTACTTATACGCCTTCCAACAATATACAAGGACAAGGTGGTACGTTTGGCGGATATTTGTTTGATGAAAATGGTGCTGAAATGGAGCAAATGATAGAAAAAGGTATGTTTGGGGCAGTGCTTTATAAACACGCTACCGAATTGCTGTCTGGTAATATTACCGAAGAAACACCACATAAATTGGTGGCAATTTTTGGGGGTACGCCTGCATTTTCTAATTCTGGGTCAAATAATATAACCGCAGACAAGAGGGATTTGGCTATGGCAAATTACGCATCAAGGCGTGATAAAAATGATGGAAAAGGTTTTTATACACAATTCAAAAACCAAATTCTTAAACTTCAATCTGCCATCAAAGCAGGCAATGATTACAACCAAGAACGCAATGAAGCAATCGCTGAAATCAAACTTATTTGGGAAAAAGTAAATAAAGCAACGATTATCAACTATTGTTTTGCGGTGATGAGTACGATGAGCAAAACCACTACAACTGATGCAGAAAAAGCCTCTGCATTGCACGCTTACAATGAATGTGTAGGATTTTTGCATGGTTGGCGTACCATTGCACAAGACCAAAAACGTATCACTGATGCACAAATTGACGAAATATTGGTATTGTTGAATGCTCCTTATAATGTAGTGCCTACTTCTTACAAATTTATCACAGACCCAGCCAATGAATTGCCAAAATTGCAACAAATCATCAACAAATTGCAACAAATTTATGGTTTTACAACCCAAGACCTTGAAGATTTTAAGAAAAATTGGGTAGCAGAACAAAATAGATAAATCTGAAAAATTTTAGTTCTAAAAAAATAAATAGAAACAGCCAAAAATACATTTTTAAATAAATGTATTTTTGGCTGTTTTTGCTTGACCATTTAAATCATATTTTATTTTAATTTTCCAAATAAGAATTTAATAAAAATGGGGTTTTTGGACAAATTCATTTGCCTTTTTTATTGATTTATTTTTCGTCTAATTCGTCTTTTATCATGCCTAAAAGGTATTTTATGTCATTATCAGATATATTTTCCATATCTGATTTGTCATAAATCGTAAGTAAAAATATAGTTGTAAGTTCTTCCAATTCGTGGATTTATTAACAAACCTGTTTGCAGTTATGTCAATTCTTCTTTGAGAGAATTATATTTTTTGAGCAATTTTTTTGCATCTCGCTTAAAATCATCTAAGGTTATTATATTACAAGCCATTTTTATAATTCATTCAAAAAATCATTTAAGGGTGTGCCTTTTTTTTCTCCATTTTGGATTTGTTTTATTTCCTGAAAATCATTTTTTAATTTGGTTTTCAATGAAATCATATTTTCCATTTTTTGTAGGGCATTGACAATATTTTCCCAATCCTCAATGTTGATTTGAATAAGTGTTTTTTGTCCTTGTGGATTTACTACGTAGTTTATAGGTGGAATAATCATATATTTTTTATTGTCAAAAATACATAAATTTTATTTTTGTTGTAATTTTTTTAGAATCGTGTAAGATAGAAAAATTTTGTTGAATTTATAAATTTTTTACGTTATCATACCAATTTCCCCAATCCTCCCAACTAAAAAAACTACTTGGGTGTTTGACAAAATAAATTTTTGAATTTAAAGAATTATCTAATTTCAAGACTTTGGGGCATGTTCTGTTAATTTCAGCAAAATTAAGTTCAAAGGCAACAGGCATTACATTTTGAATGTTTTTGATTTTTTTTTGTTCTGTTCCTAAAAAAATGACGTTTTCTATTTTAAGTATTTCAATAACTTTAATGAGCAATTTTCCACCAAGTTTATAATCTTGATTATTTGGTCTTTCTTTTATGCTTGACATAGGTCTTTGCACAAATTCATGAAAAGCTATTGATTTCCAAAAATCTATTTTTTCATTTTCGGTTGGTTGTTTTTTGTTTAAATAAAACCTCTCTATGTTTCTTACAAATGGTCTGTCTATATCATAATTTCGTATGCCATGCCCATAAGCCACTTCCCTTGCGAAAGTATCACTTTCTAATCTTTTATTTACCCCCTCTTTTTCCTCATTATTTTCTCCCCAATTATATACGCTTTCACCTACAATTAAAACTTTTGGATTGGTAGCATTGAAAGAAGCACCCACATAAGGCAAATATTTTAAACCTTCTGATTTGAGGTTTATAAATTGGTCATCAAAAGAAAAATCTAAATATTCATTCATTTCTGTATTTTATTTTTTAGAAAACGTTTGTATGAATTTTCACAAAGATAAAAAATAATTTTCACAAAAAAACCACAATAAAATGTATGAGCAAGGCTTGCCCTTGCCCTCCAAGCCAACGATTGGGCAACTGCAAGGTTGCCCCTACAAATTATGTGTTTTTTTTAATTCCCCTTTAGGGTTAGGGGGCTTAATCCACCAACAACTTCGTAACTTTTGCAGGATTTAATGCCCATTTGTCGTCATATATATCATCTATTGGGTTTTCTTTCAAATCAGCAGGCAATTCTTCTACAATTGTGATATTTTGGGCTTCTGCTTTCAACACCAACAAATTACCTATGGTCAATTTGCTTGACAATTTAGCCAAAATCGCAGTTACGCCATTCAAATCCATTGTTTGTACCACTTGACCACCAAAAGGCATTTCAAGCCATACGATTTCGTTTGCTTCCACATCAAGCACACCAAACATCATACCTTTGGTAAGCGTTTGCGTGATGCGCACTTGGTGTTGCACACAAGAAGGGTCGTATGCTACGCCCGTTGTGGCAGATATTTTCATTGGAAACTTGCTATTCATCCAACCAATCACCATATTAGGTGTGATTGCACCGTTGCTATACGCATTACACGTAAAAGATACATATTTAGCACCTGCTTTTCTGAGTTCATTTACATTAATATCAATATATTCCGCAGTACCAATTTTTTCAGGAATTGAACGAATATCGCCACTATGTTTACAACCTGTTACTACAAGATTGCTATAAGAACAATAATCTGTTTTTTTCTCGTATTGAATGGCACAACTCAAATCCATGTCCATGTGTTGCGAAGGCAAGCCTTCACCCCATTGCATAAACAATCGTACAGTGTCGCCCTCCACAGGAAAACGTGTCCCCATAAGTGCAGAAGGCAAATCTTGCACATTTTCGCCTCTATCACCAATAGACACAGGGATATTGTATAAGTTTGGGGCAATATACATGGTTTTGCTGGTTGTTTCTTGGTTAGAAAAACGTTTTTTCATTGCCAATAAGCACAAATCTTCTATCATTGTTTGCATAGAAGCGAGTTGTTTTGCGTCATAAAGTTTTAGCAATTCATTTTTTGGAATCGTTTTACTTATTCCGCCCAATGGTTTTACAATACGATTTCCCAAAGAGAAATAATTTTGTGCGTACATGTTGAGGGTAAATACCAATCTTGCAGGCACTTTATCCACGATTTCGCCAAATGCTTTTACCACATTATCCGCACCAAACCATAACATATTGGCAAACAAAGAGCGTGCAAACAAACCAGGACGTTGTTTTAAGAATCCCATTGTTTTGTCTTCATCAGCTTTCAAGCGATAATAATCCACTCTACCTTGCCACACAGTATAATTTTGGTTATAAAATGTATCCAAAATTTGTTTTAATTTTTCAAAACCTGCTTTTTTGCTATATTCTGGCAAACGCAATGCACGTATAAATCTTACCCACATACCACGTTTTGGGTGCATCGCTTCGCAAATTTTTTCTACGTCCATTTTTAAGCCATTAAACCAAGTAGCTACCGTTCCACACATAGCACGACCATATTTGAGTTTGATTTCTTTATAGGCTTGCAGACGTGCAGACACACCTTTATCAAGTACTTTTGTGATGTGTTTGTTATTTTTTGTTTTTCTTTGTACAATCGTTTTTGGCTCTACAATTTGTAGGAAACCAGTGTGTTTGTACCACAAATAACGCATAATATCCACAGGCGAAGTAAATAATTGTTGTGCTTCTACTGTTTTATTACTTTCCACCAACAAATCAATCACCGTCATCAAAGTTTCTTTCATACCAATAGCCACTTGTGGCAAAGGCAACAATGACAATAGGATTTTAAGGCTATCAATTTGTGTAGCATCAAGGGCAGTTTTGGAAGTCAATAAATCACCAAAAAATTCTTGTGCAGTTTCTTCTGTCCAAAGTTCCAATACTTTTAGTTTGCTACCTTGTCCATAGTTTTCTAATTTGCCAAATTCAAAAGGCGTACCGCAAAAAGGGCAACCATTATAACGCTCCAATGGAAACGTATCAGCAGGAATAATGTGTCCGCATTGCAATTTTGTACCTTTTGCACCAAAAATATTGGCAAAAAACACCATGATATGGTCTATAATCGTTTCGCCAGTAGGCACATCCCAACCTTTTACCAACGGTGTCCAGTTTTTATTTACGCCCATAAGTTCGCGAAATTTCTCCAAAATTTCAACTTGTTTGTTGGGTGTAAGTTGGTTTAATGCATGCAATAATTCTTCTGACACGCCAAAACCTAATTTTGCTAAATTTGCAACCAACGTAGTCGTTGTGCCTTTGATGGCTTTGTCAAAATCGCCTACGCGCAAAACTGATTCAATAAACAGTGCTTTTTGGCGAACACTAACGTTAAATAATTTATTCATAAAATTAAAAAAATAAAAATGAGATAATGGTATTGCTTGTTTTTTATCAAAAAAGTGTAGAAGTAAGCAATATTTGACCTTCTTTTTTCAAAATTTACAAGATAATCGCCCAACTTGGGTTTGATTAAGAGTCAAGTGCTTTGCAGCAGAGGAGTAAATTGGTTTTGACCTTGTAAAACTTGGCGGTGCAGGCAGGAATCGAACTTGCGTCTGAGGTTTGAAACATTTTGAAGTAAAACGTAATTGACCTTTTGGGATAATCTTAAATTTAAAAAAAACCCCCATGCTACCATTGCACCACTGCACCATAATAATTAAGAATTTGTTTTTTCAAAAAAAAGTAATAAAATAAGTTGGTTTTTTGGAAAAAAATTTGTGGAGTAACCTATTTTTGACCTTTTATTTTAAATATTGTAAGATAATCCCCCAACTTGGGTTTGATTAACAGTCAAGTGCCTATTCAGGCGGAGTAGTAAGTTAGTTTTGACCTTACAATATTTTGCGAAACGGGCAGGGCTCGAACCTGCGACCTGTGGTCTGGAAAATTTTGAAGTAAATTTTATTTGACCTTGTGGATAATGACAAAATTAAAAAAGTCCACCGCTCTACCAACTGAGCTACCGTTTCAATTAGGAATTATAGCCCTCTAACCCTCAAAGGGGATTAATATAAAAAGGGTTTTTTTGTTAAAATTAAAAATTAAATTTTTCATATTTGTAGTTTTTTAAAATATTTTTTGTTTTTTAAATTAAAAATAAAGGGTAATTAAGATGCTATTTTCGTAAAAGAATTGGAAGTAAGCGAATTTTGACCTAATATTTGGTAATACAATTTGGAATTGAACCAAATTCTCTCCAAGGAGTAAGCCTTATTTAACTTTTGTGAGTAATTACAAAGCTGTCAAAGTGGAGCGTGTTGCCATTACACTATTGTATCATGTTTTTTATATTTTTCAAATTTTTGTGAAGCGAGTGGGATTCGAACCCACGACCTTTTTTGTGTAAAAAAATATTGGAAGTAAAACCTATTTGACCTTTCACGGTTGATAATATCAGGTTTCCCGCTCTAACCACTGAGTTACCGCTTCATGTTTAATTAAGAATTATTTTTTTTAAACTTTAAACTTTTTTGCGAGGCAGGCAGGAATCGAACCTACGCCACACGCCTGACTGGGAGAAGTAAAACATATTTGACCTTTGCGATAATTTTATATTTTTTCGTTGCTCTACCACTAAGCTACTGCCTCATTTTTTTTAAATAAAAGGTAATTGAAAAAGTTATGATTTTTTTTTCGAAAATGTTTTGTGGAGTAACTTTTTCTTGACCTTTTATAATGCAAAGATACATAGTCTATTACGCAGAGTATTTGCGTAGTAAAAAATATTTTGAAAAATATTCAATAAAAGTACTAAAATATTGATTATCAATGCTTTAATTTGTTAAAAATATTATTTTTAACAAATTAAGAAACAATTTTATGGAGATTTTTTAATACGTTTACTTTTTTATGAAAGATTTATTTCCTTTTTATAGTATTGGGCATTTTATCAATGCCCCACAAAATCCTACTTCTTTTGAGATTTTGAGGTTTGAAACAATGGACGAGCCAGAAGTAGAAGATATACACAAACATACTTTTTATGAAATACTTTGGACAGAAGAAGGCATGAGTCAGCAAACGATTGATTATCAAACATACCAAGTATTGCCCAATAGTTTATTTTTTATATCGCCCAATCAAGTGCATGAATTTGAAGAGTGGAAACCGCTCAAAGGTGGAACAATTTTATTTACAGAAGATTTCTTTTTGTTGAATGACCAATCAGATAACCAAAAATACAATAAAAATAAATTGTTTGAATTGCGTTTTTTGGACAATTTTTATGCAAATCCTTGTATTAATCTGAATGAAAAGGATTTTGAAGATGTGAAAAAAATTATTGATTTTATTTCTTTGGAACAAAATCGCCCTGATAAAAGTGATACAATTACACAATCATTGCTTCATGTATTGCTTGCGCAAGTGCAACGATGTGTGGATAAAAATGAGCCTCCTATGTCCAAAAAATACCTTGTAATCTACAAACAATTCAAACATTTATTGGACAAGCATTTTGCAGAAAATCAAACCGCAATTTTTTACGCAAATTTATTAGCCATTACACCACATCACTTAAACCTTATATCAAAACACGTAACGGGCAAAACTGCCAGCGAAGTCATAAGGGGAAGGGCTATTTTGGAAGCAAAACGCCTTTTGACTTTCACAGATAACACAGTATCTGAAATTGCAACATTACTCCAATATTTTGATAGTTCTTATTTTGCTAAAATATTCAAAGCAGAAACCAATCTTTCACCTATTGCATTTAGAAGTCAAATGTCCGAAAAATACCGAATAAAATAGCAAATATCATAACACCGAAAGTCACTTGGGCAATACCTTTGCATTATCAATTTTGATAAACAAATATTTTTAAGATTAAAAAAATGCAAGAAATAAAAATTAAAGAATCTATTGAAGAAATTGTAGCATTGGCTCTTTCTGGCAAAGGTATTGAGGCTTGGGAAAAATTTTATCATGAATCAGTTGAAAAAATTGATTTGGATGGCATTTCTATCAAAGGCAAAAATAATGTCATTGCTTCAAATAATACTTTATTGGGCAACATTACAGAAGTGCGTACTTTTGAATATGTAGGAAGTATTGTAAAAGGCAACAGAAGTTTTATTGTTTGGCATGTAGATTTTGATGTGAAAGGTACAGACACTATCAATGCTGTGGAAATCTGTATCAACGATTGGCAAGATGGACAGATTGTCAAAGAAAGATTTTTTGTGTAAAAAAATAACTAACCATAAGGCAAATGATTTTAAAACGATTATTCTAATTTATAATTTGAAAAAATCATTTGCTTTTTTATTTTGTAAAATTTTTGCTTTTATCTTTTTAATCATCTCCAAATCCCCAATTTCATTGGGGGAAGCGAAAGTTCTAATTTTATTAAAATTATTTTTTTAACAAAAAAAAACGCTAAAATATATGTATAAACTTGGGATAATAATGATAATTTGCTTTTTTTCTGTGTGTGGATTTGCACAGCCTAATATAAAACCTGAAAAATTTGAGAAAGCAAGCATCAAAAATAGCCTTGTATTCAAAGGTAATATTACAGAAGTATGGGATTATTTGTCTGATTTAGGAAATTTACAAAATCTTGTGCCTTCTACCATCAAAAAATCCATCACAGAAGGCAAAGGAATTGGTAGTATTGTAACATTGAGTTTGCAAAACAATGGAAAAATTGTGGAAAAAATAACCACATTAAACCCCAAAAAACACCTTATTAGTTACACCATGATAGAAACGCCATTGCCTATTCAAGATTATTTGGCTACTTTTAGCATTATAACATTGCCCAATGAACAACTCAAAGTAACTTTTAAAGCACGTTTTTCTGTTCAAAAAGCCAATCGCAAACAACGGTTAGAAACATTCAACAATCTACAATTAGAATTATTAGAAAACTTAAAAAAAATAAAAGGTAAAAAATAAAAATCATGGACAAAAAATTAAATAAAATTTGGTTTATCACAGGTATTTCAAGCGGATTGGGCAAAGCACTCGCAGAAACAGTGATACAAAAAGGCGATTTTGTGATTGGGACATTTCGCCAAGCCCAACAAGCACAAGATTTTAACGAAAAATACCAAGATAAGGCGTTTGGTTTGGTGTTAGATATTACAAAAACCAACGAAGTAGAAAACGCCTTTACGCTTATCAAAGAAAAATTCTCAAAAATTGATGTATTAGTCAATAATGCAGGTTTTGGTTTTGCTGGTGCAATAGAAGAAGCAAGTATTTCCGAAACAAAAGCGGTGTTTGAGGCTAATTTTTTTGGTACTTTATTGGTTACACAAATGGCTTTGCCTATTTTTCGCCAACAAAAAAGCGGTCATATTATACAAATTTCTTCGCATGGTGGTTTTAAAGCGTTTCCAGGTTTTGGTATTTATAATGCAAGTAAATTTGCATTGGAAGGCATGAGTGAAGCATTGGCAATGGAAGTTTTGCCTTTGGGTATTCATGTTACGATTGTAGAGCCAGGCCCTTTTAGAACAAATTTTGCAGGAAATGCCTTTAAAGAAGCACAACAAGTAATAGCAGATTATAGCGAAACTGTGGGCGTATTTAGACAAAAAATAAAAGCAATAGATGGCAAACAAGAAGGCGACCCTTACAAAGCCTCAAATGCCATTTATGATATTACATATTTGCAAAATCCACCGCTTAGGTTGCCTTTGGGCAAAGTAGCTATTATGTCAATTACTGCTAAATTGGAAAGTGTTACGAAAGATGTGACTGATTTTAGGGCGATTGCTGAAAGTGTAGTGCATTAAGTTTTAAAATCAAATTCCGATTTTTGTGCTATATTGTAGTATCCATATTGTATCTGCAAATTTTTATTTTTTTTATAAAAAAACAAAAAAACCACTTTCCTATCATAGAAAAGCGGTTTTTTTAGGTTTATTTTTTAAGAAATTTTAAATTCTAATCACTGAATCAACTGACTACTAAAAAACTGACAACTAACCTAATAACCCCATTCCACTGTAATTTTTCCTTTTTCCAATGGGAAATTTGTCATTTTTACTTCTTGGATTTGTGTTCCCCATTGCAAATTTGGAAGCCATGACCACGCAGATTTTTGGAATGAAGTTTCTTTTCCATTTACTTTTATAGATTTTATTTGTTCAAAACCATGCAATATTAGGCGTGTTTGTGTGAATTTACTTTTGAAAGAGCCTTTACTTTCATGCAAAACAATTTTTTTCTCGCTTGGCAAAAATTCAAATAATCGTTCCAATTTGTCGCCTTTTTCATAGTTATAATCTTCGCCATTATCCTCATAATACACCAATTTATTCCCATTTTCCCCAAAATAAATGTGTAAATCCATCACTTCCGAAGGTTTTTCTTGGGTATTTTGTACCACACTTTGCATAGGCAATATCGCTCCTGCACGCACATAAATTGGAAGGCGATTTAAAGGTGATTTTGAAATAATTTCTTGCCCACTTGTAAAATAAGTATCTTCATACAAATCATACCAGCCTGCACTTGTAGGGAGATATGTTTCAGTAAATTCTTTGGTGCTTTCAGAAGGAATTACCAATAAATCTTGCCCAAAAAGATATTGATTTTGAAAACGAGTATCATAAATTTTGCTTTCAAAAGGGTTGGTCAAAGTCAAAGAACGTTGCACAGGCAAACCATTCTGAGAACTTTCATAAAAATGACTATAAATATAAGGCAACAAACGATAACGCAGTTGTATGTAATTTTTGGCGATATTTTCTACATCTTCCCCAAAAGCCCAAGGCTCTGAGGGACGTGTATTAATAGCAGTATGTCCCCTAAAAAATGGCGTAAATGCACCCAATGTTATCCAACGCGCATATAGATTATTGGTAGGATTGCCTGTAAATCCCCCTACATCATATCCTACATAAGAAAGTCCAGTAATGCCCATACTATTTACCAAACGAATACCTGCGAGCATGTGGTCTTCTTCTGCTCTGTTGTCACCTGTCCAAACTGCACTATAACGTTGCACACCCGAAAAACCTGCTCTTGTAAGCACCAAAGGGCGTTTTCCCAAACGTGTTTTTGTGCCTTCATAAGTTGCTCTTGCCATTTGCATACCATATATATTGCGTGCTTGGCGTGTGGTGGCTTTTTTTCCTTCAAAATCAAAATCCATCAAATTTGGCAACGTATTTCCCCACGTTGCGATTTCGTTCATATCATTCCAAAAACCATTTACGCCATCATTAATAAGTCCTTCAAACTGTTTGCCCCACCAATTTCTTGCTTTTGGCATGGTAAAATCGGGAAAATGACACCAACCTGGCCACACTTGCCCTGTGTAATAGGTATTATCGGGATATTTTACAAAAATATCTTCTTTTTTACCACTTTCATATACACCATAATCTTTCTCCACTTTTACGCCTGGGTCAATAATTGTAACCGTTTTGAAACCCATATTTTTGAGTTCAGCAAGCATCTTTTTGGGTTGTGAAAAATTGGTTTTGTGCCAAGTAAAAACCTTATAATCTTGCATATAATCAATATCCAAGTATAATACATCAGCAGGAATTTGTTTTTCCCTGAATGTTTTTGCTACATTGATAACTTTTGTATCTGGCGTATAACTCCACCTACATTGTTGATAACCAAGCCCCCAAAGTGGAGGCAAAGGCATTTTTCCTGTAAGATTTGTATAAAGTTTTACGATTTCTTGCACGTCTTTGTGGTGCATAAAATAATAATTCATATCACCATTTTCTGCCCCAAAAGATGAAAATCTATCGTTAGAAGCCCCAAAGTTAAAATGACTTTTGGCGGTATTGTCCATATAAATTCCATACGCCAAATTGTGGTGCAAACCCATATAAAAAGGCGTAGAAACATACAAAGGGTCTGCGTTGGTTTTGTAACCAAAATCATCATTATTCCAATTGGTATAAGCAGAACCTCTGCGGTCAAGGTTACCTGTTTTCTCACCTAAACCAATAAAACGCTCACCTTCTTGTAGTTTTTTGTAGGTTGTTACTTCTTCGCCCAGCCAAGAAGTACCAAAACCAAAATCATCTTCATTTAAGATTTTATTATTTTTGGTTAAAAAAGAAATTCTTGCAGGAGATTTTTGGATTTTAAGGGTGATTTCGTCTGTTTTTAAAATGATTTCGGTATTATTTTCTTCAAAAGAAAATTTTGTTTTTTGTGGTTTTTCAATTACTGCATAAGAAAAATCGTCAAAATTTTGATTTTTGGTTAATTGGATTTGAATAATATGGGGCGAAAATACACGCACACGCAGGTTTGCGTTTTGGATTTTGGTGGTAAATCCCTCGTCATTTTCGGTGGTTTGGATAACGTTGCCAAGAGGTTCATTGCGTTGTGCAAACATATTTTTTTGAGAAAAAAATAATAAAATGAAAAGCAAAGAAATATGAGATGATAAATTGATTTTGTGCATATTGTAAAATGGTTTTTGATTTTTTTTATAAAAAAGCCTTTATCTGTTTTTCCACAAATAAAGGTATATTTTTTAAAATTGCGGTAAAATTGATATGATTTTTTTGTTATTCAAAAATTTTGGCTTGGATTATTTTAGGTTTTAAAGATTTAAGTTATGAAAATACAAAAAATAAACGCTTGAAAATTTATATAATTGCATTTAAAAAGTTTTAAAAACTTATCAATAATTTCACTATTTTTGCACAAACAAAATTTTTTTTTACAAAAATGGATAGACTTTTAGATTTTTGGGACAAATATATTTTTGTGAGAGGCAAAAATATTTGGGATATTCTTACGCATATCACCTTACAAATTGTAGTAAGTTGTTTGCTTATAATGTTGTTTTTTATGGCATTTTTGCCCAATTATACCCACCACAGAGACACCATAAGCGTACCTAATCTTGTAGGTATGTCAGTAGAAGAAATGACTACTTTTTTGGGTAGTCGTGGTATTGCGTTTGAAATTAAAGACTCTTCGCTTTACAACCCAAAAATGAAACCGCATACGGTTACTTCTCAAACTCCAGACGCAGGTACAAGGATAAAAAAAAGCAGAAAACTGCATTTTACTGCCAATCCACGCATTATGCCAAAAGTGCCAATTCCTGCATCTTTGAGCCAAAATATGGAATTTAGAGATGCAGAACGTATGTTACACAATGTAAAACTTGATGTAGGACGCATCACATACAAACACGCAAAAGGCAAAAATACCATTTTGGAAATATCATACAAAGGCACACGCATTACCACAAAACAAATCAAAGAAGGCTACAAAGTTCCTTTGTTTTCAAAACTTGATATGTTGGTGTCTGACGGATTGGGCGAAGTAGAATTTAATGTGCCTATGCTCATAGGACTTACCGAAGAAGAAGCGCGTACTTTGATAGAAGGCAACGAACTTGTAATTGGTAATATTATTTATGATTATAAAAGTAATGCACCGCTTGGTACCATCACAAAACAATTTCCAGAGGTATATGTAGGAAAAGTACGCAGAAATGGCAAAGCAAGAGAAATCAATATGATACGTGCAGGTGAATTTATGGATATTTGGGTGTCGGGTAATGAAGGTGGAAAAGAAAAGCCAAACATTGACAGGGAAGAAGATTCTATAACAGCACTCAAAAATAAAAATGTAGGAGAACGCACCAGCAAACAACTTAGAGACGCTTTAGAGGAAACTAAACCAGAAGAAAAGAAAAAACGTCTTGAAAAAGAACGACTCCTCAAAGAAGAAAAAGAACGCAAAAGATTAGAAAAAGAACAAGAGAAACTAAAAAAAGAAGACAGAAAATAAAGCAACAAACTTTAAAAACTTTTACTTTATAATTTTTATTACAAAAATGCTTTTACAAGGAAAAACTGCGCTCATCACAGGAGCATCACGTGGCATAGGGCGTGCTATCGCCCTCAAATTTGCACAACAAGGTGCAAATATTGCTTTTACATATCTTTCAAGTGTAGAAAAAGGCGAAGCACTTGCACAAGAATTGAGTGCTTTGGGCATCAAAGCAAAAGGTTATCGTTCTGATGCGTCTATACACGCAGACGCAGAAACACTTGTAAATGAAGTTCTGAAAGAATTTGGTACATTGGATATTTTGGTCAATAATGCAGGCATTACAAAAGATGGGTTGCTTATGCGCATGACCGAAGAACAATGGGACAGTGTAATAGAAATCAACTTAAAATCAGTGTTCAATCTCACAAAAGCCACCATCAAACCAATGATGAAACAAAAAAATGGTTCTATCATTAACTTGACTTCTGTTGTAGGTATCAAAGGCAATGCAGGGCAAACTAATTACGCAGCATCCAAAGCTGGTATTATAGGATTTACCAAATCTGTTGCCTTAGAACTTGGCTCGCGTAATATCCGTTCAAATGCACTTGCACCAGGATTTATAGAAACCGAAATGACATATAACCTTGCTAATAAAGAAGAATGGCTCAAAGCTATTCCACTCAAACGTGGTGGTACTGCGGAAGAAGTAGCAAATACTGCCTTATTTCTTGCTTCTGACCTTTCTACCTATATCACAGGGCAAGTATTGCAAGTAGATGGCGGTATGCTGACGTAGGTTTAAAAAAAGAGCTGATATAAGGAAAAAAGCTAAACGTTTTTGGTAAAATGTTTAGCTTTTTTTTTAATCAACCAAAGTTATATATTGTTTTTTTCAATAAAAACAAAACAAAATTTTGAGTAAATTTTTAAAAACTGATAATTTAAAAACTGACAACTTGGGTTAATTATTTAATCTGTCCAACTCATAGGATATTTTTCGTCCAAATATTCCAATGCTACTTTTGTGAGTTTCAAAGGGCGAAATGTATCAACCATTACCGCATATTCTTCGGTTTTGACTGCACCAATGCTTTTCTCTACTGTGCCAGGGTGAGGCCCATGAGGCAATCCGCCAGGGTGCAAGGTGAAAGAACCCCTATCAATACCTCGTCTACTCATAAAATTGCCTTCTGCATAAAATAAAACTTCATCAGAATCAATATTGGAGTGATTGTAAGGAGCAGGAATTGCCAAAGGGTGATAATCAAATAAACGTGGTACAAAAGAACATATTACAAAATTATGTGCCTGAAATGTTTGATGGACAGGAGGCGGTTGGTGAATACGCCCTGTAATTGGCTCAAAATCATAAATGGAAAATGTATAAGGATACAAAAATCCGTCCCAACCCACCAAATCCAATGGACTGTGTTCGTATAGATAGGGGTGCAGAAAACCTTGTTTTTTAATTTTTACCAAATAATCTCCTTTTTCGTGTTCTGTAACAAGGCTTTGTGGTGGGTGAATATCACGCTCACAATAAGGCGAATGTTCCAAAAGTTGACCGAGTTGGTTACGGTAACTTTTCACAGTTTCAATAGGCGACATAGATTCTATGATGAGCAATCGCACAGGGTCTGCATCAAATTCCAATTTGTAAATAACCGTTCTTGGAATTACTACATAATCACCTTTTTGTATGCGAAGTTTTCCAAATTGTGAATACAAATATCCACTACCATCATGCACATAAATCAATTCGTCTGCTTCCCCATTTTTATAAAAATAATCCATTTTTTTGCCTGAAGGGTTACAAACCGCAATATTTACATCTGCATTTGTAAATAATATTTTGCGGGCTTCCAAATAATCTTCGCCTGTAATACCTAACACAGAAGTACGCAAATGTGTTTGTTGCAATACATAATCTTCCACAACTTCTACCCCAAAAGGAATAGATGGAAGTTGTTGTTTGATGCGTGTAGGTGGGTAAATATGGTACAGATTGGAATAAATGCCACTAAATCCATGCGAACTTACCAATTCTTCCTCATATAATTTGCCATTTGGTTGGCGAAATTGTGTGTGGCGTTTGGGTGGAATTTGTCCAAGACGATAATAATATGCCATAGTAAATTTGGAATATAAAGCCCCCTAACCCCCAAAGGGAATTAGTACAAAAATTTTTTTTATTAAAATTTTTTGAGAATTAAAAAACAAAAAATAATAAAAAAGCTATTTTTAGAATTTAGGCTAAATGATTATATGAAAAATGTATTTTTTTGGTAAAAATAAAGGTTTTAATATTTTTAACCAAAAAAAATTTATTCCCAAATTTTTATATTTCGCATAAATGTATTTCCAAGTGTTTGTCCAATACTATCCGCTACTTTTTGCACAAAAATCATTTCATAAGGTTGGTATTCTCTAAAAGAAGCAACCTCAATAATGCCCAATACTTCGCCTTGATTTTTGAGCGGAATAATTATCAAAACTTTGGGTGTAGCATCACCAAGTCCAGAACTTATTGTAGTATAACCTTGTGGAATTTCACGCAGATACATGATTTCACCTTCTTGCCACGCTTGCCCAATAAGTCCCTGCCCAAGCGGAATTTCTTTGGTGATATATTTTTTCTTTTGGTAGGCATAAGATGATATTAATTGTAACACATCTTTGTCAGTATGATGTTTTAGTGCAAAAAAACCACCTTGATTTGCCTGCATATATTGGATAAATTGCATTAAAATTTCTTCTGCAAATACCTCCAAATTATCAGAACTTCGGGTAAGATAATCACCAAATTTTGCCAAACCTGCATTTACCCATTCTTCTTGTTTGTTTTGAGTAACAATATTTTTGATATTTTTTTGGATTTGAGAAAAAGCTTCCCCCACCGTTCCCAATTTTCCCATAAAATTAATTTCTTTCTTAAAATCTTGGTTTTTAATCTGCTCTGCTAATTGTTGTACTTTTGTAAGCTCACGTACAATTTGGTGCAAATCTCTGCCAATTTCGCCATAATATTCTGGTAGGTTTTGGATACGTGCAGGCAATTCGCCTTGTAAAACTTCTTGCAAAAATTTTGCAATGTTTTTGACAGACTTTCTTTTTTGAACAATGTCAAACAAAAATATCAATAAAAGTGTAATGCCAACCACAACCCACGCCACAATGCCTATCCAAAAATATGTAATTTGCTTTCTTTGTGTTTGAAAATAAAAATTTGTAGTGGCTATTTGGTTATCTTCATTTAAACTTGTAAGCGTAAGCGAAATGTTTTTGTAAATGGGCAAAATCTGTGTATTTAATCTACTTTCAAGTTCAGGATTAAAAAATATTTCTGCAATATTGCCTTTTACATCTGTATTTTTATACACCATTTTGTCCATTGTAGGCAATCTTGGCACAAATTGTTTTTGGATATTAGAAAGTTTTGCCATATCCAAACGCAAATCACCAAAACCAGAAGGCGGGTTTTCATGCCAATATCGTTGCAAACTATCCCATGCAGGTTGTATTTGTCCTTGCCATTGTTGTTGGAGCGACAAAATAGTTTGTCTATCTTGTTGATTTTTAGTATTTGTGCGTTGGGCAAGTTCAAGCATTGCAACCCATTTACGAAGCCCATCTTGCAATGTGTAAATGCGTGTAGTAGCAGTATTAAAATTGCTAAAAACCTGTTTTTCCGTTTTATATTCTATTGTACTGATATTCCACCAAACAATCCCCATCACCACCCAAAGGGCAGTTATCCACAAAGCACGTCCTACTTCCCAATATTCTTGATATATTTCCCAAATCCAATCTATGATATTTTTGTTGTTTTTCATAAAAAAGTAGCCCCCAACCCCAAAGGGAGTAATTAATTTAAAAAGTTAATAATTATTAAATATATCATTGCTCTTCTTTGGGCTGGACTATTTCTTAAAAACAAAATAAACCGCCAACAAAATAAAGCCAAAAGCAATTAAATAATTCCATTTGAGCGGTTCTTTCAGATAAAAAACTGCAAACAACACAAATACAATCATAGTCAAAATTTCTTGCATGATTTTGAGTTGATACGCAGAAAATACTGTTTTGCCCCAATGATTTGCAGGTACTTGCAAGCAATATTCAAAAAAAGCAATGCCCCAACTTATCAAAATCAATTTCCACAAATTAGTTTCCTGAAAACGCAAATGCCAATACCACGCAAAAGTCATAAAAATATTAGCCAAAAAAAGCAAAATAACAACCCACATATTTTTTTAAAAACGAGAAAACGGACAACTGTATAACTGACAACTAACTTCAATACAATTCTAAACAATTATATTCTTGGTTTTCACCTATCAAAAATGCGGTAATCACTTGTGCATTTTTTAATAAAATTTCTACGATTTGATTGGTTGTAAGGCTTTCTTTTCTAAGCCAAATGACTTTCATAGGGTTGCCTGCTATGAGATTTCTGTTTTGAAAATACTCATCAAGTGTGATAATAGCATAATTATTCACTAAGGCATATTGCCATATCATTGCGTCATCAGTTTGTCCCAAGCCCAAACGCCCAACTTGTGCAACTTCTCCAAATATTTCCTCTAAGGGTTTGATGACACGGTAAGAAATATTGAGGTCTAATAATAGTTTCATCTGATACAAAAAATTATAGGTGTAAAATAAGCAAATTTTAAAAAAAAGGCTTATTGAAATTTTGGAAAAGTATTTGAATATGACCAAACGCACAATTTTATCATAAAATTAAGATAAAAACAATAGTGCTACTATAAAATTATTGCGGAAAAAATTTTACACGACTTGTTTTTTTTAATAAACCAAGTACGTGAAAACCATTTTTCCGCAATCTGTATGAACACCAAAATATATTTGGGTTTATTTTTTGAGTTGAAACGCCAAATGTTTGTTGCTTGCATCTTGTGCATATTGTATGCAGGCTTCTATGTCCCTTTTATTGATTTCAGGAAAATCCTCAATAATCTCCTTAATTCCCATGCCTGCGTCCAGCCAACCCAACACATCTTGCACAGTAATACGCAATCCACGCACACAAGGTCTGCTTTGCCTTCTACCAGCCTCCATAGTGATGATTTTATTGAGATGTATACTTTTTGTCATATTAAAAAATGTTTTATGCTTGAATATTAATTTATGTTTTGGTGTCTTAATATTTTTCTGTAAAGCAAATAACTTGCTGAAAAAATTAATTTTTTAATTTTAATTAAAAATAAATTAAAAATACTTATAATATAATTTTATTATCTAAAATAAATCATAAATGTTTATAATTGTATCAATATTTTTATTATCTGATGAAATATTATAGTTTATTTTTTTTAAAAAAATGTATATTTATATTGTATATGATTTTTTTTTGAAAATAATAATATAGATTTTAAATTTTTTATCTGTTTTATGATTACTTTTTTCAAAAAAAATAAAATAAATTTGGAATGTTATATAAAAATATCTTATTTTTAAGAAATTTTTGAAGAAATTATTAAAAATTTGGTAAAAACAATTTGATTTACATAAATTCAATATATTTTCTCAAAAATATTTGCACAATACTTTTACTTTTTTATTACTATTTAATTTTTATATTTATGGCGTCTTTTAGCGTAGATGGTCGTATGACCGTAAAAACCCTCAAAGAAAGGTTTAAAGAAACTTTTGGTGCTTCTCTCCGTGTGTATGTTGGCAACAATGCAGGTCGTGGTGCAAAACACGCTGCAGATGACGCAAGACTTGGTGCAATAGCTGACGAAAGAGATTCTCTTTCTGCGATTGACCCTTTTGACATCACTTCTGATATGACTGTGGGTGATTTTGAAAAAGCTTTCCAAGAAAAATTTGATATTGCAGTACAAATCGCTGACGAAAAAAATGAAAAACTTTTGGACAATGATGTAAAACTCCTTGATGTAAAAGGTTAATTCAAGTTTTTTGGTTGTCAGTTTATTCAGTTTATTTTTTTAATTTTCTGATAATATTAAAAAAAACGCCCTCAAAAAATATTTTTTGAGGGCGTTTTTTTGTGATTTCTGGGGCTTGAAAGCCAAAACCATTATTCACTTTTTATTTTTATAAAATGTATTTATAACATCTTCACATACTTTTCCAAAATATCATATACACGTTTCACGTCTTCGTCTTTTTGGTAATCAGGCACAAGGTTTTTGCAAAGTTCCATGCTATTTTGAGCAAGACTTAAAGACGTATTTTTGTCATTTTCGTTATTTCTTTGGTTCAACAATGCCAAATCTTTGATAGATTGTGCAAGACGTGTGATGACATAATTACGTCTAACTTCATCATCTTTGAATTGGTTGCTACTTTGTTGTTTTAGCATTTCATAACGTGCTACATACATATCTTTTTCATTGGAAGTAGTAATAATTTCTTCTTTTGGCGAACTATACAAATAGATTTTTTCGTGGATTTCCATTTGCTTTTTGGTTTCTGCATCTATGTATTTGAGGGTTGCTTGTACTTCTATTTTTTTGTTTTTGGTATTTTTCGGTTTAAACCCTATCATAAGGATTTGAGTAAGTCCTTTGTTCATGTCATCAAGCGGAAGGGTAATTTTTCCTGCTTGCATTTGGTTTTTTGCATATCCAAAAAATTCCATCAATTCCAATTTATCTGTGTCATATGTCAATGTAATTTCAGGGTTTTGTGCCACAGGCGATAAAAGACTTTGCAATTCTGAAATAAAAACTTTGGTCATATCTTCATTATCCCCTACAAAATGTACTTGTCCTCTGCCTGCTTCTGCAAGCGTGCGCAACATATCCGTTTGTACGCCATCACCTACGCCTATGGTGGAAAGTGCTATACCTTTTTCGTTGTATTTGCGTG
Organism: Cytophagales bacterium; assembly: GCA_031425615.1. GTDB lineage: Bacteria > Bacteroidota > Bacteroidia > Cytophagales > Microscillaceae > JAAFIN01. The sequence goes on from JANPJR010000079.1 coordinate 42,079, forward strand.
ATGCTTTTACGATTTGGGCAGGGTCAGTAATGCCTGCATTTGCCATGCCATCAGTGAGAAGTAATACACGATGCGTATAATTTTTCTTGTCTTTTTTGTCTATATTTTTCATTACTTCTTCATAACCCGCCATCAATCCTGCGTGGATATTGGTGCTTCCTATGGGTCTTATCATTTCTATTTTTCTAAGGATTTCGTTTTTGCTTTCAATCATTTGGGCAGGGAAAAATATCTCTGAACTATCATGAAAACCAATAAGCGAAACAATATCTTGTGGGCGAAGTTGTTTGACCAATGCAGTCAAAGCCATTCTCACATTTGGGATACGGTTTGCGTCAGCCATAGAACCGCTACAATCCATCACAAGGGCAATGTTGAGCGGTGCAATTTGTTTGTTGTTTTCCAAAAGGGAAGTTGTAAAACCTACTTGTAAAATTGCTTCGGGAAAATCTGGTTTGTGGTCTGCATTGCCCCAACGCAAATCCATATTTACTTTTTGGTTGCGGGCTGGTAATGGGATATTGTGTCGGTGAAAATTCATGTATTCTTCCACAACCACATCTTTTGCCTCTGGAATTTGGTTTGTGTGGGCTTGTCGCCTTTGTTGGCTCACTGAGCCAGAAGAATATCCTGCTTGTGCTAATGCTTGTGAGGCAAATACAAGGCAATATAAAATACTGAGAATTAAAAAATTTATTTTCATGATTTTTTGAAAGGGTGTTTTTGTTTAAAAACTTGTTTTAAAATTTACCCAAAGAAAATCATTTTGTTACAAAGTATTTTTTTATTCAATACATTTTCTGTTTTTCAATCTTTTGTTGGATTCAATATTTGCCTCACAACTGTTCTTGCTCTTGTGGCGGTCATGCCAGCTTTGATGCGTGAATCATACAACAGTTGAATAATTTTGCGGTCAATAGGCATATATTCATTTACACTTGTCCAATCTTGTTGGAAGATGCTATTTTTGTATTTATAACTGTCATTCATCAAACCGAGTGCCTGCGTAAATTCCTCTCTAAGTACATGTTTTTGCTCTTTGATGGTTTTGATGCGTTCAGTATCTACATACATAGTACCTTTGGTAATAAAACCGTCTTTGTCGATACTTGTCCAAAAGAGTCCCCAATTTTTCTTTGCCAAATCTTTTGCTTTGGGTTCATAATCTTGGACATATTGCCAGCTTTTCCCAAAAAACACTACAAAATTAGCTTCTTCACGTGAATCTACTTCTTTAATCAAAGGTTTTCCGCCTATCAATGTATTAAGTTCCGCTACAATGCGTGTGAGTTCAACCGTTAATTCATTGTCAAATACACCATCTGTTGGCACAAAATACTTAATGTTTTTTCGCCATTTTCTTACATTTTTTCCTTTTCCAAATTCACTTCCAAGTGCAATTTCTATAAAATAATCTTCTATTTCTTGGTTTGTAGGTGATTTTGATATTTCATTTTTCTTTTGTGCAACTGCATTTTGAAAAAATAAAACATTAAAAAAAAGTACCAAGAAAAAAATAATAAGTTGATTTTTTTTCATTTTAAAAAAAGGTAATTTGGGAATTTACAATACATGACAAATATATAAAAACAAAATTAAAATAAAAAAACATTTTGAAATAAAAACTTTTCTGTAAATTTTTAGTTTTTTTGGCATGAAAAATAAGAAAATTTTAAAAAAAATGCTTTCTCCGCAAGATATTGACCGTATTATAGAAATGGCTTGGGAAGATAGAACGCCTTTTGATGCTATTTTGACACAATTTGGGCTTACAGAACAGGAAACTATCGCACTTATGCGCAATGAATTATTGCCCAAAAATTGGCGTAAATGGCGTGAAAGGGTGCATCAATGCGATACAAAACATGCCAAGAAACGCAATGAGGACATTGACCGTTTCAAATGCACTCGCCAAAAAGGGATTTCAAAAAATAGAGTTTCTAAAAGATAAATTTTTGTTATCTTTGCAGGCAAGTTGTCAGTTTTTTCAGTATTTAGTTTTTTCAGTACAAATACGCAAGTTTATTCATTAAACTTAGAAAACTGAAAAACTGACAACTGAAAAAACCGAAAAAACTGACAACTGAAAATGAATTTTCCAAAAATTACGATTATTACGCCCAGCTACAATCAAGGGCATTTTATTGAAGAAACAATTTTGTCTGTGATTGGGCAAAATTACCCAAACCTTGAATACATGATTATAGATGGCGGAAGTACCGACAATACCGTTGAAATCATCAAAAAATATGCGGACAAAATCACGTATTGGGTAAGTGAGAAGGACAAAGGACAAAGTGATGCCATCAATAAAGGGCTTGCAATGGCAACAGGAGAGGTTTTTAATTGGATAAATAGTGATGATTTTCTTGAACCAAATAGCCTTTTTGAAATCGGAAAAGCATTTCAAAATCCTGATGTAGATGTATTTAGCGGATTACAAAGAATAATTCAAGATACTACGCCAACCAATGATTTTTGGGGACCTACACAAGCATACAATAATTGGGGAATGACCGCAGGTTATATGCTTAACGCACAGCCTTGTACTTTTTTTCGTTTGGCTAAAATCCGTGAAATTGGCAATATCAACCCTGATTTACATTATTGTATGGACAGGGAAATGTGGATAAGGTATTTGATGCAATTTGGTACAAAAAAAGTCCTCAATACAAAAAACATTTTAGCTAATTTTAGGTTGCATGGTGAATCTAAATCTGTAACCCTAAACCTTAGATTTCAATATGACAATTTATTGATTTTTTGGTATTTGGCAAAATATTTTGATTTGCATAGTTACAAAAAAAAATTAGAAAAACTGATGCCTGAAGGTATGTCATCACCTTACAAGATGAATTTACCTAAAAATATGTGCAAAAAATCAGAAATTAAATCTGCGATAGCGTATTTTTTGCTTAGAAATGTAGATTTTTTTGCCCAACATCAACAATACAAAGAAGCAAAAAGACAACTCAACGCCATTAACCCAATGGATTTGAGCAATGGCGACAAAATTCGTTATCTAAAAACATATTTTAAAATGTTATTCTCAAAATAAAAAATGATACACTTAGTTAGCTTTGGAACTTGTATTGAAGATGTGGATTACCAAGATACAGAACTTCGCCAAATTCGACTCCATGAAAGCGGGAAAAAAATAGGCATAAAAAGCCATTTTCCTTACAAAAGAAGTGATTTTGTAAAAACAGATTTTTATCAAAAGCATAAAGATATTTGTGATGAAACCAAAGGTGCAGGTTATTGGCTTTGGAAACCATATTATATTTTGGAAACGTTGAAAAAAATAAAAGACAATGATTTTCTTATTTATACAGATAATTCTTTGTATTTCATTGAAAAAATAGATATATTATTAGATATTTGTCAAAAAAATAATGGTTTTTTCCTAATAGGAATGGACAGTGGCGGACAAATAAGTACTTTTACACAAAGAAGTACATTTGTGGGAATGGACATGGACACCGAAGTTTATTATACCCATAAAGGTACAGAAGCAAACTTTCAAATTTACCAAAAAAATGAAAAAACACTTGCTTTTGTGGAAGAGTGGCTTTCTTATTGTTGTAAAGAACATATTTTAAAAGAAAACCCCAATTTTCATTTGCCAAATATAGAAGGTTTTAAATTTCATAAACATGATATGTCAATACTATCCCTATTACGTGCTAAATACAATATAGAGGGCTTTCGCGCTCCTTATCAGTTTGGGAATGACAATAAAATGCCTGTGTATCGTGTGGAAGGTGAATGGCTTATGTCAGGCAAATACAAAGAAAATGACATTTTTGAAAACTCACCTTATCCTACTTTATTAACATGGGACAAAGATGGTTTTGGCGTAAAACGTCCATTTTCACATTGGTTTAACCCAATAAAACTTTTGGGCAAAATTCGTAGAATATTAAAAAAATAACCTAAAAATAATAAAACACTTAAAATAATGTTGGAATCACTCAAAAAAAATAAACTTGTTTTTGACACCGTTTGGTTTTTTCGTAAAATGGTAGGCATTACGCCAGAAAGTTTAAACCATGATTTTTATAAGAAAAGAACACCAAAACTTATTGAAGATTATTTGCAAAAAAATCAGGTCAAAAAATTGCAAATCGGTTGCCAAGACCACCCAATGCCTGATTGGCTCAATGCTGACATAGAGCCTAAGTCAATGGATACGATTTTGATGGACGCAACTACTACATTTCCATTGCCAAGTGATACATTTGATTTTGTATTTTCGGAACACATGATTGAACATGTAAGCCTTGAAGGTGGTGATAAAATGATTCAAGAATGTTTTAGGGTAATGAAAAAAGGCGGAAAAATACGTATAGTTACGCCTGATTTGGCTTTTTTGATTGATTTGTACCAAAAAGAAAAAAGCCAAGTACAAGAAGATTATTTAAAATTTAGCCAAAAATATTTTACCAAATATGCACGCCCTTTGTGGGATACTATGGTTATCAATAATTTTGTGCGTGATTGGGGACACCAATTTATTCATGATGAAAAATCTTTGCGTTATTTATTAGAAAAAGCTGGTTTTACCAATTTCAAACGTGAAAAAGTATATGAAAGCACCGAGCCAACTTTCCAAAACCTTGAAAAACACGCCTTAGAAATCACCGAAGATTTTAACAAATTGGAAAGCATCATTGTAGAAGCTGAAAAACCTTAACAAAAAACACAGCCAAAAAAAAACACAAAATCATTCATATTTGGCTGTTATTTTTCATTAAAATTCCCCCTTTGGAGATTAGAGGGCTTCTTTTCCTACTGCACTTTTAAATACTTCCAAGCATCTATTTCTCGCAAAACTATGCTCTACAATAGGTTTTGCGTAGTTTGAAGTGCCATATTCTGGAATCCATTGGAGGATATATTTGCGACTTTTGTCAAAAGTATCCATTTGGCTTGTAGGATTAAAAATCCTAAAATAAGGTTGCGCATCACAACCCGAACTCGAAGCCCATTGCCAACCACCATTATTGGCACTTAGGTCAAAATCTAATAATTTCTCCGCAAAATATGCCTCGCCCCAACGCCAATCAATTAAAAGATGTTTGGTAAGAAAACTTGCCACCACCATACGCACACGATTGTGCATGAAACCTGTAGCATTCAACTCACGCATACCTGCATCAACAAGCGGATAACCTGTGTTGCCTTCGCACCATTTTTCAAATTCATCTGCATTATTTCGCCAAACAATTCTATCATAAACTGGTCTAAACGAACCTGTAACCACATGCGGAAAATGCCAAAGAATATTGATATAAAAATCTCGCCAAATCAATTCATTTAGCCATGTTTCGCTGTGTTTGTGGGCAATTTGTACCATCTTGCGAATACTCAACGTACCAAAACGCAAGTGCAAACCTATGCGTGTAGTGCTTTGATAATGGGGGATATTGCGGTTTTCTGCGTAGTTTTTGATGATATTTTCGTCTGGAACTTGTGTGGGAAAAGCCAAACCCAAAGGCTCAAATTCCATGTTTTGCAAAGAAATTATGGTATTTGGCAACTGAAAAACATCTTGTTTAATAAAATGATGGAAATATTTTTCGGTTGGGTAAGATTTCATCTGATAATCTGTAAAAACAGCTTTCCATTTTTTGCTATAAGGCGTAAAAATCGTATAAGGCGTATTACTCCCTGATAAAACTTCGTTTTTTTCAAAAATACAATGGTCTTTAAATGTCAGAAATTCAATATTTTTATTGGTTTTTATGCCTTGATTTTTAAAAAAAAGGGCAATTTCTGCATCTCTTTGCAAGGCATAAGGTTCGTAATCATGATTTGTATAAATATTTTTTATGTCAAATTCTTTAACTAATTTTTGAAAAACAGCCAAAGGTTTGCCATATTTCACCAAAATATTCGCATTGATAGCCAACAAAGAGATTTGTAATTGTGTGAGTGTTTGGTGGATAAATTCCACGCGTCTGTCGTGTGGATGCGGTAATTGGTCTAAAATTTCGGTATCAAAAATAAAAATTGGCAATACATTTTCATTATTTTTGAGGGCATGATAAAGTGCGGTGTTGTCGTCCAATCGCAAATCACGCCTAAGCCATACAAGCGTAACGGGTTGAGAAATCATTTTTTTAAGTTTTTTGTTTGTTTTAAAACCTAATAGAAGGTAAAAAGTTTGAGAAATAAAAAAGAAGCAAAGAACAACACTAAAAAATGTTAAAATTTTTATAAGAAATATAATTTTAAACGTTTTTTTTTGTTTTAAAATAAAAATAATAGTTTAATATCTTTTTACTTTGTAATTTTGCACCAAAAATATTGACTAAAATATTTAGTAAAAAAACTTCAATCACTTAATTTTTTTAAAAATACACGTATTGTTGCTTGTATTATCTCTTAGGAAACCATGAAAGACCTCGACGATTATTTTAAAAAACATCTTGACAACATAAATCCACCTTTTGACGAAAGTGCAGAGATGGCGTGGGAACGCCTTTTGCCAAGATTGCCCCAACAAAAAAGACCTTTTTTATTCCCTACGTTTTTACCAAAAATTTCTACCAAAAATGCTTTTATTGCCTTGTCATTGGGAACTTTGACACTGGGAGGTGTTTTTTTGTTTTTACAAAAATCTCTGCAAAATAATATTTCAGAAAAAGATATTTTACAAAATCAATTTTTAGGAAAAAATAAAACGCTTGATGTCAATTCATTCCAAAAATTAAATCAAAAACAAAATTTGGATAAGACTTTACAGGCAAATTCAGAAAAACTACAAACTGAAAATAGGAAAAATAATGTTGAAATAAATAACCAAAAATTGAACAATGCACAATTAAATAATTCAACACAAAATCAAAATTTTGCGTCTATTGGCTTGGGAAATCAAGAGAATACAAATCAACCGTTAGCAAATACTAAAAATCAAAACAAAGAAAACGTGAAAATTTTTGTTTTGAAAAATGAAAATACAAAAGGCAAACAAGACATTCAAAAATTAGAAATTCAAAAAACTGAAACACGTCAAAATACTTCTGATAATTTGGAGATTTTGCCAAAAGTAAAATCTGAAAACATAAAATCTGAAAATAAAGACAATCAACAAGGAAACAACCAGCAAGAAAAAATTGGACGTTTGCAAAAGTTTGAAAATTATAATTTTTCAACATTGAAAGCAATTTCAATTACTGAAATACAATTTACCGAAACACAATCCGAAGAACAAATAAGTTTGCCTTTTGAAAATACCACAGAAAAAAAATCAAAATTCATGCTTGCAACGCCCAGAACGTTGGTTTTGGATAGCAATTTGTTGGAAAATGCAAATAAAATCAGCATAAAAAATGGTTTTTATATCACACAAAGTCAAATAATCGCACCATTTGTGGAGGCGACAAACAGAAATTGGGGTGTTGGTTTGGCAAATGAGATTATTTTTAACCATAAATACAGCATTTTCACAACTTTGGGTATTTCACAACAAAAATATCAATACCAAAGTAGCGAAGCAAATAACTTTGTATTGGCAAAAGGTTTTAATGATTTGAATGGTTTTAAAACACATGTTACCCAAAATTCTTTGAATATGACCATAGAAGGGCGTATTTATCCTGATTTTATGCACGGAAAAGGCTTTTTTGGATTGGGAACACCTGTACAAGTGATTTTGCAAGAAAATAGGAGAGACGAAGGTTTGGAATATTGGGTTTTGGCACAAAATAGCCAAAAAAGTAGGATTTTTAATGCATTTACACATATAAATTTGAGTATGGGTGCTTCTGTGCCACTCAATAGCAGGACAGAATTGCAAATAAGCCCTGTTTTTCAAATTCCTTTGTATAAAATTTATAAAGAAGATATTTCTGGTTATATTTTTGGGGTAAAAGGTATTGTGTTGTTGAGATAAAATAAGTTTTTTAGTAGTCAGTTTTTCAGTAAAAAAACTAAAATGAGCATTTTAATTAAGAAAAACTATTGTAATTTTTATAATTCCAATTAAAAAACTGAATGGACTGACAACTGACTGAATAAACGGGTAAGCAAATAAACTAAATTAACTGACAACTGAAAAAACTAAAACTATGCTAAAACTTCCTACACTTTCAAAATTGCCAAAATACAAACGATTTGAAATCGTAACGCGTTTTTATAATCCTGAAAAAGAAGATTTGCAATCACGTGTGCGTATGGCAGAAATTCGCCTTGATGAAGCAGAAAAAGCTAAAACCGAAGATAATCCACTTGCACGACAAGACCGCATGAAATATGCGCTAAGACAACAACGTAAGCACCAAAAACAAGGTATCAAAGAAATGTTTAGCCCTGTTTTTTTGATACGTTTTGCGATAATGTTGGTCGTAACAGTTGGTTTAGGTAGTTTTTTGTTGTATGGCGAGGAAATTATGACTTTTTTGGATAGAAATTGGGCTTTTTATCTGGCGGTAATTTTGGGACTTTTTATTGTAAGTAAAGTTTTGAAAAGGTAAAACATTATTTGTTAAAAATTTGATAACATCTATTTTCCAACATAAATCTTGTAAATAAATCGTATTTTTGCTCAAGAAATCCTTTAAAATTTAAAAATAAAAAATTATGAAATACATCTTAGCGTTTATTTTGTGTGCATTTTTGGGTGCAAATATTGCCCTTGCACAAAAACAATCTATCCTTATCAAAACTTCTGCACAATGTAGTATGTGCAAAGAACGCCTTGAAAAATCCCTTTCAAAAATAAAAGGCGTTGAAAAAGCAACCCTCAATATTGATACAAAAGAACTTTCAGTAGCATACAACGCTCAAAAAACCAATGATGCAAAAATTCGTACCGCTGTTTCTAATATTGGTTATGATGCTGATGATGTAAATCGTAATGCAAAAGCACATGATGCCTTGCCTGCTTGTTGTAAAAGTGAAACTAAAGCAAAAAAAGGCTGTTGCAGTAGTGGCGACAAAGCAAAAAAAGCTTGTAGCGAAGGTTTATAAAAGATAATTGCTTTAAAAATTTTTCTCACAAAAAAACTCCTTGAACACATATTCAAGGAGTTTTTTTATTGGTTTGGATTTGATGACTTGAAAAACCAACTCAATGCAAAACCAAGCCCAAAAACGAATAAACTTTGCAGAAAAATATCAATTCTCTCCGTTTTTTCGTCTGATTCAGAAGCCAAAAGTAATATTTCTTCAGGGAAAATTTGGGTAGCATATTCGTTTTGATTGTGGTTGTACCACATACATTTTATAAATGCATTGGAAATATTGTGGTGTTGCTCGTGCAAATATTCCACTTCTGGCGTTTCAGTCGTATTTTCGGTAATTTCTACTACTGACATGTAAGGCGGTTGAAAAGAAACGTCAAAATTCTTTTCGTTGCTGTTGAATGTAAAAAGATATTTGGAAATGCGTGGGTTATTTTGTTCAAAAAATTTTGTATTCAACACCACTACATCACCAATTTGAAATTTTGAAGACATTTTTTTATGAAGGTTTTTTATTTTCTTAATTTTTTTAACAAAAATACTGCAAATTATTGTAATTTAGCACAAAAAATAAAGTAGGTTTTTTACAAAAACATTAAAATAAAACTTCAAATACATTTTTTATGCGTTTACAAAAATTATTTTCTTTAAAAAAAATATTATACGTTTGCCTTTTTTTCTGTTTATTTTTATCACAAAACACGCTTATTTTTGCCCAAAATACACCTGTGTATAAAAAATATAAGCGTGATTTTTTGGATAATGTGAATATACAACTTTCTTTGGGTTATGGACAGAGTGATATGCAAACGTTCAATGATTGGGGACGCACTGCGAGCTACAAAGAAATGTCGGGCAATTACACAAATATCAATTTTAGGGCAACATATACAACAATAGAAGGTGTATTTTTTGGACTGGAGTGGTTTACAAATGCCAAAACTACCACCAATGTAATGCCTGCACAAGAGGCTTTTGGGCTAAGATTTGGCTATCATATACGTACTTTTGGCGAAAAAAATCGTTGGCATTTGAATTTTACTACAGGTTTGGCATTGAATTGGACAAAAATAAAATTTCCTAATGGCAATCCACCAGATGCGTATTTATTCTATAATTTTGACAGAAGGAAAGCCTTTTTAAGACAAACAAGCACACTCATTACGCCTGAAATAGAGCTTATGTACACTTTCAAAGAAGCAAGCGAAAGCACATTCTTTTTATCGTTTAAAGGTGGAATGGCTGTCAATGCGTTTAGAGGTGCTTGGAAATATGGTGAACATTATCAAGACAATAATGGCAATTCCAAATTTGATTATGAAGTAGTTTATGATGTACCAAATACATTAGACCAAATATTTTATTTTAATATAGGTATTGGTTATTTACTCCCTACGGATTAAAGCTAAAACACAATCCCCCTAAACCCCAAAGAGGGAATTAATACAAAACACAAGCCTTTTTGAAAAAGGGATACAAAAGGAAAAATATAAAACTTAGATGCAAGTTTCAAAATATAATACGCTCATAGGACATCAGGATTGTATATATCATTTGACCAAAAACCCCAGAAATACAAAATTTTATTCTGCTGATGGAACAGGTATGGTAGCAATGTGGGATTTGGCAAACCCAGAAATAGGAAACCTTTTGGCAAAAGTATCAAATTCGGTGTACAGCATGGATTTTTGGGAAATAGAAAATATACTTGTTGTTGGACAAAATTTTGAGGGTATTCATCTTATTGATGTTGTTGAAAATAAAGAAGTAAAATCCCTCAAACTTACAGAAAATTACATTTTTTGTATTAAAATTATTGAAAATACTGCTTTTATAGGTTGTGGCAATGGTGAATTGTTGGTGGTAGATTTAATAAATATGCACATTATTCAAAAAATACAGCTTTCAGATAAAAGCATTAGAACACTTAATTATAATGCCCAAAAACAGCATTTGGCGGTTGGTTTGAGTGATTTTACAGTCAAAATATTGGATATTTCACATCAATTTATTTTGCACAAAACGCTTGAAAAACACACAAATTCAGTTTTTTCGGTGGTATATTCGCCTGATGGTAAATATTTGTTGAGTGCTGGGCGTGATGCCAAAATAAATATATGGCAAACCGAAGATTATACGCTCCATACACACATTCCTGCACATTGGTTTGCGGTCAATAAATTGGTTTATTCGCCTGATGGGCGTTTTTTTGCCTCTGGGAGCATGGATAAATCTGTGAAAATTTGGGAAAATCATACCTTCAAACTTGTAAAAGTATTGGATAAATCACGATTTGCAGGACATGGTAATTCAGTTAATACACTTTTGTGGGTAGATAATTTTTTGCTTTCTGGGGGAGATGATAGACAAATAAATATTTGGGAGGTAAAATAATGTTTTTTTAGGTTTTTTTGAAAATAAATAAAAAAAAATTTGTTTTTCTCAAAAAAAAAAATCAATTTTGCATACATAACCATACACAACATAGAGAGTTGCCTGAGTGGTTAAAGGAGCAGTTTGCTAAACTGTCATCAAGTAATTGGTGCATGAGTTCGAATCTCATACTCTCTACTAATTAACACACGCTTATAGCGTGTGTTTTTTTTTGTCCGCTCGGTCAATTGTACTATTCTAATACGAATAAGCGTACATTTTTTATAAGCATATAAAAGACCACACACAGAACACAGCGTTTTAAAGAATTTTTTGTAGTAGTGTAGGTTTGTAGGTATATAATTTTTTTTATATAAAAATTCTCAAAATATGTTTTGAACATTTTTTTTTGTATTATTCCAATTCTTCTTTCCTACATTATGGTTTATCAAAACTGTGTAGGTTGTAGGAAAAGTTAAAATATTACTTTTTTCGCACATTAAAAAATTGCATTATTCTAAGAAAAAATTGAATTTTTTATTTAATAAAAATAGTCAAATTTTTAGTAAAATTGTACTATTCCAAGATTTATAATTTTTTTGTCTCTCTTTTTTTGGGGTTAGCAACAGCACAAAAATCAAAAATGTACCAAAAAAAACACCTATTTTTTACAAAAAAGGTGTTTTTGGTTCGCTTGTTTATCCGTTTTCTTGTTTAAAGTCTTCTTTTTTCAATAAAAATACTCGTCCTTCTGTTTTTCCTACTTCTCCATATTTCACTTCTATCCCATCTTCTGTTACAAAATTGGAATATAAGTGCTTTTCTATGGGGAAATTTTGGTACGTAGTAGGGTTTGAAGAAACTAATTTTTTATCATTTCGTAAAAAAAGCGAAATCTTTGTTTTTGAAAATTTTTCAGCTTTAAAGTATTTTTCAAAATCTTCTGTGATGTCGCCTATCGTTTTTTTAAATTCTGATACACCTGCATTTTCGCAGATTTCATTCACATACATACTAAAAGCATATTCTATTTCGCTTTTACTTCCCTCTTTTACGTTTTTGGTGGCTTGCGTTTCGTACAAATTATAATCAAACCAAAATCTCGTTTTTTTAGGGTGTGTAATTATTCTGTGAGTTAATTCATATAGAAAAGCAGGTATTTCTTGGCATATTTCAACTTCTAAATTTGGATTTTCTTTCTCAAAAGTTGGTACAACATTTACAAAAAATCTGTTTTCTTGCTTATCCATTTTGATAAAATCCTTTACTCTATTGCTACACATAATTATTTTCCCATAAAAATTTATTTCTTTACTGTCTATACCTTTCATATTTAGATAAACCGTTGTAGTTGTTACAAGTTTTTTGATGCGTTCTGTAAGTTGATTTTTATTATTTTCTACAAAAGTTTCATCAACACATATTACATTTTTTGTGGCATAATGAGCATTAAATTTTTCTTTAAAATCTTCATTGCCCAAAATCGCACAATTTGACTTGTAAATTTTTTTCAACCAATTTAAAAAAGTTGTTTTCCCTGTACTTCTTGTTTCTGATACAAGGCAAATAATAGGCAAAAGTTGTGTTGGGTATCTGAAAAGTATCGTTAAATAATCTAATGCAACCTCGTATTTATCCGTAAAAAGATGTTTTAAATAAGCGTGCGTTTTGGTTGTATCGCCATCTTTTGGCGTATGTGATATTTTTTCATAGATATTTAGGCAATTATTGATTACTTGTTTGTAGTTAAGGTTTTCAGGTTGATTTATAAAGCTGTCATATTTTGGTATATAATCAAAAATTTTTGTCGGAAAATTTTTGAAGAATTTTGCAAAATCTTCTAATAATGTTTTTTTATCCCAAATTTCCAATTTTGCACCAACCCGCTTAAAATGTTTTGTGCCAACTCGCACATATTTTTCTTTTAATTCATTTATGGCGTTAATTCTTTCTTTTTTGGTTTGTTCGCTTTCTTCTCCATTTTCGCTCTCATTTTCTATTGTGTCAGTTTCTTGGGCGGTTTTTGTGGCTGTGCTGTGTGTTTTCGTTTTTTCGCTTGTCCGTGATGTTGAGGTATTTTTTGGCAAAGAAATATCTACACCATAATTTTTAGCAATATCAAAAAATGTGTTAATTTTGGTTTGTCCTGTGTTGGCACGCAAACAGTTATCAAACTGTTTTTCGGTTTCTTCATGCGTATATTTTGGGTAAAACCTACTAACTTTATGGTATAAATTACGCCCATTTTCGCCAAATTGATGTGCAAAGGCAAAACCAATTTTTAACCAATCTTCTCGGTTGCTTGTGATGTCAAAAGTTATTTTGTCTAAAATCCGCTCAACTTCTGCGTATTTGTCCTGTCCTGAAAAATCAATAACATTGCTTTTGGGCGTTTCCTGTGGTTTTTTTTCTATTTTTTGGGGGTAAAATGTTTCTGCATTTTCATTGACAAATATTTTTTTGTCTGAACTCACATAGCAAAGGCGACATATATCCTTTGTGCTTTTGTCCATTGTAAGGGCATATTTTTCTTTGTAGTATTTTTCTAAGCCCTCAAAACTTGCAAGATGCGTATTTTGATTAGGTTCTATTTTTACAAAAACTTTCAGACCAGTGCCACTTGGAGAAGTAAAAAGAACAGATGTATAATTATCCTTTTTTAAATCCTGAAATGAAAGTGACAAATTCGCAATTTTATCAAAATCTACTTGCAAAAAACCACTATGCGAAGATAAATTTGTTTTACTTCTGCCTTTTTCAAATAATCCGCTTACTGTGATGCAAGGCAAATTTTGTTTTAATTCGTTACGTTTTGTTGGGTCTTGTTCAGCTCGTACTTTATTTATGGTATCTTCATAATCACATTTTTTGATTATATCCACAAAATTTTGTATTGTGGTTTCCGTACCCTTTGTTATCTTTGCATTGGCAAAAAAAGAAACTTTTGCGTTTTTCATAAAATTAAAAATTTTAATTGTTTTTGTTTAATTATTTCCAAAAAGTAATTTACTTAATTCTCGCAAACGTTCATTTTGCTCTTTTGTACGATTAAGCGTTTTTTTGAGTTGGTGGTATTCTAACTCCCAAAATTTGTTTTTTTTTTCATGTTTTTTGTTTAAAAAATAAGAATAATTACATTATTTACCTCAAAACTGTCTTTTAAATTTATTTATTAAGCAATTCAAACCTCACACAAGCATTTGAATTGCTTTTTATGTTATTCAAAAAAAAATTATAAATCTTCCAAATGCGAAGTATCACGCAGGATAGTATTTTGCCTTAATCTCGCATATTTTCCAAGCATTTCATAGTTTTTATGACCTATCATTTTGATAATAGTGCGTTCAGGCACGTCCCAACTATTGAGGCAATGGTGAGCAAAAGTTGAGCGTGCTATTTTGTTGCTCATAGGCGTTTTGATGTTTAGCAGTTTTTGGATAACCCTTATCCTATCACTCACGCCTTGCGGTGTTATATCAAATTCGGGCAATTTGCCCCCTGTTTTTATCCACAATTCTTTGGCATAACCAAACAAACGAAGTTCAAAATATCCATATTTCCGTTTGCCACGCCCTTTTTGCCTTTGCCCTTTGAGCAGATACACGATTTTGCCA
>JANPJR010000080.1:0-2304 GCA_031425615.1 Cytophagales bacterium
TTATACGTTTTTAAAAATATGCACTTCTTGGACAAAATGCCTGCAGGGGTACAAGAAGGTGTTTTTCTAAAATTATTTGAGCAATGTGAAATTGCACAATATAAACCAAAAGAACTTATGAAATACGAACAAAGTTGGAAAGAACATAATGATATGTTTGCAGTGCTGAGCAGTGCAGAAAAAAAAGGTATGCAAAAAGGAATGGAAACAGGAATGGAAAAAAAACAAAAAGAAATAGTCATCAATGCCATAAAAAAAGGTTTTGATAACCAAACCATTCACGAACTCACAAACTTGTCCATTTCGGAAATAGCAGAAATTAGAAAAGAGCTACAGTCATCATAAATAAGTTTTAGGGATTTAATTTTTCCAATAAAAAATGCAATTCAAAGAAAAAAATATAGGCATTGTTAATGTCAATTTTGGTGAAAATGTTACAATTGTGCAACCTGTCAATATATATGGTTGTCGTATTGGTGAAAATACTTTTGTAGGGC
The DNA here is from genome assembly GCA_031425615.1 of Cytophagales bacterium. Lineage (GTDB taxonomy): Bacteria > Bacteroidota > Bacteroidia > Cytophagales > Microscillaceae > JAAFIN01. The sequence goes on from JANPJR010000080.1 coordinate 498, forward strand.
CTTTTGTGGAAATCCAAAAAGATGTCAATATTGGCAAAAATTGCAAAATTCAATCACATACTTTTATTTGTGAATTGGTTGATATTGGCGATAATTGTTTTGTAGGACATGGTGTAATGTTTATCAATGATTTGTTTGCGGAGGGCAAACCCGCAGGGGGCAAAAAAGAACTTTGGAAATCAACTAAAATAGGAAATAATGTGTCTATTGGCTCTAATGCAACTATTTTGCCAGTGGAAATTTGTGATAATGTAGTAATAGGTGCTGGAGCGGTTGTCACAAAAAACATCACAAAAGCAGGCGTGTATGTAGGAAATCCAGCAAAATTTATAAAAATGTAACATGATTTTTCCAAAAGTTTTAAATTTTTGGAAGTTATTATTAAAAATAAGTATTTGTTTAAGTATAAAATTCCAAAAAACAACAATCATTCCCGAAAAACGTAGGGGCAGGTTTTGCTCCTGCCCAATCGTTGGAAAATCAACCGAAAAAAATTTACCGAAAAGGCAGGGGCAAGCCCCTACATATTATTCATAACCTAATAGATACAAAAATAAAATATATGAACATCCCATTTGTAGATTTAAAAGCACAATATTTGTCTATCAAACCAGAAATTGACCATGCTATTCAACAAATTTTGGAAAATGCAAACTTCGTAGGTGGGCAATCCGTGAAAGATTTTGAAGAAAATTTTTCGCGATTTATGGGTGTAAAACATTGTATTGCTTGTGGCAATGGTACAGATTCCATAGAGATTTTATTGCAAGCAATGGGCATTGGACAAGGTGATGAGGTGATTGTGCCTGCATTGTCATGGATTTCTACGTCTGAGGCAGTGAGTTATATTGGTGCTACGCCTATTTTTGTGGATATTGATGAATATTTTACGATTGATGTGGCAAAAATTGAAGAAAAAATTACGCCAAAAACAAAGGCAATAATTCCTGTGCATCTCTACGGTCAGCCCGCAAATATGCCTAAAATCATGGAATTGGCAAAAAAACACAATTTAAAAATCTTAGAAGATTGTGCTCAAGCACACAACGCTACAATAGCAGGACAAAAAGTAGGCACTTTTGGTGATTGTGCAAGTTTTAGTTTTTATCCTGGTAAAAATCTTGGGGCGTATGGTGATGCAGGTGCAATGACCACCAATCATGAAGAAATCGCAGAAAAAGCACGTAGAATAGCCAATCACGGACAAATCAAAAAACATGACCACGCCATAGAAGGCAGAAATAGCAGAATGGACACTTTACAAGCCTCTATTCTAAATGTAAAATTGCCACATTTAAGCACTTGGACACAAAAACGCCAAGAAAATGCGAAAATTTACACCAACCTTTTACAAGATAATCCAAATATTATTTCGCCAAAAACAAGAGAAAATGCTTCACATGTGTATCATTTGTACGTTATTCGTGCCCAAAATCGTGAAGCATTGCAAGCAAAATTAGCCCAAAAAGGTATTCAAACCGCAATCCATTATCCAACTGCTTTGCCATTTTTAGCGTGTTATAAAGACAGAAATTTTACAAAAAATGATTTTCCGATGGCTTACCAATGCCAACACGAAATTCTATCATTGCCTATGTATGCGGAATTGAGTGAGGAAAGCATAAAATATGTGGCAACAGAAATTGTAAAATAAAAAATTATGCTTACAGACAAATACATCAACCTTTTTACAGATTTTGGTTTCAAAAAAATCTTTGGCACAGAAAGCAACAAAGATTTGTTGATAGATTTTTTGAATACCATTTTGGAAAATGAAATCCCAAAAATCAAAAATTTAACCTATCTC
>JANPJR010000081.1:0-23645 GCA_031425615.1 Cytophagales bacterium
TCAAAAAAAATATTCTTAGTTGGTGTTATAAGGCTTGCTTGTGGGAATGACGTGAAAAGTTAGTTATTTTTTTGAACATTTTTTCACCTCTGTTTTTTAATGCAAACCTAAAGGTTGGTGTTTAAAAAATGCTTGCACAACTGCAAGAATAGCACAAAAATTAAAATAAAAAACAAAGGTTTTTATCACGCCCTATCTCTAAGTTCGTGTGTATTTTTGTTACCAACAAGTTAGCAAATTCTTGCGTTTAGCTGTTGGTAACGAAAAATGTATTTTTCTTTTGGAAGTTATTTTTTACTTTTATGCTTAGACTTTCCTAAACACTGACAAGGGAGGGAAACACCAAGTTCACTAAAACTATCAGATAATCAGTTTTATTCTATTTCCGCCAATTCATTTTTACATTTTTCATTCAAACAAACAAAAAAATTATCTTTTATTACATTTATCCAACCACATTTATTACAAATTCTAAATTGAAATGCGGTTGTAAAAAAAGTAGGAAAGGGAATATCTATTTTTTCTAAAGTTTTTTGTATTGCAATCCATGATGTAGGCGAAGGACAATATCCTGTTGATAAATTGGTAATTTTGCTGATGATAATTTTTGATTTTTTGTTTTTATATTTTGCCAAAATCTCAAAAGTAATCTCCCCTGCTGACAAAATATTTTGCCCATTTGCACATACCACATGTTCAGAATGCCTATCATTGACCAATAAATTAAAATTCAAATCTATCACAAAAGTTGCTGTGATTTCATGGTTAAAATCTGCTTGTTGATGATTTTTCGAAATCCATAATTCAACATCTGACATAGATTTTATATGAAAACCTTTTAACTCAGGCTTTATTAAATTCAATAAAATATTATTGCCTACAAATGAATATTCTGTCATTTTGGAATATTTAAGTTTGTTTTTGATAAATCTCAAGGATAAATTTCTCTTATTCCATTTCGGTTTATAAATTACTATTTTTTACTTTTCTAAAACTGCATTATTAGCTTTATTAAGCATAAAAAATAGAAATTAGTGTAATATTTTAATTATAAAGTATCACCCGAAAGGGGGTAAGCAAACGCTTTGTTTCTTTTACGTAGAAATAATAATCTTTTTCATTAATTTTTGGATACACTAAAATTAGAAACATTGTGATTTTTTCATAGCTACAATCATGAAGGTTTTTAACACCCTTTCCAATGAGCAGTTAAAAGTTGTCATAATTTTTGCTTTTTCTATGTCTGTTATGTTTTTGTTATTTTTGTAAAAATAAAAAAATGTTTTTTGGAAAGCAAAAATAGCTTAAAATATATTTTCATTATAATATTCATAAAAATAAACCAATTATTTGGTTTTTATAACAGGCGAATTATTTAGTTTTGAGAAGGATTAGCATTTTATGCAACAATAGGTTAGTTTAAATTTAGACCAAGCATCAATCCAAACCAAGACTTATTTTGGTACAACCATGTATGCTTATTTTCGTCTAAAAGGTTGTCAAATCCCATACTCAGACCAACTGTTAATTTGTTTATTGCCACAATTCCTGCTATCCCTTTTTGCAAAACAAGCCCATCATATTCTGTTGTAATGGCGTTGTTAGTAGTTGAAGGATTCAAAGCTGTATTTCCAAGTCCTAAAAATAATCCACCGCTAAGTCCAATATGATTAATTTGTCGTTTGTAAATATCTAAGGGATTTTTTTTATATTTTATGTGGTAAATGTCAGTTCGGTGTCCAACATAAACATTGCCATTAAAATTGGTATTTAGTTGTATTGGCAAACCATTTTTTATTTCAGGTCTTATTTTGAGTAACGCTGTTAAAACATCAATATCTAATGACGCCTTAATAAATCGTTGATTTGTTGGTACATCAGTATCTACTTGAGGAGGCAAATTTGTTGCTATTTTACTGGGCAATTTATAAATTATGATGCTATCATTTTTGTTTTCTACATAGCAATTATATTTTTTACCATCTATTTTTAATTTATATGTATCATCTACTAACTCATATTTTGCACTATTTTGCAAAGTGGCACAACTCAATAAAAAAGTACTGATTAAAGTAATATAAATAAAATTTTTCATTGCTATTTTATAATTGGCATAATTCACACCATGTTTTTGTAAAAATAAAAAAATGTTTTTTTAGGCGAAATTCTTAAAAAAAGCCTATTTTATATATTCTGAATGTGTTTTTTTTAATGTATAGTAGTAAGAAAAATGTGTTATATGCAAAATGGAAATATTTTTTTTATTATTGTCCACTTATTGTCCAATATTTTTTTGATATTTTTTGGTAATAAAAAAGATAAATTATAGCTTTGTCTTAGGTTTTTGAAATAAATTCCCCCAAAATACTTTTTCTAAAAAAAAGTTAAAAATTTCAAGAATTAATACTACTCCACTACTCAAACATATAATAATCCATTTTTTTGGGCTAAAAAAGGTGTAAAAAATTCAAAAAACACTTGCATTTTTTTGGATTTTTTAATTCCCAACATCAAAAATTAGCAAAAACTTTGGTATCTTTCAACGTTTAAACAAATTAAAAAATTATGTTTTCTTTTGAAAATAAAAAAAAGAATTCCCTTTTACACACCCAAAAAACTACACAGAAAAAGGGAACTGCTGAACACAAAGCAAAAAATCCGTTTCTCTCAGACAATGAAAGTACAGAAAATCCATTTTTAGCAAATCCTAATAACAACAGCAATCCTGTGCAAATGCTTAGAAATCCATTTGCAAAGAAGAAAAAAGGAAGCATAGAGCAACAAACATTAAAAGCTCGTCCAACAAAAGGGGAAGATGCAGATTCTGCAAATGATGTGTATAAAATGAAGGATAAAAAAGGCGGATTAATGGGTTTTGGAAAAAGGCAGGAAAAAATAGGAGATGTGGCAAGCCCTACCTCAGAGTTTTTAAATATCCCAGCAGTTGCCCACGATGATGGCCCTAACATTTTGAAAAAAAACCCAGCATTACTAACGCGTGCTGTTTTATCCTCACAATTAGACCAAGCATTGGGTTTAGATGTTCTTGCCAAAGAAAGTATTGTAAACGCAAAGGTAAAAGGTTCTAATAAAACGCAAACAATGGGGCTCTCAGGTTTGGTAGCAGGCAAAGCCCTAAAAAGAGGTGGAAAAAGAGATGTGGGAAATGGCAAAGGAATACAAGATGTAGATTTGCAACGTAATGTGGATTATAAAAACCCTGAAACGCAAAAAGGAATGTCTAACCTACAATTATTAGATGCTATCACAGGACAACAAGATAGACATGGCGGTAATATATTTGTAGATGACACTACAGGCAAGGTAAAAGGCATTGATAATGATATGGCTTTTGGTAAAAGTAGGAAAAAAATATTTGACGGTCAATGGGGAGAAAATGCACTCAAAGGGCAATTCTCCAAAGATAAAGATGGAGCCCTTAAATACCACCAAAAACAAATAGATGAAATGTCGGGCGAAAGTGTCCTTGCTATGACAGAAGAGCAATTATTGAATATACTTGAACAACAACATGTAGAAGGTGAAGCCCTCACAGATAATGAGAAAGAAACAACCTTAGAAAGATTTAGGGCGGTAAAAGCACGCACAAAACACCTTAAAGATAAGGGAAAATTAGTGAAAAATTGGGGAGATGATACTTTTGAAAAAAGTATGAGCGATAAAGGTAAATATGAAAAACAAATGAATGAGGGAGGGGGAGAAATGGAAGAACACCATAACTACACAGGAAAGCATCAAACCTTGTATGATACGGGATTCCAAGATAATGAGCCACAAACAACCAAGAAAAAAGGTTTTTTCAAAAGCTTATTTAAATCTTATCCAAAATAAACAAATAAAATCCTGAAAAATCGTAATTTTGAGAAAAATTACGATTTTTTTTTGCCTAAAAATAAAACACCCCAAAACAAAAATCAGCTAAAAACAAAATTAAGTGAAAAAGTGGAAGATTTGCAAAACATAAAAAACGTAAGAATTTCAAGACAAGCAGATTATTGGTTTTTAAGTTTCAAAATAGAAAGAAAGATTACACCCACGAAAAATAGGAAAAAAACCACCTGTTGGGGTTGATTTGGGGATAAAAACCCTTGCAACCCTTTCAAATTGATAATCATTAACCTTCATAAAAAATCGCGTGTTTTATTGTATCATTTCCTCAAAAATCTTTTTTGCTTGTGCGATATTGGTGATGTGGTTGAGGGCAAGCATTGGTTTTTTTTGAATTTCTTTAAAGTTGCCCAATTTTGGGTGTTTTTGCATATAATTGACTACTTTTTTGAAACGGTCAGATGTAAAATAATTCTGTTTTTCAATAAAATAACCTCTAATTTGGTTATTTTTAAGCAAAAGCCTTGAAAACCCTATTTTTTCAGCCAACCAACGCAAACGCACAATTTCGGTAAGCGTCAATAATTCTTTTGGCAATTCGCCAAACCTATCTTTGAGGTCGGATTGGAACTTTTGGAGTTCTTCCTCGTGTGTAATGTCGTCAAGTTGGGTGTAAATGGTAAGCCTTTCTGTGAGATTTCTGATATAACTTTCGGGAATAATCACAGGCAAATCCGTTTCAATATTACAATCATTGTGGATTTCATTTGGGTCAAATTCAGAGGCAAAAAGTTCTTTAAATTCATTTTCTTTCAGTTCTCTTACCGCTTCGTCCAATATTTTGTGGTAGGTTTCAAACCCCAAATCATTGATAAAACCACTTTGTTCTGACCCCAACATATTGCCTGCTCCACGCATATCTAAGTCACGCATAGCAACTTTAAAACCATCACCCAAATCCGAAAATTCTTCTAACGCTTGTAATCTTTTGCGTGTATCTGCGGTCAAAAGAATTGCAGCAGGAGCAAGCAGATAACAAAAGGCTTTTTTGTTGGAACGCCCAACCCTGCCACGCATTTGGTGAAGGTCAGACATGCCAAACATTTGGGCGTTGTTGATGATAATAGTGTTAGCATTTGGAATATCTAAGCCTGATTCAATAATGTTGGTGCTAACAAGTATATCATAATCACCATCAATAAATTTCATCATGATTTTTTCCAATCTTGAACCTTCCATTTGTCCGTGTGCTATGCCTATGCGTGCTTCTGGCACGAGTTTGAGGATAATATTACCAATCGTATCAATATCACTCAGGCGATTATGCACGAAAAACACCTGCCCGCCACGTTTGAGTTCGTAACTAATGGCATCTCTGATAATTTCTTCATTAAAACTATGTACTTCGGTACTTACAGGTTGGCGATTGGGTGGGGGAGTAGCAATAATAGACAAATCTCTTGCCCCCAATAACGAAAAATGCAAAGTGCGCGGGATAGGCGTAGCAGTAAGCGTAAGAATATCCACATTAGGCTTTATTTCTTTGAGTTTGTCTTTGGTTTTTACCCCAAATTTTTGTTCTTCATCAATAATTAACAACCCTAAATCTTTAAATTTTACTTTTTCACTGACCAATTTTTGTGTACCAATGATAATGTCCAATTCGCCAGAGGCTAATTGTATAAGGGTTTCTTTCACATCTTTTGCAGAAGTAAAACGACTTATACACGCTACTTTGCAGGGTAGATTTGATAATCTTTCAGAAAAAGTACGAAAATGTTGCATTGCCAAAATCGTAGTAGGCACAAGCACTGCTACTTGTTTGCTGTCACAAACTGCTTTGAATGCTGCGCGGATTGCAACTTCTGTTTTGCCAAAACCCACATCACCACACACCAATCTGTCCATTGGATAAGGTTTTTCCATGTCCGTTTTGGTGTCTTGTATGGCTTTGGTTTGGTCTGGGGTTTCTTGGTATAAGAAAGAAGATTCTAAGGCTAATTGCAAATAACTATCAATAGAAAAGCTGTAACCGAGTTTTGCTTTTCGTTTTGCATATAGTTTTATCAAATCTTCTGCAATATCTTGTAATTGTTTTTTGACCTTACTTTTTTTATTTTCCCATTCTGGCGAGCCAAGTTTAGATATATTGGGTGCTACACCATCTTTGCCTGAGTGTTTGGATATTTTGTGGAGAGAATGGATATTGACAAAAAGCAAGTCATTATTTTTATAGACTAATCTTACCATTTCTTGCATTACGCCTTCTACTTCTTTTTTTTCCATGCCTGCAAATCTGCCTATGCCATGCTCTATGTGTGTAACATAATCGCCAGCTTGTAGGCTTTTGAGTTCTTTGAGCGTGATTGCTTTGCTTTTTGAGTATTTTTCGCGTGCTTGGTAGCGATGATAGCGTTCAAATATTTGGTGGTCGGTATAACACACAATTTTTCGTTGGTGGTCAATAAAACCATCTCTAAGTGCAATAGGCAATACTTCAAAGCTGAGTGTTGGATTGATTTCCTCAAAAATCTGTTCCAATCTATTCATTTGTTTGATGGAATCCGAAGCAATACAATTAGTATAATTTTCGTGCTGACTTCGTTGTAAATTTTCGGAAAGTAAGGTAAAGTTTTTATTAAAAATGGGTTGTGTGGAAGCACTTACTTCTACTTTTTGGCTGTGTGGATACAAAAATCTTTTTCCAAATTCTATTTTTGAAAAATTTTGTAATTGGGTTTCAATATTTTCTTTGGTTTCAAATAATATACTTGGATTGGTAAGTAGATGCACGCCAAGCGTAGCTTCTTCATTTTGGGGCGTAATATTTTCAAAATACGTTTCTACTTTTTCAAAATACCTTTCTGTATAATCCAAAAGTCCTTGTAAATCTTTGCACCAAAGCACTGTATTATCAGGCAAAAATTCTAAAAAACCTTCTCTTGTGGCTTGTGTGAGGCGTGTATGAATGTTGGGAATGAGTGTTGCAAAGTTGAGAATATTGACCGAAAGTTGTGTAAGTGGGTCAAAACTGCGAATACTGTCTATTTCTTCGCCCCAAAACTCAATCCTATATGGGTATTCCGTAGAATACGAAAAAATATCAATAATACCACCTCTGACTGCATATTGTCCTGCTTCGTACACAAAATCAGCACGTTCAAACGCATAACTATTTAGGATTTCTAAGATAAAATCCATGCCCAATTTTTCACCTAATTTTATGACAAAAGTATTTTCTACAAGGCTTCTTTTATTAACTACTTTTTCTGCAAGTGCTTCGGGATATGTAACTACAATAAAATCTTTATTATTTTTAGAAATGGTTTGGTTGATAGCATTTAAAACCTCGCCACGTTGAAGTACAGAGGCATTTTCTATTTCTTCAAATTGGTAAGGGCGTTTGTAAGATGCTGGAAAAAATAATATATTTTCATCTGGGAGGAGATTTTGAAGGTCATTTTGAAAATAATAGGCTTCTTCTCTGTCGTGCATGATAAACACGTAATTGTCTAAGGCATATTTTGTATTGTTTTTCTCATCATTTAGAAGGTCATCTTTGCGTATTTGATATACTGCACCTGCCACTACTGCGTCCAAACTACCTATCAAACCTGACAGACGCATAGATTTGTGTCGTTGGTCAAGATAAGTGGTTAATATCTGTATAAAGCTATCTTCGGTGTATATTTTTAGAAATTCATTAATTTTCATTAAAATTTTATTTTGTGGTTATTTTTTAAGTTATTTCATCTGTTAAAAACACACAAAAATAAAGAAATGTTTTCAAAATATACATGCTTAAAAACCACATTTTTAAATTTTATGCAAAGCCCAACGCTTTTTTTCGGAGATTTTTGAGCCAAGTTTTAAATGTTTGAAAATCGTTTGACGCATATCATACACCAATTTTAGCCCATATTTCGCAAATACTCCCCCAAATTCTCTACGCAAATCATTGGTTTTTTGCAAAATTTCAAACAAATTATTGCCATTTAGATAATTCAAATTACTGCCTAATGGTAACGGTTTTTCGGTTTGCGTTTTGAATTGGTATTTTTTTAAAATTGGATTTTCTTTGGTTGTATAATTGTAAGTGGTTTTTAGGTGAAAATTTGGGTTTAAAGACCTTAGATTTATAACTTGTATTCTGTGTTTTTAGTTAAAAAAATGTTAGGTTAAATTTAAGAATATAACTGATTAACAGTATGAATTGCAATAAATTTCAACCCATTTTATTAAAAAAAACCTTTGAATTTTAGCTGAATTTGATATTTTCACAAAATTTTAAGGCTTAACACCATAAAAAATTTATGAAGTTAAGCCTTTTTTTCTAATTTTAAAAAATTTCAGTAGCGTATTTATGTATTTATTCTCTTTTGAAATTTATTCATTTGAAACTTATTCCTTTTTGTTTTTGGGCGATTATTCTTCTGGAATAGGCAACGAAATCAAATGAATAGGGAGCGTAGTAAGCGTATTAAAATACTCGCCTAAATCCCTGATATCTTCATCACCATCTTCATAACACCATTCAATTTGGAGGGGGTGGTCAGCAGGCATTTTTTCCAATGCCTTAAAAATCGTCATCAAAGGCGGATTAGTACCTGTGTTAAAATAACTGAAAGCAAATGAAATGTGAGTTTGGGGTGCAGTTGGATTTTGGATATAAATCTCCAATTTTTCCACAATGTTGTCATAAAATTCTCTTGCATATTCGGGATAAGAAGCCCCTTTAAAAACAAAAACGCCTTTATCAAAGTCGCAATGCACATAAGGAGTATTCTCGCCTGCAGGTATGGTAATATTTTGCATATCTAATCTATTTGTCAGTTATCTGTTTTTTAAGTTTTTAAGTTGTCTATTTTATATTTTTTCAAAGAAAGGTACCACTATTTTACAGTTTTTGAAAAAATAGCATCATGCAACTTAGTTTATAACTTAGTTTATGTAATATATAAGATTATTAGTTTTATATAATTGTTATGACACATTTTCTGTGGGCTTACGCCTTGTCTATAGCAATTCCTAATAAAAAGTAAGTTGTATTTTCATTCCAATCACTAAACGAAAATACAAAACGTTGTTCTGATTTTCGCATCATTTCAATAAACCCAAGTCCTGCACTATTACGTGATTTGTCGGTTTCTTGTGTTTTATCTCTGTCTCTGAGATTATATTTTATTACTTCTTTGTATGCCTCTTGTACTGCATACCAATCCATTGCATTGAGTTCGTCAAGTCTATCTTGTAGTTTTGGTTGTCGTGCTTTATCCAAAAGATTGCCTGATGCTATTACATAACGGGTTTCTTGTTGGTCAAAAATAAAAATAGGGTCTGTTTCAGCATCTTCTACTTTTTCACCATACCGCAAAATATTTTGCAAACATTCTGTGATAATATTAAATGCTTTGCGTGTAATTTTTAGTTTTTCGCCCAAACTATCCATTGTTTTTTCCAAATCACTCAACGTCTGTAGAATAATCTTTTGCGTGATTTCCCCTCTGTATTCAATGATAGGCGAAGTAGAAATATTCATCAATGATTTTAAATCGTCTAAATAACTCATAAAATAAATCTATTGGGGGAAAATAAAGTTTGAATTTTTTTTGTTAGGTTTTTTTGTTTTTGATTTTCTTATTTTTGTAAGTGTTTTTTTCTCCTTAATTACGACTAATTTTTGCTAAAAATTATAATATTGATAATATAAAAAAAACTTTGTTAAATTGTTAGTACAATATTACGAAATTTTTGCACAAAAAAATATTTTCGTATTTATTTTTCTAATTTATAAAAATTATAAATTAGAGATTTACTTTTTTTATGCAGTTTTTAAGAAAAAACCATTAAAAAAACTAAAAAATCACATTAGTTTTTGTTAATAAGTTTTTCAATTTGTTAATTTCAGCTGGTTGGACATTGGTTTTTTTCAAAGAAAGTGTTTTAAGGTTTTTTAGTTTTGAAATGTCATTAGAAATGCTTGAAATAGGGTTTTCGTCCAAAATCAATGTTTCCAAATCTGTCAAATTATATATACTATTTGGTACTTGTGCAAGTGCATTGGCAGTAATATCTAAATTTTTTAGCTTTAAGAACTTTGAAAAATCGCTTGGTAATGCTTTTTCACCATTAACCCTACGTAATGTCAAAATTTCTAAGCGTGTAAGTTTTAATAATTCTTGTGGGAATTGTCCATATTGGTTATTGCTGATATTCAATTCTTTTAATTTTGGAAAATTACCTATAAAAGTCGGTATTTTTTTGAGCAAATTACCAGAGATGTTGAGGTGTTCCAATTCTTGTAAATTTTCCAAATTTGGAGGAAGCAAATTACCTGTTTTTGCCAAAGATAGGTTTAAAGAAAGTGTCAAAGATTTTAACCAAGTCAGTTGTGAGACTACAACGGGAAATTTTGAAAAATTATTTCTTTCTAAATTTAATTCTTGCAAATTCTTCAATTTCAAAAGTGCATTTGGCAATTCCTTTAATTGATTTTGACGCAAATCTAATATTTGCAAATGGTCAAAATTGCCTATTGTGCTGTCCATTTCAGACATATTACTATTATGAAACGATAATATTTGCAGATTTATCAATTTTTCTAAACCTTTTGGTATATTACTACAACAAAAAGAGGGAAAACGCATAATAAAAACACTATCTCTTTTACTTTTGAGGGCATTGTCTAAATTTGCAAATATAGGTTGCAAAGCAAGCGTTTCTTTATCCAATATTTTGCGTTTGTGAATGGTATCATTTCTAACATCGCTTCGCACAGGCGTAGGATTTTCTACTTTCTTGTCTTCTGATTTTCCCTCAGATTTTTCCTCTTTTTTGAGGTCTTCTTTTTTGGTTTCGTCTTTCTTTTTTCGTTGTGCGTGTGCATTTTCAGCACCTATAAAGTTGATGTATAAACCTATACACAGCAAAAAACGAAGTAAAAAATAAGGTTTCATGGGCAAAATGATAATTTTGGTTACACTTTTTTTAATGTGCTTTGCACAAAAATACATTTTTTTTATAAAATACAAAAAAAACCACTGTTATTTTTTGAAATCTTTTTTTCATTTTACAAAAAAAAATCAAAATCGTGGTTTTTTATATGTTTTTACAACAATAAATATCTAAAAGCTGGTTACTGATAACTAATTACTGACAACTAAACTTTATTTTTTGGTTTGTATAATAATGCCACAAATTGCACCATAAAACCCAAAAACAAGATAACAGGTCCTAACGTAATCCCCATAAAACCAAAGCCAAATGTGGTATTATCTAATGACATTATCACAAAGCCCAACAAAATCATGGCAATTCCTGCAAACATGATATAAAAATTTTCTTTGCCAAAAGCGTATTTAGGCGTATTTTCCATGAGATTTTAGAATAAAATGTATTTAATTTTTTGCAAAAATAGTTTTTTTTCTTCTTTTTTTTTCTTCAAAAACTAAAAAAAAACTTAAAGTGTGTTAATTATATATATAGTTGTCAGTTTATTGAGTTAGAAAACAAAAAAAGTAAGGAACAAATGAAAAATAAAATGAACAATTTATATCACTTATTTTATATCACTTATTGATTTTTTGTTTTTGAAAACCGAAAAAACCAACTACTGAAAAAACTATTTTTTTTACTGCTTCATTGCCCTCAAAAGGTTTAAATCATTGCTTTGCATATTAAATTTTTTGGCTATATGTTCATTGGTCAGATTGCCATTGTAGGCATATACGCCACGCATAAACCAATTATTCTGAAAAACCATCTCCTCGATGCCACCCAAAAGCCCTGTATTTTTCAAATATCCTGTAAAAATATTGCTCAAAGCAGTGCTTGATGTTTGGGCAACGCGTGAAGCAATATTAGGCACACAATAATGAATAACGCCATGTTTTTTGAATACAGGTTTTTGTATGGTAGTGATTTCAGAGGTTTCTATACAGCCACCTTGGTCAATACTTACATCAATAATAATAGAATTGGGACGCATTTTCATTACCATTTCCTCTGTAACGACCATAGGACTTCTGCCTCCTTTTTCAGAACGAACGCCTGCTATCACGACATCAGCACGCATGAGGGCTTCGGTCATGGAATTATTATCAAATGTAGAAGTATATAAATCGTGTCCTATCATTTGTTTTAGGCGACGAAGTTTGTAAATATGCTGGTCAAAAACCTTTACATTTGCCCCAAGTCCTATTGCGGTACGTGTAGCATATTCGCCCACAGTGCCTGCCCCAAGTACCACTACACGTGTAGGTGGCACACCTGTAATGCCTCCCAAAATAATACCCCTGCCTCCTGCGGTGCTGCTTAAATATTCTGCAGCGATTAACATTACTGTACTACCTGCTATCTCACTCATGGCACGCATGACAGGTATTCCGCCTATTTTGTCCTCTATAAGTTCATAAGCTATGGCAGTAACTTTCTTTTTTAAAAGGGCTTTGAGGTAATCAGGCGAAAGTGTAGCCATTTTAAGGGCAGAAATCAACGTTTTACCTTGTTTCATGTACTCAATTTCTGCCAAAGTAGGCGGTTCTACTTTGAGTACAATATCAGCCTTAAATACTTCTTCTCTTGCTTGCACGATTGTACCGCCAGATTCGCTATACCAACGGTCATCAAATTGTGCCATTGCCCCTGCTTCTGTTTCTATCAATACCTCATGTCCTGCTTCTACCAATATCTGTACTGCTTCTGGACGCAATGGAACACGTTTTTCGTGTTGCGTATTTTCTTTTGGAATGCCAATAGTAAGGCGTTGAAAATTAACGTCTTGCAATGCTTTTTCCTCTTGTGGATAAAGCGAAATCTGTGTTTTGAGGGAAGGGTCTATAATCATACAATAACGCAAATTGTCAGTTGTCAGTTATTAAGTTGTTAGTTTTTGTAAATTTTATTTTAATAGATGTAGGTGCTAATGTTTAAGTGTAAAGATATGCACATTAGGCAATACTTCATCTATTTTAATCTGAATTTCTAAAATTTTTTTGGGCAAAAGACTTGGTATTTGGCTTGCCCATTCTACCAAACAGATATGAGGACTGTCAAAATATTCTAATGTACCAATGTCCCACGCTTCTTCTTCGTTTTTTATCCTATAAAAATCAAAATGATATACTTTTTTAGGCGTTGTTTGGTGGGGTAACGTGTTTTTTGATAATGTATCTTTTAATAATGTATCATCTGGTAACAAATATTCATTTACAAGACTATAAGTAGGGCTTTGGATATGCGATTGTATGCCCATTGCTTTACAAAGGGCTTTTGCGAAAGTTGTTTTGCCTGCTCCCATTTCGCCTTCCAATATCCACACATTGGGAAAATCAGGCGTATTTTGGTACAAATTTATTACTTTTTGGGCTATTTCACTTAATTGTGTGATGTTTTCACAAATATATTGCATTTTTTTGTTTTTATTTTTTTAAAAAAAAGTGTTTTTAAATATAATGCCAAAAGTAACTATATTTGTATGAAAATTGAAAAATATTGAAAAATGTAGAAGTTTTTTTAATTTCTATTTTTTAAATAAAATATTACAATCGTAAATTCGTTTCATTTTTTATACATGTATAAGAAATGAAATCCTTAGCAAAATAAAACATTTAACACATTAAAGTAAATTGGTAATTGTAATAAGTAATTTCAGGGCTTACGCAAAAAAAAGGTTAAAGAAATAGTTATCTTAGGGGCTAAAAATGCAAAAATATAGTTATCAGGAACTTCGGAACAAATATTGCAATTTTCTTTTAGAAAGTCAGTCAATCAAACTATGTTTGTAGTTATATGTCAGAACACACAGATTTAAGTCATCATAAAATCGCACGTTTTTTAAATAAGGCTTCAATGGAGGAACGTTATTTTTATGACTATCCATACAAATTTGCGAATTCATAACTATATCGCTTAATATCATGTCCTCTAAGAATAATAAATAAATTTTAAACAAATTAATGTATTTTTTTATTAAAGTAAAATTAAATAAACATTTTTTTGAATAAAATTATATAACCAAAATATTTGATGTAAGAATATTGTAATTTTTTGTTTAAATATTTGAAAGTATAAAAAAAATTTAGGAATTTAGCACGTTATTTACACTAAACCTTGTGTAAAACTTATTAACCAAAATTGTCTGTTATACTTTTTTTCAAAAAAACTTAAAAATTTTAGTATTTTTAAGCAACATAACTAATTATTTTACAATTTTTAAACACAAATTTACCAAAAACAACAATTTAAAACCAATAACTTAAAGAACTGACAACTTAAAAACTGATAACTTAAAGAACTGATAACTTTACTTATTTATTTTCTTTTGGCAAGGACTTTTTATAACCTATAATTTATTTGATTTATGCCCCATTTTACTTTAAAACCATATAACCACAAAACTTTAGCGTATGTGCTTGCAACAAGCCTTTTTGCTTGTAATCCTAAGCAGCTTCCTCAAATTGTGTGCTTTGAGGTAATACCTGCTAATATTATGGAAGGACAAAGCACACAAATAAAATGGGAGGTTTCACCCTCAAAACAAACGCGTAGTATTGCACTCAAAGGTATCAAAGATAATTTGGAAAATATAGGACAATTATCTTTACCCAATATTACAGAAAAAAACACAAAAGATATTACATTAGAGGTTGGTTTTCATTCGCCTTTACACAAAAAACTGCATTATATTAATGAAACCAAAAAAATGCAAATAGATAAGCCTTTTTTTATGGGGGAAGATACCGTAGCAGTTGGTTCGGAAACACATTTGGAATGGAAACTCAACCCAGAAGCAAGCGATATTTGGATGCGTGAATTGGTAGAAGGTAAAGAAATATTAATATGGGAAAATCTCCCATCAGAAGCCAATTACAAAATCAAACCTACCAAAAATACACGTTTTGAATTATTTGTAATTCAGCCAAACCCACAAAAAAATACAGAAGATACGCTAAAATATGTGCATGATACCAAAGTAGCACATGGTTTTTTTACAGGCACACGCACTGTTTTGGCTGGTGAAGAAGCACGCCTCATTTGGAAAGTATTTCCTAATTTGCATGATTTAATCATTGAAGAAAGGGAAAATGAATATACAAGACATGTATTAAAAACGAATCTTCCTATTACAGGTTTTCAAGTTGTAAAACCTACCACGAATACCGAATATATATTGGTTTTGATAAGCGAAGAAACCCAAACCAGATTTAAACATAAAATAGAAGTTGTAAATGCTATTTTTACAGGCACAACTTTCGCAAAACCGACCGAAAATAACGTGTTGCATTGGAGAGCTACCACAAAAGCAAAAAATATTTCTATTTCTGAACAACTTCCTGATGGTACGTATCGCATCATCAAAGAAAATTTACCACTTGAAGGGAAATTAGAACTCAATAAACTACCTTTGGGGGCGCATCATTATACTTTGCACGTAGAAACTAAACAAGAAACCTCAGAATATACGCATAGTATTCTCATTACAGACAAAAATACAAATGATGCTAAAATATATGCGTCTTCAAGAAAAAAAACGGAAACAAAAACAAATTCAGAAGAAAACTCAGACCATCATACACGCCAAAGTGTGGATATGAGTTTTGAAGCAGAAGTAATGAATGAACCAATGCCTTTGGATAGGGTTACCGTTTTTTTTGATTTTGAAAAAAATAAAATTGATGCAAAATATACCGAAAAATTAGATAGTTTTGTTCAATATTTACAAAAACACGAAAACGCTATTGTAGATATAACAGGTTTTTCGGATATGTTTGGCTCTACAAAAGGCTGTCAAAAAGTATCAGATGAACGTGCTTTGGCTGTACGTGATTATTTTTTGAGCAAAGGCATAGAAGAATATCGCTTGCTGTATCGTGGTATGGGCAGGGCAATGCCTTTGCATGTATTGGAAAATACAAAACAACAAGCACAAGAAAACCGCAGGGCGGAAGTTGTGCTAATGGACAATAAATAAATTAGGAATGGGAAATTAGGAATTATTTTGATATCTGTTTAGCTTTTTTTTATTATGCTTGACTATAATCCCTGTTGAACTTCCCAAAAATTTAAAACTTTTGGGAAGTTGTACTGAAACGAATATTTTAAATTTAACCTAAACAAATACTTATTTTTTAGATAAATAACCAATAAAATAAATGATTTTATCATGACTGATTTATTTCTCACAGAACGCCTAAAACCTATTTTAGAACAGGTTAAGGCATTAATTCATACAGATATTATCCCTTTGGAAAAATATGGTATGGTGCATTTTAATCAAATTGCACAAATTATTGAACAAGAAATTCGCCCAAAAATCAAAAAAAAAGGACTTTGGGGATTACATCTTCCGAAAGATTTGGGCGGTTTGGGGCTTACATTATGTGAATTTGGACAACTAAGCGAGATTTTGGCAACCTCACCGTTTGGACATTACGCTTTTAATTGTCAGGCACCTGATATTGGTAATTTTGAACTTTTGCATCAATTTGGAAATGATACCCAAAAACAAAATTTTATGTTGCCTTTGGCAAATGGCGAGATAAGAAGTTGTTTTGCTATGACTGAACCTGAATTTGCAGGCTCAAACCCAGTTAATCTTGGCACTACCGCAGTAGCAGAAGGCGATTTTTATGTGATAAATGGGCATAAATGGTACTGTTCGTCTGCTGATGGGGCTAATTTTTCAATCGTAATGGCAATTACAAATCCTGAAAATGCACCACACCAAAGAGCAAGTATGATAATTGTTCCGCTTAAAACCGAGGGTTTTGAGTTTGTGCGTAATATTTCTGTCATGGGTGAAGCTGGTGAGGGTTGGATGAGCCATGCAGAATTGCGTTTTAACCATTGTAAAGTTCCTAAAAATAACCTCATTGGTGAAGCAGGAAGCGGTTTTTCGCTTGCACAACACCGTTTGGGACCTGGTCGCATACACCACACTATGCGTTGGATTGGTATTTCGGAGAGAGCTTTGGATATGATGATTAAATATGCACTTTATCGCAAAATTTCTGATACAGAAACGCTTTCAGATAAACAAACTATACAACATTGGATAGCAGAATCACGTGCCAATATCAACAGTGCAAGACTTATGGTGTTGGATACTGCCCGCCAAATAGACCAAAAAGGTGCATCTGCTGTGCGAAATGAAATATCTGCAATTAAGTTTTTTGTCCCAAAAATCATGCACGAAATCCTTGATAGGGCTATACAAGTACATGGCGGTCTTGGGGTATCTGATGACACAATATTGTCGCATTGGTGGCGACATGAACGCCCTTCACGCATTTATGATGGTGCTGATGAAGTACATAAAACTGCTTTGGCAAAAAGCATTTTTAAAAGTTATAAAGCGTAAAATTTAGATTTTGGATTGTAAATTCTGGATGAGGGAACATTTATAAACAAGGTAAATGATTTTATTTTTGTCGTTTTATCATTCCGTAGAAATATTCCGAGAGGAATATCGCTGTTTTGGCTACGACGAACTGTCGTATTTTGCAAATTTTTTTCAAAATAATCTATGTTTTTTTTATTTTGTATCAAGATTTAGGTTTTCAGGCTTCTTTCCATAAAGTTTTTCATCAAAAGTTGTTGCTGATTTTACTACTGCGAACATTATCCTCACTATTTTATGCATTACTGCCACAAGTGCCACTTTTTTTTGTTTTCCTCTTTTCAAAAGTTCATTGTAATATTTTTTGAAAATATTATCTTTTGTATTACCTTTGCAAATAGATAAAGCTGCCATAAATAGCTTTTCTCTAAGATTAGAATGTGGAACTTTTGATAGCTTAGATTTCTTTTTTACGCTTGTTCCTGATTCATGTAACGTGGGAGACAAACCTACAAATTTTACAAATGCCTTGCTATTTTTCTGTTCTTCAAAACCTTGAAATACATTCAAAAGATTTATAAAAGTTAATGCAGTTATTTTTCCAACACATGGTATTTGAAGTAAGTTTTCAAGTTGTTTTTTATTATTTTCATTTGCATTGATTTGTTTTTCAATGTCAGATTGTACTTGATTTATTTTTTCTTCTACCTCTATTTCCATTTTATCATACATCTCCCAAACAGATTTATCAATGATAGGATATTGTAAAATAGCTTCTTTGGCGTTCTTTATAAATGTTCTTTGTTTTTGCAATTGGTCTAAAAGTGTTCGTTTTTGTTTGAGATAAACCATGTCATCAGATGGAATTTTAAAAACTTCTGGTTTATAAACATTGGCATATTCACACAAAAGAGCAGAATCATGATTGTCATTTTTTGTTGTTTTTCCTTTTATTTTAAAAAATAAATTAATTTTCTCCCCTTTTACAACACTTGTATTTATATTATTTTTTTGTAAAAAATATAATAAACGTAGATGATATGTACCTGTAAATTCCATTACGCAATGAGCATTTTTAGGTAGGGATTTTAGGAAAGTTTCCATATCATTTGGGCTGTAACTATACTCGCCTTTTTGATATTTTTTGCTATCTTTTTGAGCAAATGAAAAATTAAACTTGTTTTTGGAAATGTCAATTCCAACGTAATTTTTTCAAAATTTTCCATAAAATTGTAAAAAATATTAAAATTATTATAAAAAATTCTCTTTTTTACTATGGTCATATAAACGAGTTTTACTCAGCGAACTGTCCAGTATTTTTGAGCATAAAAAAGAGCAAGAACACACGTCTTAGACGGATTTTATCCACTCAGAAGATTGTTTTATTTTGCTCTTTTCATTTGTATCGCAAAATATTATTCTGTTACAACTTTTTTTTACAAAGTTATGACCAGAGGAGATGATAAAAACAACGCTACTGAATGACTATCTTCTATTTCCATAAATATTTAGTTTTTAAGCAATGTTATGATTTTACTTGATTTGGTTTGAAATCTTTTAGCAAATTTAGCCTAAATTTGCTCAATTTTAAAAAACAAAAATTGTATTTTTTTATATGACTTTGTAAGAGGTTTCAATAAAGTCTATAAAACCTTGAATGTTTTACGAAATATTATTTTAAAAATATTTTTCTTGCAATATAAGATTTTATAAAGTGTAATTTATTTTGCTAAAAATATTGCATATTTTTTTACTTTTTTTGAAACTTTGGAACTCCACTAAAATTGTCAGAGAACCAAAGTATTTTTCATTTTTTTTAATATTTATTGAAGTTTAAAACGTTATCTCACAATTTGGCAATAACTTTTTAATTTTTTCTTTTTCAGTATCAGAAATAGGATTTCCTGTGAGATACAAAGTTCTTAAATTGGTTAAATTCCCTATTTCTTTGGGCAAAGAAGTAAGTTTATTTGTGTCCAAAAATAACATTTGCAAGTTTTTTAGATTTCCAATTTCCTTAGGCAATGAAGTAAGTTGATTTTCGTCCAAAAGTAAATGTTCCAAATTTTTTAACTTTCCTATTTCTGCAGGCAATGTAGTAAGTTTGTTTTTTTTCAAACTTAATTGTAGCATATTTTTTAAATTGCCTATTTCTTTGGGCAAAGAAGTAAATTGATTTTTGATAAAAACCAAATACTGCAAATTTGTTAATTTTAGCAATTCTTTGGGAAAAGCAGTAAGTTCCAAACCAAAAGAATTTATCATTTGCAAATTCTTTAATTTTCCTATTTCAGATATGGATTGAGCATTATCAGGGTGCAAACGATAATTATATACATTCAAAGGATTTCTAAGTGCTTTTTGCATATCAGAATATGTATCTTTTGAATCAAGCGTTACACCATCTAAAAGTTTTCCTTGTGCTTGTGCATACGCACACACGCATACAAACAATAGAGAAAAGAGTATTTTTTTCATTTTTTTTATTGATTTTTTTAGGTTTAAAATTCTATTTTTAATTTTGTTGCTCAAACATCATTACCATTCTATAATACTTTCCAGAGAGTGTTATAGCAATTTCTAATTTATTTTTAAATATAAAAGAATATGCTTTTTTGATAGATATTTCGCCTGTTGAATCTTCGACATCAATTTGGGTATTGTCTATTATTGTGTAAGGTCTTGGTTTACCTTTTGAAGAAATAACAGTCATTTTTTTATCTTCTCCAAATTGAAGCATCAAAATATTGGGTTCTTTTAAAAACATTTTCTTTGTTTCTTCCAATTTTTTTTGAAGTTCAGGGCTTAATTCACTTGGCGGACTTCCTTCTTGTTTCTGTATTTGAACATCAATTAGTTTCCATTTTCCAATGATACGTTTTTCAAAAGTCATATTTACGCCATTGTAAATTAGATAACAAACAATTAATATTGGAGGAAGATAGATAAGATAAAGCAGTTTTTTTTTCATTTTTTTATTGATTTTTTTAGGTTTAAAATTTTTTTTAAAAGACGATTTTTATATTTAATTACAATTTTTATCTAATTTTACAAATTTCCAATGGCTTTAAAAAGTTTGATGTAACGAGGTTCTGCCCAATCTATTGCTCCTTGTATTTCAACCACAATCTTACCTGATTTATCCAAAATAAATGCTCCAGGTATAGTTGTGCTGTAATTTTTTAAAGATTCCGCATTGTGCAGTGCATAGTCAAATTGCCATTCAGTGTGTTTTTCTACAAATTTATCTACCTTTGGTAAATCTTCTTTTTTGTCTCGGGTAATGGCTATCACTTTCACATTTTCTTCACCTATTTCGGTTTGCATTTTTTGGATAGACGGAAATTCTTTGATACAAAACACACACCAAGTAGCCCAAAATGTAACCAATACTACTTTTCCTTTGTACTGCTCCAAATTGATATTTTTACCTTTTAGAGGGGCAGAAAGGTTAAAATTATACGTTTCAGACATAAGTTTCATATCTACTTTTGCGTATTCTTCACTTCTCATCAATTCAAAAAAATGACTATCTGCCTTTGTTAGTTTTTTGGTAGTAAGCAAGGTTTTCATTTTTGGGTTTTTGAGGTCTTTTGCATAATAAAAAGCATCTCTATCTCCTTTTGTTTTTTCCTTAGGGTCTTGTCCTCTCTGCAACAGATATTCAACCATTTCAATATTATCGTAATTTACTGCTATGTTTAAATGCGTTACTTCTGTAACTTCGGGCATTTTTTCATTGATATCTACAATATTATGCTCAAGAAATATCCTTGCCAATGTATTTTGTTTTTCCATAATAAGATAAGCAAAAACAGTATAAATACCTCTATCACCTGTTTTTTTAGCGCCATTGGCTATCAAAAGGCGTGCTTCTTTTATTTTGTTTTTGTTGCAAAACCAAAGCGGTGTTTTTTGCATATCACGAACTGACTTTTTTTTCGTTTGTGCATTGACATCTACTCCTTTTTTGATGAGATATTCTATGGCAGGCAAGCCTGTATATTCACTTGCAAGTGCAAACATAAGTAAGTTAAAATCATTAGCAAGGCGTTGATTTGGATTAAAATTGGGTTGATTTGCCAAAAAATCCAATAATGTTTGTCGTTTATCTGCATATTCTGCATATTCAGGCGTACTTCGGTCACCTATATAATGAAAAATTGCCATAGCAAAAGGCGTACAACCATTAAATTTAGCATCTCCTTTATAATTTTCAGGCGTTACTGCTACACTATTCATATCAGCCCCTTTGCTTTTTAGGTATTGCAAAATATCCAATTTAACCCAAAGTGCTGCGCCATGTGTGGGAGTCATATTATAGTCCCAACTGTCTTGTTTTGTTTGCCTACCATTTACATTGGCACCTTTTTCTACTAATGCTTTCACAGCATCAAGCGTGAGCG
This sequence comes from Cytophagales bacterium, assembly GCA_031425615.1. Lineage (GTDB taxonomy): Bacteria > Bacteroidota > Bacteroidia > Cytophagales > Microscillaceae > JAAFIN01. Next base: position 21,595 of record JANPJR010000081.1, read on the forward strand.
TTGCATCTTTTCTACACAAATCAAGTAATTGTTGGGTAAGATTTGTATTTTGGGCAAAAATTATTCCTTGTAAATTCAATACAATAATAAAAAGTATTATTTTTTTCATTTTTTTAATATTTTAAAATGTTATTTCACAATTTGGTAAAAGTTTTTTGATATTTTCTTTTTCGGTATCAGAAATTGGATTTCCAAATAACTCCAACTTTTTTAAATTTTTTAGATTACTTATTGCGGTGGGCAATGAAGTAAATTGATTTTCTGAAATATCAAGTATTTCTAATTTAGATAAACTATACAAACTTATTGGTAGATTTGAAATTGTATTGCCACGACAAATAAATTCTTTTAAATGGACAAGTTTTTTGATATCATCAGGAATTTTTGATAATTTATTAAAACTAAAATCCAAAATTTGTAGATTTGTAAGTTTCCAAATATCAGATGACATCAAATAAACATCATTTTCACTACAAGTAAGTATTTGTAAATTACGAAATTTGCCAATTTTTTTGTTAAATTCATTTATATCATTACTCATAACCGATAAATGATATACTTTATTAGGATTTTTCAAAGCCTCTGCAATAGAAATATAGTGCTTTTGCTTGGATAAAGATGCAGTATCTAAAAGTTTGTCTTGTGCTTGTGCATACACAGACACGCATACAAATAATAGAGAAAAGAGTGTTTTTTTCATTTTTTTAGAAAATTAAATTGTGCTATTTATGTAAAGCCAACTATACAAAACATAAGTAGTGTGATTTTGAGTATTTTTTTTATTTGGGGTAAATGTTTTTGAGGGTGGGAAAAAGAATTTAAAAGTTGTGCCAATTATTCCCATTCGGTTTACAGATTGCTATTTTTTTACTTTTCTAAACTGCATTATTAGCTTTATTAAGCATAAAAAATAGAAATTAGTGTAATATTTTAATTACAAAGTATCGCCCGAAAGGGAATAGGTCGTAACTAAAAGCTACACCTCATAAATATAGATGTTTATTATGTGTTTTAATTGCGTTTTTTACTTCTTTAGAAGTCATTCATATTTGCACCTGTAAAAAAAATATACGCAAACATGAAAAAGGTATAACAAATAATTATAAAAGGTAGTATAAATATAACCACCAAAACTATAGATGTTGTTTTGAGGTTTCTTAGCATTTTTACCATTTTTTCGGGCTGATTTTGTAGTTCACACTCTTTTATAGCCTTATTCATCATATAAAGGCGTATTGGTATAATAGCAAATAATGCACATAAAAAAAGACAAAAAAGGGCAAACAATGGGGCATAATTTGGACCAATTCCAGGTACAGCCCCCTGACTCATACCCCAAAAAAATAGACGAATAAATCCCACAGAGAGCAGAAGAATACAGATGATAAAAATATTTGCTATGTATTTGGAGCTTTTTACGATAAATGAGTGAGTTTTATTGTCCATATATTGAAATTTTTTGATTTTTAGTAAATTCTGCACTTTTTCCTTCAAAAGTATTTTTTCAAATTTTATTTAAGTAGTTGCAATTCTTTGCGTACTTTTTCAAGTGCTTTTTCACTTTCCAGTTTACTCCTGAGTGCTTCTTCTGCTTTGATGAGTGCCATTTTTTCCGCATTTTGTGCTTTTAATGTTTGTTGTTTTGCTATTTCTCTTGATTGTTCAGCATTTTTTAGCACTTTTTGGAGTTCTGTGGTATTTTGGATTTGTTTTAGCACTAACAAAACCAAGCCCAAAATCAAGGGCAAAAGAATAAAATATACGATTTTTTTCATTTCTTTTTGGTAGAAGTTTTTTGATATTTTTCAATATCATTTTTGGTACAAGTAAGTATTTGTAAATTATGCGAATTTTGGGTTGAATTTTGTACTTTTCTAATAAATCCAACTTAAAAATATAACAAAACTAAGATAAGCCAATATTTAAAAGCATTAAAAATAGTAATAAAATACGCATTTTATTTTTGGAAATAAATTTTGATAATTTTAGATGTAAAAATTAAACTTAAATATTGAAATAGTACAATTTTATAGCTATTTTTCTTGTAAAAA
>JANPJR010000082.1:0-2359 GCA_031425615.1 Cytophagales bacterium
CCTTGTAATTAAATACATATTCTTCCCTTCCCTTGGAAAGAATCCAATCTAAATTTACCAGGAAAGAATCAAGAAGATAACACATATGCTACTACCAGCTCTTCTGACCTATTTCTTTATAGTCAAAACTATATTTCTAGTAACCTGATATGAGGAAAGGTAAGCAGGTAACGCTAACCAGATGCTCCTATTTCTGACAAAAATCATGCCACTGCATATCAGCTTTCATGCACATGGTAGGATAACAGTAAGTTTAAATTTCCATAGATTCGCTGAAATGCTATTATAGCATGTCAGAAGGATGGATATGTCGGAATAATGTAAGCGGTACTGGTACTTCGAGTACTAGTACAAATACCGCTTGTGAGAGTAGTATGTGCGTCACCCCAATGTGCGCACAGTACTATACGTATGACTACGTAGAGCAGGAGCGGAACGCTTGAGAGAGTAGGCTCATCGGAGATATACAACAAGAGCCTACGGAATAAACTAATACGATTGAGTTCGCAATTAAAGGGAGTCTACATTTAAGTTACATATTAAATATATATTAACAGAAATACATAAATGAATAAGATAAATATATGTTCTATATTACGTGTGATTAATACGCCTAAGCGTATAGATAATAAGTACTCGTTTACATGGTATAGTACAAGTAAGACAAAAGAGAACAACAAATAATATTAAATATAATCAGCTCACATTATATGTCATAATCTAAAGTAACAAAAGAAATAAAAGCGAAATAAACAAAAACAACAACAACAATAAAAATAAGTAACAATAAGAGCGATAAGTATAACAACGAGTTAAATAAAAACAAATTCTTTCTTTCTTATCTTTTATATAGGTTTAATAGTTCCGGGACATTGAAATTCTCAACATACTTTAAAGTACGTCTTGAGATTTAAGCGTTAGAGATTGAAAAGAAAGATGGCGACGGCAAGTACAACAATGGTGGAAACACCAATCAAGGTTATCAAGTTTAGTGGACGGAAACAAGATTGGATCCCATGGCAGGTTAAACACCTAGCAAGAGCGGCAAGAAAGGGCTATCGTGAAGTGTTAGAAGGAACAGAGAAGATTCCAACGAAAAGTGAAGAAGCGTTGCTTGATGCAACTAAAGATGACGACAAGGTCAAGATTAAGACGGTAGCAAAGAATAAGGAAGCTTATAGCGACCTTATTCTCAGTATGGATGATGGGACTCCACATGGAAATGTCGCATTCGATATAGTGCGACAAGCTTTTTTGACTGATTATCCGAGTGGTAATGCAGCAGAAGCAATGGCAAGATTAAAGAAGAGATATGCACCAGAGTCAGCACCTGAGTTGGCAAGACTACAAAAGTTATTTTTTGGTACAAGGCAGAAACGACGTCAAGATCCTGATTTATATATCAGTTACCTTGAGGATATCCGTCTACGAATGGCAGAAATGCATTCTACAATGACGGATCAACAATTTTTAAATCAAGTGTTGAATACATTAGACAAAGACTATGAGAATCAGGTGAACCTAATTGAGAGGCGAGTTGGTGCAGCAAAAGATCCCCTGACGATAGAGGAAATGAGAGATGAGCTTTGTCTACGATATGAGAGGTTAACAAGGAATGTTTCCGGTTTTGATAATGAAGTAGAAGAAGAACAAGCGCTTTATGCTGGACATCAGTTCAAGGGCAAGTGTTACGTATGTGGTAAGATTGGTCATAAAGGGGCTAACTGTCGTGAAATAACAAGTAAACCTAATCGCTTCAAAGGACGTGGAGGTAGAGGATTTAATCAAGGTGGATTTAATCAAGGTGCAAATCAAGGTCGAGGTTTCAAGGGTAATTGTAATTACTGCCACAAGTTTGGGCATAAATCAATTGACTGTATTAAACGAAAGACAGATTCAAATAATGGTAATGGTAGAAGACATGATGCAGCAGATGTTTCATTGATAGTTCAAGAAATGGAATTGGCATTCATGGCAGAAGAAATGGGATTGGGATATTGTGTTAATTGTGGAGGTCGTGGTAGAATCGGAACATTTTGTGATAGATGTGTTGATTCGGGATGTATTTATACATCAACTCTATTTGAAGACGAAGGGAAAGGCAACTATTGGGAAGAAGATCCTGACGAAGATAGTAGTGAAGATAGTTCTATGGCTGGATATGGAGATAGTGAAGACAATGAAAGTAGTGATCAAGTTAATATGCATCCTACTATGCAAGAAGTATTTAATAATGAACATATAGTCAAATTAACAGCTGGGCATACTGCTTTCTATCTTGAACGATTGTGTCGTCATGACACAGATAATACAAGTCGTGGATTGTTTGATTTGTTAATAATTGCAGCGTTAGAGTATC
>JANPJR010000083.1:0-65769 GCA_031425615.1 Cytophagales bacterium
TTATACGTTTTTAAAAATATGCACTTCTTGGACAAAATGCCTGCAGGGGTACAAGAAGGTGTTTTTCTAAAATTATTTGAGCAATGTGAAATTGCACAATATAAACCAAAAGAACTTATGAAATACGAACAAAGTTGGAAAAAACATAATGATATGTTTGCGGTACTTAGCAGTGCAGAAAAAAAAGGTATGCAAAAAGGAATGGAAAAAGGTGTTGAAAAAAACAAAAAAGAAGTAGCCATCAACGCTATAAATGAAGGTTTTGATGATGTGATTATTCAAAAACTAACCAAATTATCCCTTTCTGAAATAGCAGAAATTAGAAAAGAATTAAATGCCTAAGGCATATAAAATTAAAAAAAATATGAAAATTATTTACTTTGCTACGTATTATGAACCTTATTTAGATTTTTTTTATCAAAAAAATCCAAGTTTAACAACAAAAACATACCAAGAACAATTACAATATTTAGAAACTGATTTTTTTGGAAATTTTGCAACTTATACGCAATACGCCAACACAGAGGGACACGAAGCACACTTGATTATTGCAAACTGCAAACCCCTACAAATGGCTTGGGTAAAGGAAAATAATATAATTTTTGATGAGAATAATTGGCAATTTTCTATTCCTATTTTACAAACTAAAAAAATAGCACCTGATGTATTTTTTATTGGGAGTATGTTTCAATATTATGGGGAATTTTTGGACGAAATAAAAAAATATAGTAAAAAAATATTTGGTTGGATTTCTTGCCCAATATCTGAAAATCTTTTTGAAAAAACACACCCAGAATTTATTATTTCCTCTGCTCCGCATTATGTAGAAAATTTTAGGAAACAGGGCATAAATTCTGAACTTATCACTGCATTTTTTGATGAAAATGTATTGAAAGCGGTAAAACATAAAGCCAATACACGCAAAATATTGCCCAAAAAATATGATTTTACATTCTTAGGTGGCATCACGCATGCACATAAGCAACGCATAGAAGCAATAGATACATTGGTTAAAAAAACACCTATTCAATTATTTGGATATGGTTATGAACATTTTCCTGATACGCGTAATCGCATTATCCGAAAATTATTCAAACACCCTGTTCAAAAACGTTATCAAGGTGAGGCTTGGGGATTGGAAATGTATAATGTGTTGTATCATTCCAAAATCACATTTAATTCACATATTGATATGGCAAATGGTGCAGGCGTAAATATGCGTATGTATGAGGCAACAGGTATGGGAACACTGTTATTGACTGATGGAAAAGGCAAAAATGAATTGTTTGAAGATGGAAAAGAAGTCGTTTATTATGAAAACCTAAATGATGCCATAGAAAAAGCACATTATTACCTCCATCCAAAAAATGAAGAGGAACGCCTAAAAATTGCACAAGCAGGACAAAAACGCACTTTAACCGAATACAACGCACAAAAAACAATTGCCACAATGTTGGCATATTTTGAAAAATATATGTAAAATAATGAAAGAACTTCTAAAAAAATTATTAAATATATTAGGATTATATACCTATCCTCCAAAAACAATCACATTATCAGAAAACCCACATATTAATTTTTCAAAAAATTCAACACTCCAAAATCTTCACTTACACACACGAAATCCGCAAAAAGATAAAGTATATTTGGAAATAGGTGAGGATTGTGTGGTGTCTGGTGAATTTATTTTTGAAATTCAAAGCGGAAAAATTACCATTGGAAACCGTACTTTTATAGGTGGTGGTACATTTATTTGCATTGATGCCATAGAAATAGGCGATGATGTAATGTTTTCTTGGGGTTGTACAGTAGCAGATAACAATTCCCATTCGCATATTTGGACAGAGCGCCAACATGATGTAAGAGATTGGAAAAAAGGTATTGATGAACAAAAATTAGGTTTTTATAAAGATTGGCAAAATGTAAATTTTAAAAAAATCGTAATTAAAAATAAAGCATGGATTGGTTTCAATGCTATTATCCTCAAAGGTGTTACCATAGGCGAAGGGGCAATTGTTGGAGCAGGAAGCGTAGTTACAAAAGATGTCCCTGATTGGGCAATCGTAGGTGGAAATCCTGCACAAATTATTAGAATCATACCAGAAAATGAACGATAAAACAATGAATTGGCACGAAACCATACAATACATTCGCACCAAAACCGAATACAAATATTTGGTAGAAAAAGCATATTTCGAAGCAGATTTGCCTTTGAATGTAGAACGTTTTAAGAATGATGAAGAATTTAAAGAAACTTTAAAACTTCTCCGAAAATATGCCCCAAATGCCAAAACCATTTTGGATATAGGTGCAGGCAATGGCATTAGTTCTGTGGCGTTTGCTCTTGCGGGTTATCACGTTACAGTAGTAGAACCTGACCCAAGTAATACGGTTGGCGCAGAGGCAATTCGCATACTAAAAAAACATTATAACTTAGAAAATTTAGAAATTTTTGAGGCTTTTGCAGAGGAAATAAAATTCCCTGACAATAATTTTGATGTGGTATATGCTCGTCAATGTATGCACCATGCTTACGATTTGGAAAAATTTGTGGCAGAAAGTAGCAGGGTTTTGAAACAAAATGGCGTATTTATGACCATACGCGACCATGTAGTTTTTGACCAAAAGGATAAAGAATGGTTTTTGGAAATGCACCCTTTACAAAAATATTATGGCGGTGAAAATGCCTTTTCGCCCACAGAATATAAAAATGCCATGCAAAAAGCAGATTTGGAGGTAAAAGAAGAAATAAAACATTATGAAAGTGTCATAAATTTTTTTCCTGCAAATCCTAATGACATCAAAAATCACATTCCAAACCAATACGCCCAACGCAAAAAATCACTTGCCAAAAAAATTAGTTTTTTGGCAAATATTCCCCCTTTTTTCCAAATATATAACCTATATTTGGATAATAAAATAGGCAAAATTCAACCGCTCAACGAAATGAACGTGGCAGGGCGTATGTATTCGTATATTTGTATCAAAAAATAAAAAATTTGGTAATTTATACAAAAAAAGTTTAAAAAATTAGTATATTTGTGGTAATAAATAATTTTGGATAATATGGCTGCAACCACACAAGAGCTAATAAAAAAAGGATTTTCAATTTACTTTAAAGGGCTTTTCAAATTTGATGGTTTTTTATTTTCTTTTCTGAAAAACTTGTACTAATAATCAATAAATATGGAATTAATCACGCTTAAAGAAGCTGCAGAGTTTGCAAGCCAACACATCAATAAAAATGTAACTACTTCTAATATCTCATATTTGATAAATTATGGTCGGATACCTAAATCAGAAAATAATGGAAGTATTTTGGTTGATAAACAAGAACTTATCAAATATTATAAGGGTTATTATGGAACTCGTGAATTAGATTGGAAAGCCAAATTAGGCAATGATTTGAATTGGGCTTTGAGTTTTGAACATTTGAAAGAAGCACAAACTACCAAACATATACACAGATTGCACCCTTATAAAGGCAAATATATTCCACAATTAGTAGAATATTTTTTGGATAATCATATAGACGAATTTAAAACACAAACTTTTTTTGAAAAAGGTGATATAATACTTGACCCTTTTTGTGGAAGTGGAACAACTTTGGTGCAAGCGAATGAGTTGGGCATACACGCTATAGGTGTTGATGTGTCTGCATTTAATGCGTTGATAGGAAATGTAAAAAACATAAAAGTTGATATCATAGAACTTTATAATGAAGCACAAGAAATTACAAAAGCCCTAAAAAATTTCGTGTTTAATGCGTCATACATTGCATTTGAGAAAGAACTTTCAGAATTTTTGACAGATTATGACAAAACATATTTTCCTTCGCCTGAATTTAAAATTAGGGTTAGAAAAAAAGAAATCAATGAAAAAGAATATACACAAGAACACGAAAAGGTAGTTTTAGAAAAATTTAATGAATTAACAATAAAGTATAATCTAAAAATTAAACAAGATAGAAAAGATACATTTTTAGAAAAATGGTATTTGCAATCTGTGCGTGACGAAATTGATTTTGTATCTGAAAAAATAAAAAAAATAGGAAATCCAGATGTAAAAAAAGTGCTTACAATCATTTTGAGTCGTACTATACGTAGTTGTAGGGCAACAACCCACGCAGATTTGGCAACTTTATTAGAACCTGTAACCACCACTTATTATTGTGCGAAACATGGAAAAATTTGCAAACCTTTGTTTTCTATGCTTTCGTGGTGGGAAAGATATTGTAAAGATACCATTCAACGTTTCACAGAATTTTACAAATTAAAAACAGACACATTTCAATATTGTTTAAATGGTAATTCTGAAACAATAAATATTTTTGAAGAATTAGAAAGAAAGCACCCTAATTTTTATGAGTTAGTAAAAAAACAAAAAATAAAAGGTGTTTTTTGTAGTCCTCCTTATGTAGGACTAATTGATTACCACGAACAACATGCTTACGCCTATGATTTATTTGGTTTTGAACGAAAAGACGAGCAAGAAATAGGCTCTTTGCAAAAAAAACAAACAAAACAAGCACAACAAGAATATGCAAAAGGTATTGCTAATGTTTTAAATAATTGTAAACAATTTTTGGTGGAAGATTATGATATTTTTTTAGTTTCTAATGATAAAAATAACCTATACCCACAAATTGCAGAAATGGCAGGAATGCAAATTGTCAATCAATACAAACGCCCTGTTTTAAATCGTATGGAAAAAGATAAAGGGGCATATTCAGAGATTATTTTTCATTTTAAAAAAGTATAAAAAATTATGGCAAAGGCGAAAAAATCACTTATTGATAAAAATCTTGAAAACTTTATCAATGCAAACTTTGATAAAAACGATAGAAAAAAAGATGAGTCTCTTAAATTTGAGTGGTTTGTTAATTCTATGCACATTTGGCAATATTCAAGTCAGGCATTTAATTCTAACTCAAAAATTGGAAAACTTCTTTCATTAGGCAATTCACAAGGTGGAGATGCTTTTTTTATTTCTATAAATAATGCAGAACAAATATTTACAATAACTGATAATCTTGACGAAGTAATTGATTATATAAAAAAGAGTGCTAAGTCAATAACTTTCCATTTTATTCAAACGAAAAAATCTGAAAATGCAAAATGGCCAGATTTTTTAAATTTAATGGATGTTCCATTAAGAATATGGAATAATGAAGATTTCCCTACAAGTCAACCTATATTAAAAAAATTAAAGGATTTCATAGATAATATAACAGATGATGGTGATGCAATTTTAAAAAAAATTATTCATAAAATAGAAATCTGTTTTTATACAAGCAAAAATGAGGTTGATATTGAAAAATTAAGAATAGATTGGAATGTTGATATTCAAAATCAATTTAAAAAACTACATGAGTTTTTTTCAAAAGATAATGTTAAAATAGAATTACGTGGCTCGACTCATCTCAATGATATTTATGAAAAATTAAATTCTAATGACTACTCTTTATCAGTTGATAAAGAGGAAGTTAGAGAAGTTGATGAAAAAAAGTATTTAATTGGCTTTATAACAGCAAAAGAACTTTTAGATTGTATTGCACCATATATAAATGGAGTAAGAACATTATATCCAGATGTATTTAAAAATAATATTCGTCTTTACTTAGGACGAAATTCTGTAAATGAGAAAATAGAGGAAACATTATTAAAGGAACCCAAAAAATTCCACTTTTATAATAATGGTTTAACCATAACCACAAAGGAAATAGGGGATGGTAATTCAAAAAATTATACAATTTCACCTGTCAATATTGTTAATGGTTGTCAAACAGCAAACAGTATTTTTAATGTTTGTAAATCAGAGGGCATAGATGAAAAATCTATTAAAATTCCTGTAAAGATTATTGTTGCACAAGACCAAGAATATGAAAACATTACTATTAGAACTAATACCCAAAATGGAATAGAAGCAAAAGATTTAGTTTCTATTACAAATATTCAAAAAGAACTTGAACGGGATTTCAAAAGCCTAAATATTCAAAATAAATCTTTTTACTATAAAAGGCAAAAATCATCTGAAATTATTGATAGTAATGTAGATTACATTATACAAATTGATGATATCCTAAGGGCAGCATTTTCTACATTAACTCTAATACCTCATAAAGTTTTAGGCTTTTTTGACCAAACAACATTGATTTATGTAGAACGAATATTTGACGAAAAATTCCTCAAACTCTACTCCATTGTTACCGTTTTATCTAAGTTTGTTGAATATGAAATTGAAAAAAATTATCCAAATTACAAAAGGCTAAATTTTCATATACTTTATCTTTTATATCGTTTTTCTTGCAAAGAATTAAACTATAAAGAGATTGAAGAATTTTTTAGCAAAAATGAAGAGTACAGTTTAGATGAAGAACAAAAGTTAGAAGGAATTATTAACCAAATACATTCAAAACTCTATGCAATTGCAAAATCTGAATTGTATTTAAAAAATATCTTAGATTACATTACTAATAAAATAGTGTCTGATTATCCTGATTTTATGGATTTATCAAGCAAAGAGAAAGAAAGAATATTATATAAACCCGTTGAAAAAATAGGACGAGGTAGAACAGAAATTTTCACAGATTTTAACACCATTTTTTCAGAAAATTTAGAAGATTTAAAACCCAAAATATAACTTTCTTAAAATCTATGAAAACCTACGAAATTCGATATGTTGGTCGCTATATTGAGCATAAAGAGCATTATTCTGAAACTATTATCGCAAAAACTGAAAAAAGTGCTTTGAATAAATTTGCTAAAACATACAATTTGAAAGCAAATGACATAATCAATGACAATTGGTGGGATAATGATTGGTTAATGGAATTTAGAAGTATTAAAGAAATTACAGAACACACTTGTCCAAATTGTAATGGAACAGGAAAAATCAATATAAAAAATGCCACTATCTAACCCTCAAAAACTTCAAATTCAAGAAGTTATCAAAACCTGTTTAAGGAATAAGTTTAAGAATTACAAACCTGAAAGCAACTATATGCCTTTTCACCATGCTTTGATTGGAAAGGATAGAATGGCGTTATTTTCTTTTGTTCAATCATTAAACACAACTTTTGGCGGTTCTATTTTTGAGCCTGTTGCGGTTGCTTTATCTACTAACAATTTCCAAAAAGCAAAGGCACAATTTGCGGTAGGAGATGAAATAAGCGAATTTGCACAAAACGAAATTCAAAATATTATCAATGAACTTTCTTTGGGAGCAATACCTGACAAAACAAAAGAAATAGAACGGATACGCCAAGTTTGCCAGCAAGGAATTATGAAAAAACTCAAAACTGTGAAAGTAGATTTATATTTAGAAACGGAAGATAATCAAATCCATCTTTTTGACTTGAAAACTGCCAAACCAAATATTAGTAATTTTAAGGATTTCAAAAGGACTTTATTAGAATGGGTTGCGATTATTTTAGCCAAAAATCCAACTGCACAAATTCATTCTTATATTGCTATTCCATATAATCCTTATTACCCTCAGCCATATCAACGTTGGACACTCAAAGGAATGTTGGATTTACCAAATGAATTAAAAGTTGCAAATGAATTTTGGGATTATTTAGGTGGAAATGATACCTTTGATGATTTATTAAATTGTTTTGAAATAGCAGGCTCAGAATTACAAGAAGAAATAGATAATTATTTTAAAAAATTTAAGTAATAGGAAAAAATGAAAATCCTCATCATAGGACATCAAGGTTTTATAGGTTCGCATTGTGTAAGTTATTTTGCTAAAGATAATGAAATCATTGCCCCTCCAAAAACTTCGGATTTTGAAACATTGTTCAAAAATCAAAAATTTGATGTGTGTATCAATGCCTCTGGCTCTGCACATGTGGGATTTTCGTTTGAAAATCCTGCTACTGATTTTGAATTGAATGTTGCAAATGTCCAAAAAATGTTAAGTGCGATACACCTGTATAATCCTACTTGTAAATTTATCAATTTTTCAAGTGCTGCGGTGTATGGCAATCCTATGACATTTCCAATTAGCGAAAATAGTGGCACAAAACCGCTTTCGCCTTATGGTTTTCATAAGTTGCAAAGCGAATATTTGTTGTGTGAATACCACAAGTTTTTTGGATTAAAAACGTGCAATTTACGTGTTTTTTCTGCGTATGGACAGGGTTTGAAAAAACAACTTTTTTGGGATTTGTACCAAAAATATTTGAAAAATCCACAAGAAATCGAAATTTTTGGGACAGGCAATGAAAGTAGAGATTTTATTTTTATTGACGATCTTGTGCGATGTGTGGATTTAATTATCCAAAATGCAAAATTTGAAGGTGATATTTTTAATATTGCTTCAGGTAAAGAAAGTTCTATTATGGAAGCGGTGGATATATTTTTTAAAAATTTAGACCCAAAAGCACGTTATTATTTTTCAGGGAAAACGAAAATAGGTGACCCAAATAATTGGTGTGCAGATATTCAAAAAATGAAAGATTTAGATTTTTTGCCTAAATTTGCCCTTTCAGAAGGATTATTTTTACATACAAAATGGCTCAAAACTCTCTAAATCGAATTGGTCTTGTTTTTTCGTATAATGAACGTTGGATTGCAGGTTCTTATTACATTCTTAATCTTATAGAAGCACTCAAAACATTGCCACAAGATGTGCAACCGCATTTGTGCATTTATTCGGGAAGCAAAGAAGAATTTGAAATTGTACGAAAAACCCTTTATCCTGCTCATTTGCTTTCTTTTCATTTGATAAGCACACAATATGCCTCCCAATTTTATCCATTTTGGCAACGCATTATCAATAAGATTTCTTTGAAAATTAATAAAAAACTCGTATTTGACAATCGCCCAAAAGCAAATGATGTAAAAGTTTGCTTTCCAAATGCAAATGGATATTATTTTGAAAAATTGGATAAAAATCAATGTATTTACTGGATTCCTGATTTCCAAGAAAAATATTTGCCCCAATTTTTTAAAGAAGAAGAATTAAAATTTAGAGATGAAAGTCATAAAAATCTCGCTTATGAAGGGCAAAAAAATATTGTGTTTAGTAGCCAAGATGCGAAAAATGATTTTGAAAAATTTTATCCTAATCACAACACCAAGAAATTTATCCTAAATTTTGCAGTTACGCACCCAGATTATAACGACATTTCTTTTGAGAAAATCCAAGAAAAACACAAACTTCCAACAAATTATTTCTTCTCTCCAAACCAATTTTGGGGACACAAAAACCAAATTTGCATCTTAAAAGCCATCAAAATACTCAAAGAAAAAGGTATTTATTATACAGTAGCTTTTTCAGGAAAAATGCACGATTATCGTAATCCTGAATACGCTGAAATGTTATTAAATTATGTAAAAGATAATAATTTAGAAGAAAATATCCTGTTTCTTGGTTTTTTGGATAGGGCAGAACAACTCAAAATTATGCAACAAGCACAAGCAGTCATTCAGCCTTCGCTTTTTGAGGGTTGGAGTACTGTTGTAGAAGATGCAAAAGCGATGAGTCAGTTTGTAATATTATCAGATTTGCGTGTGCACCAAGAGCAAATGCAAACACACAAAGAAAATGTATTGTTTTTTGACCCAAATTCTGCAGAAAGTTTAGCAGAAAAAATATTGATTTTTGATAAACATAGTCTTTTTATAGGAAAAAAAGCCATAGATTACACCCAAAATATCCAGAAATTCGCACAGGATTTTGTGGAAATTGTTAAAAGTATTGAAAAATAATATAAAAATGAACGCTTATCATGCCTCACATCTCCATAATTTCCCCTGTATATCTCGCAGAAAAAATCGTAGACGATTTGGTGCATGAAATTATAGAAAATGTATCTAAAATTACCCCAGATTTTGAGATAATATTGGTGGAAGATGGCTCACCTGATAATTCTTGGGAAAAAATAGCAGAAAATTGTCAAAAAAATTCCAACGTAAAAGGCATTAAATTAAGTCGCAATTTTGGACAACATTATGCCATTACTGCAGGACTTGACCATGCAAAAGGTGATTGGATTGTAGTAATGGATTGTGATTTGCAAGACAGACCCGAAGAAATCATCAATCTTTATCACAAAGCACAAGAAGGTTTTGATGTGGTATTAGCCCAACGACATCAACGACAGGATAGTTTTTTGAAGAAAATGTTTTCGTGGTTTTTTTACCAACTATTATCCTACCTCACAGGTGTAAAATATGACCCAAGTGTGGCAAATTTTGGTATTTATCACCAAAAAGTCATAAAAGCAGTTTGCCAAATGCGTGAAAGTATAAGGATTTTTCCAATAATGGTGAAATGGGTAGGTTTCAAAAGCACAAAACTAAAAGTACAACACGCAGAACGGGCAGAAGGCAAAAGCAGTTACAATCTAAAAAAATTGTTAAACCTTGCCCTTGATATTGTACTTGCATATTCTGACAAACCGCTTAGGATTATTGTTGGATTGGGTTTGGGGATTTCGTTGGTTTCGTTTATGTTTGCAGTAGTGTTTTTGGTAAGGTATTTTTTTGGTATAATTACAGTAGCAGGTTATGCGAGTTTGATTATTTCTATTTGGTTTTTTTCGGGCTTAATTATGATGACACTTGGCATTACAGGGCTTTATATTGGTAAAATATTTCAAGGCGTGAAAAATAGACCTATTTATTTGGTTGATAAATATACGCCTCAAAATTTTGAATAATTTTTATAAAAAAATGCAAACCTTTTATATCCCTTTCAATAAACCCCATATTTCAGGCAATGAATTTGCGTATATGCTTGATGCGGTAAGAAAAGGACATATCTCAGGTGATGGCATCTTTACCAAAAAATGCCACCAATTTTTTGAACAAAAATACCACTTCAAAAAATGCCTCCTTACTACTTCTTGCACTGATGCCCTTGAAATGTGTGCCATATTATTGGACATCAAACAAGGTGATGAAGTCATTGCACCAAGTTATACATTTGTGAGTACGGTAAATGCGTTTGTGCTTAGAGGGGCAAAAATCATCTTCACAGACAGCGAACAACATACGCCAAATATTGACGTTTCTACGCTTGAAAACCTTATAACAAGTCAAACAAAAGCAATTGTGGTTGTGCATTATGCAGGTGTAGCGTGTAATATGGACGAGGTAATGCGACTTGCAGCCAAATATAATTTGTATGTGGTAGAAGATGCTGCACAAGCGATTGACAGTTTTTACAACGGAAAAAATGGCAAAAAACCACTTGGTAGTATTGGGCATTTATCCGCTTTTTCTTTTCACGAAACCAAAAATATTATCGCAGGCGAAGGCGGAATGTTGGTCATAAATGACGAAAAATTTATCCAGAGAGCAGAAATTATCAGAGAAAAAGGCACAAATAGAAGTGCATTTTTTAGGGGTGAAATCAATAAATATGGTTGGGTTGATGTGGGAAGCTCGTTTTTGCCTTCGGATATGATTGCGGGTTTTTTGTATGCACAATTAGAAAATTTGGAAGATATTCAAAAAAGGCGTTTAGAAATTTGGGGGAATTATGAAGAAGGTTTAAAAGTTTTGGAGAAAAAAAATAAAATTCACCTCCCAAAAATCCCAGTTTATGCTACCAATAATGCCCATGCGTTTTATATCTTATGTGAAAATGTGGAAACAAGAACTAATTTAATTGCACATTTGAAATCCAAAGATATTTTGGCAGTTTTCCATTATTTATCTTTGCACAAAAGCAATTTTTATGCGTCTATTCACGGTGATAGGGCATTGCCACAAAGTGATTTTTATACAGATTGCCTTTTGCGATTGCCTTTTTATTATGAATTAGACAAAGAAAAACAGGATTTTGTAATACAGGAAATTTTGGAATTTTTTAACCATTCACAAAAATAATTACCCCAGATGATAGAATTTTTAGCTTGGGATAGTGAATTTTTTGGGTATAAAGTAGGCAAAATCAATGATTTTGAATGTGATATTTTGCATATTTTAGAGGTTGCAAGAGCACAAAATTATAAACTTTTGTATGCTTTTCTACACCCTGATGATATTTCTTTAAATGAAAATTATAAAAAAAACAACGGTTTTCTGGTTGATGAAAAAATAACTTTTTTGCAAATAATTCCCCTAAAAATTCCCCAAAATTCTCTTACTGAAATATACAACGAGACAGAAACTCACCCAGATTTAATAAAATTAGGCTTGCAAAGTAGCGAATTTTCTCGTTTTAAACTTGATACAAATTTTAAACATGAAAATTTAAAAGAAGATATATTTGAAAAATTATATACGATTTGGATTGAAAATGCTGTCAACAAAAAAATTGCAGAAAAAATAATTATTCAAAAAGAAAACGAAAAAATTATTGGACTTCTCACATTAGGCATCAAAAATAATAGGGCTGATATTGGTATTTTGGCAGTAGATACTGATTTTAGAGGCAAAAAAATAGGGCAAAACCTTATTTTGAGGGCTTTTGAAGAAAGTAAAAAACTGAGACAAACACAAATTCAAGTCGTTACCCAAAAAGCCAATCAAAATGCATATTATTTTTATGAAAAAATGGGCTTTATATTAGAAAAAGTGGAAAATATTTATCATTTTTGGCTATGAAAAAAATAATTTTCCAAAACTTAAATTTACAAACATGATAAAACTTTTATTTTCCACAAAAAAAAACAATGCGATAAAACTTAATTCAATTAGTTTTTATGCCATTCTTTTTTTTACTTTTTTTACATTTTTTTCCAAAAACACCTTTGCCCAAAAAGGTATTGATACATGCAAAGTAGGCGTTTATATTACATCTTTGTATGATTTTAAACTCAAAGAAGGCAGTTTTACCACTATTTTTTGGCTTTGGCGTGTGTATCGCAATGATAGTTTAGATTTTGGTGAAGGCATTGATATTGTAAATGCAAAACAATCTTCTTTTGGCAAAACCCTCAAAGACAAACGTGGAAAAGATACTTGGACAAACCAAAAAATAAAAACTGAATGTAAAACAAATTGGGATATAAGTCATTTCCCTTTTGACAAACAATTATTAAACATCAAACTTGATGATGCTTTTTATGATGCTTCACGCTTGGTCATGTTGGCAGACAAAAAAAATTCAAAAATAGACAATGATATTAAATTCCCTGATTGGGACATTGAAAAATTTGAAATAAAAAACTACATCAAAACCTACAATACAACGTATGGCGACCCTGCCTTAGATGGCACAAGTGATTATTCGCAGGTAAGTATTGATATTCATTTGCAACGCAAAGGCTCTTGGCTTACCTATTTTAAACTTTTGACAGGCTTATTTTTTGCGTTTTTGATTTCGCTTTCGGTGTCCTTAGTTCCCGAAAAGTTTTTCGCTTCACGCATGCCTGTATGCGTAGGAGGGCTTTTTTCTGCGGTTGGAAGCAAATATGTAGCAGAAAATACAGTACCTTCTACTACTTCTTTTACGTTGATTGATGCCATACACAATTTTACATTTTTGTATATTTTGTTGTGTATTGTTTCGGGTATTGTAGCTATGCAACTTTCTGTAAAATATGATGTAAAAACTGCTCGTGCATGGGACGTTAAGGCGTTTTTTGTGTTGTTGATTACATATATATTGATAGTCGGTGGTATGACTATTTGGGCAGATTGGCAATAATTTAAGTTGTCAGTTTATTCAGTTCAAGGCGGTTTATTTTCTTTTTGTGTTTAGGCTATTTATTTTTTTAATATGATACAAAATTTACGCAACAATATTCTTATTACGCTCACGGTATTTGCTATCATGTGGCTTTTTAGTTTAATTCCGCTTAATTTGGAATTTTTAAACCCTGTTCAAAATACTTTTAAGGATTTTGATTTGACTGATATGGTATTTTCACGCCTGCGTGATGATGTGCCTGCGGACAAAGACATAGTTTTGGTAAATTTGGGCAAACTTGACCGCCTCCAAACTGCAAATTTGTTGAATATTATTCAAAAACAACAACCAAAAGTCGTAGCAATTGATGCTTTTTATCGCAAACTGAAAGGCGAAAATGGACAACCTGATGCAGGTGATAGTGCATTGGCAATGGCATTTAAAAACCTCAAAAATTTGGTTTTGGTGGCAAAATTGGAAGGTTATAACGAAAAGAAAAAACAGTATGATACACTCACCAAGATAAATCCATACTTTGGGCAACATGTTACACACGCCTACGCAAATCTCACAACAACAGGCGAAGGTAATATGCAAGATTTTTTGACTTGTCGTACTTTTTTGCCACAAGTGAAAGCAGAAAATAAAACCGAAATCGCTTTTGCAGTAAAAATCGCACAACTTTTTAATCCTGAAAAAGCAAAGAAATTTTTGGCACGCAACAACATTTCAGAATACATTAATTACAAAAGAAATATTGATATCCAACGCCATACACCCAACAAAAAAAACCAAGAAATTGGTTATATGGTATTAGACCATTCACAAATATTAGGCGATGAACTTGCTCCTGATGCCCTCAAAGATAAGATTGTACTGATTGGATATATGGGTGAAACGATTTTTGAGAAGTCTTTTGATGATAAATTTTATACACCACTCAACCAAAATTATGTGGGCAAAAGTACGCCTGATATGTTTGGTGTAGTGGTACATGCCAATATTATTTCTATGATTTTGGCAGAAGATTATATCAATGAAATGAATGATTTTCTCAATATTTTTCTGGCTTTTGTGGTGGGTTTGTTAGTTGTAAGTTTGTTTGGATATTTTTACAGATATTTGGGTTATTGGTATGATATGGTTACGCTTTTGACACAATTTTTATTGTCCTTGTGTTTATTTACGTTGGCAGTTTTTATCTTCAAAAACTTTAATTTGCGTGTCAATATTACCCTTGCATTAGGCTCTGTTATCATTTGTAGCGTGTTTGTAGAGATTTATTATAGCCTTATTTACAAAATGATAGAAAGGTATCAAAAACATAGGAGGGCGTAGATTTTTTTGTTGGCTTTAAAATTTGTTATACGCTCCAAACACACAAAATAAAAATACTCTGGTCTTAGTGAGGTGTTACGACCAGAGCAGTAAAAATACGCTATGTTTTTATTTCCACCCTTTTGAATTTTTTAATGTTGTGATATGTGCGAGGTGATGGTTGCAATGCCAAGCGTAGACTCCAATATTTTCATCAATCCTAATTTTTTTATTGTTTTCAGGGTGGATAAATTCCCTTTCTAAATCTGTATCTTTTAGATTTTTCAGTAATAATATCCAGCGTGTATGCAATCCTTCCAAAATTTTTAGCGAACTGTCAATATCAGATGTTTTACTGTCTATAAGTTCAGCCCATTTATCTTCAAAATATGGTTTAATGGTGGGTGTTTCTTCTGTTAGTGTGAGTTTGAGCCTTATCAAACTATTTATATGGCTGTCTGCACAATGATGCACAACTTGCCTTATTGTCCAACCTTTTGGTCGGTATGATGTGTCAAGTTGTTCATTAGTTAGGCAAATTACTGCGTCCTTGATGCGTTGTGGGAATGTTTCAATATCTGAAATCCAATTATGTAGGATTTCATTTGTTATTTTTTCAGGTTTTATAAAGTGTCCTATCGGAAATTTTAATTTTTCTAATGTCATATTTTTTTTGATATAGTTTTGTTTTAATTTTCACCAATAACACCCATTTTCCACATTTTCAGCATTTTTTGGTATTTCATCTGGGAGTGTTTTCACCCAATATTCATTAAATAATTCTTGAAAAAAAGGTTTTTCTTCCCATCTTTTGCCTTTTATACCAAATAATATTTGTAAAGCACCACCCAAATAAATTGCTTTTTTATCCATATTTTTGATAAAAGACGCCAAAGGCAAACTATACGCACCCGCTCCTATGAGTGCAATATCAAAATCACGTTTTGCAATTTCAGTTTGCATATATGCAAGTGCTTCAAACCACGAATCAAAGTTTGGTTTGTTACCTGCAATACTTTGCACAGCTTGTAAGGTTTGTAATTGAAATTCAGGTAAAATATTTTTATCTTTAAATAAAAAATCTCTTTTTTGGTATTGATTTTCAATGCTTTTTGCAAAAGGGTGAATTACAAGCACTTTTTTGTGTGCTAATACTTTACTCCAAGCGTCTGCATGATAATAAGGCTCTAAGGATTTGAGTGTAACAAAATCAGCATTTTGACAATAATTTTCGCACACATATTTTTCACCTTCATTAAACCAAACCCCCAAAATATCAACATTTTGCACACATTTTAAAAAAATTTCTGAAAATTTTTCTAAATTTTTAGGCGAAACAGGGAAAAAACCTGCATTATGAGGCATATTTTTCAACGTATTTTTTGACCATTCTTTTTTCTGCAAAAAATCATACAAACATTCTTGCTCTACGCTTCCAATACGCCCTACAAGACAAGATTTTTCATTTTGAAGGTGCTCAAAAATACATTTATTGGCTAATTCACCTTCTAAAATTGATTTTTCGTTATTTAGCTTTCCTTTATAATGCGTATAAATAATTTTTTCTTTTGGTACATAAATAGGAAAACCTAATAATTTTTTAATAAAATTTTTAAAAAACAACATGAGAATCTGGAATCGGGAATTAAGAATTAGCAAAAAAATAGTATCTATTTAGTTTCCTAAAAGGGCAATTTAAAGGCATTTAAACTTTCCAAAAGTTTAAAATTTTTGGAAAGTTAGCTTCAAAATAATATTTTCAAATGTGGGATAAGCAGATACAAAATTAAAAAACAAAAATCCATAATTCACAATCAACGACTACAAATCTCCACTATTTTTGCACAAAGTTCATTTTTATCAAATTGTGTTTTAGCGAGGTTTTTAGCATTTTTTTGTTCTTGGTACAATTTATTTTCGTCAGAAAGAAGTGGTTTTATCTTGTCCAAAAAATCTTGTGGATTATTAGGATTGGCATAAAAACCGCATTTATTATTTTCCACAAGTTCTTTTAGCCAGCCATTTGTATTTACGATAGTGCATTTGCCCATAGCTAAGGCGTCAAAAAATTTGTTTGGGCTGTTGCTTTCCAAAATTTCTTTTTTCAAAAAACTAACATACATAAAATCCACGTGTTGCAAAAATTTTTGTAAAATTTCTTTTTCTTTTGGTCTAAAAAACAACACATTCCAAAGTTTTTTTTGTTGTGCAATGCCTTTTATTTTATCCAATTCAGCCCCCTCTCCTATTATCCAAAACGAAAGTTTTTGAATATTTTTATCGTCTGATTGTTGTGCTTTTTCTGCAATATCCAACAAATACTCAACATGATTGGATATGCCTACACTCCCAAGATAGGCAACGGTATGATATTTTTTTTGTAATTTTACATAAATTGGTTTTGTAACTTCTACATCATCTAATTTTTTTTGTAAATAAAACATGTCATTGTCTGACATATTGGGAATCATAGTAACGATTTTGTGTGGTACTTTTTTTTGAATTTCTGATTGAATTTTTGGGGAAAGTGCTATTATTTTTTTTGCATTTTTGTAAATTGTTTTTTCCAAAAATTTTGCCCCTTTTATCCAAATAAAATTTTTCAAAAACCCTAATGCGATAGGTGCATCTGGCCACAAATCCCTAACTTCAAAAATATATGGGATTCTTTTGCGAATTTTCAATAAATATGCGGTAATCCCAACGGTAAGTGGTGTAGAAGTTGCATACACAAGGTCAATTTTTTGCTGTTCATGTATATGTAATGCGAGGTGGTATGCTTTCCAAAAAAAATTACGAAAAGCCTTCGTTCTACCCCAAAAATTCATACTTTGGTTATAATCAGTTGCTATATAATGGATATTTAATCCTTCAAAATGTAGTTTTTCATACCCTTTTATATTTTTTGAAGTAATAATATCTACTTCAAAACCCTTTTCTTGTAAGGCTTTGGCTATATAGTATGACCTATGCCCTCCACTTTCGGTAGGTAGACGAAAATATTGGTGTATATATAGGATTTTCATATTGATTTTAGTTTTTTCAGTAGTCGGTTTTTCGGTTTTTTTAGTTTTTTTCGGTCAGTTTTTTAGTTTTTCAGTAACACATTTTTTTAAATTGAAAAAACTGATAACTGACAACTAATAACTTTAATTTTTACATCATACCATTTTTCATCATGCGATAAAGCGTTGATTTACCAATATCCAATTTTTGGGCAACAAGTACAACATTATTATCATATTTTTGCAAAAAATGCTTAATAATTTGTTGTGTATAGGCTTCTAAAGTCATTTCTTCCATGATAACATCAGAAAGCATATTTACGGAATTGAAAGAAATATGTTCAGGTTCTATGGTTTTTTCATCACACATTACGCCTGCGAGTTCCATAGTGGCTTTCAATTCACGTACATTGCCAGGAAAAGGATAATTCATCAATTTTTTTTGTGCTTCCTCACTGATATTAATTTTATTAAGTTTGTTTTCTCTTGTAAATTCATCTACAAAAAACTTTGCAAGCATAATAATATCATTGCCCCTTTGTCGCAATGGTGGCACTTTGATAGGCAAACCAAGCAAGCGATAATAAAGGTCTTCTCTAAATTTTTTTTGACGCACTTCTTCTGCCAAATCCCTATGTGTAGCAACCACTACACGCACATCTATTTTGACTACGCCAGTACCACCAATACGTGTAATTTCTTTTTCTTGTAATACTCTGAGCAATTTGCTTTGCATATTCAAGTCCATTTCGCCAATTTCGTCCAAAAAAATCGTACCGCCACTTGCTTCCTCAAACTTCCCTGTTCTGCGATTATTTGCCCCTGTAAAAGCTCCTTTTTCATACCCAAAAAGCTCACTTTCTATCAAATCATTAGGTATTGCGGTTACATTGACCGCCACAAAAGGTTTTTTATTTCTGGGTGAATTATAGTGAATTGCTTTTGCCACGAGTTCTTTTCCTGTGCCTGTTTCGCCTGTGATAGATACCGTAATATTGGTTTTAGAGGCTTTTTCCATCATTTGGAATACCTGTTTGATAGCAGGGCTATTACCTTTAATAACTTTTCCAAATTCATATTTTTTCTCTACTTCTTCCCTAAGGTATGTTATTTCGTTTTGGAGATTGATATTATCTTTTACATTTCGGGCTACATTCCAAAGTCGTTCTTTTGCATCTTCATCTTTCACAATATAATCATACGCCCCTTCTTTGAGTAATTGAATCGCTGTGCTAATATTTTCTTGCCCAGATACAATCACCACAGGCAGGTCAGGATATTGCGTTTTGATGCGTTTGAGGGCTTCGTTGCCATTCATATCGGGCAAACTATAATCCAGCGTAATCAATGAAGGGCGTTTGTGTAGTTGATTTAATACTTCTTTGGCAGAATGAAAAACCTCTACCTCATTATCAGGATTGAGTGAGAGGTGATACGACAATATTTGTGCATACCATTCGTCATCTTCTACAATAAATATTTTGAAATTAGAAGTCATTTTTGATGTGTTTTTAGTTTTTGAAAATGCAAATATAATTTTTTTTTCAAAAAAACAAAAATTCCCATTTTTAGAAAATATTTAAAAAATATTTTTTTTATAAAAATTGGGAAATTATAACTTACACCACAAAAAACGATAATTTTATTCATTTTTTGAATTTTCAATGGTTTATTTTTATTTTTGCAAAACACACAGGCTAAAAGCCTATGTTACATAAAAATCACAAAATTATAAATATTTAGGCATGAACATTTACAAAGTTGTACAGAAAATTACCACAATAAAATAATTCCCAATTCCTAATTTTTAATTATTCTATGCTTTCGCCCAAAGAATTTGCCTTACAGTTGCCCCAAGAAGCAGGCGTATATCGTTTTTATGATGATGAAGATAATTTGTTGTATGTAGGAAAAGCAAAGTTTTTAAAAAATAGGGTTTCCAATTATTTTGCAAATTTGGCACAACACAGCAACAAAACAAAGCAACTTGTAAGCCAAATTCACCGCATTGAATTTACCATTGTACCCAATGAATATGACGCACTTTTATTGGAAAATTCTTTGATAAAAACCAACCAACCCAAATATAATATCCTCCTCAAAGATGATAAAAGCTACCCATATATTTGTATTACTGATGAGCCTTTTCCACGTTTGCTCGTAACACGACAACCTGAAACACTCAAAGGAACGTTTTTTGGCCCCTTTGCCCAACAAAAATCCATGCAAATTTTATTGGACTTTATCCATGAATTATATGCGTTACGTAGTTGTGCCTACAATCTTAGCAAGGCAAATGTAGAAGCAAAAAAATATAAAGTTTGTCTTGATTTTCATATTGGCAAATGTTTGGGCGGTTGTGAGGGCAAACAATCCGAAGAAGATTATCAAGAAAATATTAACCAAATTATTTATTTATTAAAAGGAAATACAAATGAAGTAAAAAAATCTTTGAAACAAAAAATGCTCCAAGCTTCAGAAAATTGGCTCTTTGAAGAAGCACAAAGTTATAAAGATAAATTAGATAAATTGGATTTTTACCAAAGTAAATCACTTATTGTAAACCCAAATATGGGCGAGGTTGATGTAGTGGCACTTTTGAGTGATGAAGAAAATGCGTATTTACATTATTTTCGCATACAAGAAGGCACGATTACACACACGCAAAATCACCACATTAAGAAAAAATTGGAAGAAACTGACGAAGAAATTATCACTTCGCTTGCTTTTTATTTTCGCACACAGTACCAAAGCCAAGCCCAAGAAATCATCACCAATATCCCCCTTGATATTGAAATAAACCACATCACAAACACAGTTCCAAAAATAGGTGACAAAAAAAAATTATTGGATATTGCCCTCAAAAATGTATTCCGATTAAAACAAGATATACGCACCAAAAGCCAAGAAACCGCCCAAAAAAACCAAGAACCAACACAAGCAGTACAAGAACTCCAAAAAGTGTTGCAAATGCCTACACCACCTTTGCATATTGAATGTTTTGATAATTCAAATATTCAAGGCACAAACCCTGTTGCTTCAATGGTTTGTTTTAAAGATGGCAAACCATCCAAAAGCAATTATAGGCATTTTCACATTAAAACTGTTGTAGGGGCAAACGATTTTGCATCTATGTATGAAATCGTAACACGCAGATACACAAGGCTTATCAATGAAGACAAACCTTTCCCAGATTTGGTGGTGATTGATGGCGGAAAAGGACAACTCAGTAGTGCATGTGATGCGTTGAAAGCATTAGGCATTTATGGTAAATTTTATATTGTAGGTATTGCAAAACGTTTAGAAGAAATTTATTTTCCAGAAGATAATATTCCTTTGCACATTAATAAAAAATCACTTGCGTTGAAACTTATCCAAAAAATCAGAGATGAAGCACATAGATTTGCCATTACTTTTCACCGAGATACACGCAGTAAAAACGTCTTGAAAGATGATTTGTTGGAAATAGAAGGTTTTGGTACTAAAACTGTTGATACACTCCGAAAAACATTTAAAACCCTCAAAAAAATGAACACAGCAGACAAATCTCAACTCATTGAACTTATTGGCGAAGCAAAAACCGAAATTTTATTAAAATATTTAGCAGAAGCCTCCCAGCCCCCAAAGGGGGAGTAAATACAAAAAATTAGAAATACAGAAATTCAGAATAATTTTTCCCACAATTTTAAAAAACGGATTGAAAATCTAATTTTTTGGTGTAATATTGAGTATTATTTTACAAAAAAAAATCTATTAAAAAATCTCTTGAAATTTTAATTTCAAAAAATCTTTAAAAATATATGGCAACTTTAAAAAAAGTACAATATTACGCAGGAGCTATTATGTTGGCGTTGGGCATGATTTTGTTGTTACGTTCTATTAGTGTAAATACAGGTTTTGGCGGACATTTATTTATGATGGGACGCACCAATATCACAACAGGCATGGTATTGATACCGTTTATTGTGGGCGTTGCATTAATGTTTTATGGCATGACAGAAATAGGTTGGTTGATTGCGGTTGGAAGTTTGGTAGTATTGGTATTAGGTACAGTGATAAACTCACGCATGAGCTTACGGAGCATGAGTTTAGTAGAATTGATTGTAATGCTTACTTTACTCGGTGCAGGTTTGGGACTTATGGGGCGTGGCGGTGCAGATAAAAAATAATCTAAGTTATGACTTTTAAGTTGTCAGTTTTTATAAATTCACATCAATTTATATTTTTAACACAACTTGGATTTATTACATTAAAATATGAATTGCAATGGGTTTTAACTCATTTTAAACATAAATTCCATTGCCAATTATAATTTACAAAGTACGAAAATAATGCAATCAAATCCATTTGAAAAATTAGAAACATCTGGACTTACCATTGAACAAGCCTCAAAAAATATCAATGTTTCTCTTGCGACTATTCGCAACTGGATAAAAACAGGGTATTTGGAAGTGTCAAGCAAAGGCGTGATTACACAAGAATCTCTTGATGATTTTATGGCAAATATCGCAGGCAAAGAAAAACTATATGCAAGGGCAAATAAATTATTGAAAAAAAATCAAAATCACCAAAATATATCAGATGAAACAACTCTATTAATCCAAAATTTTAGTGGTGAAAACATTGGTATTCAATACGAAAATTCATTGTCAAATGCTTATCGCAACAAAGAAGGCATTTATTATACGCCTTCTTGGATTGTGAAAGATATGTTTAAAAACATAAAAATTGATACTGATAGTACGTTTTTAGACCCTTGTTGTGGTTCGGGCAATTTTATCATTGAAGCCCTAAAATTAGGCATTAAACCCGAAAATGTGTATGGTTTTGATATAGACAAAAATGCAATCTGTATCACAAAAGAACGCATCAAACAAGAATTTGGTTTTGAAACGCCCAATATAAAAGTTGGTAATTTTTTAGAAAATGCTTTTAAATTGAAACAAGAAAACTTATTTTTTGATTTTATATTTACAAACCCGCCTTGGGGCAAAAAAATTGATAAAAGAGACAAAGAAAATTTTGCTTTGGTATATGACACAGGTAATAGTTTGGATACAAGTGCTTTGTTTATGGGAGCAAGTTTATTTTTGCTCAAACAAAGCGGGATTTTGGGTTTTTTGGTGCAAGAAGCCTTTTTTAATATTACAGTTTTTGAGGATATTAGAAAAAAAATGATTGCCAAAAGAATTTTGCGTTTTGTGGATTATGACAAAGCATTTAAAGGTTTGATGACAAAAGCAAAAGCCATTATCATAGAAAATACATCGCCAACATCAGGTACAAATATTGAATGTTGTTCAAATAATATCATTTTTGAAAGAAGTTTAAAATCTTTTACAGAAAACCCAAAACTTATTTTTAATTTTTGGACAACTGAAAACGAAACACAAGTCATTGAAAAACTATATGCTACAACACACACGACACTAAAAAATAAGGCTACATGGGCATTGGGCATTATCACAGGAAACAATGATAGATTTTGTAGCAATAAAAAAGAAAATTATTTACCCATTTATAAAGGCTCGGATATTACAAAAAAAGGCTTAAAAAAGCCTATCACATTTATACCAAATGATTTTTCAAATTTTCAGCAAGTTGCACCTTTGGAAATGTATCAAGCAAAAGAAAAATTGATTTATAAATTTATTTCTTCAAATTTGTGTTTTTTTTGTGATACAAAGCAACGTTTTATTTTAAATAGTGCTAATTTGCTTATTCCTACAAACATTGGCATCACAAGCAAACAACTTGCTGATTTATTAAATAGTGAAATCATTAATTGGCTTTTTAATAAATTATTTTCAACACACAAAGTATTGCGTAGTGATTTGGAATTATTACCTATTCACACAGATTTTTTTACATATTATTCAGAATTTTCAGAGGCTAATTACCTCAATTATTTACAAATAACCAAAAACGGAAATAAAAATTTTAGTATTGAAGCATAAAATTATTGAAGCTAAAAAATATTTTTTGGTCTTAGCGAAATGCTAAGAACAATGTGTGTGCTACAAATATAAAAATAATCCATAATTTATAATCCATAATCAAAAAAACTCATGCCCAAATATTCTGTTGTTTTAGGGGACATCACCGTGATAGAAGTAGATGCAATCGTAAATGCTGCCAATAATTCGCTGTTGGGTGGTGGCGGTGTAGATGGTGCAATACACCGAAAAGGAGGCAAAAGCATTTTGGAAGAATGTTACAAAATTCGCAACCGACAAGGCGGTTGTCCAACAGGCGAAGCAGTCATTACACAAGCAGGATTTTTGCCTGCCAAATATGTTATTCACACCGTAGGACCTGTGTGGCGAGGTGGATTTAGAGATGAAAATACCTTGTTGGCAAACGCATATTTTAATAGCCTAAGAATTGCCTCAGAAAATGAAGTTTTTACGATTTCTTTCCCCAATATCAGCACAGGCGTATATATGTTTCCAAAAGAAGATGCAAGCAAAATCGCATGGCAAACTGTACAAGAATTTTTTGAACAACGCCCAGAAAGTTGTATAGAAGAAGTCATTTTTGTATGTTTTGATGAAGAAAATTATGATTTGTATAAGAAATTAATACCTGCGTAAAAAGTTAGTTGTAAACATTTATTTTATCAAATTCTAAAAAAACAAAAAAGCCAAATTTCAGTAGAAAATTTGGCTTTTTTGTGGGCTTACTTTAAAAAATTACAATTTATTGTCAATAATAAATTTTTCTAAGTAATCTTCGTCCATTTTGATTTTATTTACATCAATATTACCTTGTTCGTCTATTTCACCAAAACTTTCTTGGATATAATAAAACAAAACAAGTGCTTTTTTCTGTGTAGAAGTCATTTTTTTAATTTTTGCATCAACATCAGCAGCAGAAAGTTTATTTTGAGCAGTTTCAAGTTCGTTTGCTTTTTTAACATTGATATTTACGATTTCGTCTGTATCCACAAGTTTAAGATATTGCTCAAAACCTTCTTTGAGTTCTTTTGCATCTACAAACATAGGTTTGAAGGACGCTTTCAATGTCTGTTTTGTAGTACCTTTTGTAAGTAAAATAAGTTCAATTTTTTTTGCATCTTGCACAGATGCTTTTGTGATGGTGTACATATTGCCTGTGCGTTTCAAACCTGTAGCTTTTGCACCAACTTTAATCGCAACAATTTGATTGCTTTCAACTTTTTCACCAATTTTAAAGTCGTAGGTTTCGCCAATCATTACAAAAACAGGTAAAAATTCTTCAACTTTTGCTTGCATACCAAAATGTTTTTCCAAATCCAAGATACCTTTTTCATTCAATCCACCTCTTGTTGAGAGTTTTGAATTGGTTTTGAGTGGTGAAACTACATCTTTGATAAAAGCTACTAATTCGCTACCTGATGGCGTAGCTTTTTTTGCGTCCAACACAAAACGTCCTCTTGTAGTGCTTATGATTACCGCTTTTGCGTCAGCTCCTTTGAATACTACTTTTTGTGAGGCATCAAGTTTTGCACCTCTTGTCAATGCTTGTCCACTAATGCTAATATTGCCTTGTACAAATACAACTTGATAAGTTTCGTTGCTTGTAGGTTTGGTAGAAGGCGTATTGCCTAATCCTAATATAAATGTAAAGAGTATTGTGATAAATGACATCGTTTTAATGTTTTATTTTGAAAAAATAATAAATTAAAGATTATAATTTTAGTTTTTGTGATTTTTAATACCTTTTACAGTTTTTTGTATGGTATCTTTGTTGTATTGTAATATACGCAAAGTCTGAAGAAAGGTTTTATAAAATGTGAAGAAATTTAGGGTTTGGTGTTAATACTTTTATTTCTCCTTTTTTATTACATACTTTTTTTTAAAAAAAGGTAATTTTTTTTGCGTAAAAAACTATTTTTTTGATTTAATTTTTATTAAAAGGTTTAATTTTGATAGAGATTTTCAAAGTTTTGGGTATTTTTGTTAAACAAATTTCATTTTAATAAAAATATGGAAGCAAAACAAGCAATTATTTTGCAACTTTTGAGCATGATACAAATTTATAACACACAAATACAAAGTTATTTTGATAACGACATAACTTTTTTGTTTTTCCTTAAAATATAAAATGATTTAAAATCCATATAATCTTTATTCTTTTTAAGCACGCGGATAACGCGGATTGAACGAATTTTTTTTTAATACAATTTAAAAATGTCGTTATCAAATTTACAAAGAGGTGAACATGATGATAGTTTATGATACGACAAGAAAAGCACCTCAAAAAACAATATTTGGAACAACTGGATAATATCTTGGAGGAATTTGGTGTGCATTTGCATTTATAAATTTGTTTTTTTTGAGGACAAATATAACACACAACTTTTATATTTTTGCTAAAAAAATTTAATTTCCTACATCGCAAACCTATGTTTTAAAGGCATTTTGATAATTGTTTTTTTGGTTTCTGCTGTTTTTTTGGTTTCAGTATTTGAATTTTCGCTTTCATTTTTTCGTTCTTCTATTTTTTTCAGCAAATTATGTTTTGCCAATCCTTCCAATTCTT
Source organism: Cytophagales bacterium (assembly GCA_031425615.1). Classification (GTDB taxonomy): domain Bacteria; phylum Bacteroidota; class Bacteroidia; order Cytophagales; family Microscillaceae; genus JAAFIN01. The sequence goes on from JANPJR010000083.1 coordinate 26,439, forward strand.
CTTCTTCTTCTTCTGGGGTTAATCCATTTTTAATAGGTTTTTTTTTAGTATTGTCTTTTATTTCGTTTTCTTTCATTTCCTTGTCTTTTTCTTCTTTTTCCTTTTCATTTAATACTTTTACCAAAAAAATATTATCCAAATTTTCTTGGTTGCGGTGTGAGAGAGGCATTCTTTCTTTGATAATAATACGTGGGGCAACATAAACTTTGCTTTTTTGTTCTGGTTGTTTAAAATTTAAGAAACTATCGCTTTGCAATTTATCACCTACAGCATCTAATGTAAATGTATTTTCATCATCATTTTTTTTCTTTTTTCTTTTAAATAATTCGCCTACATTATTAAAAGTTGCAGTGTGCATAAAACTTGCTCCTGCTGTAGTTGTCGTAGAATTGTTGAGCGTAATCCCATTATTAAACCCTTGATTTACACGGTTAAACGCCTTTACCCTATACCTTCCGCTTGCAGTCAAAAAATATTCCAATGTCCAATCCCCAATCACACTTGCAAAATCTGTTTGGTTGCGTGTATTGGTAAACCCACCTTCACGTGATATACGCAAACGTCCATCAAGCATATTATAAGCAAGACGCAAACTAAATGTATTCAACGCACTTGGGTCTACATTAAAACTAAGTTCAAGGTTTTCATCTAATTGCGAAATCCAATTACTAAATTGGTTTGAAAGCAACTCGCTCACACTACTACCCAACGCACCACCAAGCCCACTAAATTCGTTGGGGGGGGTCAATTTATTGAGAATCAGCATACTAAAAACTTGTTTATTGCGTTCTTGTTCATCACCTGCTATACGAGTTTCAAGTTGTATTACTGCTGTACGTAAATAAATATTAGACGCATTTTTTTTGGCTTCAGTCAAATCTAAATTCAAACGTACTTCTGGCGAAAACAATGCACCTCTAAGTTCCATTACCGCAGTAATTGGATAAGGGCGATTAAGTTCGCTAACCGTTACACCTGTCAAAGTTTCTACTTCTACAAGTGGTTTTAGCGAAGTATTTTTGGTATAAAGTGCTTTTATATCCATTTGGCTATCATATAGTGAGCCATTAAAATTAATTCTACTTCCTTTCTGCACATCAAAGCCTTTGCTTGTGATATTCATAAACGTAAAACTATATTTTCCTTCTTCAATGGTATAATCGCCAAACATTTTAAAATCGCCTTCTGTATCTACTGCCATTTCTATCAATCCTTTGCCTTTTGCCCTTATCATATCGCCTGCCCTTTTATCAAAAACAATATCAAACTCTGCATCAGAATTTACATCAAGTTTAAAATTGATTTTCATACCACCAAGACTTATTTTCTTCAATGTACTATCTTTTCTAACCAATCCTTTTATAAAATGGATATAATCTTGTTGCCCTACTTCCGCATATCCGTCCATAGGCATCACAATTTTGGTACCTCTTTGGGTACGTGCATTGATATTCATTTGGAGGTTTTTGAGTGAGCCTGTAAGGTCAAGTCTTCCTGTGCCATACGCCTGTCCATAAAAAAGGCTATTATCTTTTGCAACAGTATTGAGGAGATGGAAATTAAAAAATCTTGCACCAATATTTAAAAAAATATTTTGGAAATTGTCATGTACTATGCTCAAATCCATGTTAGCAGTATTGCTAAATTCATCAAGCATAATCACGTTTTGGGCAGTAATTTCATTTGGGGTAAAAACCAAATTACCATCAATATTGCTATATTTGGTCTTGAGGTAATCCATTTGAAATTTTGCGTTGGCAATAGCAAGTTTTCCGTTAGTTTCCAATTCTGAAAATTTACCTTTTACCGTTAAATTCCCATTCGCAGTCCCTCCCATTTGCGACACGATGCCTTTCACAAAAGGAGAAAGAATTTCTAAATCTGTTTTGCGAAATTCAATGATAAAATCAAGTGGGTTTTTTTCGTTTTTTTGTGTTTTATAATTGCCTGAAACATCTAAGATATACCTTCCTTTCCTGAGCAATTTATTCTCAATATGTATTTGTTGGTTTTGGTCGTCATAGTTCAATATACCGTCCCAATTTCCAATAAGTACATCACCATACATCATATTTTCAATGTATAAATCACCATTCATAATGGGGTTTTTGAGGAGATTTGCCATTTTAAGGTTTGTGTTTAGCGTACCTTTCAGATCTACACTAAGAATATTGGTAAAAGCAAACAAATCGACATCTTGGATTTTGACAAGTAACGTATCTTTTGGGTTTTCAGATATTGCACCATCAAGCAATATTTTGGATTCGGTCATTTGTTTATCATACAAAGCCAAATTTTTTACCTGAATATTATTATTTGGGTTAAAACTAATTTCGTTATTTTTGGTAAAAATCCACTCTCTTTCCAAAAGTTGCGTTTTTGAATTAGGATTAAATGCCAACAATGTCGTGTCTTCTTTAAAACGCAACACACCTGACAAATCTGCAAAATTTTGGCTATCTTGTTGTTTGGCTTGTGCAGTAAAATCAATGGCATTATCACTCCAAACCACATTTACAAGCATTTTTTCGGTTTTTAAGCTACTAAATTGTTGTTTTTCAGAAATAATAGAAGCCTCTGCCAAAATCTCTGCTTTTTCGGTAAGTTTGGACGTATTAGCGTCTATTTTTATATTGTATAATTTGTTTCCACCAAAAAAAACTGAATCAATTACCTGCTCTGTTTCCAGATTTAAGGACGTAGACCTATTTGTTGGTACAAAATTCCCTTTTATCAATGAATTTTTTGACAAATACATTTGTGTACTAAACATACCCAAGATAGGGTTAATGTTTCTAAAATTAGCATTAAATTGTGTTTGGTATCTGTTTGAGTGGTGTCTTTTTTGTTTATAATAATCCAAAATCTTCTTCGGTTCATTTCTAAAACTCAAATAATATTCTTGTGCCAATGTACGCAAATCTGTAAATAATTCTGAAAACAAAAAATTCCCTTCTGTATGCAAATCCAAATATTCTGACCTAATATCAAAGTGATGGTATGGATTTTTGAGTTTCGCATTTTGTGGGTAATTTGTAGTATCTATTTTAAACGATAACATTTGGAGATATTCAATAGGCAACCCTTTGCCCTGATACACTAAGAAAGCATTTTTTAGGTCTACTTCACCTATAATATTATCCATTTCTAACCCTTCGGTGTGTATGCTTACTTCGCCTTTGAGCGTTGCTTCTTGTGGCATGAAACCCAATTTTTGAAGATTTACATATTTTAAATCACTTTCAATATCTATTTTTCCAACATTTTTTTTATCTTTATAAAAAGGATTTACCGCACCTTTTAGGGTAAAATCTGCATTTTTATCTTTTGAAAAAACCTCACCTTGCCAACCTGATGAATTCCAATTACTTTTTGTGCTAAGATTTTGATAACGATAACCCAACGCATCTACAAATGGAATTGTAGCAATTGCCTTAAAATTTGCTTTGTGTGGGTCAAAACCTTGTCCTTGCACAAATCCATCAATAGCCATTTTTCCGACATTTTGCTCTTGTCCTAATAATTTGCCCAAATCCAAATTATCCGTTTTTATGCCCATTTTATAAGTTGCAAAATCTATATTTTTGGGCAACTGCATATCAATATCTGCCTGAAAATTACCTAATTGGGTTTGAAAATCGCCTTTTGTTTGAAAATCATTCGTTGTACCTACATAACTCCCCTTAAAATTTATTTTGCCCAATCTATCCAAATAAGGCTCTACCACAGGCTGTTGAATGTATTGATTGAGTTCGGGCAGGGTAACTTTTGCCTCTTGTAATTCTACCAAAAGTTCCATATTAGCCACATCTGGGAGGTTTTTTATGGCAATATTACCCATTATTTCACTATCTTTGCCCATATAAAGGTGTGCATTTTTTACCTTAAAGTCCCCAATTTTCCCTTCAAAAATACCCTTTATACGCCACAAATCTTTATAATCAGGCATTGATGCAGAAAAATGTTCCAAATCTTTGGGTTGAATAACTGTGCTATCCAAATTTGCCCAAATATGTACTTTTTCCACAAAATCCCCTAAATCTTTTTTTTCCTTAAAACTAAAAAAAATCTCATCTTTCAAAATAGAATTTTCAAAAGCACAATACAATTTATGAAATTCCATTGATTTTCGTGTCATGCGAAAAAACGTAGTCAAATCTTGTATTTTTGCCCTCGTTTTGCTCTCTAAGCCATGCAAACCATTAATTTGGGTTTGAATCGTATCGCCAACCAAATAAAAATTGTCCAAACTTGCATTCAAGTTTTCAAGCCCTAAATGAGCATAATCCATCGCTTTATCCGTTTGATAGGGTTTGCGTTGGTCATGATAACTAAAAAAAATATCTTGTAAAACCGCTTTTTTGAGTTGAAAAATGGTAGGCGGTGCGTTTGGATTGCGTACTTTTGGGGCAGTGAGTGAATCAATACGTTCAATAAATCGCATAATATTCAGATTTCCGTCTGATTTGCGTGCCAAAAGGTTAATATTTCCTCTTTTTATTTTGGCAGAATTGAGCAATATATTGCCATCTTTGAGCAACGTATTGTATGAAAAATCTACTTCAAGATTTTCAATAAAAATCATAGCATTTTTTTCTTCATCTCTCACATCAACGTTTTCAAGATGGATTTTTTGATGCCAAAAATCTATATAAACGTTTTTCACGTCTAACCCAAATTGCATTTTGGGTGAAGACCATTGTAAAACTTTACGCACTACAAATGTTTGTACTACGCTAAAATGCAACGCAATTATTGAAAAAACAAGAAAAATAAGGCAATACAAAAACGTTCTACCCAACAATCGCATTACAAAAGCAAACCAAGTGCTTTTTTTGGGTAATTGCTCAGGGGTAAAATCTGTGTTTGATGGGTCAATATTTTCGGAAATGTTATCCAAAATGTTTATTCAGACTTTTCTTTAATTCCAAAAGAAATAAATGCCAGAAGGATTTTAGTTTTTTGTTAAATATCAATAAAAAAGGAAATCTATTACAAAATTAACGGTTTTTTTGCTTTTAATTTTAATTTTCTTGAAAAAAATTTGAAATAAAAAATTTTTTTTTCAAAAACAATGATTTTTACTTTCTAAAAACCTAATTTGCAAAGCGTGAAAAAAATCATTTATTTTGTAGAAAGTTTAGCTCTCTAAACCAAGACTACAAAAATGGCAACTTACAACCTTCAATTAAAAAATTAAAAACTGATAACTTAAAAATTGATAACTTAAAAACTGACAACTAATTTATTTCTCCTTTAAAAATTTTAATATTTTGATAAAATTACTTACGAAATTAGGCATAAAAAGAAAGAAAAAAAAGTTAGAAATCCCCCATGAACGCCAAATAACCGTAATAGGAGGCGGAAGTTGGGCAACTGCATTGGTAAAAATTTTGAGCGAAAATAACAATTATGTCCATTGGTGGATGCGTGATGCCCAAAGCGTAAAACATATACAAAAACACCACCATAATCCCTCATATTTGAGTGATGTACAAATAAATGATAGACGTGTGGAAGCAACTACAAACATGAAAGATGCGTTGAAAAAATCATTTTTTGTGGTGTTGGCAGTTCCCGCAGCATATATACAAGATGCGTTGAAAGATTTGATAAGCGAAGATTTACAGAATAAAATTGTTATTTCTGCTATCAAAGGCATCGTACCCACAAATAATATTTTGGTTACAGATTATATACACCAATATTATCAAGTTCCCAAAGAAAATTTGGGCGTGATTGCAGGCCCGTGTCATGCGGAAGAAGTGGCATTAGAAAAACAATCTTATTTGACGATTTCTTCACAAAATATTGAAACCGCCCAAAAGTTTGCAAAATTATTGGAAAATCGCTACATCAAAACTACTACAAACCTTGATATTTATGGCGTAGAATATTGTGCAGTTATGAAAAATATTATTGCACTCGCTTGTGGAGTATGTCATGGTCTGAATTATGGCGACAATTTTCAAGCGGTTTTGGTATCAAATGCTATGCAAGAAATTAACAGATTTATAGAGAAAATCTCACCCCAAGAACGTGATACATCTGCCTCTGCATATTTGGGTGATTTGTTGGTAACTTCGTATTCGCAATTTAGCAGAAATCGTACTTTTGGCAATATGATAGGACGTGGTTATACGGTACAATCCGCCCAAATGGAGATGAATATGGTAGCAGAAGGATATTTTGCTGTAAAATGTATTTACGAAATCAATAAAAATCTTCAAGTAAATATGCCTATCACAAAAGCAGTGTATAAAATTTTGTATGAAAAAGTACAACCACGCTTAGAAATTATTATTTTAAAGGATATTTTGAGGTAAGCCCTCAGCCCAAAGGGGGAGTAAACAGCCTTTTCAGTAAAATAATTTTCTTTTATTTCTTTTATTTTTTTTTTTTAATTTAAAAACCCAAACGCTTGCCTTTGCTCCATCTTTGGGGGCTGGGGAGCTTTTTTTTCCTAATGAACACCGAAATACAACCATTCAAAGCGTGGCGATACAATGATTATCTTACAGTACAACTGCCACAAATTACCGCACCTTTGACCGAAACACTCGCACAACAACGCAAAGCAATTTTTTATCAGCAACCTTATCATTATTATCATATTTCTTCGCCTCTTGATACACCACCTTATATCAATGCACAACGTAGGGTAGATAATTGGAAAGTAGATAAAGTGATAGAGTTGGACGATATGCCTGCATTTTATGTGTATGCACAATATTTTCATTTGAGGGAAAATCCTGAAAAAATATATGAAAGAATAGGTTTTGTAGCACACTTGCGTACAAGTGATTTTGCAGATAAAATCGTACTTCCGCATGAGCTTACCATTGATAAAGCGGTACAACATAGGGTTGAACTCCTCAAAAATACCCAAATGCACACCATTCCAACACATGGTTTTTATACTGATAAGGATTTGTCTTTGGAAAAATATTGGGCAGAAAGCCTAAAAAATCCAATATATGATGTAGTTGATGAACATGGTACAAAACACGTATTAGGACGCATACAAGACTATGCCATCATGCAACATTTTGCCAAAGTATTGCAAGACAAAAAAATTTGGATTGCTGATGGACACCACCGTTACCACAGTTCTTTTGAATATGCCAAACAACGTAATGAACAAAGTAAGCACCATTACGCAGGTTACAATTATCACCTTATGTGGCTTACAAACACCGAAAGTAGCGATTTGGGCGTGTTTCCTACGCATAGATTGGTGCATGGTTTAGAAAATTTTTCGGAAGATGTTTTTTTGAAAGCATTAGAAGATGATTTTATTATTACTGAAACAGATTTTTCGCCTGAAAAAGCCCTCGCCCCTACTGAAAATCTTTGGACGTTTATTTTGGTGTTTAAAGAAAGAAATTTTTTATTAAGACTAAAAAAAGACGCTTTTGCTACTTTTCAAAATAATTTGCCTGATGCAGTCAAACGCCTTGATGTGAGTGTAATGCACCATTTTATTTTGGAAAAATGCCTAAATCTTTCTGCCCAAAAACAATTTGAGCATTTGGATTTTAGTCCATATTTATCGCATTGCTATAAAGAGGTACAAGCGGGCAATGCACATTTTGCCCTCATTACACGCAAAGTTACCTTACAAGAAATAGAAAACGTGATACACTCTGGTTATACAATGCCTGCCAAAACCACCTATTTTTTCCCAAAAGTATTGGGCGGTTTGGTGTTTTCTGATGCAGATAACCAATCTGCTGATTTTTTGGAGTTGTAAAGGAATTTAAAAGTATTTGTATCAGTTTAAGTTAAATCTAAAAATCTTCGTTTTGGGCTAACTTTTCAAAAGGTTTAAACTAAGATTATAAAAAACTTTTTTTATCAATAGTTGATATACCATTATCATTTTATGTTTATAAAATTTCTCACTGCTATACAAATTTTAAAAAATACTTTCAAAACGTAGGAAAAAGGCTTTTTTATATTTTTTATTGAAAAATAATACATTTCTTTGAAAAATTAAAACAAATATGGTGTTTAACGCTGTTTTCAGTTTGTAATTTTCAAAAAATCAGGGTCAGACCTCCGTAAATTACGGTACAAACCCAATTTTTTGAAAAATATTATTAAAAATATTGTGTTTAAATCGTTTCAAAGCACTTTTTTTTAAACTTTTTAAAAATATGTATAGTAGTAAGAAGAAATTTATAACAAAATAATATTTTTCCTAAATTTAAAGAACTTTTCTTTTTTGTTAAATCTTTATCGTAATATTGCAATATTACAATGAAAAATAAATAATTATGGGCATCAGCAAAACCAATCTTTTTGACACTTCACAACAACAATTTTCTGTTTGGGCAAAAGCATTTTCGCACCCTGCTCGTATTGCGATTTTGGAGCATATTTTATCTGTAAAATCGTGTATTTGTGGTGATATTGTGTTGGCATTGCCTTTGGCACAAGCTACTATTTCGCAACATTTAATTGTGTTGAAGCAAGCTGGACTTATAAAAGGCAACATAGAAGGCAATGCGATTTGTTATTGTATTGATGCAGAAAATTGGGGAAAATGTAAAAATACTTTCCTTATATTTTTTGAAAAATTGAATATACAAAATACTTGCTGTTCGTAATTTTGATTTAATTTTCTACTTCTATTTTTTAAAGACTTTAAACAAAAAAAACATGAAACTTTCCCATTTAAAAACACAATTAGCCAACAATACTACGCTTGATTTTTGGATAAAAAACACCAATATTCAACTGCCCACACATTTTCATATTACAGAAATGGGCATTGTCCAAAAACATTTTATAGATTGTGGTGGTACAATTCGCCAAGACAATCGCATTACTTTTCAGCTTTGGGTTGCTGATGATATTTCGCATCAATTATCTGCCAAAAAAGCCTTAAAAATTATTGAAATAACCGAAAAGAATTGGCAAAATCAATTCCCTAACCTTGCAGAATGGGAAATAGAAGTAGAATACCAAACTGAAACAATAGGTAAATACACACTTGAATTTGAAAATAATATTTTTTGGCTTGTACCTACGCAAACTGCCTGCCTCGCACAAGACCAATGTGGCATAAATACACAAGAAACCACAAACCAAACCACACAAAAAATCAAAAAAGATTTGGCTACATTGACCACAACATTAAAGACAGAAACCGCTTGTTGTGGTGGTAAATGTTGCTAAAAATACAAATAACTTAAAGTTTAATATGCAATTTTTTTATGCAAGAATTTTTTAAAAAATATAAAAAACCAATCATCATTACCATTTCTATTATTGCACTCAATATTATATTTGGTTTTGATTGGCGATTTACCATTATCAACCTTATTTGGTTATTGGTATAAAAATGAAAAATGAAATTTCACAACCTTTTAAAATAAACCAATTAAAATAAACCAAAAAAAACAGATGAAAAATATTTTGGTACTTTGCACAGGAAATAGTTGCAGAAGTCAAATAGCAGAAGGTTATTTGAGATTTTTTGCAGGCAACAAAGCCAATATATACAGCGCAGGCATCACAACGCATGGCGTAAATCCAAAAGCAATTGCTATCATGCAAGAGGACAATGTAGATATAAGTATGCACACCTCAAACAATGTAAATGAATACTTGGAAATTGATTTTGATTTGGTCATCACTGTTTGCGACAATGCACAAGAAAATTGCCCTTATTTTCCAACTTCTGCCCTCAAAATTCACCAAAATTTTTATGACCCTACCAAAGCAATAGGCACAGATATAGAAATTATGCAAAAATTCAGAGAAGCAAGGGATTTAATCAAAACATTTGCAAAAAATGTGGTTGATGCACATTTGAAATAAAGAAAATACAAGCATCAATTTGTAAAATTTAAGCGGTAAAAATATGGAAAAATCCTTAAATTTACCGCTTATTTTTTGTTTAGGTTTATTGTGTTACATACACCATTTTCTTTTTTTCTTCATTGAGAATAATCAGTTTCGTATCTGATATTTCAAGGATTTCACTAATAGATTCTTTACCTTGCTCATCTGTGCGTGCTATTTTCTTGTCGTTTTCTATAAGTTTCCATGTACCTTTTTGTGGGGCAGAAGGAATATCTATTAAAAAAGAAGCATCTTTTTTATATTCTATAGTGATATTAGCGAGCATTTGCATAAATCCTTCTTTTCGGGTTATTAACTGTTCTGCTTCTTCAGGGCTTTGTTGTTTCACTTTTTGAATAATATCCTCAAACATTTGTGGGAGCATACTTTTGTCAGGTTTCCATGTGCGCATTAGTTTTTGTGCAATATCGCCTATAGGTAAATTTGCTTGTATGTTTGCTTTTTGTTCTACTTTTATTTGTGGATTTGTGATAGGTTTTATTGTATAACCTTGTTTACGTAAAAGTGCAATAACTCCATTTTTGCCGCCCAAATGTCCTGCACCCACAGCATAAAAAGCACTTTTTTCTTTACTTATATTTTCTATTTTGGGTATCCAATTTTTGTTGCGGTTGTCAAGCATATATGTTACGCCATTTTTATCATCTTTTGACATTTCTTGTGAGGCAAGAGTATATAATTCATCTACATTTTGTGTTTTGTAGAGATTAACCATTTCAAGCATTACATTTTTGCTTTTTTGAAAGTCTGTAATGGTTTTTACAAGTCCTTTTACTTGTATTTCATTGGAAGTTTTGCCTATTGCATCAAACTGCTCTTTAACAGTTTCTAATCCTAATACTTCTATTTTTTGTGCATTGGCAAGTGTTACCAAAGACATTTCCCATGAAGCAATTTTACACGGAAAATATTTAGGGTATAAAAATGTACTCAATACAAAAGGTTTTAAAGTTTGCAAATTTTCAAGAGGCATTTTTAGTTCGTCTTTAAAAAATTGGGCTACCTTATCATAATCTACCCCTTTGAGATAGTCTTTCAATGCCTTGCCTGTGGGCAACGTCATTTGTTGTTGCATTTCTTTTTGCAAATCAGGGTTATCAAAATCAAGTTCTAACACCAATTTTTCAGAAACTTTAAGTTTATCTTGAATAACTTGTGTCAAAATCAAGTCGTCTTCACAAAGCATGTGAAATGTGCCAAGCAAGTAAGATGTTTTGATGTTTTTGCCCGAAATTTCGTATAGCAAAGTATTGTTATTGGATTGGCTTTTTGCCTGCATAATAAAGGCAAAACTAAAAACAAAAGCGAAAATAATGGATTTTTTCATAAGAGAATGTACTAAAATTGTATTTTAATGATGCAAATTTGGTTGTATTTTTTATGAAAATGTATGAAAGAAACCTTAAATAAAATTTAAGAAAAACTTAAAATAATTTGTTCCTTAGAAAGTTTCCCTAAAAACACACACGGTTTAGCACAAGACTTCAGTCTTAAACTAAACAATTTTTTCGTTTTTTTCAGGGAAGACTTGGACAAAATGGGGCGTAAATTGTATTTTTTGGAATTTTATATCAATAAAAAAAATTAAATAAAGAAAATTTGATACTGCATTTCTGTGGGCTAACATTTTTGGTTTTAGATTAAAATAATAGTATTTTTGTCCCTAAGTAAAATAACCCTAAAAAAAACTTTATAAATGATGTTACTATTTGAAGACCAATTTATTTCGATTGCTTATCAAGCAGAAAAACAACTTCTTTTTGCTTCTTGGACTCCTGCAAGTGAAAACCTTTCTGATGAACATTTTAAGGCTATCAATAAAATGTATATAGAATTTGTGGAGAAATACGAAGTGAAAAATTTTTTACTAAATACAGAAAATTTCTTATTTTCTATTACAGTGGAGTTGCAACATTGGGTAGGGGAGCATATTTTATTAAATCTAAAAGAAATGGGCTTGCAGAAAGTGGCTTTTATAGTGAGTAAGGAATTTATTGCACAATTGTCTATAGAGCTTACTATGCAAGAAAATCCAAACTTGATGAGTGTTGCTTATTTTGATAACCAAGAAGAAGCACAAAAATGGTTAAGTGGGCTTATAGCGCCTCATAGAAATCTCCAACAATTTTAAATAAAAAGGAAACTCCCTATTTCGTCCAAGTCTTGCTAAAAAAAATACACGGTTTAGCACAAGACTTCAGTCTTGAACTTTACTATTTTGGAAATCTCTGGTTTCCCGCCCGCAGGGCAATTACCAGAAAGTAGGAAAGCGATATTTTTTATTAACTAAGCCTTTAAGTGTTATATTTTTCCTTATTTTTTAGGATAAATTACCAATGAGCCTTATATTTAAAATAGCTTGGTGGCAATGGGCGTTTTATGTAAAACCACACATCTATATTGTTTCGATTTAAAAAACAACCATCTTTTAAACCAAATACGTTGTTATTCTCTTTAAAAATAAGAATGTTTTTAACAATGCCAATCTGATATAGTTGATTGCTGATCCTCACTATATCAATTGTAATAGTTTTTTTTTACTCAAAAAACGCTTTCTCCAATAACACACACCTCTCTCGCCTGTATACTCAGGATCAAATAGTTCAGGGAAAAGAATTTTTTTTGAATTAAAATAAAAATGATTAACATTACCATTTGGGTAAAATTTATAAACAGAGTAATATTCGTTATTAATAAAAATTTCATCTTGGACAAGCCTTAAAGGCGTGTATTGCCCATTTTGAAAAATACATTCCTCATAAATTGCATTTGTATCAATGATAGAAAATATATCATTTGAAATTTTTTTTTTATTTTTATAAACTTTCTTATTTTTTGCTACTTTTGTTGATTGGTCTTTCAAATAAATAGTTTTTATGCTACAACCAATCAACGTAAAAAAAGTAATAAAAATTACTAAAATCCTCATAATTTTAATTTTGTTGGTAAACAGAAAATTGTAACATTTCAAATGTTGGAGTTGTATTAAAAAACCCATTTCGTTCAAGTCTTACTAAAAAAATTGTTTAGTACAAGACTTCAGTCTTGTACTAAACGAGGGTGGGCAGTTTCAAATCCCTTTTTCTATATAAAACCTCTCCTCAACTCTCCAAAAGTTCTTTTGCACTCAAAATTGCACTTTCCGAAGGGGAAGCACCGCTTATCATTTGGGCGATTTCGTAGATACGTTCTTGTTCTGTGAGTTGGCGAATCCTACTAAAAGTACGTGCTAAACTATTATCTTTGAATACAAAATAATGGTGATTTCCTTTTGCAGCGATTTGGTGGAGATGGCTTATGGCAATGATTTGATGGTGTTGTGCCATTGTTTGAAACATTTTACCCATTTTTAAGGCAATTTCTCCCGAAATACCTGTATCAATTTCATCAAAAATAATCGTAGGCAAGGCAGTTTTTTGTGCCAAAATGTATTTTATACATAACATCAACCGTGAAAATTCGCCTCCTGATGCTACTTTACTAATTTCTTGGGGCGACACACCTTTATTGGCACTAAACAACAAATTGACCAAATCTGTGCCTTCAGGGCTAAAATCTATCGCATTGATTTCTATTTTGATGCTTGCATTTGGCATACCAAGCTCCATAAGCAACCCCAAAAGATGCGTTACAATCTGCGGAATGGCATTTTTCCTACTTTCTGAAAGGTTTTCTGCGTGAGTTGTTAAAATATTTTTGAGTGTTGCAAGTTCATTTTTGAGTGTTGCGATTTCATCATCAAAATTCAATACTTTATTTATTTTTTCTGCCAAAATCTCTTGAATTTTCAATAATTCAGGCACAGAATCTACATTATGTTTTTTTTGGAGGTTGTATAGCAAACTCAAACGTTCTTGGATTTCTTCGGTTCGCATTGGGTTATATTCTACATCTTCTGCTTCGCTTTCAGCTTCTTGTGCAAGGTCGTCCAATTCCAAACGACAACTTTCCAAACGCTGTTGAATGGCAAGATATGCAGGCGAAAGATTTGTAATATGCCCAAGTGCATTGCCCAAACCACGCATTTCGTCTAATACAGAAGGCTCATTTTGCGACAAAAATGCAACAAGTTTGTGCAAACGTACTTTTATTTCTTCTGCCCTTTCAGCACGTTCAAGTTCTTGTTCAAAGGCAACTTGTTCGTCAGGTTGGAGGTTTGATTTTTGCAATTCTTCGTATAAGAAATGATTATAATCGTATTCTTTCTGAAAATCTTGGTATTCTTTTTGGCGTTTTTTTAATTGGCGTTGGAGGTTTGTATATTTTTGATAAGAGGCAAAATATGTATTTTTGAGGTCAATATTTTGGGCAAAAATATCTACAATCATAAGCTGATACAAATTATTACCAAGTTGAAGATTGTCGTGTTGTGAATGAACATCAAGCAATTTTGCAGATATTTCTCGCAAAACGTCCAAATTAACGGGTGTATCATTGATAAAAGCCCTTGATTTGCCTGATGGTGAAATCTCACGCCTTATGCTGGTAATGTCTTGATAATCAAGCTCTAATTGCTCAAAAGCAGATGCAAGTTTGTAATTTTTTATGTCAAAATGCCCTTCAATTACACATTTTTCATCAGTATTAAAAAGTGCTTTTGTATCAGCCCTATGCCCCATGAGCAAACCTATTGCACCAAGCATAATGGATTTTCCTGCCCCTGTTTCCCCTGTGATGACGTTGAGTGCTTTATTTGGCGTGAGGTGTAGGTGCTGAATAAGTGCGTAATTTTTGATTTCTAATTCTGAAAGCATTTTTTTTCTAAAAAAATTAAAATGATACTATTTTTTTATGATTTTTAGGCAAAAATATTAAAAATATGCACAAACACCAAAAGAAAAAAGTAATTATTTAGCCCCAGAATTATAAAGTTATGTAAAAAAGTGCCAAAAGACAGCCTTGCAATGACATCAATGCTGTTAAGCTATTCCCTTTCGGGCTATAATTTACTAAACTTAGATACTTAATTGGATAACACCTTCAAGGTTTTTCAAAACCTTGAAGGTGTAAATCATTGATTATCAATACATTATAATTTAGTTAAAAATGGTGTTTTATTAACCGAAAGGGAATAAGAAACCTTTACACCAATTCCCCAAGTTTCACTTGGAAAACCATAGACATTCAATCCTTTCAGGAATTGCTAAACTTATACAAAAAAATATAATTTAGATAATAATTTACACAACCCTGAAAGGGTTGAATGTGCATAACCCCAGATGCAATCTGGAAAACTGCGTACAAAAATACGATAAAACAAGTAATTTCCTTAGCTTAATAGCATTGGGTTAGGGGGCTTTCTTCTCTCCCATTTTAAAAATCTCAAATTCTACCCTCCTATTTGCTTGTCGGTGGGCATCATTTTCTTCTTTTTGAATGAGGGGTTTGCTACTACCATAACCTGTGGCAACAATACGGTCAGATTTGAATTTCCCTTTGTTCAAAATATAATTTCTAATGGCATCAGCCCTTGATTGTGAAAGTTTTTTGTTGGCATTTTCATCAGGATTTATCCTTTCGGTGTGCCCTGATATAGTAAGACCAAGATTCGGGTGGTCAGCAAGGAAAAATACCAATTTATCCAAATCACCCACCATATTATCATTCACATTGCTACTACCATGCTCAAATTCTATTGCTTCAAATTTCCATTTTTTAAATTTAATGGAAGGCGTAGAAATATTCATCGTAGTATCACCTTTGAGCAAAAACTGTTTTTCAACCCTAAAAAAATCTTCTCCTGTAATAATTACCAAATAATTGCGGTTACGTATCAAATCAAAACGATATGAGCCATCAGGACGCAAATACTTAGGCGCTACTTCTGTACCTTCGTCCATATCAATAATAGACACAATACCCTCAAATGCTTTGCCTGTGATAGAATCTGTAACTGCACCCTGAAATTTTACGGTAGCTTCGGGTTGTGCTTCCATTGGCAAAGGATAGGTATGCAACCGCAAAACTTCTCGTTGAATGGTATCATTTACAAAACCGTCATACGCCTTGATTTTGATTTTTTTGGCATAATATAAATTTTGAGCCCTAAAATCAATGGTAAAATAATATTCATCTTGTTTGTGATTAACCAAAGGTCCCAAATTATAAGGCTCTGCCCAAAGTCCATCTATTTTTTTGTAGGTTTTATAAATATCAAAACCGCCCCAATTCAAAATATGCCCATTAGAACTAAAATACAAAATATTATATTTTGGATGGTAAAAAGGGCTTACTTCGTTGCCTTTGGTATTAATGTCAGGTCCTAAATTGCGTGCTTTTGTCCAAATAGGCAATGTATCATTGTCTTTATCTACTGAATACCCTCTTTTGACACAAAAATAAATATCAGACAAACCCAATCCACCAATCCTGTCAGACGCAAAAAACAACGTATCTTCCTTGTGCGAAAGTGTAGGTTGTGAATCCCAACTTTGTGTATTGACATTGATACCGAGATTATAAGTTTTTTGCCAACTACCATTTTTATCTTTTACCGCCACATACAAATCACAATTTCCAAAACCATCTGGCGATTCACATCTTGCAAAATACATGAGTTTTCCGTTTCTTGTCATACACGCAGAGCCTTCATTATATTTTGTGTTAATGCCTGCAAGTGGTTTTGCTTTTGTCCAAGGGATTGTATCAAATTTTGTACCTGAATTAGTTTCTACAAGTGCCAAACTGTCAGCTTTTCGGGTAATAAAAATATCTTCATTGGAGAAATATTTTCCGCCTTCACGTCTTTGATTTCTTTGTGAAGAAAAAATCAAAAACATATCATTATAAGTCAATGTAGGGCCATAATCATCATACGCAGAACTCACAGAATCGCCCATTTGTGCAAACATCATTTCAGGAATTTTGAGTGTATCAATATTGGCAGATGCGTGTGCGTAGGTGTAATAATATTCAATAGGAACATAATCTTTTTTCCGATTTCCTACATCAAGCGAATCATTCATTAACCTATAACTTGTAATATCTTCTTTGCGATAATGTTTGAGTATAAGGCGGTAAATTTGGCGTGCTTTATCATAATATTTAAGGTCTTTGGCAAGGTCGCCCAATCTTTTGAGGAGATAAATACTGCGATTATCCCTAAAATTTTTTGCACCAAATTGATTTACGTAAGCATGTAAAGCCCTATAGACACGAAACGCATTTTTGGTTTTTTTTGCCAAAGCATCTATTGCCAATAATCGTTCTTTGTCGTAAAAAAATGCCCTCCTGCCTATTTGTTTAAATTCTAATACCAATCCATCAGCTTTTCCAAAAATAGTATCAGCACTACCACGAAGATTTTGTCTTAAAATTTGGGCGGTTGTTGTTTCTATATTTATCCAAAAGAACAAACAAAGAAAAAACCAAAATATTCTCATAGCGTAGTAAGAAATATATATTTAAAGCCCCCCAGCCCCCAAAGGGGGAGCGAATACAAGCACTGAAATTTAAAAAATATAGGTTTAAGGCGGTTTGTCCCCCCTTTAGGGGTTAGGGGGCTTGTATTCATTATGTTTAAACGAAATTTATGCCAAAACATTTACAAAAGGAATTACAAAGGTAAAACAAAAATCATTTTCTTTTGATATTCTTACATTAAAATCACATTAAAAGTATATTAAAATTAAGCCAAAAATCGTTTTTCTCTTGTGTTGTAAGACTAAATTAGAAGTTAAATAGAAGTAAATATTATTATTTTAATAAATTTTATAGATATTTTTATATTTTCTTTATTTTTAAATTGTTTGTTTCTACCTTTGCACAAAATTTAAAATATATACGAATATTTATAGAAAAATACGACATAAAAACACAGTTTTTTTTAATTTTTCTAAAATAATTGCGTTTTAAATTATCAACTTACACATTTTTATTTAAGTTTTAATAAAATACATTTTTGTAAGTATATTTTTTAGTGTAATTTTTTAACTTCCTTTTTTAATTTTTCCTTTACATACTTTTTTGCATCAACAACCCATTATTATGAACGCAAAGGATACACTACAACGTTATTCAGAAATTGAACTCAAAGAATTTGAAGAAATTATTAACCAAAAACTTGCAGTTTTAAAGCAAGATTTTGCCTATATTCATGATACACTCACCAAACGCAATGATGCAGGTGCAGAAAATAACAGCAATAAACCACTCGAAGACGGAGCAGATACCGCAGAGAAAGAAAGCCTAAACCAACAAGCTGCACGCCTCAAAAAATTTATCCATGATTTAGAACTTGCATTAGTACGCATCAAAAATGGCACGTATGGCGTTTGTATTGATACAGGCGTACTCATACCAAAAGAACGCCTAAGGGTAGTACCACATACAAGACAAACTGTAGAAGCAAAAAAAGCAAAAATGTAAGCGTTGTATTTTAACGTAAATGTTTTGTTTGTTTGCTTTTTCTTTTTTAAAAAAATTTGAAAAACACATTAAAAAATACGTTAAAAAACAAAAAAATACGTTAAAAAACAAAAAAACATACCTTTGTTATACGCACAAAAACCCAAAACAGTTTTGTTTTGGGTTTTTTTTTTATCTAAAATATTACAAGTATTTAAAATATTACTGATTATTAGTTTGGCTAACTTTCCAAAAGTTTTAAACATCTTTAAATCGCCTTTGGGGTTAGGGGCTTAAATAATCAACATAGCATCACCATACGTAAAAAAACGATATTTTTTGCTAATGGCTTCACTGTATGCTTTCATAATAAGGTTATAACCGCCAAACGTACAAGTTGTCATGAGCAATGTACTTTCAGGAAGGTGAAAATTGGTCAATAACGCATTTGGTACGTTAAATTCATAAGGAGCAAAAATAAATTTATCCGTCCAACCATTTGGATTAGGTTTGAGTTTGCCATTGGCAGATACCGAAGATTCCATCGCTTTGACTGTAGCAGTGCCTACAGCACACACACGCCTTTGCGATGCGATGGCATTATTCACGAGGTCAGCAGTAGTTTCAGGAATAATAAAATTTTCAGAATCAGATTTATGTTTTGTCAAATCTTCCACATCTACACTTCTAAAAGTACCAAGCCCAATGTGCAATGTAAGTGGTGCAATATGCACACCTTTAATTTCAAGCCTTTTTACAAGTTGTTTGGTAAAATGCAAACCTGCGGTAGGTGCAGCAACTGCCCCAACTTTATCCGCAAAAATCGTTTGAAAACGCTCTCTATCTTCAGGTTCTGTTTCACGCATGTTGCGAATGATTTTTGGGAGTGGTGTTTCGCCAAGTTGGTCTAACATACCATAAAAATTGGGGTGGTCATACAAAAATCTAATTGTACGTCCTCTTGAAGTGGTATTGTCTACTACTTCTGCTACAAGGTCGTCATCACCAAAATAAAGTTTGTTGCCTACACGTATTTTGCGGGCAGGGTCTACCAACACGTCCCAAAGGTGTTCTTCTGGATTGAGTTCTCTGAGCAAAAAAACCTCAATTTTTGCTTGTGTTTTCTCTTTGTAGCCATACAACAACGCAGGAAAAACTTTGGTGTCATTGACTACCATTACATCATCTTCCTTAAAATAATTGATAACGTCTTTAAATAGACATTCTTCTATAACTTCTGTTTTCCTATTTACAACCATCAAACGTGATTCATCACGGTTTCTTTCTGGGTATTGTGCAATAAGGCTGTCTGGTAAATTAAAACGGAATTCGGATAATTTCATATTATTTTTAGATTTTTTTATTATAAATTATGGATTATGGATTATAAGGGAAAAAACGAATTTTGGCTGTTTTATCCCTAATTCCTAATTTCTCATTCCTTTAACTTTCCATCAAAAAAGCCTTCATAAAGTCGTTCAGATTTCCGTCCAATACTGCCAAAGCCTCTACATTGCCATGACTTACGCCAGTGCGTACATCTTTGACAAGTTGGTAAGGGTCTAACACATAATTACGGATTTGTGAACCAAAATCAATTTTCTTTTTTGAGCCTTCTACTTTTGCTTTTTCTTCATTTCGTTTATCAACTTCTATTTGATAAAGGCGTGATTTGAGCATTTGGATAGCTTTTTCTTTGTTTTGGAGTTGTGAGCGAGATTCTTGGCAAGCTACTACCACACCAGAGGGTAAATGTCGCACACGCACAGCAGTTTCTACTTTATTGACATTTTGTCCGCCTTTTCCACCTGCTCTGAATGTGTCCCAATCCAAATCTGCTGGGTTTATTTCTATTGAAATTGTGTCATCAATTACAGGATACGCATACACCGAAGCAAAAGAGGTATGCCTGCGTCCTCCCGAATCAAAAGGTGAAATCCTCACAAGCCTATGCACGCCAATTTCTGCTTTGAGATAGCCATACGCAAAATCACCTTCTATTTCCAATGTTACGGATTTGCAACCTACTACTTCACCTGCTTGATAATCAATTTCTTTTACTTTATACCCATTTTTTTCTGCCCAAAGCACATACATACGCATCAACATACCTGCCCAATCGTTGCTTTCTGTACCACCTGCACCAGGATTTATCTCAATAATCGCATTTAATTGGTCTTCTTCGCCACTCAACATTTTTTGAAATTCGAGGGTTTCAATAGATTTCAGTGTTGTGTTGTATATATCAAGTATTTCTTGTTCAGAAACTTCTTTCATTTGAAAAAACTCAAAATACATTTCGCAATCTTCCACTACTTTGGCAGTTTTTTCGTATCGGTCTGTCCAAACTTTGGGTGATTTAATGGTTTTTAGGATTTTTTGGGCTTCTTTTGGGTCATTCCAAAAATCTGAGGCTTGGGTTATTTTTTCTTGTTCTGCAATAAAATCTTTCTTGGTATCGTAGTCAAAGATACCTCCTCAAAGCCTCTAAGCGACTTTTTATATCTTTTAGTTGTTCTTGTGTCATGGGTTTATTTTTAGTTAAAAATTTTTAACAAATTTTTGGGGAATAAAGTGCAAAAATAATACTTTTTTTTGAATTTGAAACGAAACCAAGTTTTTTTTAAAAGATTTTTTTTGTAATAATTTTTTATTTATTTTTACAAATAATATCAGTTTTTCAGTTATCAGTTTTTAAAAAATTCCTAATTCTTAATTTTTAATTAAAAAATATATGTTTTACACAATTTTATTAAGTGGTTGGGCTGACATTATTGTGCCAATGATGATTTTTAGTGTTCCACTTTCCGCTATCATTGGTAGTTATTATATCAAAGCACTCAAATTACGCAATGAAATGAGAGGCTTGCCTCCTGCCATTGATGAAGAACAAATGGCAAAACTTCGCCAGTTAGAAAATATCAACGAAAGGGTAAAAAATTTGGAATCCATTATCACAAGCCTTGACAAAGAAATCTTACACCTTAAAGAATTTGATGATGCCCAACGTGTAAAAGAATTAGGGGATAAATTGAAATAAAAAGATTACTAACCCACAAAGGGGAATTAATGCAGATTTTTAAGTGCAAAATTTTTATAGAAAAAATAAATATGTTAATGGTACAAAAAAATACCAAAAACACAAAAACCAAACTGGTTTTTGTGCGTTTTTTTTGTGTGTGGTGCATGATTGGATTTTTTTTAGGGACAACAAACACAATTTTTGCCCAAAAATCTACCTTTCAAACAGTTGATACATTGCTCAAAAGTGAGTCAAGTTTTGATGCCTACAAAGCCCTCAAAATATTGGAGGAAGAACTTGTAAAAGACAGTACAAAAGCAATGTATTGGATAAAACACGCCAAAGCATCTTACCAATTTTTTAGGTATGAAAATGCCCAAATCTCCATAGAAAAGGCTACCCAAAAAGAACCCAAAAATGATATTGCACACTTTGAAAAAGGGATTTTGTACAACGCTACCCACATCAAAAAATTAGATATTGCACTGCAAGCATTTTCTATAGCCATAAATTTGAAACCCAAAAAAGGCGAATATTACTATTATCGTGGTATCATATATTCGCAAATGCAAAACACCCAAGAGGCGGAAATAGATTATAATAAAGCACTTTCATTGAATTTTGAAACCCCAGAATTACACCTAAACCTGGCAGTTGCATTAGCAGAAAAAACAGTACCAGACTTAGAAAAAGCCATTTTACATACTCAAAAAGCTATTAAACTTGATAAAAATTATCCGCAAGCTTACGCTGTACAAGCAAAATGCAGGTTGCGAAACCACGACATAAAAGGTGCTTGTGCAGATGTACGCACCGCAAATGCACTCGGTTACAAAGAATTGAATATCCCTGATTCGGTATGCAATGGCAATAAATCTATGCAATATCGTTTTTTGGCGGAAATTTTAGTGTTGAATAAACAAATTCCTGATGCCATAAAAGCATTTGAAATACTTGTAAATGAAAAAAATGTAAGAAGTGATGATTTTTTGAACAAAGGTTATAGTCATTTTCAGCTTAAACAATACGCACAAGCAGAGAAAGATTTTCTCAAAGCACTTACATTGCCAAACGCTTTTAAAGATAAATTATATGACAATCTTTCGCTTTTGTATTTTAAACAAGAATTATACGAAAAATCTGTTTTTTATACAACTGCACGTATTGCACTCAACGCCAATAATCATGTGGCGTATTTGGACAGGGGTTTGTGTTATCGTATGTTGAAAAAATACAGAGAATCAGAAATAGATTTTAACAATTCTTTGCGTATTGAACCCGATTTTTTTAGGGCTTTTGCTTACAGAGCAAAATTATATTTGGACATGGAGAAAATGCAAGAAGCAAAAGATGACGCAGAAAAAGCAGTTTTTATCAACAAAAAATATGATTATGGGTATTTTATTTTGGGACAAATAAAATATGCTATGAAAAAACCAGATTTTTGTGATGAATTTCAAAGAGCAAAATCACTCGGAAATGAGGACGCAGACGAAGCATTGAAGAAACTTTGTAAATAATCAATCCTGAGGTAAATTTAAGGTTGTTTCTCATTTCGCAAAAACATTTAATATTGGCATGATTTTGCAGAAATAACATATTTAGAAAAAAAGACCATAAAAAGCCCTTTTTTTATGGTCTTTTTGTTTATTTCCAATAAAATTATTTATAAAAAACTTTTGTTAAAAAACTTTTTTATTATTGTTTTAATAAATTAAATTTGCAGAAAATAAATGGATAACCAATAAAAATAGCGATAAAAAATAATTGTAAAAAATATACAGAAAACGAACATAAAGGAAATATGGAAAATTATTTTGTAAAAGGCGAAGACGAAAAACCTACTATTAATTTCAATGCTGAAACAGGCATTTTGGAAATAAGCGATAGCTCTTACCCTGAATATACCAACGAAATATACAACCCTGCTATGTTGTGGCTGGAAAAATACCTTTTAGAAGAAGGTCATAACATTGTATTTAATTTTAGATTAGATTATTTTAATACAAGCACTTCTTTTAGGTTTCAACAAATTATCAATGTATTAAACGAATACAAAGCCTACAAAAATGGTGAAGTAACCATTAATTGGTATTATGAAGAATCTGATATTGATATGCAGGAAAATGGTGAAGATTATGCCAAAGACGCAAAAGTGCCTTTTAATATGATTTCTTTTGTAGCAAAATAAGCCCCCAAAACCCCAAAAGGGAACTAACAGCCTTTAACTAAAAAAATAAAAAAACAGATGGAAATTTTCGGAAAAATAACATATCAAAATATTGGCACAGGTTTTTGGGGCATCATAGGTGATGATGGACAAAAATGGCGTGTGGAAAAAATGCCTGAACAATGGCAAGAAGATGGCTTGAATGTGCAAGTAACCGCAGAACTTGCCAAAAATCAAATGTCCCTGTTTATGTGGGGGAAAGCCATCAAAATCAAAGACATAAAAGCATTAGAAGACTAAAAATAACCTAAGTTGTCAGTAATGAGTTTTTTAAGTCGTTAGTAAAAAACATAATATATAACTTGATATAACTTGGGTTAAAAGAAAATACTTAAAAAAGAACATTAAAAAAACCCATGCAAATTCATTTCGGTTATATTTATTCTAATTGTACAAAAAAATTATTTTTCCTAAAAAAACCCTTACTCCTTTTGGTGTTTTGGTGTTTTTTAGGGAAAATTTTTGCTTTTGAGCTTTCCCCAAAAGCACAACTCAGCATCATCACAGGCGAAAGAAGTACAGAACTTCACACACTTTTTGGACATAGTGCCATACGCTTGTATGACCCACTTTTTGGCATTGACATTATGTACAATTATGGGGCATTTGATTTTGAAACACCAAATTTTATGCTAAAATTTGTGCGTGGAAAACTCCTCTATGAACTTGCAAGAGACCATTATCCTTCGTTTTTCGAGTATTATCGCAGAGAAGGACGCACCATAGAAGAACAAGTATTAGACCTCACACAAGCCCAAAAACAACAACTTTTTGATTTTTTGGAAAATGAATATAAACCCGAAAATCGTAAATATTTGTATGATTTTTTTCTCAATAATTGCTCCACAAGGGTAAGAGATGCTCTCCAAAAAACCTTTAAAATCAGATGGAAAACCAATAATCCAAACGAAAAAGCCTATCTCAAACGTACTGTTACCTATCGTCATGTAATTTCGCTGTATGCCAAAGAATCTTGGGTACGTTTGGGCATGAATTTAATGCTTGGATTGCCTGCTGACAAAATACTTGATGGACAGCGCAAAATGTTTATGCCCGATTATTTGCGTGATAGAATGCAAGTAGCATATTTGGTGGAAAATGGCGTAGAACGCCCGCTTGTCAAAGAGTTTAAAGTGGCATTTCAAGGCAATATGGCACGCCAAAATATGGGATATTTTAATGCTTATAGTGTTTTGTGGACATTTTTTGGGCTAATATTGTTTTTGACTTTGTATGAATACCAAAAGAAAATTTGGTTGCGTGGCGTGGATATTTTTCTTTTTGCATTCATTGGATTTATTGGGTTATTTTTTGTGTTGATGTGGGTTGGTACTGACCACAAACACGTGATTATGAACATGCACAATGTTTGGTGTGTGCCTACGCACCTGGTTTTAGCATTTTTTTTATTTCAAAAACCCTTTGCTAAAAAATGGGTACAACAATATTGGTTTTTTAATTTTGTGGTTTTGACCTTGTTTTTAATGAATTGGTTTTGGCTTCCACAAGAGATGCCTATGGCGATATTGCCTGTGGTATTGGCGGTTTGGATAAGAAACGCCAAGATGTGTTTTGTAAAAATTTAAAGATTTTAATATGCTTTTTTTGTTTGTAAATTATAATGTGTAATTTTGGTTTTTAAGGACACTTATATAATAATAATATCGCCTAATAATAACATTGATTACATAAGCGTAGAATTACAACTAAAAGATTTTTTCATACTACTATTTTTTACATTTTTTTATGCCAAAATTAAAATATACACAAGAATTTGAACTAAATGTTTCGCCAAAAATAATATTTCCGTATTTGCTCAACCCAAAAAATTTGGAAGAATGGTTTGCACAAAAAGTGATGTTAGATGATGACAAAATATATAATTTTTTTTGGGAAAATACAGAACATTTTGCGCACATCACGCATCTTCGCACCAATCATTATATCAAATATGAATTTTTGGATAACGACAAAAATCCACAAGAAGACACTGCTTACATAGAATTCCGCATACAACAAAGCGAATTTACAAATACTTCTTTTCTAAAAATTACTGATTATTCTGATATGACAAGCGAAAAAGAACTCAAAACCTTGTGGGATAGTTTATTGGCAGAGTTGTGTGATTGTGTGGGAATTTAGGGGAATTAAAAATTAGGAATTAACAGCCAAAAACAGAATTTAAAAAAAGCATAAAAGCATAAAAAAGCATAAAATTTTACAATGAATGTAATTTATTAAGATAATTTACGTCTTTTTTTGTTTCTGAAATAATGCGTTTTATATTTTTAAAAACCTCATAAGGTGCTGGCATATATGCCCAAACGTCATATAAAGCACCATTCTTATCCATTTTACCTGAAAAAAAATATATTGACCCCACATTAAAAAATCTTTCAAAAATATTTACACTTACGCTTACGTCTTGAATTTCGTCATAATCTAATCCTATAAAATCCGTACCAATAAGTCCATACCTAATCCAAATACGTTTATTAGAATACGCATAATGAATGTTGCTGTAAGATAAATGTTGAAAAAAAATAATTATAGACCCAATTCCTATTGCTATGATAGGCACTAAAATATTTTCAAATTTTGAATCCATAAATATATTAAATAATGCCACACACCCAAAAATAATAGGGAACAAACTAAGTAATGAATTTACCCACATATAAGGATAATATGTTGGTTTCCCTATCCAAAGGATAGTTTCATCATCATCTTTGATGCTATCAAAAGCTGGCAAAAGATTTTGGTCAAATACTGAAGGCATGTTTTTTTATTTAAAATTAAAAAAATAGTGATTACAATTACAAAGATAAGTGCATAATTTTAAAAATTCTTAATTCTTAATTCCTAATTAATTTTTATTCCTACGAGTGCTATATCATCACGTTGTTGTTCGTTGGCTTGGTGGTTTTGGAGTGCATTGAGGAGTGTAGTTTTTTGTTGGTTTGTGGGTAATTGGTAAATTTCAGTGAATAAATTTTGGAGTGTAAGTATACCAAATTTTTTGCGTTGGGCATTATTTTGGTCATAAAAACCATCACTTGTAAAATAGAAGAAAGCATCTTTTTCTGTATAAAAAACTTGATTCGTAAAATGTAAAGTTTCATAAGTTTTGCCTCCTATACGTTGTTTATCGCCTACTTTTTTGTGTAAAATGCCATTTTCCACATAATACATGCTTGATTTTGAGCCTGCAAATGTAACTTTTAGTTGTTCATTTTCAGTTGTATTTTTATCAAACATACAACATGCTACGTCTAATCCATCACCATTAATACCATTTTCTTGTTTGAGGATATTGTAAATACTTTCGTGTAGATATTCCAAAATATCAGCAGGCGAATTAACTTGTTTGTCATGTACTGCTGCATACAAAAGTGCATTGGAAAGCATGGTCATAAATGCACCTGAAACGCCATGCCCTGTACAATCGCCCAATACAAAAACCCCTTTATTTTCATTAACTTGGTAAAACCAATAAAAATCACCTGAAACTTTATCTTTTGGCTTAAAAATCACAAAATAATCATCAAAAAACGCCTTTATTGCTACATCAACAGGCAAAAGTAAGTTTTGAATACGTGAAGCATAAGTAATACTTTTGTCCAATTCATCAGCAGTATCTTTGAGTTGTTGATAGGTTTTTTCAACAATAGCTTTTTGGCTGTCAATTTCATTTTTTTGTTGTGAAATAATCACAAGCGTTTTTGATTTTATATAAAAAGCCCTGAATACAAAAAACACCAATGTAAGCAATAACGCCAACCCCAAAAACATCAATCCACGCACCCAAAACTCATTTTCACGTTCTATTTTGCGTTGTTGTTCTTTGAGCATATTGCTATATTCAAAGTCTTGTTGGAGCGAAATTTTATAGTTTTTGAGGCTTTGCGTACTATCTCTTATGGCAATATATTTTTTGAAAAACAAAAAACTTTGTTCAAAATTTTTCTTTTTTTCATTCAGTTTATATACATTTTCTAAGTATAAAAGTTCTTCTTCTGGGAATTTGTTTTTTTGGAGTTGTTCGCCTGCTGATTTGAGGAGATTGGTTGATTTTTCTAATTTTTCTTCGTCTATATACACACCTGACAAAATAATATTTGCCCTGATAACCATTCTTATATTATTTGATTTTTGGGCAACATCTAAGGTTTTCAAGGCATATTCTTCTGCTATTGCATCTTGGTGAAGAAGCATAGAATACTCTGCAAAATTGCAAAAATAGACAGATAAATCACCTTTTATATTATATTTTTCTATGGTATTGAGTACTTTTTTCGCATAATCAAGGGCAATCTTATAATTTTGTTGGTCAAAATATATGCGTCCTAAGTTGTTGTAACAGCGTGTTACTTCAAAATAATTTTTTATTTTGAGGTTAATATCCAATGACTGCGTTAAAAATGCTTCTGCTCTGTCATATTTCCTTTGAAAATAATACACAATCCCAATATTATTCAACAACCTTGCTTTTTGTTTGTCGTCTCTTACAATTTCTAAATTTTCCAAACACTTATAATATATTTTCAAAGCTTCCGCATAGTTTGATTTATATGTTTGGTGTATAGCAATCACATATTCAGCGCCAATTTGTGCTTTTAAAAAATTAATTTTTTTTGCAGATTTTAAAGTACTGTTGGCTAAATTTATAGAAGAATCTACATTTACATAACGAAGTTCGTTTGCTATTTCATTGTAAACAAGCAATTTGGTGGTGTCTTGTATATTTTTACTTTTGAGTAGGGTATAAAGGCTATCTAATACCGTGTTTTGAGCTTTTGATATGCTTATATTTATAAAAATTAACCCAAGAAAGATTATAATAATGTGTTTTTTTTTTTTCATAGTTTAATTTTTTGGATTATAAATTATAGTGCTTAAAAAATCATGTGGAGAAAATTAAAACGATTATCCTTTATCATTCCGTAGGAATTTGGCTCATAAAAAAGTAAAAAATATTTTGCACAAACATTAATAAAATAGGCTGAAAATTATTGTAATGTATGATGTTTTTAATGGATTTTTTTTAATCTAATGACAAAAAAATCCATAATTCATAATCTATAATCCATAATTTTAATTTTCCACAAAGTACATATTGATTTCCCCTTTATTTTTAGCTTGGATTTTTCCTCTAAATGTGCATTGAAATTCGTTTTTTACAAGTTGATATGTAGTTTCAGAGATATTGACTTGTCCTATTTCGCCAGAGCTTTCCATGCGTGAAGCGAGATTAACTGTATCACCCCAAATATCGTACACAAATTTCTTTTTGCCTACTACGCCAGCGATTACCTCGCCTGAATGTATGCCCAGACGCAATTCCCACGCATTTTGGTTATTTTTTTGTTTTTCCAATTTCCAATTTTGCATCCATACTTGCATTTCCAAACCTGCTTTTACCACATTTATTGGATTAGTTTCGTTGGCAATAGGCAATCCACCTGCACACATATAGGCATCACCAATGGTTTTAATTTTTTCCAAATTATATTTTTCACAAATCTCATCAAAAGCCAAAAAACAAGTATTTAGGTTTTCAATAACTTCTTTGGGTGAAAGTTTTTCTGCAATTTGTGTAAAACCTTTAAAATCGGTAAAAAGTACCGTAACAAGTTTGTAGCCTTTTGGGGTAAATTGTCCTGTTTCTTTGAGTTCTTGGGCGGTTTCTGCGGGCAAAATATTTAATAAAAGTGTATCAGATTTTTGGCGTTCTTGCTCCACAAGTGCGAGTGTATTGTTGAGGTCTTTTGTACGTTGTGTTACTTTTTGTTCCAATATTTCATTTTGTTCTTTGATAAGTTTTTCATTTTTTTCCAATTCTGCAATAAGTTGTGCTTGTGCAATTTGTTTTTCTTTTTCTAAATTTTGCCCTCTGATACTCAAACCTATGGAAAAAACAGAAAGTTGTGCAAATAAACCTATTTCAAAATATGCAAATGACCACCCAAAAATGATAACTTCATTGTTTAACTGCAACACAGGCAACAAAGTAGAAAGCCCGCCACCTATGAATAAACACATACTACCATACGTAATGTATTTGTAAATGGGCTTATTTTTCTCTTCTTTTGATTGATTCATTACAATAAAAATACCAAAAAGTATATCTACAATTACAGTTATAGTAATTATCCAAGAAACAATGATAAAAGACAAAACATTACCAGCATACAACCCTATCACCATAAATATCCAACAAAACCGCAAAGTTGCAAAACGTATGCTCCATTTGTCTAATACAAGCGAATATTTGTACGTTTGGTTGAAATTCCGCACAAACAGCATATACCAAATGCCAATATTGCCCAACAAAAAGAAAAATATGTAATTATAATACCGCAAATATTCCCCTACAAAAAAATTTTCGGGAATTGCACTAAGTGAAAGTATCGTTTGTGAAATAAAAATATAACCCAAATAAAAAAAATAGGTAATATCTTTGCTCACAAACCACAAAATCAAATTGTACAAAAATATCATCATCAAAGCACCTTGCAAAATGCTTTCTTTGAAAGTATCTTTACTTTTTTTGGTAAAAAAATCTTTGGAATCTCCAAACCTAAAATATATAGCCCTATCAACATCATAATTTATACATTTTACCCAAAGCGTAATTTTTTGATTTTTTGGTAAATGTACTAATATATGATTTGGAAACATAAGAATACTGCGTTTTGAAGCAGAAATTTGCTTGCCTGTTTGTTGGATAGTAATGCTATCAGTTTTATATTCTATATAAACCGTTATATCAGAACAGTTACCAACACGCAATATTTTTTCAGTATCATAAGGCAACTGGCTTATGATTTCCCATTTGACCCAATGCACAGTATCTAAGCCTAATATTTTGACAATATTTTTTCCAAAATCTATGTTAAAATCCTTTTTACGAATTTCCTCAAAAGACATTTTTTTAGTTGCGTCTTTATAAAGTTTTAATTTTTTACTAAAAACAGTATTGATGTTTTTTTCATTCAATATTTGTATTACATTGGTATCTATGACATTTTCTTTCGTTTTCAAGGTGTCTTTTAGCTTCATTTCTTGTGCCAATAAAACATTAAAAACACAAAAAAAAATATACAAAAAAATACCCAAGAAAGGATTTGAAACCCAAATAAAAAAATATTTAAACATAAGTGCTTAATAAATTATAATCAATAATGAAATTTATGTTTAAAATGGGTTAAAACATATTGCAATTCATGTTTTATCAGATAACTAAAAATATAATCGTATATTGTACTTGAAGTAAATTGATAATTGCGGTATCATAGTATCATAGTTTAGAGGTCTGACACCCATTTAGTCCAAATATTCGCCCACAAAAGCAAAGATAACGTTTTCTTATAGAAATTAAAAAATTAGTTGCCCATAAAAACACCAATTACAACACTTATCCTATAAGTAGAAAGCCAGAAACTTTCAAAAAAGAAAAATCCAAGACTAAAAGCCTTGAACTAAATTATTGGTTTATTTTTTAGAAACACTTGAACGAAATGGGGAACAATTATTTTAGTTGCTTCGTTTTTATGTGTTTAAATTCCCCTTCATTGTTCATTAGCCACATTGTGGAGGCATTTGTGTTATGCTTACAGCCACATCTTCCCCCCAATACTCCACTTGAAATTTGAAACACATCTGGTAAAGTCCCATCATGCTTGCTATCAAGCCAAAAAGAAGAAAAATAATAATAAAAAATTTCATAATTAATTTTGCTTATTACTATACATCTTCCTTAGAAATATTTAACCAAATCATTGGTTTATTTTTACGAATACTTGGACAGAATATATAACAACTTAAAAACTGGTAATTGGCAACTTACCTTATTTATCATACCTAAAAATATAATTTACCTTTGATTTCTCTGCTTCTACTTGTTTTTTACCCACACCAATCAAATAATTGAGTTTGAAACCTGTTACAAAATAATAATCGTTTGTACTCGAATTACCACGTTGGTCTGTGTTTCTGCCATAACCATTAAAAGTATCATAAGATTTGCCATCAGCCCCTACATAACTGAGGTAACCATTGAGTTGTTGGGCGAGTCCATCTACAATTATTCTGCGGTCATTGCCTGTACCTGCGGAAACCTGCTCCAAACTACGATTTGACATAGCCCTTGCCAAATCACTATCCAAGTCCCACATATTAGGATAATTACCACCTACATCATCAAGATAATCTGTAAATGTAAACCTAAAACCCATTTCAAAACCCAAATCAATTCTATTGGTAAGTTTATATTTCACACCTGCACCCACAGGAATTGTGATTATTTTGGTGGCATAAGGTTTTGCATAACCATCTTTGCCTTGTCCTTCAGTGCGTAGCGGTTGTAGGCTTATCCACGCATTGCCAAATTCCACAGGTGTGCGTGCTTGTGGATTGTGCGAAAGCAATGCAACACCTGCCATGAGATAAGGCGTAAAAAGTCTGCGTCTATAATAAAGGTCTTTATTAGGCAAAATATCAAACGTACCAGCCAGTGAAAACTCAAAAAGATTATTTCTAAAATGCAAATTACGCAAATACCGATATTTGGCTACATTATCCAAATCGCTACTACTTCTATTATCGTCAGCCCTTATTTGTGCATACATAAACCCAAATCGGGCATGAAATCTTGCATTTATTTTTTTGGTTACTTCAAGCCCAAAGCCTGTACGTGTATAACGAGGGTCTGTGCTAATGATAGATTTGGCATTGATGACATTCAAATCCCCAAAATAATTGGTTGCATATACTTGCACCCCAACTGACCAATAATTATAAGGGTAACGTTTCAAAGCACGTTCTTTTATTTCTACAAAACGTGGACTTATCCTTTCTGCGCCAATATATCCTTTTGTAAAATCGTATGGAAATTTTACCGAAAAAAGCAATGCTTGTTTATGTTGATAACCTTTTTGAGGCACACGTATTGACCTATTTGCTTGCACTTCTACCAACACAAAAGTAGAATCTGCCCTGATATTGCCTGTTGCTTTTACATTGTTGTATTTGAAACGAATACCTGTTTGATACCAAGATTCTAAATACGAAAAATATTCTTCCGCAGTAAATTCCTTGCGTAACACTGTGGGAAATAAATCATTAAAAACTTTTGTTTCTTTTTTTTCAAAATAATCCAATGTATTAAAACGGTCATTCACGTCTTTGTGTCCTGTCAAATCCAATGTAACCGCATAATCTTTGACAAAAAGCTCTGCCCTACGTTTCAAAATATCTTCTTCAAAACTTGTTACTTTTACCTCTGCTTGAAGATTGGGGGGCGGACATTCTTCTTGTGTGTGTGTAGTTATTTTAAAAATTCTGGGTGGGTCAGTTGCCAAACTTGGGCGTGTTGCTCTGATATTAAATTTCACATAAATATCCAAAGAATCTGTATTTTCGTGCATTTGATTATCAATAACATACACACCTTTGATTTTTTTTTGTACTTCAATTTTTACAAAATAATAGGTTTCACCATTTTCTCTTATCCAACAATTAATAGGTGCATTCATGCGATAATCAAACGTAATACCTTGTGGATACCAAAGTTCAATTTTTTCAAGATATTCAGGAATAGAAAGTTTTTCGGTTTGTTTGTCCCTTACCCTTGCGAGGTCATTATACACATTGACCCCTCTTGATGCGAATAAATCGTCAAGTATAAGGCTTTTATCATCTTCTCGCCACCTTCTTGCATTTTCAGAAATATCACCTAATTGGTTGATACCTTTCAGATAACTTTCTGCACATTTGATAGCGTCCCTACGCATACGTTGTGCTTCTTCTTGTGTAGGGTTTTGGGAAAATAATTTTTGAGAATATCCAAAAAATGTAAAAAAAAGGATTAAATTAAGTATATGTAATTGTAGCTTGCTTTTCATTAAATTTTCATAGCATTTATTCATAAGAAATTCCTAATAGTAAAAATAAAAAGTTGAAAGCTTTTATTTTTTTACAAAAATATAGTTTTTTACGCAAAAAATCATAAATTCATACAATTTTAATTCATTTGCTTACAAGCAAAATGTATGCTAATCCAAAATGTAAATTACAGATTATAAAATATAAATTAATCCAAGTTACCAGTTATCAGTTTTTAAGTTGTCCGTTTTTATAAATTTACGTCCATTTATATTTTTAACACTAAAAACGATAAAATAAGTGTTTGTTTTTACTGAAAAACATCAAAATCCATTTTTTTTGAAAAAGAATATAACACGCGACTTGGTTAAATTATAAATGATTTCTTTTATTTTTTTAATTCAAAAAAACATTATAGATTTGCATCTTGTAAGGACAAAGGTGTTTTACTCCTAACTTAGTCTCGAAAGAGATCGCAAAAAAAAATACCTAATTTTCTTATATTTTTCCCAAATAAAATAATTGTTTTTTCTCTTAAAATAAAAAATAACGAAACATTTGGCTAATATTTTCCCACTTTGGGAATGAAATTCTTTAAAATTGCCAACCTGTTGTATATTCCAACATATCAGCAGCACCTCCATGTGATTTGAGTGCAAGCAATACAAAAAGTTTTGGGTTAATATGACATTTCACGCCAATACGTGTATAAATTGGCAAATCACGCTTAATTTCTTGCCAAGTATAATGCCCAATATGCGTAATAATCGCAAACCTGTCTATCATCACTTCATGCCCAATATGCACACCTTGCAAAAAATATTGGTAAAAAGGAATATTATCTTTGGGAAAACCTTGTAACGATTGGTCATAAAATAAATCCACGCCCACACCCCATTTTTGTACATAGCTAAATTGTCGCATATAGCCAAATGTCAAAGCACCCCCCCAATACACAGGACTATTTGGAATAGATTGTTTGACTGCCCAACCTGCCATAAGATAAGGTTTCCAATTAGGCACATATCTTGGGTGTGCATAACGGTAAAAATCCATATCCAAAGGAATCTTTTTGTAAGGCGAAAAATGATATTTTGCCCCAATACTTAAATCAAAAAGGTTTAAACCTAAATTTGGTTGTGCAACTGTGCCATTAGAAAAATGTGTCAAACCTGCACCTACACGCACCGCAAAGCGTTTCGTGATTGGAATATCTGTTTGAATTGTGTAACTCATGGTCAAGTTGGTGGAAGTGCCTATTGCAGTATTTGTGGGATTTTTGATGGAATCAAATTTAGCAAAATTAAAACCTAATCCACACGTAATTTGCCCAAAAATATTGACTACACGACTGCGTAAAATGGGTAAATTGACATACCCATATAGAGAAAAAGGATTGCCAACCGTATTTTTTCTATGAAAAGTGTACAAAGTTCCACCAAATCCATACGTAGGAAAGTTTAGTTTTTGTTCCCAAGCACGTTTTGGACTGCCTTTGCTTTGTATGCCCCAAAGTACTGACACCGCTTGAAAACCATTAAAACCAGATTGCATCAAGTTTTCTAATGCTTTGGTATGTATCAAAACAGGTCCTTGATGTGTGCTGACTGTTACAAAATGTGCATTACTCCATTTTGTACTTGGTATGCTGTCCAATGGGCGAATTTCTGGCGAAATATTTTGTCCAAAAATATTTTTTGGGGAAAAATTTAAGCTAAAAACCAAAAAAAATATAAGAAAAAATGGCATTAAAGCCACATAAGGACGAAAAAAAAAAGTACGCAAAAGAAAAGATAGCAACATATTTTATTTACACATTATTTTATTTACATTTTTCTTGTTGTTTTTTTCTAATTTTTTATTAAAAATGCAAAAATAATGATTTTTAATCATTTCAAAAAAAACTTAAATCCACGACCATACTTTGGGCATTTGTGCTTTGGAGGCTTCTCTACATGCAAAATCTGCCCTGCGAAGTGGCTCAGGAATACGATATTCGCTTTTCAATTTTTGAATAATAGCCAAACTTTGTGCAAGGCTTATCTTGTGGGCATTGCTTACAAATATAGGTTTGATATTGGTTTGTGTACGGAGGGCATACCCTACTGGTTTTTTGGTCGGATTAAAATAATCTTCTTCCAAAAAAATCTCTAAAAAACTATTTTTTTCTTCTCCCAAAAGTTCCTTCTCATACCATAACAAACTATCTTTGGCACAACCTACACAAGGCAAATCTGCATGAATACCCAGCCAAGATGCCACACCAAACCTACGTGGATGTGCTTGTCCATGTCCATCTACCACGATTACATGAGGCGTAGGTAGTTGTGCATCTAAGGCTTTTTGCAAAAATTGAAATAATGGTGGTCCTTCCCTAAAACAAAAAAATGCAGGATAATACGGAAATGTTACCGTACATTCCGCTACTGTTGTAATGATGTGCGTCCCTCCCAAATATTGCCAATCACCAGCCACATAAGCTTTTTCATCTACATATTGAATATCCAACGAAAGCACAATATCACCATCTTTTGCTTTATATATTTCTTTTTTTTCATTTGGCAATATTACTTTTTTTGCCAATTCTTCTTGCAAAAGTGAAAGTTTAGCTAAATCCATAAAACATAAAAAAAGCCACCCAACCCCCAAAGGGGGATTTTAAATTAAAAAAATAATCCACAATCCACATTTATTTTTACACTTCCACTCTTTCCACTTCTAAAATTTCTACAAGTTCGCTGATGTCTTGGTCTTCCCAAGCGTCTTCTGCTACTTTGTCGGGATTGATTTCTGCAAAGCGAGAAAGGCGAAAATACGCATAAGGAGCGAGGTCATCATTATCCCTTTCCGCAAGTTTGCAACCATATATATTGCCTTGCAGTGTCATTTTTGCAATTTCAATAATGTGATATTTTTCGCCTTTTTTTATCCAACGTGAAGTAGGAATTTCATTAGGACGACCAGCATCATCTATACAAATAACAGGCATGTTCATATTCATAATACTAAATTTTAGAGAATAATATATTTTATGTAAATTTTTTAGTGGTATTTAATATGTATTTAACAAAAAAAAAATAACTTTGCTTTTATTTTGCAAAAATAAACCAAAAAAATAAGAGTAAAAAATAAGGCTAAAAAAATATAATATGGCAAAAATTGCGGTTATAGGATTGGGACAGTTTGGAATAGCGATTGCACGCGCACTTGCAGAACAAGGGGCTGAGGTAATGGCATTGGACAATGATGATGCACGTGTAGAACAAGTAAAAGATGACGTTGCTCACGCAGTAGCATTGGACGCAACTGATAGAAAAGCATTGGAAGCCCAAAATATCAAAGAAATGGAAGCAGTTGTAGTGGCAATAGGTGAAAATTTTGAAGCATTGCTTATGACTACAGTGCAACTTATGGAAATGAAAATCCCACGCATCATAGCACGTGCCAGCAATGACCAACAACGCATGATTTTGGAACGTATTGGGGTAAAAGAAATCCTCTCGCCTGAAGCAGAAGTAGGACGTACTTTTGCCAATGTGCTTATCAACCCTGACATAAAATCTTTCATTACTTTGCCTGATGGATACCAAATTGTAGAGGTACAAACGCCTAAAAGATTGATAGACAAAGAACTCGCAAAAGTTGATTTACGCAAAAATTATGAGCTTAACCTTGTTACCATAAAACGTAAATATGCTGAAAATAAAGACGGTCAAAAAGTAGAAAATATGCACATCATTGGTGTACCAAGACCTGACACCAAACTTGAAAGCGGAGACCTACTCATTATTTTGGGTAAAAGTGAGGATATTCAGAAGTTTGTAAACATCAATAAATAAATTCCCCCAGACCCAAAGGGAGTAAACAGCCTTGAACAGAATTTGTCATAAACGTTTTTTCCTTTGGGTTAGGAACTTAAATTCGTATAAATAAATCCAATAAATCATCAGCATTTTGGGTAGCAAATACGTGCAAATTAAGCGAAAGAGCGGTTTTGCGGTTGTCTGCATTGTCATCAACAAAAAGCGTTTCTTCTGGTAATAAGTTTTGTTGGGTCAATACGTCTAAAAAAATACCTGCTTCAGGTTTTCGTTTGCCCATGTCTTGCGAATAATACGCATGCGTAAAAAGGCTTTTGAAATAATACCCAAAATTTTTATAAAAATCTTCTTCAAAAGCCCTTGCATGTATGCTATTGGTATTGCTCAGAAGAAATATTTTGTATTTCTGTTGTGCTTGTAATAGTTCAAGAAACAAGACGTTTTTTTTTGGAAAAGGCAATAAAAGAGCATTCCAAGCCTCTGATATTTCTTCAAAAGAGGCTTTTATACCTATACTTTCACAAAATTTTTCATAAAAATCCTGTTCTGATATTTGCCCTTTTTCCAATGTTTGAAACAATGTATTAAAATACAAATCAGTTGTTGTGTGTGGATTTTGTTTGCCACTTCTTGCCAATAATTTGTCAAAAGCCTGATTGCTCAATGCGTAATCAATAGGCAAAATTACATTGCCCAAATCAAAAATAATATTTTTTATCAAAAATCAAAAGGTTTAAGAAATAGCCCCTAACCCAAAGGGGGATTAATACATTTTTTTAGGGCTTTTAAAATGATATAAATTGAAAGTCTAAGATAACAAAAACATACCACTCTATACAACCGCATAAACGTTTATACAACTTTTGTAAGAGTGGAGATTATTGTCTGAGATTTTGGTTTTATCCAAAATCCTTCGGTATCTCAATCCCGAAGTGCGAAAAAGGTCAAAACTTTGTTTCCAACCTTGCAAAGTATCGCAGGGAACATCTAAGCCAAATATTTGGCACATAGTGTCCCTGTCCTTGTTGCAAAAATGAGGAAAAATTGAACTCCCTTTCCAATATTTTGTAATGCCTCTCCTTGCAATTTCAAGGCTGGAAGCGATTGGGTCAAATTCAGAATATTGTACATTGCCCACAAACGAACTATAAGCAGGATTTATCTCCACTTTTTCAATTCCCAACGAGTTGCAATATTTATTGATAAGATTTGTAGTAAGCGTTCTATACCAAATATTCTTTGTTTTTCGGTTTGCTATGTTACTACTTTCATTGTGATTTTCAGATTTAAAAGATAATTCTTCTACCACAAAATTTGAAACTTTGTAATGTGTGGCAAGGTCAAAAATGTATTTCCAAGCCTCGCACACCTCAAATTTTCTTTTGTTATTTTGGTAAATTTGCAATGTATCTGTGGAAGAAAGCCTTTTTTTGGTGCTTAAATGTTGCAAATCTAAACAAGCTTTGTGAATTATTTTAAAAATCTGATTTTCTTTGTTTTCGGGTAATTTTTCCACCACACAAAAACCAATATTTTCAGGGTTTAAATCCACTGCCAAATAACGATTTTCATTTTTTCCAAATAATTTTCTTTGTTTTTGGTCTAAAAGGTATTTTTGATATATTTCTTTTTTTTGTGCTTTTTTTTCGCTTTCTGTGTATAAATTTTCTGTTTTTTTAAAGGCTTTCAGTTCCGCAAAATACGCATTTTCTTTAAATTCGAAGTTTTTTAATTTTTGTTCATCAAAAGAAATCCAAATAAATTCCTTGTCCAATCTTACCGAAAAAGGCATTTTTCCAATAAAATCCTGCAATTTTTTCAGGGTTTTTTCTTGATTTTTTGAGCAATTAAATTCAAAATTTACTTTTGTATTTTTGTTTGGTTTGAATGTAATTTTTTTGCTTATAAAATCAAATACAAATTTTCTATTGCTTTTTTGTGGGGCTTCGCCAATGCTAAAAATGGGTAAAATTCGTTTTTTTTGAAACTCTTTTTTGTTTTTTTTCAACTCATTTTCATTTTTTGCTTTGTCATTTGCCAAAAAACTAATTTTTTGTAAAAGGTATTTTCCACCAAAAGTAATTTTTTTGGTTTTTCTTTTTTGTAAATATTTTAGTGAATTTTGCAGATTAAATTTTCGTCTTTTTTCTTTTT